>NZ_JAARZJ010000049.1 GCF_014229245.1 Listeria farberi | reverse complement strand
TTATAACATAATCTTACTAATAATAGAAAATTCTATTCATATCATAAAAAAATCCAAGTTGCTGCTAGCCTCTTGGATGAAATCTCATTATTATATCTTGTTTATGTTTAAGTTGAACTCTTGTATATCTTTGTGTAGTTGAAACGCTAGAATGCCCCAATAGTTCTTGAATATAGCGCAAATCACAACCGTTTTCAAGTAAATGAGTAGCATAAGAATGTCTTAATATATGTGGATGTATCTTTCTATGAACAATTTTACCAACTTGAACAATTTCTGTATAAATTTTCGCATATTTCAATCGATCACCTGTATTAAAATCGATTAAAAAATATGAATGGTGGCGTCTATGAAACTTCATTATAGCTTGTCTAGCTTTTAAATAAGCCAATAAATTTATTTCCAAATTTTCATTATAAACCACGATTCTTTCTTTATTACCTTTTCCACAAATCCTAATTACACGATTTTCAAAATCAATATCGTATATATTCAGATTTTCAAACTCTGCTACTCTAACGCCAGTCGAATATAAAAAATCAAATAAAAATTCTTGATAACCTGTAGTTTTACATCCATCCTTAAAAATTTTGTAAATATCAAGTATCTCTTTTTCATATAAAACTTCCATCGAGCTATTTGAGGTAACCTTTATTTTGGTAGTTGAAAATGGATTCGCATTAATGCTAATCAATTTCAAATTTATCATAAAGTCATAAAATCTTTTAAGTATATTCACATAATAATACATAGTATTTGAACTCAATCTTTTTCTCATATCAATGATTATATTTCTATATTCTATCTGAGTTAGTTCAATATTAGTGATTTTATTTAACAATTCCCGTGTAATTACAGACAAATTTTTTTCTATTGTTCCTTGTGTTAAGTGGGTGCTAAATAAATAATCCTTATATTTTCTAAGCAAGAATGTTTCTTCCATATAGTTTTTATGCTCATTCCTTTCTCTAACCTCTCTTACTTCTAATTGATTATTTAAACTTTAATATGATATTATTTCTTTATGGAAGTCCTTTTAAATTAGCTAGTTTCCCGACTGCTACAGGGCTTCTTTTTTTGTTGCTACTTTTTTACCCTCCCATAATAATTGAACTAAAAATACTAACTACTGATAAAACAAACGACATATTTACCACCTCCTATTTAATATATTAACATTATTTTTTTCGGAAATTTAATTTTGTTTATTATGCGAACAATCCAAAAATGTTAAATTG
>NZ_JAARZJ010000048.1 GCF_014229245.1 Listeria farberi | reverse complement strand
AGCACCTTGTATGTGTCAAACAACTCGATAAGTGATCTAAGCGATTTAAGCGGCTTGACTAATCTAAGCAACTTGAATGTGTCAAACAACTCGATAAGTGATCTAAGCGATTTAAGCGGCTTGACTAGGCTAAAAAACTTAAATGCAGACAACAATCAGATAAGTGATATAAGTTATTTGAGAGCTTCTCGCTTTAGTCAGCTAGCTGTAAGAAATCAAGAAATTATTATTCCTGGAATAAAGTGGTTTAATCGAATAGAGACACCGTTTATAGCAAAAGATACAGAAGAAAATATAATAACTCCGTCTAACATCTCTAATGGTGGTACTTTCGCAAATCCTGTAATTACATGGACTGGTTTAGCTAATGTGGCTCAGAATCTCAGTTATTCGTGGAATCGATATGGTGGTATTAATAGTGGCTTTTCGGGAAAAGTTACTATACGTATAGAGCCCGTTGCTGTAAAGATAATGGTAGACAGTGATGGTGATAGTCAAACAACTGGAGATCAAACGTTATTTGCAGAAGAAACAAGTAACTTAAATTACTTGGAAGACGTATATAATTATGCGAAAGCACAATTAAATGGAACAAACTATGGTTTGATAAATACTGAAACGGATAGTAATGGTGATTATGTCATTCTGGTATCCGAAGTAGGGTCATTAAAAAAAGAAGATGCGAATGGAAATGCGGTAGGAACGGATGTTCCTTATACGCCAACTTATACCGTTACAGGTACAGGGAACAACGCGCAGTTAGTTGCTTCCTACGGAGTATCAGTAGATGCCCCACCAACAGGATATGTATATATCTATGAGAAAGGGACGTCACAAGAAGCACGTTATACTACTAATACACTAGCCACTATTTCGAGTACAGATACAAATGGTAATGGGGTACCTCAGTGGAAAGAAGATTATACGGTAAAGCAGTATCAAAAAGCTGGTGCATTACATCCATCTATCCCAGGTGGAGACCAAGAAGTGATTGGTGTACCGGATGATGCCGTAGGCGGAGATATCGTGACGATACCGCCAGATACAATTACCGGATCAGATGGAAGAGAGTATATTGTAGATCCGAGCATCGATATAGATCCAACGCTTCCAGGTGTTCAGGTTCCGTTGACAGATGATGAGCAAGATATTCCATATCTTGATGTTCTTTTATCTGAGAGTACGTCGGAATCGATTGCGTTAAGTGAGTCCGAGTCGACATCCTCGTCCTTGAGTGAGAGTGAGT
>NZ_JAARZJ010000047.1 GCF_014229245.1 Listeria farberi | reverse complement strand
CACTAATGTTATCCATTCTATACAATCAATTGCACCACTCCTCTCAAAAAATTAAACATAAAAAAAGACTAGATAAAATGTATCTAATCCTTTAATATCAATTTTTTATATAAAAAAAGAGACTGATTAATTTAACAGCCTCTTTTTCGATTAATAATTTAATAATTCCTGCTCACTTGTGACATTAACAATGTAAGCACCTCTATGCAATTTTTGTAATACAGTCGACATATGCGAAGTCGAAATTGCTACACATCCTGCTGTTGGAGCGCCATTAGAACAATGTAAGAAGAAACCAGAACCTGCTCCTTTAGTTCTGCTTGCATTATAATTAATTACTACTCCATAGCGATATTGCGTAGGATAACTAGCCATGTGTTCATCTGCTTTATTTGATGAACTTCTTTCTTGCCATGAATTATATTGACTATCATTAACATTAGAAATCCAATAACTTTTATTAGTAATTTGTCTAAATGGTAATGATGTTCCAGGATTACTAGTACCAAATGCAAATCCTAAACTATACGCACCCCGAGGCGTTCTACTATGGTATTCATCAGCAGAACCAACACCTTGTGAACCTACTTTACCTGAGGTAGAAAAAACCTGCTTCCAATTACCATTAGTTTTTTCCCAAAATTTAACTTGTGCATTCGTACCACTCGCAACAACAGTAATAATTTGATTAGTCCGAGAAGCTAAATTCATTTTTGCCACAATCGGTTGTTCTGATGTATTACTACTAGGCTTCCTATTTGAATTATTAGTATCAGACTCATCACTAACAGAGTTATCATAGTTTGAATTTGTCTGAGTATCTTGTGAACTATTTGAATTGTTGTTTCTTTTGGTAGTTGAACTGTTTCCACTTTTCTTTGAAGAGCCTTGCTCAATTATTTTAGATTTATCATTTTCATTACTTTCTTTATCCTTAGCTTCGAACTGGGCTTCTTTTTTAGCAATTAAATCACTTGCTTTTTTGACTTTATTTTCCAATTCTTTTTTAGCTTTATTTTGAGGTGTTTTTTCTTTAACGACTTTATTCACTTCATTAATTTTAGCGCGAGTGATGCCCTCAGCTAAAGCTTCTTCTTTACTATCTTTAAATAAAGATTCAACCTGTTTAATAGATGCTTCAACAGATTTATATAATTGTTTTGCTTTATCAACATCACTATTCAAATTGTTTTTTAATGTTGTATTCGTGATTTTCTTAATATTATCTTCTATTTTCTTTACATCATCTACAGAATAAGTATCATTTAATAACGTTTTTTTCTCATCAGCAAATAATTCATTTACAGTACTTGTAGTATTTTTTTCTAAGGCATTTTTAGCATCCAATGCTATTTTCTCTTCTTTTTGCTTTTGTTTTTCCTCTTCGGCTCTTTCGTGTGAAGCGTTAATACTAAAGGCAACAAATGCAATTAGTAAAACAAAACAAACACTCACAAGCGTTATCCCAACTCTTTTTTTATTCATCATTCAATCTCTCCCTTTTCTCATGTTAGTAAAAACAATCAAAAATCTTATTGATTGGTATGTATACTATACAGTATACAAA
>NZ_JAARZJ010000046.1 GCF_014229245.1 Listeria farberi | reverse complement strand
ACACAATATTACTCAAATTGTGTAAGAATAAATCTAAATAAGTCTCGTTTTTAGTCGTTCATGACAAGAATCGGACATTTCATTACATTTTTGGTTATACATTGGCTTTTCATGGTATATTTCATTTGCATGAATTTGTGATGCAAAAAACATAAAAAAGGGAGAATATACATGAAAAAATTTACAACGGCAATAATGGTGGTAGTATTGAGCATTTCTATAGGAGCTCCATCAGTTGCAAATGCTGGAATAATTAAAGCAACCCCTTATAATTTTATGAAAGATGAAGTTGTAGACCCTGCAGATGTAAATAATTCAGAAGACTTAGCAAATTTAATTAAAACTGTTGGTGAACACCCCGAAATAAATAATCTAACGGAAGATGAAAAAAATAAGCTGCGTCAAGATATCTTTGCAAAATCACCAGATAATGTGGTAAAAGATTATGGAGAAGATATGAATCAAGAATTAATTGAAAAATCAAATGAAGCTGACTTATCCATGGAAAATGGAGAAGAGATTAAGAGTGATAATTTCGAACTTTCAGATGGGTCAGATGTCAGTTTAATAGCTACTGATGTAGAAGATACATTGGATGTTGCTAACGACCCATTTGCAACAGATATAATCGAAGTGGAACCAGATGATGAAACTTTGTATGAAGAAACTGGTTTGTTAAAAAGCTCTCAAGGGTCATCGATTTATTCTTCTGAAACAAAAAAATATGGTAATCGAAGTTGGTCAGCTTATATTACTTACAAAAGTTGGGGTGTTCCAATCGGGAAAATAGTTTTGTCAAATCATTATACAATTAATAATAATGGCCTAACTATGCGTTACACTTCAAAAGCAGGAACTTGGGATACTGCGGCATGGAAAGTAGTTTCCACGAAAACTAAAACAACGGATGCACGTGCAGAAAAAGTTGGGTATGACATAAATGGAGCAGGATGGTATATTATACAAGCGTACGGTTCAAAGAGATACTTTGAATTAAGAAGTACAATAAAATTATCTAAACTAGATAAAAAGAAGAAAACAGCATATGTAACACATACGTATAAATATTATGGAGGGTGAGGTATTGTATGGGAGCAGAAGATTTTTGGGGTTTCATATATGTAGTTTCAAGATTGGCCGTTGTTGCGGCAGTAGTTTATTTCTTATACTTGTTAAGAAAAATTGCAAATAAATAATATTAGAAAAGCCTTGTTAAACGAGGCTTTTCTTTTGTGTTAAATTCCTCTAAAAAACAGGAATACTAAAAAAATTACTTTTTTGCACTTTTAAAGGAATTTTTGTTCGTATAATGTTAGCAAGAGGTGACGAAAATGTATAATTTAATTGATGGCATTTTGGAGTATTCAATAGTGTTAGTAGATGCGCTCAGACGCAATTGGTCGATAGAAATATTATTTTTAAAGAACAATCATCATGTACGCTATAAGTATGTAGTTCCTATTTATCTGGATCATGAAAGTAATATAGTTCAATTACAGAGCTTTGACGAACGAATAATTGACATTAATATAGAAAATATTGTTTTTTGTGAGGTTATGACATCAGATTATATAGCTTTAATGATTTTAGGTACATCTGTTATGTTGAAGGAAAAAGAAAAGGTATAGAGAAGTTATTTGCGGAGTTGCTTGAAACAAAAAAGTTAAAAACTTTTTGTAGAAAAGTAGACAAGAAAGATATAGATTTAAAAACTATTTATCAAGAGTACTTATATAATTATGACTCTGGTAATAATTGAGCCTAGTTTTATAC
>NZ_JAARZJ010000045.1 GCF_014229245.1 Listeria farberi | reverse complement strand
GTTAAGCGGCTTGACAAGCTTAACAACCTTGCAGTTAAATAACAACGCGATAAGTGATATAAGTGCGTTAAGCGGCTTGACAAGCTTAACAACCTTGCAGTTAAATAACAACGCGATAAGTGATATAGGTAGTAACATAGATGGATTGTCTAATCTGCACATGCTTAGTCTGAATGACAACGAGATAAGTGAATTCAGTTTATCCGGATTGAATAATCTAAATTATTTATATCTAAATAACAATGATATAAGTAGTGTAACTTTAGATGATTTACCGAACTTGTTGGGTTTATACTTGTCCAACAATCAGTTGGAAAGTAACATTTCTATCCAATCTCCCCTCCAGTATGGGATCGACTTATCTGGCAACCAGATAAGGGACCTTAGCTTTATATCCTCAATTCAAATTCAAGATCATGGTAGTATTGATCTGTCTGACAATCAGATAAGTGATGTATCCTATTTGTCAGATTTTGTTGGGAGAGTTGGTTTAACATTAGATAATAATTATATTAGTGATCTTAGCTCATGGGAACAGAGGGTTTCTTCTCTTTCCGAAAACGATATATATAACACAAATACTTATATTCCAATATATATACGGAACCAAAACGTCATATTACCTGAAATAAAATGGTCTGCTTCATTAGAACTACCAGTCACAGTGAAAAACTATAATAATGTAGTAATAACTCCATCATCAATCTCTGATAATGGTCAATTTGCAGATGATGTGATTACATGGACAGAGTTATCTAACGTTAATCAAGACGTTACTTATTCGTGGGATCAGCGAAGTGCGGGTGATAATTATGTGTTCTCTCCACTCTTTTCAGGAACAGCAACCACGAGTGTGACTCCTATTGGTGTGAAGATACTAGTAGATGACGATGGAGATAGTCAAACAACTACAGACCAAACGTTATTTGCAGAAGAAACAAATGATTTAGAGTATCTAGAGGACATATATAATTATGCTAAAGAACAATTAAGTGGAACAGATTATGGATTAGTGGATATTCAACCGGGAAGTAATGGGAGTTATACTTTTATAGTTTCCAAAGTAGGCTCATTAAAAACAAAAGATGTTAATGGAGATTCTATTGGAACAGATAAAGTTTATGTGCCGACTTATACCGTTACTGGCACAGGAAATGCTGCTCAGCTGGATGTTTCTTATGGAGCAACGATTGATTCAGCCCCTGGATATGTGTATATCTATGAGAAGAATACACCTCAAGAGGTACGCTATGTTCCTGGTGCCAATGTTAATGTTCCGCTTACAGATACAAATAGTAACGGAAAACCGCAATGGCAAGAAGATTATACCGTAGTGCAATACCAAAGGGCAGGAGGATTAAATCCTACTACACCAGATGGAAGTCAAGTTCCTGGAGGAACTATAACTATTCCGGATGATTCGATAGAAGGAGATCGTATTACTTTACCTGATACGATTACTGGGTCAGACGGAAGAGAATATGGCGTGGATCCTAGTATAGATATAGATCCGACTATTCCTGGCGTCCAGGTTCCGTTGACAGATGATGAGCAAGATATTCCATATCTTGATGTTCTTTTATCTGAGAGTACGTCGGAATCGATTGCGTTAAGTGAGTCCGAGTCGACATCCTCGTCCTTGAGTGAGAGTGAGTCTAGCTCATTGAGCGAAAGTGAATCCTCGTCCTTGAGTGAGTCAGAATCTAGCTCGCTGAGTGAATCGGAGTCCATTTCGCAAAGTACATCAGAATCCATCTCGTTAAGTGAATCAGAGTCCGTGTCTCAAAGTGAGAGTGAGTCTAGCTCGTTGAGTGAAAGCGAATCTTCTTCCTTGAGTGAGAGTGAGTCTAGCTCGTTGAGCGAAAGTGAATCCTCGTCCTTGAGTGAGTCAGAATCTAGCTCGCTGAGTGAATCGGAGTCCATTTCGCAAAGTACATCAGAATCCATCTCGTTAAGTGAATCAGAGTCCGTGTCTCAAAGTGAGAGTGAGTCTAGCTCG
>NZ_JAARZJ010000044.1 GCF_014229245.1 Listeria farberi | reverse complement strand
TAGCCAAATAAATCCAATCCTTTAAAAGGATTGGATTTATTAAAAATAATAAATACTTTTTTAAGGGCTTACTTAGTCATCTTCAGTAGGCGGTACTATAGTAATAGGATACAAATCCATATTGTAAGTGACGACTGTATTATCCTCGGATAGAGTACCTTCTATATTATCCGGAACTATTACTTTATTCTCCCAATTTATAATTCCCCAAGATCCTCCTTCATCATTTGGAGGTCCCATAACATATGGAACTTGATTGCCTTTATCGTCTATTATGTTAAAAATCATTCTTTCAGGTAAAGAATATTTATCTCCTTCTTTTCCTTGAATAATAATATCTGGAACTGTTTCTCCCTGATTATATAGTTGATTATTATAATTTAATTTCATGTGGTATTGATCTAAATTAGGATAAAGAGGTACTAATTTGCCGTCTTGAATCTTCGTTAAATCATCTAAAACAAACGGTCCGCCAGTTAGTCTGTCAATAAATTTAATGGTAAGTGTGACGTCTTGCGCATTTTTGATATAAATATATTTAACTTGGATCGGCTCATTAGACAATATGCCTTTTGCATTAGATGGTAGTTTATTTGTATCTAACGTATATCCTTCGATTTGCAGTTGATCTGTTTCTACTGTTGCATCATAGGGATCTCCCACATTTCCACTGATTATTTTTGGTTCATGAATTTGATTACCGTTTTCATCAAGGTATTCAATAGTTAAGTTAGCAGCTGGAATAGCTTTTTTATCATAAATATACGTTACTATTTGTGAGTTATTCGTAAATTTACCCGTTGCATTACCTTGTACTTCTTTAAAATCGTAATCTTCAATCTCTTTTTGTACAGTTTTGTAGGTTTTTCCAACTTCACCTTTTAATGTTTCACTTGGGGCTATAGAATTCCCTTGTTCATCTTGGTAATTCACTATTACTGTGCCTTGTTCCACTGGGGGTGTTGGGGTGGGCTTATTATCATTTTTACTTGTGTGGATATAGCCAATATACCTATATCCTTCAATGGTTGCTGGTTTTTTTGTTTCTTTTGTACCTTTTGTTACCGTCATTGTTTCTTGTGGTTTTAAAAGACTATTTTCCACTGCTTGAACAATAGGTCCCGCTAGTAAACTTGTACCTGTAAATATGATTAGAAACAAAAGGAACTTATTTTGTTTTTTCTTTTTTAAAGTAAGAAGAGCTATTCCTCCACCTAAAAGTATAAATCCTAAAATAATTAAATATATATTAGAACTTATATCACCAGTTTTTAGTAAGTTTTGTCCATTAGAAGCACTATTTGTAAAGCTAGTATTTCCATTTACCGGTGAATCATTTTTTTGATAAACAAATAGATAATTTTCATAATCATTTTTATTTATTTCATCTGGATTGCCTTTGATAATATTATTTTTTTGTGTAGTATCTAAAGTATTAAAATCGACATAGTCATACGTAATTTTACTTATATTAGTTTCGGCAGCGTTTACAGAAATGTTTTCAAACACAAAACCTAAAAGTAACAGAGCAGCTGTGAATAAACTGTAAATGAATTTTTTGTTCATTTTAGCTATCATTCCTCTCCCATTTAAATATTTATTAATAAGCGTACTCAAGAATGCCACGATTTCAAATAGAAATTAGTTCTTCTATCCTTTTAATTATAAAGGATTAAATGATGCTAAACAAAGATTACAAACTATTTATCAATAAAAAGCAATAGATAATCTTATATAGAAATATTTCAGTAAGTAAAGTTTTCTACTTTATACTCTTTGAAGTTTAAAATAGAAAAAACACTTTGATTTATTTTGTCAAAGTGCTTTGGTATCTCTTTATTTGTAAAACTTAGAAACTGATTATTTTGGACGGCGGCTTATTAGCACATCATCAAAAATCAACGTAATAGGATAACCTGTCTCATCCTTTATTTCAATCCAATCATCAATATTGTCAGAATCTCGATCATTCATGATGTGGTACTCTGAAAAACCAGTGTTTAAATCTGGTAATTTAATAAACTCATATTTTTCTTTTGAACAGTCAAAACCCAATTCCCTTATTTTTTCGAGCCAATATACAGCTTGCTCAACTTCCACTTTAGATTTTATCTTATCGCTATCTCCACCTTTAATAGCTGAAAGTAAAGCTTCTCGTTCTTTTTTTAGTAGTTCAATCACATATTCCATAATCATTTCCCTTGTCTAAAAATATAAATATTCTTCATCCATTTATTATTGTAAATAGTTTATATCGTTTATTTTAATAATACTACAA
>NZ_JAARZJ010000043.1 GCF_014229245.1 Listeria farberi | reverse complement strand
ACTGCTTGATGAACATTTCGAATAATGAGCGTTTGATTACTTGAAAATCCTCGTTGCGTTTTTCATACACGATTTGATCCACTAGTGGTCTAAAAGGTTCCATTAAATCACTGGCAAAATTAAAATCGTTAAACTGATTAGAATGCTTTAAACCAAATTGCGTCATACATCCTGATTTCACCAATTCTCTCGCAAAAACACTTAGCAACAATGTATAACCATAATTCAATCCGCTATTAATATCATTTTCCTGTTCCCTCGTAAAATCATTTCCAAAAAGTTGATTAAAATATATTCTAGCTGCGTGTCCTTCACGATTGGTCGGATCAAATATCTCTAAAGTTTCATGTAGCTTTATCAATGAATCTGCCTTCTCATCGTAATTCAACATAGATAAAAATGTACTCTGATTTAAGATTTTTTGAGAAATAATTTCAGTCCATACCGTTGCCTTCGTCTCAAACTCCCATTCTAATTGCTTCGATAATTGCAAGCTACTATCATGCCGCCCATAAAAAGGAAGTATCTTCCCAATAGGCAATCGCTTATCATCACAAAAAAGAATCAAAATATTTTCAGCTACTAAGCAGTTAATTAACATCGTAGTCAAAGTAATATCTGTTGTCTCTAATATAAGTACATCAATTTCTGATAGATGAATCATTTCCTGTTGATAGGCAGATTTAAAAACAAGATGTTGGTTTTTGTACGATAGCTTCGAATGAGAATTTACAACAACTGTCCGCCATCCCATTTAATCATCCAGCCTTTTTCGCGATTCATATAGTCCTGTGATTGATTGGTAGATTATGGTGGAATTTAATAGTTCTTTGAGATTGTTATATCTTTTACGCTCAATAGTAGTTTCAAAAAATTTAAAACTTGCCGGCGCGCCCATCGCATTGAATGCCATTAAATCAACAAAAGATTGTGCAATTGTCTTGATGTCACCTTCTTTATTCTGCTCAAAAAGTTTATTAATTTTGTTTAGATTAGCTTCAGCTAACGTATATCTTTTGGCAAATTCTGATACGTGTGCTAGTAGTTCAGCAAACATTTCTCTATTACTTTCAATATAATCAAGGCTTTTCCCATCACTTGCCTCACAACTTTCCGCATGGTGTAGTAATGTTACCAGGTGGTTTGGCAATACCTGCTGATTTCCTTTCTGAGCTTCATTAGCACTAGCCAGCATTCTCCGGCGTCCTTCCTCACATTCATATAACGTATATTTCGGTAATTTCGCGAGGACTTTAGGCTGACGATAACCTTGTTCTTCTAAAAAGGCTTTCTCATCTTTTTCAAATGCTTTACGTTCCATGATAGTAACACGGATAATTTTTTTCTCGAAAACTAATTTGTTTTTCCCCTTTGCACATTCAATAACGACTGCATATGCCATATTAGGGCTATCAAGACCACCATATTTCATCGGATCCCAATTAGCTTTTCTAGGAATTAATTTACTGGAATTTCCTTTGGGCTTAATTGTAGCTTTCGAAAATTCTCCTTTTTGAATTTCTGTTTTCTTAACAATATTCATTTGTCGATAACCCAGGACTTTTTTGACAGTATCCAAATATTTTTTATCCCAAAGAATTTCACCGTTTTCATCTATTATTCGATCTTTTTGTGCAAAGAATAACATGATGTTTGTATAAAATTGTTTTTTCGCCGTAGCTTTATTCGCTTTAAACCAGTCAAATTGGTGATAATCGCCGTAAACAAATTCCGGTTCTAATTGAGGATATACTTTTAGTAACGTATTCGCGACTACCCCATTTAAGTAAGCATCGTGGGCGTGGTGATAATCATTAACTCCACGCACCTTGTACAATTGAAATTGCTTACGGAATTGGCTAACCAGCGTAGATTTTAATGTTACAATTCGAACCTGTTTCACAGTATTTCCATGATTGTCTTTTTCATAATTAAAACGTTGATGTAAAATATTGGCTACATTCTTCGTTATTTGACGGGTTTCCACTAATTGTCTATGGATAAATCTCGCTTTATCCGCTTCTGTAAGACCACCACGTTCAGCTTTAGTTAAATAATCAAATTTACGTTTACTCATCAAATTCCCTTGGTATAACTTCTCCCAGAATACTTTTCTCTTCTGAACAATCTCTAGTGGTGGAACGTTATCCCCTTTTTCCCGATTCCCAGCCGAACTCGTTAACACAAGATTATCAATGGAGTTATCTGTTATAAAACTCTGTGGCACAATATGATCAATATCATAGTTAGAAAGATTATGAATATCTAATTCTTGTCCAGTATACATATCCTTGCCATTTTGCAAATAATATAAATACAATCTATTATTTTTTAATTCTTGATTATCAGTCGGATGCTCTTTTAGAATTTGACTACCAAATTCTTTAATCGCTTTTTCTAATGATTTATAACGTGGCCTAGAATTATTTTTTCCTTTTCCTGTTGTTTGATTTTCTCTTGCCATTTCCACAACAAT
>NZ_JAARZJ010000042.1 GCF_014229245.1 Listeria farberi | reverse complement strand
ACGTTAGATTATAATCCATTTAAACTTGATGAATATCGCTATGATGAGGATTATTTCGCCGAAAAACCTATTTTTTATTTGAGTAAAACTGTTTTATCATTAAAAAAAAGCAAATGTTTTTTTACAGGAAAGAAGCTTGCAAAAGGTGATTATGTATACAAAGTTAATTGGAATCAAGATGAATATCATTATTTTGTAGAAGAAGCTTTGGAAGATTACCCTAGCTTAAAAGAGAATGTGTATAAGTATGAGAATAACCAGTATAAATTAACAGACTTTAGCAAACATTTTACTAATGTTTGGGTAAATCAATTATTTAATACGAATCAAGTAACAGTTGATTTACTACTAGATATTATTGTATATGGTTATCAAGCTTCGGCACCATATGAATTGCATAGTATATATGACTTTAAAGATTTTGAAGAATCAAAAAGGCAAGTATATGAGGCGATGGGGATTAAATATATACAATTATTATGGGTTTTATTGAAGTGCGGTTATGAACAAGTTTTACTAGATAAAATAAATCAATATCCTCTATATTATGGTATTACGCTTTTGGTTTTTGATTATCCTTCTTTTCAAGAACAAGTAATTAAAAAACTTAATATAGAAGGATTGGAAGAAACGTATTTATTAACGAGAAAATCTAATATGGGATTGAAAAATATAAAAAAATTAGCAGATTTTGGAAGGGAAAATCCTACATTTTTGGATGCACTTTCTGTCTCCTTACAAAGATATGAATATCATTTATGGGCGGCATATGTTTATACACCTTATTTAGGAAACGTTCAATGGGGGCAACATTTTAAAGGAAAAAGAGGATCTCAGTTCTATTATTTCTTTATATATCACCCAGAAAAACTTCCAATTTTAAATGAATGTTTAAGAACAAGAAAACTACCTAGTGGGATTAGTTCCGGTGGTTGGTCTCAGTATGTGAATTTAGATTCGCTTTATAGCACAATAATCTATTATTTAACTGTCACAAACCAAACGGAGGATTTTAAATACTGGAGTGATGAACGAGTGATGCGAAGAAGTTCATTGAGCAGAGATAAGATTAGACAAAATGTAGTTAAATTAGGAATGATGTGAGACTATGTCTGACAAGTATTTAGACAATGAAGAAAAATATCTTGAGCTTGAAACATACTGGACAAATCTATTTGTATCTATAGCTAACAATAGTAAGGAGGATTGGGTATTTCCTTATTACAACACAGAATTTTCTAATGGTAAAAAAATAATGGATGCCAATCCAATTTTTTCCGCTGCTTCCACAAAAAGTAATAAGATTTTAAAAATAATCCTAGTATCTCTTGATGAATTAGCGGGGGTCAATACATGGATTAATGACAGAAATGAACTAGTTGTGGTTTGTTCTATGTCTGATAAAAATGTTGGAAAAGTACGCTTAATTATCTCTGAGTGGTTGAATGAAGGAAATTTACAGTCTTAACTCTATTATTTTAGGAACATAAGTAATTGCGCGATAGAGATTCTCTTTTTTCAATGATGATTTTGTCTTTGTAGCTAGTAACTTAAACATAAAATAAGCAAATCAGATGCCTGTGATTGTTGCAAAGAGGTTTAGAACAATTAGATATAGAGGAGGATATAATGAATCTTCAGGATGTAGTGAGTAAAATTTGCGATTATCATGAAATGCATAATAATAACCTTTTTTTCGAAAGAGTTCGCGATTGTATAGATTCTTGTCTAAGTTTATTAAACCCTTATTTTGAAATAGATGAGTTAGTTGCAATAGAAAAATCGAAAAAAGCCAGGATGCATGAAGATAGTGAGCAATTAAATGGCATTTATCATGAAATATCCATTAAACGGCTTCATTTTGATCCAGTAAAACAAAAAAGAGACTATGCTAGAATAGAGACATTATTATTCTATTTGAGCTCATATAACAAATGGCCTGAGGATGAACGACCTAACACGTTAGAATATTTTGTTTTTAATGTTGTTAACGCGGGTGTAAGTGAAGATGCTATTTATTCTATAATTACCAAAAAATTTAAAGACATACTTAGTCATATTGAACTAAAATAATTAAGAAATATATAGAATTAACATCGTGCAAAGAAGTGAAACTAGTACTTTGCTTGAGTTTACACTATTTGAATTTACTCAACACTATACTAACTTATAACACCAAATGAATCAGAGGATAACAAGAAGCTTTAATTGTGTGCAATTTTTTATATTAATAACTGCTGGGTGATTGAGCGTGTCCTTTTTACAGAAATATCAGTGGTAGATTGAAAGGAGAAGCAATGAATAAGAAAATTCTTGTTAAGATAAATAATTCAAAACTTCCCATTTTTTTACAGAATATAATAAGCGAAGTTGAAAAGTACTATGACGAGGAGAGCATTGAAACTTTAGAAGAACTGGTACGATTGAGTTATTTATTACATTATTTTAAGTTAGATGAAGAGGCACAGATACTGTCCAAAGGAATATCAAGAATTCCTTTTACGAATAATCGGGATCTTTGGTGTTGGGTAGAAGCAGGAATAATTTTAAATATGAAATATCAGAGACATCTTAATAAT
>NZ_JAARZJ010000041.1 GCF_014229245.1 Listeria farberi | reverse complement strand
ATATGATATAAACCTTTCCCATGACTAGGCGTGTCAAAACTAATAATAAAGTATTTTTTGTCTTTTTCTATGGTAAATTCCAACACATTTCTAGATTGTTTAACGTTTTTACACCAATTAGGACAATTAGTTTTTAGCTTTAATATTATTGTTTTTAAAAAGTCATTTTTTTTCATAAAAAACACTCCTAATTTAGGCTAATGTTATGAGATAGCGAAAATTTTTACTTATTTTCAAAGCCATTGAAAAGTTGCTAGTTAGATAAAATATATTGATTATATTCTGTTTAAAAGAACATCATTTCTAGTTTTCTTTATAAAAATTTCGAACGTTCATGCATTAAATCTTGCCTAACCTACTTGCTGGAACGGTAACAACTTCTTTATTATTTGGCACTATAAAAACTGCTACTCCAGCATATTCCCATTCACTTATTTTTGATTTTTAGCCCTATTGGTAAAGCTATATTCCTCTCTGTATCGAAAGTAGATACCCAGCCGTCATTATCTTTTAGAACCCATGTAGATTTCCAATCAGCTATTTTTTTACAAAATAAATATACCTATCTTTAGCCGATTTTTACAACATGGCTTCTATTGCTTTTGGAGATAATTTATACATATTTTTCCTCCTCATTACTTTTATTTATTCATCTATATTTCTGGAATAAAACTATATGGTTTTTTCACTTTTCCAATCAATGCTTCTGGTAGAACTAAATAAGGATTCGATTTATAGTCCACACTTTGAAGAAAATTTTTTGATAATATTAGCGCGTCATTGGGTTGATAATCCATTTGTGGGTCAAGCGCCTCCCGTGGTACGTAATCGCCTAACCAGTCTTTTTCGCTATTATACCCAAATAAATTACTGTACTCATCTTCTTCTGGCATTAAATATAAATGAATAAATCTTTTGGAAATATTTTCAAGCCATGTTTTAAATAATTGTGCTTGATTAACTGGAAGGATATGCAGAGCCAATGAAATGTTTCCCACTAAGCCAATTTCAGCGTTCTCATCATTTCCTCCATACAGTTGTTGATCTTCATAATCATATTTATCCAAATTCTCCACATCCGCAATATTATCAGAAACATATAATGTAAGAATTACCGAAGTCAACCCACACCAGAGCGGACCATTAATTGGACCAGTAAAATCTTCCTGTTCAAACTCCATATAGTTAATATAAAATTTATTAATATGGGCACACCATGATGCCTCAACTACTTGATAGGGCTCTACTTTATCAGATAAGTTCCCTAAATAAGCTAAAACCCATTCATATACACCGATATTAAGCGCAATTTTTGCCCTCAAACTTATATTGGAAAGTGTATCACAAACTGATTTTGCATAATGATAATCGAGCATCTCATCAATCATAGTATCATCCCAAGGATAATCTATTTTACTATCAGTTTTAGGAATGTAAGCTGGAATTTTATAAGCCATTCTATTCGCCTCCATATCTATAAGATGTCCCGATAAATCCTTCTGCTAACATAGTTTCAGGTGTGTTTAATAACTCATTATTTGTATATGATAAGTTACTTAAGAGATTATCGAGTGCCACCTGAGTATTCCTTGGAGTATAGTCAAAATCAGACGAAAAGAAAAACTCTCTGGGAATAGGTTGTTCATGCGATGAGTCATAGTAAGGGTCTTCATCGTCATTATATGCAGACGGATTATCTCTGTCATATTCGATAGGGAATAGTGGGATTAACTTCCGAATACAACTTTCTAACCATGAGTCAAATAGTTTTTTATCTGGGCAAATATATCTGGCTAACATCGCCTGACCATCCAGTTCTGCACTAATATTATATGCACCATCAAGAAAGTTTCGATTACTTCTTTCTAAAGATTCAAGAGCAATTGTTTTAACACCATGTACTTTATCGTTTTCCCCAGGGATAAAATCATATTCCCATTTTTTTACATAGCGCTTATCAATTATGCTAGCCCATAATGTCTCGATGTGTTTTTCTAAAATATCTATATCATCTTTTGTATGCAGCCGCCAATATACCCATTCGGCTAATGCAGCTGCCATACCGATAGATGCTTTATGATTTAATTTTAAAAATATATGAAACAATTTTTGGTTTGAGACTTTTTCATCCCAATCATACCTCATATTACTATTCCATTTATAATCAAGTTTGGCATCATAAAAGCTAGGGCTATTTAGTATATCTGGTATTTTCAACATTGGTTTTTTCTCCTAATTTTTTTGTAAAATATTTATCCCAACCGATATCTACTATTTCTTCAATATTAAATCTTTCTATTTCATGAAAACAATCTTGTGTACCGATTTCATTCTCCACATGTTCTGGATTTATCCCTTCTGTTTCGCATTCGGTGCAACAAAAAAATAATTTTCCACTATATGCTTCCTTCACAATTTCTACTCATCTTTTATAAGTTAAAAATCACATTTGAAAAAGTTATTCTATCTTCAATTAGCTTCATTTTATCTAAATTTGAATTTATTTTCTTTTTAATTTCTTTCATTGACATGTTCTCTGATTCTCTCATTTCCTGAATAAAATATAATTTCACTAAATACATTAATCTGCGAGAAAATTCGGTATTGTAATCTCTTTGACTTGCCGCCTTGTCTATTTTAGAAGTTGATAGATGTGCCCCTTGTAATGTTCTTTCAAATACTTTTCTATTAGTTTTTCTAGCAAGTTCTGTACCCACTTCAAATTTTTGCAATATTTTATATTTAAGAGTGGTAATTTCATTATTATTATTAAGATGTT
>NZ_JAARZJ010000040.1 GCF_014229245.1 Listeria farberi | reverse complement strand
ATATTATTATAGACTAATGTCAAAAGTTCAAATAAAGTACAAATTTTTCTGGATTTTATTTTATTTGAAAATCATTAAATTTGATTTAAATTATAATATCTTGATTTCGCCGTATAATCTTTTCATTTGATTTAAATTGATTTAAAAAAAGACGATATTGCCCTCTCAGGACGTTAATAGCTATATTAAAGAAATCTCTAAAACGTTGAAAACCCTTGATATTAAAGAGTATATAAACGGTTTGGAGATTTTTTTATATCGTATAATACCCATTTTATTCCGTTGTTTTTGTGGCATTTGTGGCAAAATTTGTGGTATTTTCATCCATTCACTTAAAATAAGTCAAGGGTACGCCAAAACTTTTTTGAAAAAATCACTCAAAAAAATTTTTGTAGCCTCTCCCTTGACTTATTTTATTTTTTCCGCTATTTCGCTCTTGCAACGGACGATAACGGGGTACATTGATAAATCGTATCGCACCGCCGTTCTTACCAGTATATTGGAAAAAACCGTTCATTTTGACTATTGGCTGTTTTAGCTTCTTTTGCTCTGAACTCCTCCAAAGAACATTGGTAAAATCAAAATCAATAAAGTTGTAGAAATCGGCTTTAGGCTATGTTATACTAAGCGTTAGAGTAATTTTGTTAGTCGTATTCTGTTGGGTTTGGCTTGTGGACTGCTTAATTTATATACTTCGAGGTGACGAAATGAAACAAAGTGCAAAACTCAATAGAAGATTTTTAGCGTTGCTTTTTGATTATCTTACAATATTGTGTTACATGCTAATTCTTTTTGGAACTAGCATGTTCATTTATTTAATAATTTTAGATGGCATTCCTATTTTTAACGAATTAGGAATGAACTTAATATCATTAACATTGATTGTTCCTGTTGTATTGTTTTCAATTATTACTGAATCAAGTAAAGCACACGCAACATTAGGTAAAATGAAAACAAGACTAAGGGTTTCATCAACAAAATCCGAAACGGTTAAACTATGGCAAATTATTGTAAGAAACATCGTTAAATTTCTTCCGTGGCAATTGGCTCACATGACAATATTTCATTCCTTTATTTTAAAGTGGGAATTTACTCCACTTTGGACAGTCATAATGATTGTAGTTGATATTCTCCCAATTGTATGGATTGGTACCACAGAGGAATACATGATTTAATTGCTAAAACAGTTGTTACGGAAAGCGATATTACCTGAATAGTATAAGTATTAAACCTCATACACCCAAAAAGTGCTTTAGTTCTTGATTAACAGTATTTTGAACGCTACTTAAAAATAATAAAAGTCAAAAGGCTCGGTATATCATTGATATTTCGAGTTTTTTATGTCCAAAAAATTGAGGGTATATAGTGTGAAATGTCGTCCCAACGTCCCTAAGCCTTATAAACATCCGTACTATATTTATTAAAAAACTAACTAAACTCATAATTACAATCTCAATAAATCATAATGCAATAATGAAATTAAAAATGCTTTCATTTTATGTAAGTATATTTTTACATGTATAACAAGATCTGTTGGATAAAACTAAAATAAAAGCAAGTATCAACGTTTTTAACACACTTAAATTCCCTTTTAGTATAATAAAAATACTATATACATAAAAACTGTGAAAGAGAGTTTTTATGTATATAGTTTCTCGAAAGCTTCTTCTATTATTGTGATAGGCACACATACTGCGAAATCCCATGTTTCATCGTCGTGCCCTACACATATGGATATCATCTTATTCTTTTCATCATAAACCCAAAACACAGCAGAAGATGAAGATGTTCCAGCTTTAATGGAACTTTTAGTATCCCAATTTGCAAAACGAATCATTTTAAGTAAATATAATTCCTGGTTGCCTATATGAATGTTTAGTTCCCAGTCAAAATTATTTAATTTAATTAGAAAATCATTTTTAGATTTGTTTTCTATAAAAATAGTAACAGTTATTATATTCCACCTCAATTCTGTGATTAATTTTTTGCTAAATATGCTTTATAAAACGTTGTGTCTTCATGTGAAATATTAAGAATATAAAAATCTTTCGGTAATAGAATAATTTGAAACATCAATATAGCATAATAGTGTAATTAAATCAATGAGGATTCCTAAAAGTGAGTTATCTCTGATATGGTAAAAAATCTTTTTCCTTCCTGAGTAGTTATGAAAATAGCTAATTTAAGATTATAGCTAAATCAAAATAATCTATCTATACTTCTATAACTAAATAAAGTACAATAGAAAAGAAAAAATATCCACAACTAAGAAAATGGATTATAAGGAGGATATAAAATGGATATAACAACGTTTGAAAAGTTTAATCAACAATGTTCCGAAAATTTACCAAAAGAAATTGAAAAGATATTGAATGATGCGAAAGATCAGAAGAACTGTGCAATTGGTTTTATAACTACAGATGATTTCTATGGTTTTTATTTAGCATGGGATTATAGTAAGGATATATTCGAATTTTTTGAGTGGAAAAATGGACTTTCACCCGCATTTCTTTATCAGCCTCTTGTAGATATTGTAGATAATTGTGAAGAGATAGATTTTTGCAGTCCATCCGACGAAAAATGGGATTTTGCACAGACACTGCTTTCTGTTTTAGATAAAAATATTAAAGAAATTCCAGATGAACTGTTCCATAAGTATAACTTTAAAAGAGAAGATATCTTGTTTTTTGCAAGTATGAGCGATGGAGATTATATGGATGAGATGTTAAGTATTTCGGAAAAAATGTTCAATACTTCTAAATAAATTTTAAGTATAATGGAGATTGGCATTCAGATGTAGACTTTTTTTCATTAAATGGAAATAACAATAATTATCTTATTTTTTATGAGTAGTTAAGCACTTTCTTAGCTGTTATTTGAGAATGTTCCTTTAAGGGTTACATCTCAAATAACAGTTTTTTATTTAATAACGCTACATTTCCTCTAGGTACAACCCCTATTTAAATATTGTTATTGAC
>NZ_JAARZJ010000003.1 GCF_014229245.1 Listeria farberi | reverse complement strand
GAACAATTAAGCTAGCTACCCCGTACTGTGTTTTCCCGGTTATTTGTGTGATTACACCCATCAGTGCCGGCCCCATAATTGCTGAAAATTTACCAAAAATATTATAAAAACCGTAAAATTCATTAGAACGTTTTTTAGGAATAATTTTCCCGAAAAATGATCTGCTTAACGCTTGAATACCACCTTGCGAAGTTCCAACTAACATCGCTAAAATCCAAAAATCAAGCGATGTTTTCATGAATACCGCGTAAATACAAATGATAATATAAACAAAAATTGCAGTGGAAATAAGCGGTTTGGCACTAAAACGTTTAGCTAAGTAGCCGTATAACAATGTAAACGGAAAGGCCACGAGTTGCGTCATTAAGAGAATTAAAATCAATGTCGTTTGCGAAATTCCTAAGTCAATTCCGTAAGAAGTCGCCATCCGGAAAATCGTATCCACCCCATCTATGTAGAAGAAATAGGCAATTAAAAAGATAACAATATTTTTATGTTCACTAATATGACTTACTGTATGAAATAACCTTTTAAAACTTGTTGTGACTGGTTTTTTCACTGCAGGAATATAATGGATTTGATGCACATTTTTCCACATAGGAATCGTGAAAAATAGCCACCAAAGCGCCGTCATAACAAAACCAATATTGACAAGTGCGACATCGCTAATCGGCAATATACCAGTCGCTTGGAAAATAATAAAGATAATAAAAGGGATACAACTTCCTAAATAACCATACGCATATCCGGCAGATGACACTTTATCCATTCGATTATTCGTTGTTACATCAATTAAAAATGCATCATAAAAAATATTTGCCCCCGAAAAACCGATTAATGATAACACATAAAAGCCAAGTAACAAAAGCCAAGCATCAGTAGGAATAAAAATAAGTAAGAAAGTAAAAGCAATCCCTATTGCTGTAAAAATGCCGAAAAACCGTTTCTTAAAAAATTGATAATCAGCTATCGTACCAAGGATTGGTGCAAGTAATGAGATAAGTAAAGTACCAATCGAATTTGCATAACCCCAGTAAGCAGTTGAAGTCGTATCAGCAATTCCTGCATTGGCTGCCACCCCTTTAAAATAAATCGGCAAAATGGCAGTTGTAATCATAATAGAATAGGCAGAATTCGCCCAATCTTGAAAAATCCAGCTTTTTTCCTCTTTTGTATATGCCAAATGTATTTCCCCTCTTTTCTATTCGAATAGCGCTTCTATTACAGTACCAGCAGTATTTGGAAATTGTAAGCCTAAAATTCGGGCAAATGTTGGAGCTTCATCAACTAAATGTGCACTGGCAATTTTTTCGCCTTTTTTAATGCCAGGTCCGTTAAAAATAATTGTTGTTTTATAATCCGGTTTACTTGGAGAATAGCCGTGAACCGCCTTGTAATAACCTGGTTTTCCAAGCGTCTCCTCAGTCACTTTTTCGTAAAGTGGACCATCTATGTCATCCATAAAGTAGTAACCACTCTTCCCCTCTACCATAAAAGTAGCCTGGCTGTCAGCGCCTCGACGTGTTAATTCCTTCGTTGACAAAATTTCTTCTATTTCGTTGATGCTTTGTAGTAAAAACTCGATTTCTTGGTTATGTTTTTCATTTTTCGTATAAATATAACAAGAACCATCACAGCTTTTGGCATATACTTTCCAGTCTGTAATCTTGCCATCTACCACTGTTAGCCAGCCTTTTTCAGCAAAGAGAACATTTAAGCGGATTGCGTGCGTTACATTTATTTGATAATGATCACCTAAAATAGCGAAAATTGTATTTTCATAAATACCAGCATCTTTCGTGGCTTGAATAATTTCAGCTAAACGGTTGTCATGTCTTTTTAAAGCAGCTTTTGCTTCTGTTGAATGAACTCCGTGGGCATGACGCATGCTATCCATATCTACTAAATGTGTTAAAAGTAAGGTCGGTTTTTTTGTTTTTATTGTATCTACAACACTTGCTGTCAAAAATATATCAAGCTCTGGTTGATTTATCCCTTTTCGTAAATGTCCAAATTTCCGGTCCATATCGATTAAAAATAAAGATGAACTAGCATGAAGCGACACCATCATTTGCGTTAACCAAAAGCGATTTGGGAAAATTTCAGCAATATTATAATCAATATTACTTTTTGCTGCAACTGGCCATAAAAATGCTGCGGTTGTCATTCCTTTTTCTTTTGCTAAATCATATAAAGTAGGAACTTGAATCGCTTTTTTATACCAAAACCAATCTGGAGAATCTTTCTCGGGTTGAATTTTTGTGTTATTAATAATACCGTGAGTTGTCGGATAATGACCAGTAATAATACTCGTATGTGCTGGATATGTAAGTGATGGATAAATCGTTTCTACTTCTTGAATATGTGTCCCTGTCTGAATTAATTCTCGTAAAACTGGTAACTCAGACGTATCCTTTAAATCAAGTGCTCCTAGCGCATCTAATGAAATCACAAAAAGATGTTGTTCCATTATGCTTTCCCCCCTTTAAAAAACAGGGGTTTTCCAGCTAATCTGGAAGAACCCCCGTGTGAATTACGTATGACTGATTGTATCTTTTGGTTGGTTAATTTCTTCTTGATTTGTGACACCTAGGACATCCAAGAAGAACATTACAACTGGAATACCAACAATTAATCCCCAAATTCCAAAGAAATGCTCTCCGAAAATAAGAATAATGAAAGTATAAAAAACTGGTAAATTTGTTTTTGCCGACATAAGTTTTGGATTAAGTACATAAGATTCAAGTGCATGAATAATAATAACTACTATTAAAATGTAGAAAATATATTCTATGCCCCCAATAGAATATCCAATAATGGTTAAAGGAACAAGGGAAATGATTACTCCTGCTACAGGAATCAAGCCTAGTAAGAAAACCATAATTGATAGCGTCATTAGCTGCGGGAAACCTAAAATCCATAGCGCAATCGTCGTGAGAATAGCATTAACAAGAGCGATGATAAATTGAGCTTCAATTACTTTCCCAAAAGTAGCTACAAACTTGGAACCAAAGAATTTTACTTCTTCGTAAATAAACCCTATTTTACTGGTGGAAAATTGATTAGTAAATGAAATCAAATGATCTTTTCCTAATGAGAAAAACAAACTTAGCATCAGTGCGATAAATACATTCATCAACACTGTCCCAACGTTGGTCAAATAAGTTAGAATCATTGAAACGCCTTGTTCTGTGTATTTCATAATATCAAATTGATTTGCTAAACTAACAATGTAGTTAATAAAATCATTATTACTATCTGTTTTTAAGAAGCTATTACCAAATTTCACTAATTGATTTATTTGATCTGCTAAAACAGGGATATACTTCACGAAAACAAATACGATAACACCAGCAATTAAAACATAAAGCAACAATACAATAATTTGTCGATATATTGAAATTCGTCTTAAAATAAAATTTTCTAGACGAGTGATAAGATATGAAAAAATAAATGTTAATAAAATAATATTCATTTGGCTTCTGAGTAAATAAAGTACGAAAGCAATTAGAAGAAATACGCCAACACGTCGTACGCTTCGATTCTGTAAAAATAAACTAAACTCTTTCAAAAATGTATGACCTCCTACTTAAATATAACTATTTGTCTTCACCAATAATTTTAACTTCTGTTTCTAATTCTACATCAAATTTTTCACGTACAGTTTGTTGTACATGAGCAATTAAATTCATATAATCAGTAGCTGTCGCACCACCAATATTGACAATAAAACCAGCATGTTTTAGGGAAACTTGGGCGCCACCAATAATATGGCCTTGTAAGCCACTATCTTGAATTAGTTTGCCAGCAAAATGGCCTGGTGGACGTTTAAATACACTTCCGCAAGATGGATATTCTAAAGGTTGTTTTGACTCTCTTAAAGCAGTAAGTTCGTCCATTTTTGTTTGGATAATATTTCTGTCTTCTAATTCAAGTGCAAAGGTTGCGTCTAATACAATATAGTTTTTTTCAGCAATCGTACTAAAACGATAAGCTGCTTTTAGCTCAGAACGCTTTAATTTTTTTAATTCGCCCGACTGTGTTAAAACAGTTGCCGCTTCAAGAACATCGCTAATTTCGCCTCCATAAGCACCTGCATTCATATGTAATGCGCCGCCAATTGATCCAGGGATGCCACAAGCGAATTCAAGTCCACTCAAACTTTCATCTAATGCAAATTTTGCTGTATCAATTAACTTAGCCCCACTCATCGCGATAATTTGTGTATTTTTTCTTTCAATGGATTGAAGTAAGTCTAAGTGCAGAACTACTCCACGAATACCACCGTCTTTTATAATTAAATTAGAGCCATTACCAAGAATGGTAAGCGGTAATTTGTTTTGATGACAATAAGTAACGATTTCCTGAGTTTCTTCTATTGTTTTTGGCAAAACAAAAATATCCGCATTTCCACCTGTTTTCGTATACGTATATTTAGATAAGGGTTCATTTAATTTAATAGCTATATGAGGAAATTGTGCTTGCAAGTTGTTCATTATTTATTTCAAACCTTTCATTGATGTAATTTAGAAAATTCACTTCCTTTATTTTATCATGGAACCTAACTTTTACAAAGAAATCCATAGTTTTTTATTAAAATAGGAATATATAGTAATAATTTAGGGTAATTGGATGATATGTTCTTGAGAATTAAAATCAGAAATGATATGATATAGAACATATATTCGATTAAATGAAGAAAGGGATGAAAAAATGATTCGTTTTGATAATGTATCCAAAAAGTACAGCGATGATAAGACAGCAGTGAATAATGTTACTTTGGACATAAAAGATGGCGAGTTCTTTGTTTTCATCGGACCTAGTGGTTGCGGGAAAACAACAACATTAAAAATGATTAATCGCTTGATTCCACTTACAACTGGAACCATTTATATTAATGAAAAGCGCATTAGTGATTACGATATTCATGAACTCCGCTGGGATATTGGCTATGTTTTACAGCAAATAGCACTGTTTCCTCACATGACAATTGAAGAAAATATCGCTATTGTTCCAGAGTTAAAGAAATGGAGTAAAGAAAAAATCCATGATCGAATTACCGAATTACTTGATAGTGTGGGTTTAGATGCAGAAAGCTATCGCCATCGTAAGCCTGCTGAATTATCTGGCGGAGAGCAGCAGCGTGTTGGTGTTGTTCGCGCACTTGCGGCCGATCCAGGAATTATTTTAATGGATGAGCCTTTTAGCGCGCTTGATCCTATTTCACGCCAACGTCTACAACAAGACATTTCCACACTTCAAAAGAAAATCAAGAAAACAATCGTATTTGTTACCCATGATATGCAAGAAGCTCTGGCACTTGGAGACCGGATTTGTGTAATGCAAGACGGCGAAATCGTCCAAGTCGCTACTCCACAAGAAATTGTAAAAAATCCTGAAAATGATTTTGTTAAAGATTTCTTAGCTTCTGGGCACGCGTTCAATACACCTATATTAGAATCAAGTTTTACAGTAAATGATTTAATAGAGGCTGATTTGTTTTACGCATATCAAGCTAGTGACGGGACGATGGGAATTTCCTCGAACGAACCAGTTGAAAATCTAGTTCGCCGCATTGCCGAAGAACAATCGGTTCCAGTTAAGAATGAAACCGGTCAGTTTATCGGTACGATTACTAATAAACATGTGATGCAATTTTTAGCGCGTCATCTTGAAAGTTCGGGTGAGCTTGTATGAATACATTGTTAGATACATTTGCTGTCCGTAAAGATGAACTATTCACGGCCTTAGTACAACACATTCAAATTTCGTTCGTATCCCTTTTTATTGCTGTACTCATTGCTTTGCCCCTAGGTATCTACTTAACTAGACATAAACGACTTGCTGAACCAATTATTCAAGTAGCTGCTATTTTTCAAACAATACCTTCCCTTGCTCTACTTGGGTTATTAATTCCACTTGTCGGTATTGGGATAGTTCCAGCAATTATTGCGCTTGTAATCTACGCCCTGTTGCCTATTTTAAGGAATACATATACTGGGATAAAAGAAGTTGACCCAGCCCTTGTCGAAGCTTCACGCGCAATGGGAATGAACAAATGGAAAAGATTATATAAAGTACAACTACCTCTTGCAATGCCTGTAATTATGGCTGGTATACGTACAGCTATGGTATTAATTATCGGTACGGCGACCCTTGCTGCATTAATTGGTGCTGGTGGTCTGGGGGACTTGATTTTACTTGGTATTGATCGTAACGATAATAGTTTAATTCTGCTTGGTGCAATTCCAGCAGCATTACTCGCAATCTTGTTTGATTTTCTACTACGCTTTCTGGAAAAAGCCTCTTTTAAGAGTACGATTATTACGATTTCAGCAGGAATTTTACTCACTGCCGCAATCATCGTCGTTCCTTATTTTGCTTCCGATAAAAAAGAAATTACAATCGCTGGTAAACTAGGCGCAGAACCAGAAATTTTAATTAATATGTACAAATTAGTTATTGAAGATGAGACAGATTTAAAAGTTAATGTGAAACCTAATATGGGTAAAACAAGCTTTGTATTTAATGCTTTAAAATCAGGTGATATTGATATTTATCCTGAATTTACAGGTACCGTATTAGAAACTTTCTTAAAAGAAAACGCAAAAACGCATAATCCAGAAAAAGTTTATACGCAAGCACGTGATGGTTTAGCAAAAGATTTTGATATGACATACTTAAAACCAATGGAATACAATAACACTTATGCGCTTGCTGTTTCACCTGAATTTGCTAAAGCAAACAAATTAGAGAAAATATCTGATTTAAATCCAGTGGTTGATCAAGTTAAAGCTGGATTTACTCTAGAGTTTAAAGATCGTTCAGATGGTTATAAAGGAATTCAAGATAAATATGGACTTACTTTCCAAAACTTAAAAACAATGGAACCAAAACTTCGCTATAATGCGATTAAATCTGGTGATATTAACCTGTTAGATGCTTATTCAACTGATAGTGAACTTGCACAGTACAAGCTAAAAGTGCTAGAAGATGATGAACAACTCTTCCCTCCTTATCAAGGTGCACCTCTTATGCTGAAGAAAACATTAGATAAATATCCCGAACTAAAAAAACCACTAGATAAACTTGCAGGAAAAATTACAGACGATGAAATGCGTAAAATGAACTATGAAGTGAACGTAAATGGTAAATCGGCTTATACGGTTGCTAAAGAGTATCTTCAAGATCAAGGAATTATTAAATAAGAAAAAGCTAAGTGGTTTTTACGCCACTTAGCTTTTTCTTATTGTCTGATTAAGTTTTTCACTTTATTAATATTAGGTTTATAGAAACGACAATGTGTCTCGAACTCTTTATTAAACTCAGCTGCACGCTGGGTTAAAGATTGCTCATGATCAAGCATTAAACCTTCTTCAAGAAGCGGTCTAAGAGAAATTATTTGATCAAATACAAGTCCAGCATTTGTGTCACTTAGAACAGATACTATTTTTCCTAATGCTTTTTGTTTTTCAGTTGGTAGTTCTTTTTGATGGAGATGGAACCATTTTGCCAATTGTTTCCGATTCTTTCGCGTTGCTTCTAAGAAAATAGTTTGCGCATAGGCAGCTTTAGTAAACGCAATGGAAAGATTTTCGGCTGATTCCCAATCTTCTTCTAAAATTTCACCTTGCATTTTAATTTTTTGGTTGAGTAAAGTAATATCTTCTTGATAAACGTCCAATTTGCGTTGTTGTTGTTTATAAACTTCCATCGCTAAATTAAGTTCATCAATCGTTGGCTGCATTGGTCCACCAAAAATAGTATTATCATTTAAAATTAATTGCGTTTGTTCTATCTTTTCAGCAATAATGCTATCGCGTTCTTTAATTACATGAGCTCGTTTACCCAAGTATTCAAAATAGAAATTATACTTTTGAATACGATTAACTACTGCTTCTGCTTGTTTTACTGTTGCTGGTTCTTCTTGTGAGTTTAGAACTGTTACACCAGCTACTTTGTTTAATTTTGTATAAATAATGATTGTAAAAACTTCGCCGTCCAGTTTAATTGTGTACGGTAGTTTATGTTGCTGTTCTAAAAGCCTTTTATGTTGTTTTAATAGTTTATCCGTCATTGTTAATCAACACCTTTACTACGCCATTAGTATTATATAATTCAATTATATAGTATAAAGATGAAAATTTCGAGGGAAAGAAATGAGAAAATTATTTTTAATTGTTTACATAATATAATTATTGTCTTCTACCCTGCTTTATAATGATGTTAAAGTATAAAATAGCAAATAGATATTTAAAACAGCGATGAAAATAGCAACAGTCCAAGAAATAATTTTTAACCATGTGGGGTTAACGAATTCGCCCATCTTTTGTTTATCACTTGTAAACATAACTAATGGTATTACAGCAAATGATAATTGCATAGATAGAATAACTTGACTAAAAATTAGTAGTTCATTGATACCATTTGCCCCGTAGAGAGCCGTAATAATAACAGCTGGGATTATAGCTAGTACACGCGTTAATAAACGACGCACCACTGGTTTTAAACGGATATTTAGAAAACCTTCCATAACGATTTGGCCAGCTAAAGTTCCTGTTAAAGTGGAATTTTGGCCAGAAGCAAGTAAAGCTACTGCAAAAACAGTGCTGGCGATACTGCTTCCAAGAGTTGGATTAAGTAATTTGTATGCATCTTCAATACCCGCGACATTATGTTGACCTGTAGTATAGAAAGCTGCTGCTGCCAAAATTAAAATTGAGGCATTAATTAATAAAGCAATTGTTAAGGAAAATGTTGAATCAATGAAGGAAAAACGAATTGCTTCTTTCTTTCCTTCTTTTGTTCGCGCATATTGTCTTGTTTGAACGATAGATGAATGTAAGTATAAATTATGTGGCATAACAGTCGCTCCAAGAATACCAAGTGCGATATAAAGCATAGCTGGATTTGTAACGATTTCTGATTGTGGAATAAAACCTTTGGCGATTGCTTGCATGTCTGGATGTGACATCACCATTTCCGCCCCAAAACATACAAGAATCGTAACCATTAACGTAATAACAATAACTTCTATGTAGCGGAAGCCCTTATGTTGTAAAAATAATACAAGAAAAATATCTAATGCTGTAATACAAACGCCCCAGATTAATGGAATTCCAAATAGTAAATTAAGCGCAATCGCACTTCCAATAACTTCTGCTATATCTGTTGCAATAATCGCTAATTCAGCCAAAATCCAAAGTACAAATCCAAATGGTTTAGAAAAGTGATCGCTTGAAGCTTGGGCTAAATCACGCCCTGTTACGATACCTAATTTTGATGCAAGTGATTGCAATAAGACGGCTAAAATGTTGGAAATTAAAATAACAGATAATAACGTGTAACCAAATTCTGAGCCTCCAGCAATGGAAGTTGCCCAGTTTCCAGGGTCGACATAGCCAACTGCAATAAGAGCACCTGGTCCCATAAATGCAAATAGTTTTCGGAAGAATTTAGCGTTTTTTGGAATTGCTACTGAATTATTTACTTCGCTTAAGCTGGGAGCATTCTGTGCTTTTCTCCAGCTTTGTTTTGTACGTTCTGTTTTTTCCTTTTTCATGCTCCCTGACCTTCTTTCGTTTATGGTAAAAAGTTTACTACGGGAAACATTCTTTGTCAAATGAAAAACACAACCTTTTACATAACTAATAGGTTGTGTTTTTCGATTGTTCTTATAGGACTTCGGTCAGTGGTTTTCTTTTGTTCTTTACTGGATTTAAAGTGCGTTCAACCCATCCTAAAAGTACATCGGCTAGTATGGCCATGACTGCTGTTGGAATGGCACCTGCTAAAATAATGGCGGTTCCGTTAGTTGCATTGGTTCCGCGGACAATAATATCACCGAGACCACCTGCTCCAACAAATGTCCCAATGGCTGCAACGCCAATCGCGATAACAAGGGCATTTCGAATTCCTGCCATAATAACAGATAATGCGAGTGGCATTTCGATGAGGCGTAGTACCTGCCATTTTGTCATTCCCATTGCTTTGCCAGATTCTAAAAGCGCTCCATCAACGTTTCTAATGCCTGTGTAGGTATTTTTTAGAATTGGAAGTAAAGAGTATAGGAATAAAGATAAAACGACTGTATTCGTCCCTAAGCCCATAATTAGCATAAGTACAGCTAACATTGCAAGTGCCGGGATAGTTTGAATGATATTGGCAATTTGGATAACCCAACCAGCTAAGCGTTTTTTTCTTGCAATATATACTCCAAGTGGTATCGCTATGATTGCGGCAAAGATAACTCCGTACGCACTCATTAAGAAATGCCGCCAGAACTCTTCCATGACATAACTTCCATTTGTTTGGTAATAATCAATTAATTGTTTTAATGTGTCCATCTTTTGGCACCTCCTTAGTTTTTACCTTCAAAGTAATTATTTTTTTGCAAGAACTCCTGCGCTACGATGGATGGTTCTTTTAGCTTACCATCTGCTTCATAATTTAGTTTTTGCATCTCTTCTGTAGAAATTTTACCTTTTAATTTATTGATAGTAGTTTTTAATTCTGGATGTTTCTTTAAAATTTCATCTGTTGCTAGGGCAGAAGCATCGTATGGTGGGAAGAATTTTTTATCATCTTTTAGTAATTTTAAGTTATATGTTGGGATACGGCCGTCTGTTGAATAACCAAGTGCCACATCCATTTGGTTGTTTTTAAGTGCGGTATAAATTAAGCCGATTTGCATTGGGAAAATTTTCTTGAATTCGATGTCATAAGCTTTTGAAAATGCTTTATAACCGTCACCTTCACGTTCCATCCAAGAATTATCGACCCCAGCAGTAAGCTCATTTTCTACTTTACGCATGTCGCTAACTGTAGTTAAGTTGTATTTTTTGGCAGTATCTTGGCGTACCATAAACACATACGTATTAGCAAAACCATAAGAATCAAACCATGTTTGGTGAAAACGCTCTTCAAATCCTTTTTTTACAGCTGCTAAGGCTTTTTCCGGATCTTTTATAGCTTCTTCACCTAGTGGACCAACTAAATCTGTACCGGTGTATCTAGTAGCAGTAATATCCACATCTCCATTTAACATCGCTTGGTGTTGAACGATAGTTGATCCGAGGTTGTTGACAATTTCTACTTTTAAGCCAGTATCATGTTCAATTAATTCTTTTAAAATATTTGAAACAATTTGAGATTCGGTTGTAGCCATTGCGCCGATACGGATAGTATCTTTAGAACTTCCTCCAAGTCCTGGTAAGGAGCAGCTAGATAAGAAAAGAGAACTCGTTAGTAGTAAAACGCTGAATAACGCGATAAATTTTTTCTTCATGTTATTCTCCCCCTTCCCGAGCTTCACGGATGGCTTTTGGAGTTAGGCGATATTCTAATTTTCCAAGCGCGAATTCTACTACAAGAGCTAAAATAGTTACTGGGATTGCTCCGCCGAGAATTAAATCTGGACGATATAAGTTTAAGCCATTAAAAATAAAGTCTCCAAGTCCCCCAGCTCCAATATATGAAGCAAGTGTAGCCCAAGCGATAACGTATACAGCTGATAAACGAATACCAGCCATAATTACTGATATAGAGTTAGGGATTTCGACATTAATGATTAATTGCCAATTTGTCATTCCCATACCACGACCAGATTCGATTAAATTTTTATCGACTCCTCGAACTCCAATAAAAGTATTACGCAGGATCGGTAACAATGCGTAAATAAACAGTGCGATAATCGCTGGTAATGTACCAACTCCAAGAAACGGAATAATGAACGCCAAAATGGCAAGTGACGGAACGGTTTGGAGAACACTAACTATACCAATCACAAAGTTCGCTACTTTTGGAGAACGTGTGAGTAAAATCCCTGTTGGTACCGCAACCGCAATACCTAAAATAACAGCAGATAGAGAGATAAATAAATGTTGCCATGTTTGAACAAGCAAGTTATGGCCGTTTTCTTGAAAAAATGTAACAATTGCGTCCATAGCTTATCCCTCCTGCTTCATTTCTGGTTCTGTCGTTTGGGTATCCGCCTGTTCCTCCTGATTTTCTGCCACATCAGCTACAGTGCCCCAAATGGAGTCGTAAACGATATCAACTAAGCTGGCACGAGTAACAATTCCGACGAGGCGTTTATCTTTATCTACTACAGGGATATATTTATAACCGCGTTTTAGGATTCGTTGCACTGTATCACGAAGTAAAGTATCTTCATAGACATAAAAAACATTTTTCTCAATAATATCCATTACAGAGGTTGCTGTACGACGATTTAAATCAATTTGCTCTACATCAATAAAGCCTTTTAATACATTACCTTCATCAACAACAAGTAACGTATCTACACGTTTTTCCTTCATGACAGTAATCGCAGCTTGTAGTGACTTATCTGCTGTAATAGAAACTGGATTCGTGTTCATAATTTGTGCTACTTGGGTGACATCGGGTTTTGCTTCAATTAAGCGGTCTTTACCAATAAAATCTTCTACAAATGAATTTGCTGGGTTACGTAAAATTTCATCTGGTGTATCAAACTGAACGATTTCGCCAGCTTTCATAATAACAATACGGTCTGCTAGTTTAATCGCTTCATCCATATCATGGGTAACGAAAATAATAGTTTTTCCGAGTTCTTTTTGCAAATTTTTGAATTCTTCTTGGAGAGAATCACGAGTAATCGGATCTAGTGCTCCAAAAGGTTCATCCATCAAAATTAAGTTTTGTTCTGCTGCAAGCGCTCGCAAAACACCGATACGTTGTTGCTGTCCACCACTTAATTCATAAGGATAACGATCTAAAAATTCTTCTGGTAAATCAACTAATTTAATTAATTCTTTCGCCCGCTCTTGTTTTTTCTCTTCGGACCATTTAAGTAATTTTGGTACAAGGACGATATTCTCTCTAATCGTCATATGTGGCATCAAGCCAATTTGCTGAATAACATAACCAATAGAACGTCTTAGTTTGACGGGATCTTCCGCCATGATGTCTTTATCATTTATAAATATTTTGCCTTCTGTAGGTTCAATAAGCCGGTTAATCATCTTCATCGTTGTCGTTTTTCCACAACCACTTGGACCGATAAAACAAACAAATTCTCCTTTATCGATGTTAAGTGTTAGATCATTAACAGCTTTTTTGCCCCCTTTATAAGTCTTCGTTACGTGTTCGAATTTTAACACGCTTACACACCTCCATTTTTTCTTTACCACTACCAAAAAAATTGGCAATCGGTAACTAATTTCCCTAACTAGTACGGATTTAAACTTTTTAAATACAAAAAAACAGCTTTAAAATAGTGTAGCATTCAAACGGAAGTTACTAAACAAGATGATTTCGTACTTGTGGCACGTTAAGAACATCGCTGCTAAACTTTTGGTCGTAAAAATGAGCACTCAGATAAGCTGTAAGACAGTATTTATTCTATTATAACATACTAAAAAGCCCTATTAGATTTACTAACAGGGCTTTCCTTTATTTAGGTAAGAATAATTTTGGCGTTGTTTTGAGTAGTATTGAAATAACTATCCCACAAACAACAACAGTACCGAGGCAACTAGCTCCGTTCATCACTGCTGAAAATAACTGTGCTCCCCAACCTTGAAAAGCATAAGCGCCCCAAAATAAAACGCCAGCTACATAATGCCAAAAATATCTAGCCACACCACCAATAATCATGGTACCCCACGCCCATTGAATAGCTTTTTTCAGTTGGTTAGCAGCTAAATTACTTCGAACTTGTTTACTAAATACGCCACTGAAAGCAATAAAACTGAAGGCTAGGATATATTCTATAATTGCTTGAGATGGCATTAAAATATAAGCTTTCCCTGTTAAAAAATGTAGTAACCCCCATAAAAGTCCGGCAAATCCAGCCGCCCAAAAACCGCGACGAATTGCAATAACGTACATTGGAATCATTCCTAGTGAAATCGAAAAACTGGAACCAATGTCTAGCGGGATAAAGCTTAGTACCATTGCAACTGCTGCAAAGATAGCACATTCAAGTAAAATGATTAATCGTTTGTTTTGCATAAAAAATAAACTCCCCTCTTCTTTTTGGTCAAAAACGTACCCCAGAAGAAAGCAGTTTCTATTGTTAGAAATGCAATCGCCACAATCCCTACGCTCGTATTAACGAACAGGTTCAAAGGGTCAGAATCCAAAAACACGCGGATTCAATCTCAGCTAAGAAGCCCCCCCTGTGGTAACGTCTATGAAATTATCGTACAACAATCATTATAGCATGAGATGTTTTTTTGTAAAGAATTATTTATCTTCCTTAATCATTTGCAGAGAATCTTACAGTATTTTGTGCTTTCTTCGGCAGTTTGTCAAAAATCAGCTGGTAACTATTTTTGATTAAAGCAAATTCTGTTTCCGCTTCGACATCATATTTTTCATTAATCACAAGTGTAATCCAATGCTTTTTATTTAAGTGATAACCGGGTTTTATACTCATATATTCATCGCGCAATAAATCAATTCTCTCAGGCTGGCATTTAACACTGACATATAATTCCCCGTGATACATATGTATGAGCGCAAATATTTTATCACCAAGTGTTAAAGCGTGCATTTTAGAATCAAACGGGAATGTTTCTTTTGCACCTTGCAAGCTAAGGCAAAGCGCAACTTTTTTATGTAAAGTTTGCTGATAATCCATTTAGCTTCCCTCCTTATTTTTACATTATAACATTTATTTATGGGTGTATGCTTTCTTTGCTGCACTAACCATGTTAAAATAGAAGTAATTGTGCTTTTTCTGATTTCAAGAAGAAGTAACTTAGTATTGGAGGAAGAAAATGTTAACTGTAAATAATGTTGGCTTACGCTACGGCGATAAAAAGCTATTTGAAGATGTTTCGATTAAATTTTTACCAGGTAACTGTTATGGTCTTATTGGAGCAAACGGTGCTGGTAAATCAACGTTCCTAAAAGTGCTTTCTGGCGAGCTTGATTCTCAAAGTGGTAATGTGCATATTGGTTCAGGTGAGCGTCTAGCTGTCCTTCGCCAAGATCATTTCCAGTATGATGATGAACTTGTCCTTAACACTGTCATAATGGGACATGAACGTTTATACAAAATTATGGACGAAAAAAATGCCATTTACATGAAAGAAGATTTTAGTGATGAAGATGGTATCCGTGCTGCTGAACTTGAAGGCGAATTTGCTGAATTAGATGGCTGGGAAGCAGAATCTGATGCCGCTGTTTTATTAAACGGCTTAGGTATCCCTACTGATTTACACGGAAAACTAATGAAAGATTTAACTGGTGGAGAAAAAGTGAAAGTGCTTCTTGCGCAAGCTTTATTCGGTAAACCAGATATCTTACTTCTGGATGAGCCTACCAATCACCTTGATATTCGTGCGATTCACTGGTTGGAAGAATTTTTAATTAACTTTGATAATACGGTTATTGTTGTATCCCATGACCGTCACTTCTTAAATAAAGTATGTACGCACATTGCGGATCTTGATTTCAGCAAAATTAAATTATATGTCGGAAACTATGATTTCTGGTATGAATCAAGCCAATTAGCTCAAACAATGATGGGCGATCGTAACAAGAAAAAAGAAGAAAAAATGAAAGAATTACAAGACTTCATTGCTCGTTTCAGTGCGAATGCATCGAAATCCAAACAAGCTACAAGTCGTAAAAAAATGCTCGAAAAAATCACGCTGGAAGATATTCAACCTTCTAGCCGTCGTTACCCTTTCATTCAGTTCAAACCGGACCGTGAAGTTGGGAACGACCTTCTAACTGTAACAAACTTGTCTAAAACAATTGATGGCGTGAAGATTCTTGATAATCTTTCCTTCTCTATCAATCGTAATGACAAAGTTGCTTTAGTTGGCGATGATGAAGTTGCCAAAACAGTTCTTTTCCAAATCCTTGCTGGTGAAATGGAACCTGATGAAGGTAGCTATAAATGGGGTATTACAACAAGCCAAAGCTATTTCCCTAAAGATAACTCAGAGTTCTTTGAGGAAAACGACATGAGTCTTGTAGAGTGGTTACGTCAGTTCTCTCCTGAAGATGATAGTGAAGCATTCTTACGCGGCTTCCTTGGGCGTATGCTATTCAGTGGCGATGAAGTACTGAAAAAAGTACGCGTCTTATCTGGTGGAGAAAAAGTTCGTTGTATGTTATCCAAAATGATGCTTTCAGGTTCAAATGTTCTTTTACTTGATGAACCTACTAACCACTTGGACTTAGAATCAATCACTGCATTAAATAATGGTCTTGAAGCGTTCAAAGGCGCTATGATCTTTGCATCGCATGACCATCAATTACTACAAACTATCGCAACTCGTATTATTAATTTATCAAAAGATCAATTTTATAATAAAGAAATTTCTTATGATGAATATTTAAAAGAAGTTATGAATGTAGCTGAATAAATAAAAAAACAATATCCCATCTTCGGGATATTGTTTTTTTATTTAAGTTCGATTTTACCTGTTTCTGTTGTAATTGGTGTCGAAGAATCTTTTAAATAGCTTAGGAAACTATAAGAAATCCAAGTAATATCAGAAACTTTGTCTAATTTTTCTACTGGAAAAACGATTGTTCCTTTAACCGTTTTACCAGGTTCGATTTCGTTGGTTTCAAAATCAGATAGAACAGCGTCTCCTCCATTTATATCCATCTTATTTGCTTCAAGTTGGCCTTGGTTCGGATAGGTTTCAAGAGTTTTGGCTGCATTGTTGGTTATTTCTAATTGTAATGTGATACTGCCAGGAACTGACTTGCCTTCTACTGTTGAATAGGTTTCTTTCTTTTCGACCGTGACAGAGGTGATTTTTTTCTTAATATTATCTGCGGAATCTTCATAGTTTATTTGATAAGTTTTTGTTTCTTCTGCAGTAGCTTGGCTTGTACCTTTAGAAGAATAATTGAACACATCATTTTGAACTTGTTGATAGTGTGAAAAGCTAACAATAATGCCAATAATTGAACCAACCAATAATAACATTCCAGCGCTTGTTAAAATTGCACCGATTTTTCGCTTGGCTGGGAAAAATAAAACAACAATACCGCTGATAAAAATTAAGAATGCACATATTCCGGCAATAATCCAAATTTCCATCTAATTTACTCCTTTTATGCGAATTTCTCCCTCACTATAACATATTTAAGCTCTAGTTCAAAGCAGTTAAATCACTTGCAGGTGATGGATATGCAAATATGACAGACTGTAAATCAGCCAAAGTTAAGTTAGCTTTCATTAGGATAGCAACATAATTTATCATATAATCGGCCTCTTCACTAAGGAAGTGAGCGCCTTTAATTTGACCAGTTTTGCGGTCTTCTATGATTTTTGCGAGAGCGATTTTTTCATTCGTTCTTCTGTACGTATACCATTTTGTTGTATCATGGTTTTTAATTTGATATTTTTCTGGATTGGCAGTTGCTTCTTCCATACTTATGCCAATGCTTGCAAGTTTTGGACTAGTGAAAACAACGCTTGGTATTGCAGGATAATCGATTTTTTCGTTGCCACCTAAAATGTTTTTTGCTACTAATGCCGCTTCCATACTAACAACTGGTGTTAACGGAGCGCCTTTTGTAGCTGCTACATCACCACATGCATAAATATGTGCGTGGTTAGTTGTTTGTAGTTTCTCGTTTACTGTAATGCCTTTTTTTGTATAGTCTATGTTTGCCTTTTCTAGAGCTAAATGGGCGATATTGGGGGTTCTTCCTGTTGCTCCGATAATTAAGTCGGTTTCCAAGGAAAAGCTATTTTTACCTTCGATATGAAGTTTTTCACTATTTTTAGTAATTTTAGTAATATCTGTATCAAAATGGAAATGAATGCCTTCTTCTTTTAGTGTAGCAACTAAGGCGGCTACAAAATCGGGATCGAATTTCTTTAATGGTTCGCTATTATGATGAATTATATGCACATCTCTCCCTGCCGCCAGCGCGATTGATGCAAATTCAAAAGAAATATAACCACCGCCGATAAAAACAACCGAATCTGGAAGTTTTTCAAGTGATAAGAAATCATCACTCGTTTGAATGTGTTCTTGCCCTTCTACTTTAAGTGTATTTGGTGTTGCACCAGTTGCAATCACTATTTTTTTAGCATTTAGTATATCATTACCAACTTGCAAAGTATTTTCATTTTGAAAACTTGCTGGTCCAAAAAACGTTTCAATCCCAGCTTCTTGAAAACTTTCCAAGCGACTTTCAGGCACATCTTCTACAAAGGTTTCTTTGAATGCCATTAAATCTGTCCAGCTAATTGTTGCTGCTTCTTTAATACCTTTACCACGTAATCTTGTGGAAAGATTTCTTGCTTCTGCTGCTCCAACTAACACTTTTTTGGGATCACAACCTCTAAGGACACATGTACCGCCCCAACTACGCTCTTCCACAATCGCTACTTTTAGACCGGCTGCCTGCGCTTCAAAAGCCACAGTTGTTCCACTAGCACCACTTCCGATTATAACTACATCATATGTAAATTCTGTCATTTGAATCACTCCTTCCTAGCTTATTTTCCCCTCTATTTTACTTTTAAACGAAAAAAACTGCCGCACATTCAAGTGCAGCAGTTCCTACTAAACTTCCATAATGATTGGTAAAATCATTGGACGTCGTTTTGTTTGCTCAAATAGATAGCGATTTAATTGATCGCGAATATCTTGTTTTAATTTAGCCCATTCAAAGCCAGTTTCTTGTAGGTTTTTTTCGACGATTTTTGTTACGACTTTGGATGATTCTTCAATTAAATGCTCAGATTCACGAACATAGATAAAGCCACGGGAAATGATTTCTGGTCCGGAAGTAATTGTTTTAGTTTTACGATTAAGCGTAACAACTACGATGAAAATACCGTCTTCAGAAAGTAGCTTACGGTCTCTTAGTACGATGTTTCCAACGTCTCCCACACCTAAACCATCAATCAATGTATTCCCAGAATAGACGCGGTTTCCAGCAGTCATTTTATCATTTTTATATTCTAAAATTTCACCTTTACCAACAATAAATACTTCTGATTTTGCCATACCAACTTCATGAGCTAATTTCGCATGACTAATTAACATCCGGTATTCTCCGTGAACAGGAACAAAATATCTTGGTTTTAACAAATTAAGCATTAATTTCAAATCTTCTTGGCTTGCATGGCCTGAGATAAAAAGATTATTGCTCATCGTTAATACTTTTGCTCCAGCTTTATAGAGCATATCCATTGTCTTCGCCATCATCGTTTCAAGTGATGGTGACGGAGTTGTTGTAATATAAACAGTATCTCCTGGTTTAATATTAAATTGAGGGTGATTACCTTTAGTCATTAGTTGTAATGATTGAATTGGTTCACCTAAATTTCCTGTTTCAATAATAGTGATTTCTTCATCATTATATTTTTTTATTTCTTTTAAGGGCACGATCAAGTCTTCTTCAATCACAATTTTACCTAAACTGCCCGCTATTTCAAATACACGTTCTAATTCTTTACCAACGATAGCAACTTTACGCTTTGTGGCAACGGATGCTTCAAGTACTTGTTGCAAACGAATTAAATTAGAAGCTACGCAAGCAACAATAATTCTACCATCTGCCATTCTAAAAGCATGTCTGATTTCTTCTTCTATTAAACTATCGCTTGATGTAGTACCAGGATGCTCTGCTTCTGAACTATCTGAAAGTAAAGCAAGCACTCCTTTTTCACCAAATTCAGCAATATGACTTAAATCTGAAGCATATCCATCTTTTGCTGATTGATCAAACTTAAAGTCACCAGTATAAATAATAGATCCTTCGCTTGTTTCAAGCACAATCCCAACGGAATCAGGAATTGTATGCGTTGTGCGGAAGAAAGACACATCAATTTTAGAAAAAGATAAAGTTGTTTCTTCATTTACGACATGGAAATTTTTAAAGCGTAGTTTACGATGTTCTTTAAGCGCTGATTTTGCGAGTGCAATGGTTAACTCAGTACCGTAAACAGGTGCTTTGATTTTTTGAAGTAAGTATGGCAGCGCACCAATTGCATCTTCATGACCATGAGTTAGGAAAATAGCTTTTACTCTGTCTTTATTTTCTTCTAAATATTTAAAGTCAGGGATAACAATATCAATTCCTAGTAATTCGTTTTCTGGGAACATTAATCCCGCATCTAATATAAAGATATCTTCGTCTATTTCTACTACATATAAATTTTTGCCACTTTCATCGACGCCGCCGAGTGGAATGATTTTTATGTTTTTCGCTTTTTTTATTGTCAAAGCGTAGACCTCCTTTGAACTATTTAGAAAGTCCTTCTAATATAGCTTGTAATTTCGTTCCTTGTTCAGCATTCAAATCTACAAGTGGTAATCTTACAGGTCCAACGCTAATACCTTGTTGATTTAATAAATATTTGGTTGGGGCTGGGTTTGGAACAGAGAAAAGACCGTTCATTAATGGTAATAACGAGCGATGTATACTTGCTGCTTTTTTTACGTCCCCACTTTCAAACGCTTGAATCATTTCTTGCATGTCATTTCCTATCACATGGCTTGCAACAGAAATGACACCATTTCCTCCCACTGCCAAAATAGGCAATGTTAAGCTGTCATCTCCACTGTATACGAGGAAATCATCAGAAGTTTCAGCAATGATTTTACTTATATTATCTAAGTTGCCACTGGATTCTTTAACACCAATGATATTTGGTAATTTTGCGAGCTGAATAATTGTTTCAGGTTCGATATTAACAACACTACGTCCTGGAATATTATAAATAACTACTGGTAAATCAGAAGCTTCCGCAACAGCAACAAAATGAGCGTATAAACCATCTTGATTTGGTTTGTTATAATACGGTGCAACGACTAAAACTGCATCAATGCCACCTAATTCTGCTACTTCTTTCGTAAAAGCAATTGTTTCTGCGGTGTTGTTAGAACCTGTGCCGGCAATTAATTTCGCACGTCCTGCGTTTGTTTCCACTACTTGGCGGAATAATTTCATTTTTTCATCATGCGATAAAGTTGGAGATTCACCAGTTGTACCAGCGATTACTAAACCATCTGATCCATTATCTATTAAGTGATTCACGAGATGATGAATTCTTTTTTTGCATACTTTATCTTTTTCTGGGTGAATTGGCGTGACCATTGCTGTAATTACTTTCCCTAAATCCATCTTTCATTTCCTCCTTACTTAATTTCCAAACAAAATACGTCATGAAGAGCGTTAACTGCCGAAATTAAGTCTTCTTCTCTTACTAATACCCAAATAGTGGTATGACTATCCGCTGATTGTAAAATTGGTATGTTTTTTTCGGATAACGCTCCTACGATTTTTGCTGTAACACCAGGAACTCCGGTTATTCCAGCACCAACGATAGAAACTTTTGCACAGTCTTCACGAACCGTTGTTTGTAAGTTTGCTTCTTCTAAAAGTTGTTTGACGACGCGACGTTTTTCTTCTGGGACTGTAAAAATGACAGAATCAGTTGATATATTAATAAAATCTAGGCTAATGCCAGCATCTGCTAATATTTTGAAAGTTTGCTGTTGTGCTTTTACAGTATCGGTTTTTACAAAAATTTGCGTTAAATTTGTAACGTGTGCAACTCCTGTTACCATTCGTTCTTTTACATCGAAATGACCGGAATCATCCGCTAAAGATGTGACAAGAGTTCCTGTGCTTTCTAAGTAAGTAGAACGGATACGCATCGGTACTTTGGCAGTCATTGCAATTTCCACTGCACGTGGATGAATGACTTTTGCTCCTTGATATGCCATATTACTTACCTCATTATAACTGACACGTGGAAGCGAACGGGCATGTTCGACAATACGAGGATCTGCTGTCATCATACCATCTACATCAGTGAAAATATCAATATAGTCCGCTTGTAAAGATACCCCAAGAGCTGCGGCAGAAGTATCACTGCCACCGCGACCAAGTGTTGTTATATCACCATTTTCAGTTATTCCTTGGAAACCAGCAACAACAGCTACATCAAGTGTTTCAAGCGCTTTTTTTAGGCGATTTGTATCGACTTCGGTGATTTTTGCATTTAAGTGATTATTAGATGTAATAATACCCGCTTGACCACCTGAAAATGCTTCTGCTTTAATGTCTGCCTCTTTTAACATATTAGTAAAGACAGAAGCTGATATAGTTTCACCAACAGACAGCAACGTATCTTGCTCTCTAGCAGTTAGTTTAGTATCTTTTGCTCCTATTAGTTCTAATAGTGTGTCAGTTGCATAAGGATCGCCGTAACGGCCAATTGCTGACACAACTACTACAACTTTATAGCCGTCTTTAAGGGCATTTTTAATATGGTTAAAAGCCATTAGACGAATTTTTTCATTTTGGACGGATGTACCGCCGAATTTTTGTACGATGATTTTCATTACTTACACCTCTAAATAATCGCTAGTTTGACTAAGCTTTCAGCAATTTGAATCGAATTCCATGCAGCGCCTTTAAGTAGGTTGTCGGATACAATCCACATATGGAAGCCTTTAGAATCATCGATGTCCGCGCGAACGCGACCAACAAACACTTCCTTTTTACCAGCAGCTTGAATAGCTTGCGGGTAAATTTGATTTGCAGGATCATCTTCAAGTACGACACCAGGAGCTGTTTTAAGTACATTTTGAATATCTTTTGCACTTACCCTTTCTTCTTCTATTTCCACGTAAACACTTTCTGAATGTCCACTAACAACTGGAATTCGAACGCATGTAGCAGAAACTTTAATAGTATCGTCTTCCATGATTTTTTTTGTTTCATTGATCATTTTCATTTCTTCATATGTATAATCATTGTCTGTGAAAACGTCAATTTGTGGTAAGGCATTGAATGCGATTGGATAATGCTTTTTATCGCCTTTAACGGGCATGATTTCTGGCGTGAATTCTTTGTTATCTAAAAACGCTCTGCTACCGTCTTTTAGTTCTTTAATAGCACTTACTCCAGAGCCAGAAACAGCTTGATAAGTAGAAACAATAATTCGATTTAAACCATAAGCTTCTCGAATCGGTTCGAGTGCTGCTACCATTTGAATTGTAGAGCAGTTAGGGTTAGCAATAATACCTTTATGGGTGAATAGCGCTTTTTCATTTACTTCTGGAACAACCAGCGGCACTTCAGGATTCATGCGATATGCACTAGTATTATCAATAACAATAGCTCCACGTTTTACAGCTTCTTTTGCAAGTGCTTTAGATACAGAACCTCCAGCACTAAATAAAGCAATATCTACTCCTTCAAAACTCTCAGGTGTAGCTTCTTGAATAGTCACTTCTTCCCCGCGGAAGGATAATTTTTTTCCAGCAGAACGAATAGAAGACAAGAACGAAACTTGCTTTATCTTAAAAGTCGCCGCCTCTTCTAGTAATTCAATCATTTGGGTACCAACTGCACCGGTAGCACCTACAACTGCGACATGATAGCTTTTTGTCATAGTTTACAATTCCTCCTTCAATTTAATCCTCGTACCTCTGCTTTAAAACAGAAATCTGGTTAATTTTACACTTACTTTATCATACCATAAACAAAGCCATTTCGCAGTTTTTTATCTATATTAGACACCATTTTTTTAATTGTTTGTCAGTTTGAATTATAAAAAACCACTTTCGCAAGAATGAAAGTGGTTTTTAGATTAATTTTCGGTTTGTTCAGATTGTGCTTTTGCAGCTGCTTCTTTATTGTTAATTGGTTGTTCAACTTTAGAAGCATCTTTATTAGACTCAGCACGTTCTTTTTTTAATTCAAAATATTTATCAAATACTTCTTTAGAAATCTTCATATTTGTTTTTTGGTCTGTGCCGTATGGACGGTAAATCCAAGGTACTACAACGGAAATCGCTATTTCTGGTTTTTTAACTGGTGCGTATCCAACAAACGTTGTATTCCAGACACTGGCCATTTTGTTACCTTCTTTTGGTCCATCATAGAAAGCATCAGCTGTTCCTGTTTTACCAGCAACATCATAATCACTGGAAGTAAAGACTGTTCTTGCTGTACCAGTTGATCCATGAGTTACTTCATAAAAACCTTCTTGGACTGTTTTGATATCATTGTCTGAAACGCCGATTTTATTCAAAACTTTTGGTTCATTTGCCGTTGCGAGAGTTCCAACAGAATCACCATTTGTACTAGGATTGCGGATTTCTTTTACCATACTTGGTGCAATTCTAGAACCTCCATTTGCGATCGTTGAAACGTATTGCGCCATTTGAAGCGGTGTATAAGAATCATATTGACCAATGGCGAAATCGAGAATTTTACCAATTGTTTGGTCGTCCCCTTTGTAGCCAACTTGTTCTCCAGGAAGGTCAATACCTGTTTTAACACCTAAACCAAATTGATTGTAATAATAACGCATATCATCAAATGTACTTAATGGAGCTCTTAGTGGACCATTTGGAACATACTTAGCGCCACCCATTTTCATTGCTACTTGATACATGTAGGAGTTAGAGGAGATTTCTAACGCGCCAACTGGATCAAGTGGCCGGTTGCCAGCGCCAGTTCTATTGAACCAAGAACTTTTCGGTTTTGTTCCTTTTAAGGCAATTGGTTGGTCGGTGAATACTGTTTTATTTGTAATTGCACCGTCCATTATGCCACCTAGAATAGTGGAACCTTTGACTGCGGAACCCATTGCATAAGCAGTGGTGAATGTCCCTAAGGAGTAGTCATCAAACTCTCCTTTGTCATTTAATTTTTGACCAGCAAGTGCGAGAACTTCTCCAGAATATGGATCCATTGCAACTACAAATGCACGATCAAATAAGTCAGAACCAGCATATTGTTTACCTTGTTTAATATTTTTACGTAAAATATCTTCTACAGCTTTCTGGAATTCTACATCTACAGAAAGAACTAAGTCTTTTCCTTTTGAACCTTCATATTTACTTACGGTCTCGATAATATTTCCTTTAGAATCAAGTACGCTTTCTGATTGGGATTTTGACCCAGCTAGAACACTTTCGTATTGAGCTTCTAAATAACTCTTACCGACACGGTCATTGCGACTATATCCTTGAGATAAGTAATACTCAGCTTTGTCTTTTGGTAACCCTTCTTTTGCTGTCGAAACAGAGCCTAAAATAGAACGTAACGTTTCATCATAAGTGTAATAACGATTCCAGTCTGTAGTTGTATCAACACCTGGTAAGCTATCCATATTTTCACTAACACGAGCAATTTCTTCATCCGTTACATCCTTATTCTTAATAACGGACTCAGTCATTGCGTAGCCTGTCGTCATTTTTTTATAGATGGTTGCTACTTTTAAATCTTCTGTTGTTAGGCTAGCTATATCATCTTTTGTTACTTTTTCTACTTGGATTTTATAGGCCTTAGAAGACTCAAGTGCTTGTTCTTTTGCAGATAGACGATTTAAAGACTCGGTTTGATGTGTCAAAATCCAATAATCTTTTAAATCGCGCTCGGTTAGTTTTTCTGGTTCAACTGTAATTAATTTTTGTAATGTTTGAGCTACGTGAAGTGTTTCTGAAGTTTCTGTTTGTTGGCTCCTGGTGTAGGTAATCGATTTGACTGCTGAATTACCCACTAACAAATTGTAATTTCGGTCATAAATACTGCCACGCGGAACATTCTTAGAAACGGTCACATTATCTGTTTCTTCTAATTGACGTTTGTACGTATCTCCTTGCACAATTTGCACAATACCAAGTCGTAAAATTAACACGGAAAATAATATAAAAATTATAAAGAATAGAATATTTAAACGTAATGGAATGATGGCGCGTTTTTTCTTAGTGGAATCTCTTTTCTTTTTTCTAAAATTTAGTTTCACGCAAAGTTACCTCACTTTTCAATAATACCTTTCCCTATTGTAGCTGAAAAAGCATCATTTTTCCACTGTAAGTTCATTAGAAATTCATTAGAAATAAAAAAAGACCCACCGAAGTGAGCCTTTCTATTATTATTTAGCTGCGTCAAAGCGTTTGTTAGCTTCATCCCAGTTAACAACATTCCAAAATGTGTCGATATATTCAGGACGACGGTTCTGGAATTTAAGGTAATAAGCATGTTCCCAAACATCTAAGCCTAGTACAGGAGTTTTTCCTTCGCTTAGTGGAGAATCTTGGTTTGCAGTAGAAACGATTTCTAATTTACCGTTATTAACTACTAACCAAGCCCAGCCAGAACCAAAACGTGCTGCAGCTGCTGCGTTGAATTTTTCTTTGAACTCATCAAATGTGCCGAATTCGCTTTCAATAGCAGATTTTAACTCACCAGTTGGAGCACCGCCACCATTTGGGCTAAGGATAGACCAGAATAAAGTATGGTTAGCATGACCACCACCGTGGTTACGTACAGCGCCGCGAATATCTTCAGGAACACTATCTAAGTTAGCAACTAATTCTTCCACTGGTTTACTTGCAAGTTCAGGGCGACCTGAAACCGCTTCGTTTAGTTTTGTTACATAAGTATTGTGGTGCTTTGTATAATGAAGTTCCATTGTTTCTTTATCAAAATTCGGCTCCAAAGCATCATAAGTATAAGGTAATTTAGGTAATTCGTAAGTCATTAAAAATTCCTCCTTGTATTGTTTTTATTTTACGTGAAAAGAAATTACTTATAAGACGAAAGATACACATCCTATTTCTATAGAACTAGTTAACGCCATAAATAACGTTTTTCTTTACACCATTTAGCCTACCACGACCTAGAAATGCTTGCAATTTTTCTGCTCAGTGATGTTTCAATATTGATTTTGCATTCATTTCAAGCTATGATTAAGTTTAGGTGGAAAAATTACGCTCTTTTGCACATACATGTATCTTTTTCCCGGAAAATGAAAAGTTAAACCATTAGGTGAGGTGTTGAAAAAAGAATGAATATTTTTAAACGCTTCTGGAAGAGTTTGTATTCCCCTGCGGATATTGCTTCGTTTCGAAATGATAAGATCAGAAAAAGTATCGTCTACATTATTGTTTTATCATTTGTTACTTTCCTTCCATTAGCATATTTTACAAACGTTACGACAAAAAATGCGCTGAAAGTCGGCGAAGAAACCTTGACAAATGAAATTCCTGCTTTTAAAGTAACTGACGGGAAATTAGTCTTAACAGATGACACTGTCAAAAATATACCAATCTCTATTGACCAAGATGAATTACATATTTATTTTGATGCCTCTGGAACTTTAGATAAAGATGATGTGGATAATAAAATTTCTTCTTATGATAGCGCTGTAGCTTTTTTGTCAGATAGTATTTATATAACTGCTGCTGGTGTTTCTCAATCTGTAAGTTATGAAACTGCTGGAATTAGTAATAAAGCTGATTTAGTTGATTTGTATTCTTCTATTGAATCTCTAGCGAAATACTTTATTCCTATTGCCTTACTTGTTCTATTCTTCTTTACGCTTGGATCGATTTTCTTCCGAGTAGCTCTTTATGCGTTATTTGGATTTATTCTTTCTGGTTTTGGTCGCACGGGTATTGCTTTCCGTCAAAACTGGATGATAGCTTCTTACAGTATTACATTAGCAGCTGTTTTCACGATGGTTATGGAGGCTTTACAAGTGATTGTTCCTTTTGGAATGGAAATCAATATGGTTGTAAGTATGATCTTTGTATTCCTTGCAATCCGCTCGATTCCACCAAGCGAACCAACTATTTTAGAAAAATAATAACTTAACCACTTGCGCTTTTTGCAGGTGGTTTTTTTGTGCATTATTCAGGTGATTTCCTATTAGAAAAGTGGTATGATTAGAAAATTAAAACTAAAATTTGAACGAGCACACATATCGTGGAAATGCGTCTTAGGTTCGTGTGAGAGATTTGACCTTTTAGTAAAAAAATATATAACTTTTAGCCTAACATTAAGGCTCCTAGTTTTAATTTAATGGGGGGAGTTTTTTTGGAAAAAGAAATCGAACTTAGTTTTTATGATGGTGTGAAGGCTTGTTTGCCAACTGTACTAGGTTATGCCGGTATTGGTATAGCTGCTGGTGTTGTTGGAAGAGCTTCTCACTTAAGCGTCTTAGAAGTAACTTTACTCGCAATTATCGTCTATGCTGGAGCTGCTCAGTTTATTATTTCAGGATTATTATTATTACAAAGTCCTATGTCAGCCATTATTTTTACTACTTTTTTAATTAATTCACGGCATTTTTTGATGAGTATGGCAGAAGCTCCTCATTTTAAAAAGTATTCCCTTTTGAATAACATTGGGATTGGAGCGCTTCTCACGGATGAAACATTTGGCGTTTCAATGAATCAAATTGGCAATAAAAAACCAGTTAGCGCAAAATGGATGCACGGGATTAATGTAACTGCCTATATAGCTTGGATAGCAGCTTGTATCTTAGGTTCTTTCATTGGGAATTGGTTACCAAATCCAGAACAGTTTGGTCTTGATTTTGCGTTATCGGCAATGTTTATTGGTTTGCTTTATTTACAAGTGGTTAGCGATAAAAGTAAAAAAATCGCGACAAGTTTAGTTATTATGTTAATGGTCGCGATTTTATTAATCGTGTTTATGCGTTTTATGACACCAGAATTAGCCATTTTAGCAGCTACATTACTTGGTTGTTTGATTGGAGTGATAATTGAAAAATGGCAATAAGTAATTATACGTTGCTAGTTATTTTAGGTTGTGGTTTAGTGACATTTATTCCACGTGTCTTACCTTTTATCTTTGTTCGAAAGCTGCAACTCCCCAGTGTTGTGATTCGCTATTTATCTTATGTACCTTTATGCATACTGACTGCTCTTTTCGTTCAAAGTCTTCTCATTACAAACGAAAGGAGTTTTCCTAGCATTAATATTGAAAACCTACTTGCCACCTTACCAACTATCATTACAGCTATTTTAACGAAAAATTTAATGTGGATTGTTGTTGTAGGAATTATATCAATGGCTGTTATTCGTTTGGTCATATAGAAAAGCCCTTTACTGGAGTGTGTTTTTGACGGGAATCAAAACCAGTAAAGGGCTTTTTTATTGGTGGAACCGAAGTAACTTAATTAGATGTGGATGTTGAACTAGAAGATGACGTGCTTGTATAGTCAGCAAATGCATCTTTTAAATCACTATCTTTAATATCAATATTAGCTGCTTTTAATTCTTTTTTAAGGGCAGCTGTCATATTTTCAGAAGTTAATTGAGATTTTATATAGGCTGCTTTTACGTTTGCTTTTTCTTTTGCGTAAGTGCCTTTTTCTGTTTTCTTCACTAATTGAATCAAGTGGTATCCGTAAGTTGATTTAACAATACCACTTACATCATCTTTATTTTTAAGTGCGTAGGCTGCTTTTTCAAATGTTTCATCCATTTCTCCAGGGCCAAACGGATCCAAAAGCCCACCATTTGTGCTAGTTGCAGTATCTGTTGAGTACTCTTTAGCTAAGTCAGCGAATTTCTCACCATTTTTCAATTTAGTTTGAATTTCTTTGGCTGTTGCTTCATCATCTACTAAAATATGACGCACAGTGATGTCTGGCTCCCATGTTTTGTAGTATGTTTTTAGTTTACTTTCACTTACATTCATATTTGCTTCTGTTGCTTTTTGAACTAGAAGGTTATACTCTAAATTTTCTTTGAAAGAAGTTTTTGTTAAATTATTGGACGATAAGGTCGATTCAAATGAGTCACCATACTGTTCTTCGTATTTTTTATATTCTGCACTTACTTCTTTTTCAGTAACAGTGTATTTATCTTCTAAGATTTTTTTGAAAGTAAGTTGTTGCACGACCTCATTACCGTAAGTCGTTTTCATCGCTTCATATAACTCGTCTTGTGTGACATTTCCTGCATCTGTTTTTACTACAGCACTACTTCCGCACCCAGCGAGTAAAAGTAGTGTTGCTGCTACGAGGGAAATCATCACTTTTTTTAATTTTTTCAAACTGTTCCTCTCCTTCATCTTTCGGCTACTTATTACTTTAACGATAAAAAGTGTCGAGAATAAGAAACAAATATGAAATAACTATGAACATTATCTCCAAAATAAAAAAAGGTCCTGAATGGGGACCTTTTTTTCTATTAAGAGGCTTGTAAACATTCTGGACATTCACCGTAAACCTCAAATTTATGACCGTCAATTTGGTAACCAGGTAAAGCTTCAGTTAAAAAATCCATTGGACACATCATAATTTCTTTTGTTTTGCCACATTTCATGCAAATAAAGTGATGATGGTGATGCTCGTGTGTACAAGCCAGACGGAAATTTCGTTCCCCAGAAAGATCTGTTTCTTCAAAAATACCTATCTCAACAAATAAAGAGAGATTACGGTAAATTGTATCGAAACTAATTCCTGGAAAATCGTCTTTCATATTTTCTAACACATCTTTGGCTGTTAAATATTTATTTTTACGAGCTAGTAAGTTAATTAGAAATTCACGTTTATCTGTATGTTTATAGCCTTTTTCCTTCATCTTCATGAGTGCTTCAGTTGCTGTAAGTCCCATTTTCCTCACCTCGTTTTGAAATTAATATTTTTTGACGTATTTTTTGATATAAAATGGTGATGATTAAAAGTAAAACAGAAATAATGACGATTGCCCCACCTGGAGCTAAATTTAAATAATAGGCTGTAAATAAACCACCAATAACCGCAATTTCACCAAATAAAATTGAAAGTAAGATAGTTTGTTTAAATCCTTTGGCAATCCGAATCGCTGCTGCAACTGGCAAAGTCATTAACGATGATACAAGTAAAATACCAACGATTCGCATGGAAGACGCAATAACAAGCGCGACTAAAACCATAAAAATAATATCGAATACTTTAGCTTTCAAGCCGGAAACTTTTGCATATTCTTCATCAAATGATAACAAAAATAGCTCTTTGTATAATGATAATATAACGATAAATACGATGATTGCTGTAACAACAATCGTAATCATATCAGTCCGACTCACGGCACTTACACTACCAAATAAATAACTAAATAAATCAGTATTAAATCCATTGGCTAAAGAAATAAAAATAACAGAAAAACCCATACCAGCCGACATAATAATCGGAATGGCTAGTTCTTCAAAATGTTTATAAACGGTGCGTAATTTCTCCATTAATAAAGAGCCCACTACGGAAAAACCAAAACCAAGATATAACGGATTAAGTGCTGCTAGTGGCAAATAAGTTTTACTTAAGAATAAACTAACTGCAATCCCACCCAATGTCACATGACTGAGTGCATCTGCCATTAACGAAAGCTTTCTTACAACGATAAAACTTCCGAGCAGTGGAGCGATAACACCAATAACAATACCAACGATAAATGTATTACGAATAAAATCATACTGGAGAAGCGTCGCAATCAAGACAAGCATCCTCCCTTCTACGTTGTTCTGCTAATATTTCAAGTTCGCGGTCGGCCAAATAATGTTGGTATTCATGGGCTGAACCGTCAAAAATAATTCGTTTATTAATACTAATAACATGATTAACATACGTATTCACTGCAACTAAATCATGCGTTACAAGTAAAAGCGTCATTTCTTCTGTCCGGTTTAATTCTGCTAAAAGCTCATAAAATGCTTTTACATTTTCTACATCGATTCCAACAGTCGGCTCGTCTAAAATTAAAAGCTCTGGTCTACTAACTAATGCACGCGCGATAAAAACACGTTGTTGTTGACCACCGGAAAGTTCGCCAATATTGCGATGTAGATAATCAGTCATTTCAACTCGTTTTAAAGCATAATCAATAGCTTCTTTATCTTGATTATTCAAGGTTTTAAATAAGCCTTTTTTCTTTGTTAAACCACTTGCAACGACTTCTTTCACAGTAGCAGGAAAAGCGGAATTAAAAGCATTGGATTTTTGAGAAACAAAGCCAATTTTGACCCAATCTTTAAAATCTGCTTGTTTTTCTCCAAATAAAGCTATACTTCCTTGTTGTTTTTTGAGTACGCCAAGGATTAATTTTAACATGGTTGATTTACCTGAGCCGTTAGGGCCGATTAAACCAGTAAAACTGCCTTTTTCCACTTGAAAATGAATGTTTTCTAAGGCATGTTCTTTGTCATAATGGTAACTAACATTATTTACTTCTATGATTTTGTTCATTCATGTTTCTCCTTTGACAGCATTTGCTAGCCGCTTTTACTAGTATATAAAAGATTGGTTAAAATGTAAATCGTAATTACTTCGAATTAAAAAATAGCCAAAAAAACCTGGAAAGCAGTGAGCATTCCCAGGTTCGTATAATTATTTAGCAAAAGTGTCAGTTAAGATTGGAACAACTTGTTTTTTACGAGATACGACACCTTTAAGTGGTGCTTGATTTTCTACAAATTTAACGCCGTATGCTTCTTCTACAACGGCTGTCTTGGAACCAATAGCAATTCCAACCGAGTCATTAGTAAGAATATTTGTGATGACAAATAAGTATAAATCAAGTCCTTTATCCACAATGTTTTGTGTCATAAGTGCTTCAACTTCCGTGCGACGGCTAAGTACATCATTTACATCAACTACATTGATTTGAGCGATTTCTACTTTGTTGCCGTTCATGTTGAATTCTTTCGCATCAAGTAATAGTTCAGCAACTGTTTTTTTGCTAACATCTGCTCCAGCTTTTAGCATTTCCATACCGTATGCTTGAATATCAACGTCTGCAATGAGAGCTAATTTTTGAGCAGCCACTTTATCTTCTTCTGTGCATGTTGGTGATTGGAATAAAAGTGTGTCAGAAATAATTGCGGAAAGCATTAAACCTGCGACAGTTTTACTTACTTCTACTTCATTTTCACGGAACATTTTTAGAAGGATTGTAGTAGTACATCCAACCGGCTCAGCGCGGTAGTATAGTGGATCAGATGTTTCGAAATTAGCGATGCGGTGATGATCAACGACTGCAACTACTGTTACATCATCAATATCATCCACGCTTTGTTGGCGCTCATTATGGTCAACAAGCGCGACTTCAGAAACTTCATTTGCAACAGTTTGAACTAGGCGAGGTGCTGTTACTTGGAAATAATCAAGAACAAAAGCTGTTTCACTATTAAGCTCTCCTAAACGAACCGCTTCAATATCTGCTCCTTGTGTTTTTTTTAATTCTGCGTAACTAATGGCAGAACAAATCGTATCTGTATCTGGATTTTTATGACCGAATACAAGTGTTTTTGTCATTATTTTCGTCTCCTTTTAGCTGTTTTGAATTTTATTTAATAAATCTGGGTCAAATTCGCCATTTTTTAACATGGCGATTTCCCATTTGTATGGGGCTTTTTTCGATGCTTTATCTTCACCAACATAAGGCGTTTCAAGTATTTTTGGAACGTTCGATAGTTGCGGATGATGCACAATATAATGAAGCGCATCAAAGCCGATATGGCCAAAACCAATATTAGCATGGCGGTCTTTATGTGCGCCTCGCTCGTTTTTACTATCATTGATATGTAACACTTTTAAGCGGTCAATACCGATAATTTTATCAAATTCATTTAACACTCCGTCAAAATCATTGACAATATCGTAACCAGCATCGTGTGTATGACATGTATCGAAAGTAACTGATAATAATTCATTGTGTGTCACACCGTCAATAATTTGTGCTAGTTCTTCAAAAGTGCGGCCACATTCAGAACCTTTTCCAGCCATTGTTTCTAAAGCGATTTGTACATCTTGATCATGTATTAAAGCTTCGTTAAGCCCTTGGATAATTTGTTTAATTCCTTTGTCCGCACCTTCACCGACATGCGCGCCGGGATGAAGTACGATTTGTTTTGCACCAAGCGCACGCGTACGTTCGATTTCAGATTGTAAGAAATTAACGCCTAATTCAAATGTTTCTGGCTTAACTGAGTTACCAATATTGATAATATAAGGCGCATGGACAACGATGTCAGCCATATCGTGAGCTTTCATGTGTTCTAAGCCTGCTTCAATATTTAACTCTTCAATTGGCTTTCTACGCGTATTTTGCGGAGCACCAGTATAAATCATAAACGTATTTGAGCCGTAAGAAGCTGCCTCTTCACTTGCGCCAAGAAGCATTTTCTTCCCACTCATTGATACATGAGAACCTAGTCTTAACATAAATTCATTCCTCACTTATCGTTTTTTCCGTCTTTCACGACGTTTGATTTCGTTCATTTTATAGTTGATTTTCTTTTTATAGTTTGGCTTACCTTTTTGTTTCGCTTTTTTACGCATACCAATTTCACGTGGATCAGCTGTTTCGCGTTTAGCTTCACGTTTGGCACGGCGATTGCGGTCTTCTAGTGTAACGAATTCTTTATTTTTCCAATCTACGTGTTTAAACTCGATACCCATTTTTTCAAGTTGATTTAGGCGATCTTCGTCTGATGGTTCAAATAAAGTAAGTGCAATACCTGAATGTCCTGCACGTCCAGTCCGACCAGTACGGTGAATATAAAAATCGAGATCATCTGGTAGTTCGTAGTTTACAACATGACTAATTCCTTGAATATCAATACCGCGAGCAGCTAAATCTGTCGCAACAACATATTGATAATCTAAGTTTTCGATTTGTTTCATCGTCCGTTTACGTTCACGAGGGTTTACATCACCATGGATTTTCGCTACTTTTAGCCCACGTTCGATTAAACCGTTTGCTACCTCATCAGCTGTTGTTTTTGTATTAGTAAAAACAATCGCTAAATACGGCTGTGAACCAACCAAAACATTTTTAAGTAAATCAAGTTTATTACGGCTACGAGTCGCCATAATACGATGTTCCACTGTTTTTGAAGCAGCAACTTTTGGTTGAATATGCTCATAACGCGGATTTTCCATATATTTGCTTAAAAATGGTTTTAATTTTTGCGGAATTGTCGCGGAAAAAACAAGCATTTGTAAGTTAGCAGGCATTTTTCCAGCAATATGGTCGACATCGTTTAAGAAGCCCATATCAAGCGTCATATCTGCTTCATCAATAACTAATGTTTTAGCAGTATGAACAAATAAAGCTTGTTCGCGAATTAAGTCATTAATACGACCAGGTGTTCCAACAATAATTTGTGGTTGTTTTTTCAGTTTATCAATTGCACGTTGTTTATCCGTACCACCAATAACGAGTTGAACAGCGATTTCTTTTTCACTAAATTTCGTTACTTTGCGAATTTCATTATAAATTTGAGTAGCAAGCTCACGACTTGGTGCCGTAATAACCGCTTGTACTGCATCTTTTTCAGGATTCACATTGTTAATAATTGGCAAAATAAAAGTATGGGTTTTCCCAGTACCTGTTTGAGATTGTCCAATGATACTTTCCCCTTTTAAAATGCCTGGGATTAGCTTCTGCTGTACTTCTGTTGGCTCATAGAATCCTAATTTATCTATTGCAAGCCCAATAAAAGGTTGAAAGCCAAATTGGTCAAACCTTGATTTCTTCGTCATAAAATATTTCCACTCCGTTCTATACCTAGTAGCCATTATAGCACATATTAGGTCATTCGTGCGCGCGATAAGACAACTTTGTCAAAACAATCAAATCGATTAAACTAATTACAGAATTTTTTAAAGAAATAACGCAAAAAAAACGACTAATTCCTTTTTGGGAAATTAGTCGTTTTTAATTAACAAAATTGGAAAGGATCCGTATTGACCTCTGAAACAATAAATTCTGCCTCATAATCTAAAATTTTTGCTTGCTCTTCCATTTTGTTTTTCAAGTAGCCTTTCATTACTTTTTCAATATTGTGTCCAGCATCAATAGTCGGTAAATTAATAGCTTGTAAATCATGAGCTGTATGATAATAAACATCTCCTGTAATGAAAACATCGGCACCTGTAGCTTTTGCTTGGTGAATAAATTTATTTCCATCCCCACCAATAATGGCTACCTTTTGGACGCTAGCTTTTAAATCTCCTATAAAACGAACATTATCAATTGCAAAAGCTGTTTTTAACTTATCAATAAAGGAAACCATACTAATTTTCTTAGGTAAAGTTCCAACACGACCAAGTCCTTCTTTGTAAGTCTGTGTTTCAAGTGTATAAACATCAATTGCTGGTTCCTCATATGGATGAGCAATTTTCACAGCTTTTGTGATTGTTTCAGTTAAATATTGAGGGAAAATAGCTTCTATTTTAACTTCAGGGATAGAAGTTAAAGTTTCTTTTTCGCCGATAGTTGGATTTGCGTCAGTGCCTGGTTTGAATGAACCGATTCCAGTTGTATGGAAAGTACATTCTGTATAATTTGTCCCTATTTGTCCTGCTCCGTTATTTACAAGTGCTAAACGGACAGATTCGAGTTCGTTTTCTGGAACATAAACAGCAATTTTGCAATAAGGTTCTGTGTAAGTTTCCTCAATCATCGTAGTATCTTGCAAATGGAGTAAATCTGCTAAAATATCATTCACTCCGCCTTGAGCAATATCTAAATTGGTATGAGCAGCAAAAACAGTAATATCGTGCTTAATAAGTTTTTTTATCATTTTCCCTTGGTTTGTTGTTGTATCAATGTGTTGTGTTGGACGATATAAGAACGGATGGTGCGCGATTATTAAATCCACTCTTTTTTCAATTGCTTCATCCACTACTTCTTCTAATACGTCTAATGTAAACATAACTTTCCTTACTTTTTTGGATAAATCTCCTACTTGAAGGCCGATTGGGTCGCCTTCCATTGCTAATTTTTTAGGAGCAATTTTTTCCATTATAGCGGTATATTCATAACCATTTGCGACTTTCATTTTAGCACATCCTCTACTAGTGAGATTTTATGTTCTAATTCGTGAATTTTTGCTTGATTTTCATCTGATATTGGTTGGTTGCTGGAGATAGTTTGAATAATGTTTTGCCATGTATTAGCTTCATGGCGCCATTTGCTCTTAAAAACAGCTGATTGTTCTTTTAATAGACAAGGACCGAAAAAGATTTCTTGTTTTGTCCAAGTAACTTCTTTTTGAGAAGGTTCAAGAACAATGATTTCATATATTTTATTGTCTTCACGCAAAATAGCCTCTGAAGAAATTAACCAATTATTTTTTTCGGACCATTCTCTAAGTTGCCACGCTGCAATATTTGGCTGCAATATCATTTTGCTTACACCAGCAAGTTTTTCAGCGCCTTCCTCTAAAATTGTACGAATTAATGTACCACCCATTCCAGCGATAACAATTGTATCAATTTTATCATCTTTTTCAATAACTTCTAAACCATTTCCTTTTCTTACATCAATTTGATCAGTTAAGCCAGAGGTCCGTACTTGTTTTTGCGCAGACTTAAAAGGTCCATCGACAACTTCACCAGCGACTGCGAAAGAGGCAGTTTTATTTTTTATTGCAAAACATGGCAAATACGCATGATCACTACCAATGTCAGCAATTCGTTCGTTTGTTTTTATGTAAGAAGCTACCTTTTCGAGTCGCTTCGATAGTTGTTCCTCGTTCATTTGATTCCCTGCTTTCCTTTTCATTAAAAAGGCAGGAGAACGTTTTGTCCTCCTGCCCGGTTCGTGCAATTATTCCAGGAAGTCTTTTAATTGTTTGCTGCGGCTCGGATGACGTAATTTACGTAAAGCTTTTGCTTCGATTTGACGAATCCGTTCACGAGTTACACCAAACACACGACCAACTTCTTCTAAAGTGCGCGTACGACCATCGTCTAGACCAAAACGTAAGCGAAGTACATTTTCTTCCCGGTCTGTTAATGTATCAAGCACATCTTCAAGTTGTTCTTTTAGTAATTCATAAGCTGCATGATCGGACGGTGAAGTCGCATCTTGGTCTTCGATAAAATCACCAAGGTGTGAATCGTCTTCTTCGCCGATTGGTGTTTCAAGTGAAACTGGTTCTTGAGCGATTTTTAGAATTTCCCGAACTTTTTCAGTTGGTAAGTCCATTTCTTCTCCAATTTCTTCTGGTGAAGGATCACGCCCTAAATCTTGTAATAAGGAGCGTTGCACACGAATTAGTTTGTTAATTGTTTCGACCATGTGAACAGGAATACGGATGGTTCTTGCTTGGTCCGCAATCGCACGGGTTATTGCTTGACGAATCCACCATGTTGCATAGGTACTGAATTTAAATCCTTTGTTAAAGTCGAATTTTTCAACGGCTTTCATTAGTCCCATGTTGCCTTCTTGAATTAAATCCAGGAATAACATACCTCGACCGACATAACGTTTTGCAATACTTACTACAAGTCGTAAGTTGGCTTCTGCAAGACGTCCTTTCGCTTCAATATCACCAGCTTCAATGCGTTTCGCTAAAGCAATTTCTTCATCGGCAGTAAGTAAGTCTACGCGACCAATTTCTTTTAGATACATGCGCACAGGGTCATTAATTTTAACACCTGGTGGCACACTCATATCTGTTAAATCAAAGGATTCGGTTTCTTCTTTTACAAGTTCTGTTTCATCTGGGTCCTCGTCGTCTGCATCGTCAGAAACTTCAATGCCCGCTTCACCGACATGTTCTAAATACTCATCCATTTGATCGGAATCTAAAGTAAATGGAGCTAATCTGGCAGCGATTTTTGCATAAGTTAAAATCCCCTTTTTCTTACCTTCTTCTATCAGGGCTTCTTTTACTTGCTCAACATTTAGTTCAGCAACTGGTTTTGTGTTTTGTGTTTTATCACTCATAACTGCCTGTATTCCTCCTTCCAAAATGCCGCTAACCTTATTAAAAGGCTTCTCTTAGGTAATAATACCATCATTTAGCGGTTTTAAAACGTTATTAATCCAATTGGCCGCTGTTTAACTTACGGTTAAGCTGGACGATTTCAAGCATCACGCGAACTTCATTTTCTTTGTCGTTTTCGCGAATCAAAGCCGCTAGTTGTTGCTCAAGTTCTTTCTTTGTTTGTTCTAATTTAAAACGTTTGAGGCTTTTAATGTAGTCTTCAAACTGTGTTTTACCTTGTTCATCTGGACTAATAATCATCTCAAGGCTACTGATAAGTCCTTTCATTGTAGGGTCAGAAATACTATCCATGAATTTCGTTGGATCCGCATCATTACCCTCTGCAAAGTATCCGATTAGATAGGTATAAAGCGCTTTGTAGTTATCATGGTAAAACGTAGTGTCGCCAAGAAGTTGCTTAATTAAAAGAAAATTATCTCGGCTCTCCATCATAGCTTTCATGAGTTGCTGCTCTGAAATCGTATGCGCAGATAACTTTTGTATTGGCTGCTCAAAGGAAAAGAGCATTTCTGAATCTTCTTGCGGAATCATCCCCATAAAAGAATCATCTATCAGCGGTTCATTATAGCTTTGATTTTGTCGCTCTTTTTGTGTATTTTTCAGCGATTGTTGCAATTGTTGTTTTAATGTTTCTATAGTTAATTCAAATTCATCTGCTAGTTGTTTTAAGTATAATTCTCGTTCAACAGCTTGATCAAGCTTAGCAATTTCACGTAAACAGTCATCGATATAAGCGATTTGATCTGTCTCATTTTGCAAATTGCGTTCTTTGCGTAAATAGTTGATTTTAAAAGCTGTCCAAGTCATTCGTTGCTGTTTGTAGATTTCTTTGAATTTATCTGCACCACTTGCTCTAATGAAGTCATCTGGATCTTTTCCTGCTGGGAGTTGTAACACAAAAACATCTAAACGATTTCGTTCAACTAGAAGTGTACCGGCTTTATAGGCTGCTTCAATTCCTGCTCGGTCACCATCATAACAAATAATCGCCCGATTAGTAAGCCGTTTGATTAAATCGGCATGCTCTTCTGTTAGGCTTGTTCCCATTGAAGCAACAGTATTTTGAACGCCGGCTTCTTCTGCAGAAATTACATCCATAAAGCCTTCCATAAGCGTGATTTCTTCTTGCTTTCTAATAGCCTGCCTTGCCTCTGAAAAATGAAATAAAGTTCTTCTTTTATTAAAAATAGGTGTTTCAGGACTATTTAAATATTTCGGGCCATCTTCTCGGTCAAATAAACGGCCAGAAAAAGCAATAATTTGACCGCGATCATTCGTAATTGGAAACATAATTCTATTACGAAACCGGTCAACCATTTGCCCATCATCACGTTCAGATAAAAGCCCAGCCATTCCAGCTAGTTGCAAATCCATCCCTCTTTTTTCTAGGAAAGAAGTGATGGTTGCGTGATGGTTTGGTGCAAATCCAATTTGAAAGGATGTCATCATTTGTTCAGACATACCTCGCTCCTTTAAGTACGTGAGAGCAGCTGCCCCTTCTTCTGTTTCCATCAAAATATAATGGTAAAGCTTGGCTGTAATCTGATGCATTTCAACCATTCTAGCAGTTTCAGAAGTTTCTCTCGGCAAACTACTTGTATCACGCTCTTCTGGAAGTTCAATATCGACGTCTAAATGACTCATATCCGCGACTTTTTTGACCGATTCTACAAATGTGAGCCCATCATGTTCCATTAGAAATGAAAAGACATTTCCTCCCTTACCACAACCAAAACAATGGAAAATTTGTTTTTCTGGTGATACAGAGAAGGAAGGCGTTTTTTCACCATGGAATGGACATAAGCCAGAATAGTTACGACCTTGTTTTTTTAATTGGACATAATTACCAATAATATCTACTATATCCGCTTGATTCCGGACTTGATCGATTACTTCTTCAGGAATCCGCGCCATCTTGACAGTCAACTCCTATTTACTTATTTTTGAAAAATGTAGTCATCCGGTCTTTGAAAAGCACACGATCTTGATCGGTCATTGCTTTAGGACCTTTGCTATATTTGCCTTGTTGCCTTTCCTTGGCATGTCTATAGCGAATATCTAACATTAATGACATTTCTTCTTCTCGGTAAAGTTCGCCCCGATTCGAAAAGACATATGTGCCTTTTGCAAGTAGAATACTAGCAAGGCCAATATCTTGCGTTACGATAATATCACCTTTATTTGCTAAATTCATCATTCGCATATCCGCTGATTCTTTTCCAGTATCCACAAAAATCCAATTCTCTCCATTTGTATTGATAGAGTAATGGTTAAAAGAAGCCACAAAAATAACGTCTAACTGAAATTGCTCTGCGACTTGCTTTATTTCTGCTTTTACTGGACAAGCATCGGCATCAACTAAAATTTTTGGCACATATTCCATCCTCTCTTAAAATCTATGAAGACATGTTAAAAAACGAGTTTTCAACCCGTTTTTTTAATATTATTCGTAGATTCAGCTTTTTTACATGCGAATTTAGATTATACGAGAAGTAACTAACTTTTACAAGTAGTTTTTCCCGTATAATATATATATTCGCCATAAAAAGCAAAAGTCCTTCTTATAATTCTAAATTTTCATCAACAATTTCACCAATGTGGATTAAAATCTCGTTTGCAGTCTCTTCAATGGCTTTATTAGTCACATCTAACACGAAACAATTTAATTTACTAGCTAGTTTAGTAAAAATCGCTAATTCCTCATCAATTCGTTGATTACTTGCATAAGTACCAGCGCCAGGTAAACCAATCGAAATTAAACGCTCTTGTCTAATTTTCGTTAATTTTTGTTTACTAATTTTTAGACCAATTATTTTTTTAGGGTCAATTTCAAAAAGTTCATCTGGGATTTGTGCTTCTGGAACGATTGGGATATTGACAATTTTTAATCCTTTAAGTGCCAGATATTGTGATAATGGAGTTTTTGAGGTTCTGGAAATACCAATTAATACATAATCCGCTTGCAAAATGCCTCTTGGATTACGACCATCATCATTCTCTACAGCAAATTCGATTGCTGCTACTTTATTGAAATAAGCTTCATCCATCGAACGAACTCGGCCAGGTTCAGAAAGTGGTTTAATTTTGTAAGTTTCTTCTAACTGATTTAAAAGCGGACCAAATAAGTCAATAATCGGTACGCCGAAAGCTTGAGCTGTTTTATTTAGCTCTTCTCGAACACTCTCTAGTACAATCGTATGCACGATTATTCCATTATTTACGGCCACTAAGTCAACAATCTCTTCAATCATGTGAGAAGAATCGACATGGTGAAAACGATGAATAAACTTCGGTGTTTGACCAAATTGACTAAGTGCTGCTCTTGTCACGAGTTCGGCCGTTTCTCCTGTTGAATCCGAAACCACGTATACGGCTGGTTGAGTCATACATACTTCCTCCTCTTTGCTCAAATTTTACTTTTATTTTACATTAATTTCATCCATTTGAGCAAATTCTTTAATAAAGCTGGCAAGTTCGAATAGAAGTGCTAGACGATTATTTTTTAATTCATCATTATCGGTCATAACTAACGTATTATCGAAATAAGCATCAATTGTTGTACGTAAATCCGCAAAAGCTTTGAGTCTGTCAACAATTTTTAAACCAGCAAAATCAAATTTCAGTTTTTCTAACTTATTGAAAAGTGCTTGTTCGTATTCATTTTCAAACAAGTTTGGATCTACTTCTACACCATCTTCATATTTTTTAGAAATATTAACTACTCTTGTTAAAGCTTCGATGGTTGGGCGGAACCACTCTGCGTCCGCATGTTTATTCAATATTTGAGCACGATCAATCAATTGAGGGATCATATTAGGATCGCCGCCGATCACAGCATCAATAATATCATGGCGAATATGATGGCCTTGTAAAATAACACGTAAACGATTTTTCAAGAAAGTCTGCACTTCTTTTATTACATCTGAACTTGGTAATTCTGTAGCTCCTTCTGCACGTTCCATATCCACAATACGAGAAACCACTTCAAGCATTGGAATGTCCCAACCATTTGCTTGGATAATACGCACCGCCCCAAAAGCACTACGGCGTAAACCAAATGGATCAGCAGAACCTGTTGGTGCAATATTTACACAGAAAAAGCCAATTAATGTTTCTAATTTATCTGCAATAGCAATAAGTGAACCTAAGTCCGTTTGTGGTAAATCGCCTTCTGCAGAAGTTGGTAAATAATGTTCACGAATAGCAGTTGCGATTGCTGGTTTTTCACCTTGTAATAACGCGTATTTTTCACCCATTAAACCTTGTAATTCAGGGAATTCACCAACTATGTTTGTCACTAAATCAAACTTATAGATATTGGTTAAGCGGATGATATCTTGTTTATCTTCTTCTTGCCAATCCAGGTAGTCAGCAAGCATTAATGCTACTTTTTGAACACGTTTCATTTTTTCTGTTAGCGTGCCCAATTTTTCGTGGAAAACAATATTTTGGAGTTTAGCCACTGCTTCGTCAATCGTCATTTTTAAATCTTCTTGATAGAAGAAATCCGCATCAGACAAACGAGCGCGCAACACTTTTTCGTTTCCTCGGGCTACTGTGTCAAGGTTTTCATGATTCCCATTACGTACTGTAACAAAATGAGGTAAGAGCTCGTCTTCTTGGCTAAATACAGGGAAATAACGTTGATGTTCTTTCATTGTGGTGATTAACACTTCTTCCGGTAGCTCTAAATATTCTTTTTCAAAATTACCAGATAAAACCGTTGGGTATTCGACGAGGTTGGTTACTTCTTCTAACAAGTCATCGTCCTCTTTAATTTGCCAATTTTCCATAGATTCTATTTCGCGTAATTGTTCGACGATGGCTTGTTTACGTTCTTTAGCATTAACGACTACAAATTGTTCTAGTAATGCATTTGGATAGTCACTAGGTTTTTTAATTGTAGCTGTCTTTCCTAAGAAACGGTGACCACGAGATGTGTTGCTCGTTTCAACTCCAGTAATCTCAAAAGGAATGATTTCTTCACCGAACATAGCAATCAACCATTTAATCGGGCGAATGTATCGTAAATCATTACTGCCCCAGTGCATACTTACAGGGAAAGTCATGCTAGTTACTACTTTTTCTAAGCTTGGTAGTAAGTTGCTTGTTTTTTCACCGATTACTTCTTTTTTAATATAGATATATTCAACGCCTTTAATATCTCGGAAAGTAAGATCAGCTGGGTCTACTTTTTGGCTTTTTGCAAAACCTAGTGCAGCTTTTGACCAGTTGCCATCTTCGTCTAATGCAATTTTTTTCGCCGGACCTTTTGCTTCTTCTACACGGTTTGCTTGTTCTTCTGCCATTTTTTCAACAAGAACAGTTAAGCGTCTTGGTGTCGAATAGGTTTTAATTTCGCCAAATTCGATTTTATTTTCCATTAGCCAGTCCGTTACACGTTTTTCCAATTGTAAAACAGAGCTAGTCACATATTGTGCTGGCATTTCTTCTAAACCAATTTCTAATAAAAAGTCTTTACTCATGACGTTTTCCTCCCTCTTCTTTGACTAATGGGAAGCCAAGTTTTTCTCGTGATTCATAAAAAGTTTTGGCGATTCGTCTGGCTAGATTTCTAATTCGACCAATATACTGCGCACGTTCGGTAACCGAAACTACCCCACGAGCATCTAGAAGGTTAAAGGTATGCGAACATTTTAATACATAGTCATACGCTGGGAAAACTAATCCTTCCTGCATTTGACGAGCTGCTTCTCTTTCATATGTGTCAAAAAGAGTTAACAACATATCTGTATTAGAAGTTTCAAAGGCGTAAGTGGAGTTTTCGTATTCTGCTTGAAAGAAAATATCACGGTAACTAATGCCTTCTGTCCATTCTAAATCAAATACATTTTCTTTATCTTGAATATAACTTGCTAAACGTTCCACACCATAAGTAATTTCGGATGTAACTGGGAAGCATTCCAAACCACCTACTTGTTGGAAATAAGTGAATTGAGTAATTTCCATTCCATCTAACCACACTTCCCATCCAAGGCCTGCGCATCCTAAAGAAGGATTTTCCCAATTATCTTCTACAAAACGGATATCATGTTCTAATGGATTGATACCTAATTTTTCTAAAGAACCTAAGTAAAGCTCTTGAATATTGTCAGGAGAAGGCTTCATCACTACTTGAAATTGGTGATGTTGGAATAATCTGTTTGGATTTTCTCCGTAACGACCATCTGCTGGACGACGCGACGGCTCTACGTAACCTGCTTTCCATGGTTCTGGACCAATTGCTTTTAAGAAAGTATAAGGGCTCATTGTGCCAGCACCTTTTTCCACATCATACGATTGCAACATAATACAACCTTGTTCGGACCAATAATCTTGTAATGTTCTAATCATTGTTTGTAAATTCATTGCTTCCACCTCCAAAGATAATTCAGCCAATATAAAAACTCTCGTCCCTATATGCTGATTTAAAGCATATAGGGACGAGAGTTAGCTCGCGGTTCCACCCTATTTGGAATTGAAATAATTCCCACCTTGATTTCGCTGTACTCCAGAACGCCTTCACAAAAAGTTAGATATCCGGCTCTCACCACACCCGAACTCGCTAAAAATAGAGCTTTTTGTTACTATTTTCCTTCAATGTACCTATTAGTTGATATATTACAAGATACTGTATTTTTGTAAAAAAGTCAATCGTCACTATCTTTTTTTAACATATTTTCCCATTTATCCATATCGCGCAAAAATTTCCTGCTTTTTAAATATAATCCAGAATATTCATCGTAGTAAGTGTCAATAGCTTTTTGTAACCATTCTTTTGTTTCTTGTTTTACATCAATATTGCCTAATCGATCTAATTGGAATATAAAAAATAGCCGCAAAAGTTTTACTACGTTTTCCGGTAAATGCATCCGGTAATGGTCTTTATCAAAGCAGCGATGGCAAATAATTCCGTTGCTCCTTGTTGAAAAATCAAAATGTCCTGTTGTCTCTCCGCAAATAGCACATTTATCCATCATTGGGTAAAGTCCTAAAACAGGTAGCATTTTCATTTCGTAAATTTGTGTTAGAATTTGTGGATCATATCCTTCATCAATATCACGTAAAACTTGAAAAGTTAGCTCATATAGATATGGATTGGGTTGACGTTCTTCTGTTGCCTTATCCAATAACTCACATACATATGTGGCATAAGCCGTCATAAAAATGTCTTGTTGGATGGAAGAAAAATTTTCGATAACTTCTCCTTGTTGAAGTGTCCCAAGCCCATTCCCTCCAAAAAAAGTGAAGTAACCATTTGTAAATAATTGTGTAACAGCTGCTAATCTACTTTTGGTTTTCTTTGCACCCCGAGCAACCACACCAATTTTTCCAAATTCTCGCGTATACATGCGGACTATTTTATCTGATTCACGATAACTCGTCTGCCGTATCACGATTCCTTCGCATTTCTCCATGTGGCACCCTCCTTTTTGATTCTTTTTATTATAACATTTTCTAATGGATTATGTCTTTTTATATTTTTTGCTATCTTTCCACGACTTGCTATTGTAAAATAGAGAAAAAGGCAGGAAAGAAAGGATTTTTAATTCTATGGGTATGTTACTTATATTGTTAATCAGCTTATTTATACTCACATTCATAGGTGTAGTTGTAGGAATTATTTTGCTAATTGTTAGAAAAGAAAGATGGGCTGGTATTATTGTTACTGGATTATCATTTGGGATTGGATTTTACGTATTGTTAGCAGGGTTAAACGTAACAACTGTTAGCTTACTTCAAGGCTTTAATAACCCATTTTCTTTTTATAGTAATAGTGGAACAGATGTTTATTCTAATGACTATGCAGAAAACTACGATGAAGATTTTTATAATGATTATACGGATGTAGATTATGGCGAGTCCGTTGTTTTAGAAAATGATAGTACTATAACTGTTTATAAACCTGAAGTGTCTCAAAAGAAAGATGGTTACGATGTTTATCAAGTAAAAGTAAAATATGAAAACACAGGGGTAGATCCTACACCATTTTATTCGGAGGACATCTCTCTTTACGATGATGCAGCGGAAGACTATGGCCAACAAATTACAGAAGATGGTTTCTCTGGAGATGTTCAGCCAGGCGAAACAAAAGAATTAACGCTTTACTATGAAGTATATAATTTTGGTCCTTATAGTATAGAGTATGACAATTACAGTTGGACTGAATAAAAAGCATCTAGTATACACAATTAAATTGTGTGTACTAGATGCTTTTTATTAATATTCTTCGCGATCAAAACCATAATCATGTAAATAATGCTCTTTATCTCGCCAATTTTTTTGAACTTTCACCCAGATTTCTAGAAACACTTTAGAACCGAGCAAACTTTCAATTTCTTTTCTAGCACGCATTCCTATTTGCTTCAGCATTTGGCCTTGTTTACCAATAATAATCCCTTTTTGGGTGCTTCTTTCCACGATAATAGTTGCATTAATGGTTAATTTCTCCGTTTTAGGATTTTTTTCAATTCCTTCAATAACTACAGCAACAGAATGCGGTACTTCTTCACGTGTTAATTGCAAAACTTGCTCACGAATCAATTCAGAAATAATAAAACGTTCTGGATGATCTGTAATTTGATCTTTTGGATAATACATAGGACCAATTTCAAGGTTATTATTTGTTTGTTCTAATAAATTAGGCACATTATTTCCTTCAAGCGCGGAAATTGGAATTATTTCTTCAAAATCCATAAGTTCTCGGTACTGTTCAATAAGTTTGATTAAATCCTCTGGGGAAATTAAGTCGATTTTATTAATTAGAAGAAACACAGGGGTTTGAACATTTTTAAGTTTTTCAATGATAAATTCATCCCCGCGACCAAAACCAGTGGATGCATCGATAACAAAATAAATCAAATCAACTTCTTGAAAAGTGTTTAATGCAATCTTTACCATAAAGTCGCCTAATTTATGTTTGGGTTTATGTATTCCTGGTGTATCGATAAAAATAATTTGTGATTCGTCTGTTGTATACACGCCTTGCACTTTATTTCTAGTTGTTTGCGCTTTATCACTCATAATAGCAATTTTTTGGCCAATAATATGATTTAATAAAGTTGATTTCCCAACATTCGGTCGCCCAACTATAGCGACAAATCCTGATTTAAATGGTTCACTCATAACATATCCTCCGATGTGAATGCGCCTGGTAAAAGATCTTTCACTGTTACCGTCGCTGTTTTTCCTGTTAAGTTTGTTAAAATTACTGGCATATCTGGCGCACAAAATTCACTAATTACTTGTCTACATGCCCCGCAAGGCGATACTGGTCCATCTGTATCTGCTACTACAATTAATTGTTTAAAATCTCTTTTCCCTTCTGATACAGCTTTGAAAATCGCTGTCCGTTCAGCACAATTTGTTAAGCCGAAAGAAGCATTTTCGATGTTACAACCTAATACGACTTCATCATCTTTCGTTACAAGAGCTGCTCCAACTGGAAATTTCGAGTAAGGAACATACGCAAACTCTCTTGCTTGTTTTGCCAGTGAGATAAAATTATTTTCTTTCATTTACCAAGTCACAATCCCTTCTTTTTATAAAAACATCTGACAAAAGTATGGTATAAATATAATTAGTCCGATAAAACTCGCTACAATGGCTGCGAGTAAAACTGCACCAGCAGCAACATCTTTTGCTTTTTTCGCTTCATCAATGTATTGCTCTGTTGCTACATCCACGGCTCTTTCAATCGCTGTATTAACCATTTCTAACGTTAATACACCAAAAATAGATAGAATTAATAAAATCCATTCAGATCTAGTCACATGAAAGAAAAAGCCACAAATAACTACCGCAAGTGCCGCAAATGTATGAAACCTCATATTTCGTTCTTCTAAAAAAGCAGTTTTTAGCCCGGTAAAAGCGTGCTGAAAGGACTCTGCATAGTTTTTACTACGTTTATACTTTCTATCTTTCGAGTCCATAAGCATCCAACACTTCTTTTTGTAAGCCAAACATTATTTTTTCCTCGTCAGGCTCCATATGATCATAACCAAGCAAATGCAGTAATCCGTGAACTGCTAGAAAACCTAATTCTCTTGCTTTCGTATGTCCGTAATCTTTTGCTTGTTCTTCTGCTTTTTCAGTAGAAATGATAATATCCCCGAGCATTCGTGGAGTCTCGCCCTCTAAATCTCCCCACTCAATTTCTGTTTCGCCATCGCCCATTTCCTCGAGAGCAAAGGAAATAACATCTGTTGCTTGATCTTTATTACGATATTCTCGATTTATTTCTCTAATGCCTTCATTTGTTGTAAAAGTTAGGGAGAGTTCTGTGCCTTCCTCAATTTTTAAATAACTTGCTGCAAATTGTAAAATGTTTTCAACCAGTTGTTTATCTTCATCCGGTAATTTATTTGTTTCATCCAACAAGTCTATTTCTAAGACCGTCATTTTACGTCCTCCTATTTCAATCTTTGTCATCAGGATATTGAATTCGTTGATGATATATTCCGTTCAATGTGGCAATTAAAGTGTCGCGAATGATTTTAATTTCTTTGATGGTAATATCGCATTCAGTAAATTGCCCATCTAGGAAACGATCTTTAATAATTCCGTCGATAATTTCTGTTATTTTGGCCATTGTGGGTTCTGAGGAAGATCGAACAGCCGCTTCCACACTATCAGAAATATTGATTATCGCAATTTCTCTTGTTTGCGGTTTTGGTCCACTGTAACGGAAATCTGCTTCTTTTACATCCGGGTTTGTTTCCTTAGCTTTATAATAAAAGTATTTAAGCAACGTTGTCCCGTGATGTTGTAAAGCAATATCAATAATCGGTTGAGGCATATGATTTTCTTTTAATATTTCCGCCCCATCTTTAGTGTGCGAAAGAATTATATCACGACTTTGCTCTGGTGTCAGCCTATCATGCGGATTAATTCCTTGAAGTTGATTCTCCACAAAATAGGGCGGGCGTAATGTTTTACCAATATCGTGATAAAAACAACCCACGCGAACAAGTAAGCTATTTGCTCCAATTTTATCTGCACATGCTTCAGCTAAGTTTGCAACCATCATACTATGATGATAAGTTCCTGGAGCTTTCATTAGTATTTTTTTGAGTAGAGGATGATTCGGATTGGCTAGCTCTACTAATCTGCTCGTAGTTAGTAATCCAAAAATAGTTTCAAAGAGTGGAATAACTCCAACCCCAAGAATAAATGCACCAAATCCCCCTAAAAAGGCATAACCAATTGCCATCAAAGTAGACACTTGAAGTAGCGTACTATTATTAACTAACAATAAAATAAAGACATATGCCATATTGATTAGACCAACCATAAAGCCTGAAAACATGATGGCAGAACGTCTACTATAATCCCGTAAAGCAACTATACTCGTAATACCACTTAATAAGATAAAAATCGTAATTCCACTAGTTGAATCATTTTGAAACGCAAATAAGCTAGTTACAGCAATATATAGAACACTTAAAAAAGCATATTTCTCATTAAGTAAGATTTTAAGTATCATCGGCGCAAATGCTGCTGGGAATAAAAAGGCGATATTAGATATATTTTGATTTTCTAAAAATAAAATAATCAGTAGCATGAATAAAGAAACGACATATACAGACGAAAAAATAAGCATCGTTTGCATCTTTTTTGTTTTTGAAGTAGTTTGTTTTTTCGTATATAGGAATAAAATAGCTGCAAGTGCAATAATAAAAATGGCAAAGCCAGCATATTGTTTGACTGGCATTTTTTGATCTAATAAATGCAACATATTTAATTGCCGATACGTTTCCCGGTCTACAATTTGCCCTTCTTGTACAATTACTTGACCTTGTAGAATTTTTACAGGAACAACAGACTGAGCTGCTTCTTTACGCCGTTCATCAGTTTGTTCTTCATTATAAATTTCATTTGGGACAATCGCGTATGAGACAAGTACTTTTGATACGTTTTTATAATAAGAAGATATGGCGGACAATTCGATGTCATCACGTGCCCTTATTTTGGCGGCATTAAGATTTTCATCACGAATTTTATTTTCCATTGTTTTGGCTACTTCAGTGGTAATAACGTCTTCCATTACATTAAAATCTTTGCTATCAGCCTCAATTAAAGTAGTGAAAACTTCATCTGATATATTCGAAGTGATTTTTTCGGATACATTACTTGATAATTTGTTTTTCAAGTTTTTTAATTTAGTTTCTGTTGTAGTTGGGGCTGGGGCTGGTTCTTTATCTTTTGCTGCTTTTTCTTTATTTTTCTTATCGTTTTCTTCTGCTTCAGAATTCACTTCAATTACATAAGCGAAAAGACTTTGAATTAATGCTACTCGATTTTGTCCTGTTTCACGGTTGTAAACATACACATCTTCTACGGCATTACTTGCCTTAGTCCGTTCTTCTTTTGTTTTCTCCGTATCTTCAACAGTCTGTGGTGATCGAATCGTTTTTTCAGCTACTTGAAATAGCTTTACATTATACGATTCCGGCTTTGTCATTTGGCAGACAAGCAAGTAAGCTACGACAGCAAAACAAATAAGGAGAAGTGGGAAAAGGTATTTTTTTCCACTTTCGATGTACCAATCTCTCCATTTCTTGGCTAGCTTCACATCTTTGTCTCCTTTCTAATTTTGTTTCCCTTCATATGCTTTAATAATTTCAGCTACTAAAGGATGTCTGACTACATCATGGTGTTCAAAGTAAACAAAACCAATATCTTTGACGTCTTTTAATACTTGTTCTGCATTAACAAGGCCACTCGTTGCACCTTTTGGTAAATCAATTTGTGTCATATCACCATTTACAATCATTTTAGAATCATAGCCCAGACGTGTTAAAAACATTTTCATTTGGGCAATAGTAGTATTTTGAGCTTCATCCAAGATAACAAAAGCATGATCAAGGGTACGTCCCCTCATATAAGCGAGGGGGGCTATCTCAATAACACCACGGTCCATTAATCTTGTTGTATGCTCTGTTCCAAAAATATCATATAGCGCGTCATACACGGGGCGTAAATAAGGATCCACTTTTTCTTTTAGGTCTCCTGGTAAAAAACCTAAGCTTTCGCCTGCTTCAACGGCCGGCCTAGTTAAAATAATTTTGCTAACTTTACCTTTTTTCCAAGCGTCTACTGCCATTACGACCGCAAGATAGGTTTTCCCTGTTCCTGCTGGGCCAACACCAAAAACAATATCATGTTTTTTTATCATTTGAATATAAGTTCTTTGTCCAAATGTCTTAGGTCGGATAGGCGCTCCTTTGGCATTTTTAGTGATTTCTTCTTCAAAAAGAGTGTGGAAATATATGAGTGTCCCATTTCTTTGCATTTTTACAGCTTGAGCTATATCTCGGCCATCAATATGGATGCCTCGCTTAACTGTTAAGATTAGTTCATTTAAAACAGCAATAGTATGCTGGACAGCTTCTTCTTCTCCCGTGATAGAGAGTTCTTCTCCACGAGTAATAATTTTTACTTGAAGCAATTCTTCTACAAGTTCGATATTCTTATTATTATTGCCGAATAAATCTTGAATATTTGTGTCTTCGGATAATTCGACTACTTCATTAAATTCATTTAGCATTGGCTAACCCCTTCACCTGTTATAAGTGCTTTAATTAGTTATATTATACACGAAATTTCCTTGCTTGAAAAACGAAGCGATAAGAAGCTTTAATTTCTACTTGAAGTATGTATAAAAAAACAGGATTTCCTTCATAAAATATGAAGAAATCCTGTTTTTAATGTTTTCAAAACTAGTTTGAATTAGTTTATGAAAGATATTTTTTTACGAATTGGTTAACGGCACCACCATCAGCTTTGCCTTTTACTTTAGGCATAATAGCGGACATTACTTTGCCGAAATCAGCTTTACTAGATGCGCCAACTTCTTCGATAGTTGCTTTCACAATATTCTCAAGCTCTTCAGGAGTCAATTGTTTTGGCGCGTAGTCCTCCACAATGACAATCTCGGAACGGACTTTATCAGAAAGGTCGCTACGTCCAGCTTTATCAAACTCTGCAAGAGAATCTCTGCGTTGTTTGAGTTCGCGGGAAATCACGGTTACTTCATCATCCGGAGTAAGATCTTTCACACCTTGGTGAATTGCTTCGTTTTGTAAAGCTGCTTTTAACATACGAATAACGGAAAGTTTTTCTTTCTCTTTATCGCGCATCGCTTGTTTCATATCTTCATTTAACTTGTCAAGCAGTGTCAACGAAATCATCGCCTTTTAATTAGAATTTGCGTTTTCTTGCTGCTTCGGATTTTTTCTTACGTTTTACGCTTGGTTTTTCATAAAATTCGCGCTTTCTGGATTCTTGCAAAGTTCCACTTTTGGAAACAGTACGTTTAAAGCGACGAAGAGCATCTTCAAGCGATTCGTTTTTACGAACTACTGTTTTTGACATCTCTCTTTCCCTCCCTCCGGCACTTACATGCACTCACTTAAATCCTTCATTTAAGTTCCAGAATAGGACATAACGGAAAATAAATTATGAATTATTCTGAAGTAATGCAGATAAGCATTCACTCATTAAAAATTATATACGAAACATCGGGCATCGTCAACATGAAATCGTTAACTTTCGGATAAAACTTTGAAATGTTAGCTTTTTTTATTTTTGTAAAGGTCAAAATAGAATGAAGCAGCGGATAAAACATAGAGCGGAGCAGTTTCTGTTCTTAAAATTCTCGGGCCGAGTCCTGCGAGTTTTGCATTTACTTCTTGAAGTTGCATTAACTCTTTTTCGCTAATGCCTCCCTCAGGTCCAAAAATACATAAAACAGACTGTCCTGGCTTCATGGTTTGGAATAAGCCTACAAGCGCGCTGTCCTCGCCTTCTCTGGCACTCTCTTCATATGCTGCGATAACAAAGTCATAATGAACGTGGTCAAACATTAACTCTTTGAAACTAGCTGCATAATGAACTTCTGGAATGATTGTCCGGTGCGATTGTTCAGCAGCTTCTTGCGCAATTTTTTGAAGTCGCTCGATTTTTTTGATGACTTTCTTGTCATCCCATTTCACCACAGATCGTTCTGCTTTATAAGGGATAAATTTGTGTGCGCCTAGTTCTGTACTTTTTTGAATGATGAGTTCTAGTTTGTCACCTTTTGGTAGACCACTTGCGATGGTAATTTCTATAGGCAATTCGGTATCTTCTTCTAGCCATTTCACTAAATTTAAAAATACTTCGTCATCGTTTATAGCTGTAATAGCGGCAATACATGTTTTTTTGCTAGGAAAAACAATGAAAACTTGGTCGGATTCTTTCATTCGCATAACACGAGTAATATGATGAAAGTTTTCTCCAGTAATGGATAGTGTATCGTTATCATTCTCTAGCTCATTTGTTACAAAATAACGTTGCATTTATTCCACTCCTCGTTTGGAAATAATCGCAACCCAGTCCCCTTGTTGCTCGATTTTTTCAATAACAAGCCCAGCCTTTTTAAGTGCTTCCTCGACTACTTTCGCTTTGTCTTCAATAATCCCGGAAGCAATGAAAATTCCGCCCGGTTTAAGCGTCGCATAAACATCCTCAGGGAAAAGTAAAATAACTTCTGCTAAAATGTTCGCAACAACAATATCCACGTTTTGTTTATTAATATCTTGAAGTAAGTTATTTTGTTTTACAGTAATAATATGGTCTGTTTTATTTAATTTAATATTTTCTTCTGCTGCACGAGTGGCGATTTCATCAAGGTCTGTTGCTAAAATAGATTTTGCGCCTAATTTAGCACTGGCAATACTTAAGACCCCTGAACCAGTCCCAACATCAATTACTTCATCTCCTGGTTGTAAATAATCGCTCAGTGCACGTATACATAGTTGCGTTGTCGGATGTGTACCAGTCCCAAAAGCCATCCCTGGGTCTAACTCAATGATTATTTCGTTAGCGGACGGTGTATACGATTCCCAACTCGGTACAATTGTAATTCGGTCAGTAATTTGAACTGGATGATAATATTTCTTCCACGCAGTAGCCCACTCCTCGTCATCTACATCATTAACAACAAATTGAAACTTACCAAGCGGAATATCAAAAGTAGTGAGGTTTTTCAATGTTTGTTCGATTTCTGGAATTTGCTTTACAAATTCTGTTGTCTTTAAAAAGTAAGCTTTAATGATAACACCGTCTTCTGGATAATCTTCTCGTCTAAGTGCATAAATTTCACCGAATTTATCTTCTCGTTCCCGTAAAAAATCAGCAATATCTTCAATTGACACTCCTGCTGCACCAAATTCTGTCAAAACATTAGCTACTGGCTCTACAGCTTCGTTTGTTGTATGGACTTCTACTTCTGACCATTCCATTTTTCAACACTCCTTTAGTATGTAGAAAAGGTCGATGGTTGCTTCTCACACAACTATCGACCTCTACGTTCATCAATCGCCTTTAAAAGCTCGTTTCATTTTGTCAAAAAATCCGGATGTTTGTTCATCTACTTTGTCTCCTGTAGTTGAAGCAAATTCTCGTAAGATTTCTTTTTGTTTATCATCAAGTTTTTTCGGAACAATTACTTTGACGATTACATGTTGGTCGCCTGTTCCATTTCCTCGTAGATGAGGCACACCTTTACCTCGTAAGCGGAAAGTGGTTCCTGTTTGAGTACCACTAGGGATTTTCAAGCGAACTTTACCGTGTACAGTTGGTACATCAATTTCGTCGCCTAATGTAGCTTGGACGAAAGTAATGGGAACTTCTACATAAATATCGTCTGCTTCACGTTCAAAAAACTCATCTGGAATAACAACAAACACGACATATAAATCGCCATTAGGTCCGCCATTTATACCCGCTTCCCCTTCACCAGATACACGCATTTGTTGTCCGTCGTTCACACCAGCTGGAACTTTCACTTTGATTTTTTTCGTTTTAGTTACACGGCCTTTACCGTGACAAGTTGGGCATTTTTCTTTGATTTCTTTACCAGTACCATTACAGTATTGACATGTCCGCTTGTTAACTACACGACCAAATGGGGTATTTTGTTCCACGTTAATGGAACCTTTACCACCACAATGGCTACATTTTTCAGGTGTTGTTCCTGGTTTTGCGCCAGAACCGTGACATGTATCACAGTTTTCTTCACGAGGAATTTCGATTTCTGCATCCTTACCGAAAATAGCTTCTTTGAATTTAAGGCGCATTGTATATTGTAAATCGCTACCTTGTCTTGGGGCATTTGGATCTTGTTGACGCCCACCGCCACCGAAGAATGTGTCAAAGATATCTTCAAATCCAGAGAATCCTCCTCCGCCAAAGCCGCCACCTGCACCACCTCCGCCGAAGCCTTGGTTTGGATCTACGTGTCCATATTGATCATATTGCGCACGTTTTTGTGGATCACTTAATGCTTCATAAGCCTCTGATATTTCTTTGAATTTTTCATCAGCGCCTGCTTCTTTATTTATGTCCGGATGATACTGTTTGGACAGTTTCCGGTAAGCTTTTTTTATTTCGTCCGCTGAGGCGCTTTTGGAAACACCAAGCACTTCATAGTAATCTCGTTTTGCCATCCGCCATCACTCCTGTCCATGATATATTTTTATAGTCCTAACGTATTGTAACATTTGAAAGAGATGTTGTAAAAACTTTATTTCAGATAAAAAGCCAAAGCCACAGTAGACTTTGACTCATTATCCTTACCTTTAAAAAAGATTATTTGCTTTCTTTGTCGTCGTCATTTACTTCTTCAAATTCAGCGTCTACTACGTCATCATTTTGAGGAGCTTCTTGACCTTCTGCGCCACCAGCTGCTTGTTGTTCTGCTGCAGCTTGTTCATATAATTTAACAGATAGGTTTTGAACGATTTCGTTTAAGCTTTCTGTTTTTTCTTTAATTGCATCAAAATCTTCACCTTTAAGCGCTTCTTGTAGTTCATCGCGAGCCGCTTCTGCTTTTTTCACTTCTTCTTCGTCTACTTTGCCTTCTAATTCTTTCAATGTTTTATCTACAGTGAATACTAATTGATCTGCATTGTTGCGAAGTTCAGCGTTTTCTTTGTTCTTTTTATCTTCTTCAGCATTAGCCTCAGCATCTTGAACCATTTTTTCAATTTCTTCGTCTGTTAAACCTGAAGAAGATTTAATAACGATATTTTGTTCTTTACCAGTTCCAAGATCTTTTGCACGAACTGTTACGATACCATTTTTATCTATATCAAAGGATACTTCGATTTGAGGAATTCCACGTGGAGCTGCTGGAATGTCTGCTAATTGGAAACGACCTAATGTTTTATTATCTTTTGCCATTGGGCGTTCACCTTGAAGAACATGGATATCTACGGCTGGTTGGTTATCAGCTGCTGTAGAGAAAGTTTGTGATTTAGATGTTGGGATAGTTGTATTACGTTCGATAAGCGTAGTCATAACGCCACCCATTGTTTCAATACCAAGGGATAATGGAGTTACGTCAAGTAGTACAACGTCTTTTACATCACCAGTGATTACGCCACCTTGAATTGCAGCACCCATTGCTACAACTTCATCTGGGTTTACACCTTTATGAGGTTCTTTGCCTAATTCTTTTTTAATTGTTTCTTGAACTGCAGGAATACGAGTAGATCCACCAACTAAAATTACTTGGTCAATATCACTTGCAGAAAGGTTCGCATCTTTTAATGCTTGACGAGTTGGCGCAATAGTACGTTCAACTAAGTCATGTGTTAGTTCATCAAATTTAGCACGAGTAAGGGTTACTTCTAAGTGAAGTGGACCAGCTTCTCCAGCTGTGATAAATGGTAGGGAGATTTGTGTGCTTGTTACGCCAGAAAGATCTTTTTTCGCTTTTTCAGCTGCATCTTTCAAACGTTGAAGCGCCATTTTATCCTGACTTAAATCAATACCATTGTCTTTTTTGAATTCTGCTACTAGATAGTCGATGATTTTTTTATCGAAGTCATCTCCACCTAATTCGTTGTCACCTGCAGTAGAATGTACTTCGAATACGCCGTCACCTAATTCAAGGATAGACACGTCAAAAGTACCACCACCAAGGTCAAATACTAGGATTGTTTGGTCTGTTTCTGTTTTATCCATACCATAAGCAAGAGCTGCTGCTGTTGGTTCGTTAATAATACGTTCTACTTCAAGACCAGCGATTTTACCAGCATCTTTTGTTGCTTGACGTTGTGCATCGTTGAAGTAAGCTGGAACTGTAATAACAGCTTTATCTACAGTTTCACCAAGGTAGTCTTCTGCATAACTTTTTAGGTATTGCAAAATGATTGCACTGATTTCTTGTGGTGAGTAGTCTTTTCCTTCGATTGTTTCTTTATAGTTAGTACCCATGTGGCGTTTAATAGAACTAATTGTATTTGGGTTTGTAATAGCAGCACGTTTCGCTACTTCACCAACTTGGCGTTCGCCATTTTTGAAACCAACTACAGAAGGTGTTGTACGTGCGCCTTCTGGGTTAGGGATAATTTTAGCTTCTCCGCCTTCTAATACTGCTACTGCAGAGTTTGTTGTTCCTAAGTCAATTCCGATAATTTTGCTCATTGTTATTTCCTCCTGTTATTCAGTAATTATTTTTTATTGATTCACTTTTACCATAGATGGGCGAATAACCCGGTCTTTTAATTTATAGCCTTTTTGAAGTTCAGCAGTGATTTCATTGCTACCTGCATTTTCATCACTATCCTGCATAACGGCTTGATGAAAGTTCGGGTCAAATTGTTCGCCGACAGCCGGAATTACCTCAATACCTTCTTTTTCAAAAGCAACAAGAATTTGGTTGTATACCATTTCCATTCCTTTTAGAATTTGTTTCACTTCTTCTTGATCAGAAGTCGTTGCAAGAGCTTTTTCAAAACTATCTAGTGCAGGAAGTAAATCTTGCGCTAGGCTTTGTGAACGGTACTTTTGGCTAGCATCGCGGTCTGCAATATGTCTTTTTTTGACATTTTCAAAATCCGCTTGCATGCGAAGATAACGATTTTCCACTTCATCTAGTTTGTTTTCAAGCTCTAAAATTTTGGCTTGTTCTTCTGTTAAAGTTTCTTCTGTCGCTTCTTCTTCCACTGTTTCTTCTGATTCATCTAAACTATTTAATTCTTCTTGTTCGATTTCCTCAGCTAGTTTTTCTTTTTTGTTCTTTTTCTCAGACACTGTAGTCACCTCCTGAAAAAACTTATGCTTTTTCAGCCTTCCTAATTTTGGTTATCACGATAAAGTTTGGTTAACACATCGGTTAAATCTCGACTCATTACATCAACTAAGCCCATCATTCTGCTATATTCCATTCTTGTTGGACCTAGGAGCACAATACCACCAACACGTTCGCCAGCAATATTGTATGTTGCTGTAATGATACTACAATCTTCCATTAGACTATTATTGTTTTCACGGCCAATTTTAACTTGTAGGCCATCGGGAATATCCCTAAACAATTCATATACATCTTGTTCTTCTTCCATCAAATGGAGCATCTCACGGACTTTATTAATATCATGAAATTCTGGTTGATTTAAGATATTCGTTTTTCCGCCAAAATACACTTTTTGCTGGCTGGCCTGGGCAAAAGAATCAGAAAAGACATGCATAAAGCTTTCATAGTTTCTAACATGCTTTCCAAGTAGTTCTTTTACTTCCATTGGTATTTGTACTTTTAAATCATCCAGTGAAAGCCCAACTAACCGTTCGTTTAAGATGTTGACCATTCGCTCAATATCAGAAAGCGTTGTGCCCTCGGGTATCGTCACAAGATGGTTATCAACATGCCCTTGATCGGTAATTAAAATGAGCATTGCTTGAAAATTATTTATTGGTACAAATCTAAAGCCGCTTAAATGATTTTTCGTTGCTTCAGGACCAAGTAAGATGGAAGTGTAATTGGTTAGATTGGATAACATTAATGCTGAATTTTGAATAAGTCCTTCCATTTCATAATAATTCTCTGAAAAGAAAGAACGAATCATTTGTCTGTCAAATTTATCTAGCTTTTTAGGCTGGAGTAAATAATCGACATAGAAGCGATAACCTTTCTCTGATGGAACTCGTCCCGATGAAGAATGCGTCTTTTCAATAAAGCCATATTCCTCAAGGACGCCCATTTCGTTACGGATTGTCGCGGAACTATAAGGCAAACCTTTTTCTTTCAGCAAATTTTTTGATCCAACCGGCTGAATAGTCCAAGTGAAATGATCGATGATGGCACGGAAAATCAAAAGTTGTCTTTCTGTTAACATAGCAATCACCTCTTTTAGCACTCAATAACGTCAAGTGCTAAATACAAGTATAAATTTACCAAACAATTCCCCCTTAGTCAACCGAAAACACTCGATTTCAGACTAAAGTAGGATTGTTTGGTCAAAAAAGGTCAAATGATGCGCTTTTAGAGAAATTCTTGAAAAACATTATTCCCTAAAAATCTTCCGCTTCTTGTAAGTGCCACATTTTCTTTGTTATTTTCAAGCCAGCCTTTTGCGGTAGTTTTTTGAATAGCATGGGCAAAAGTCGTATCTAAATCTTGACCGAATTTTTGCTTGAAGTGAATTTTATTAACTCCATCTATTTTTCTAAGACCTAAAAACATTTCTTCTTCCATTTTCTCTTTTAGTGAAAGTTCTTTTTGTTGGAATGTGGGAAGTTTATTTTCTTGTAATGGTTCCATATATTTTTTTATTGGACCGAAATTGCTATAACGGGTGTTGCCGACATATCCGTGTGCCCCGGCGCCAAACCCGTAATAATGCTCATTGCTCCAGTAAGTAATATTGTGTTTACTTTGAAAACCTTCTTTCGCGAAATTACTAATCTCATATTGTTTACGACCGTGTTTTTCCATTTCTATTAGTAATAAATCATACATATTTGCTTCGGCATCTTGGCCTGGAAGAAATAGTTTTCCTTTTTGCATAAGGTTGTAAAAAATCGTTTTTGGTTCAATAATTAGCGAGTATGCTGAATAGTGAGGTAAGTCTAAATCAAGTGCTTGTTTTAAAGTGTCTTTAAAGTCAGCCTCGGTTTGACCTGGCAAGCTAAAAATCAAATCAATACTTACGTTTTCAAAACCAACTTTGCGCATGTTTTCAACAGACTGGTATACATCTTTCACGGTATGAATGCGACCAATTTTTTTGAGAAGCTCGTTATTGAAACTTTGAACACCCATACTAATACGATTAACACCATGATCTTGCATTGCTTGTAATTTAGATAAGGAGAGGTCTCCTGGATTTGCTTCAAAGGAAAACTCTATTTCGTTCTTGAGTGGTAATATTTCTTGGATAGCTGTGCAAAGTCTTGCAATTTGCGCTTCATTTAAGGTTGTAGGTGTTCCGCCGCCCACAAAAACCGTGTCAACAGGCGCGATAGGACCTTTTGCAGCAGTCATTTCCATTTCTTTTATTAGTAAATCTACGTATTCATCGACTGGTTGCCCTTCTAAGAATACTTTATTAAAATCACAGTAATAGCAAATGTGTTCACAAAACGGGATATGGATATATATCGCTGAACTCTCATTACTCGATTGGTTCATGTTTTTCAATTTTATCAATTCCTTGTACTTAAATTTGCTTCGTTATCCACAAGTCAGTTTAACATATTTTTTAGTGCTTATGTGGAGGTTTCGCTTTTAACATAAAAAATTGTGCTATGAACATATTCGCTCTTAGCACAATCTTTATTATTTCGATTCATCCATTTTCAAGATAGCCATGAAAGCTTCTTGCGGAACTTCAACTGAACCAATTTGTTTCATTCGTTTTTTACCTTCTTTTTGTTTCTCTAGAAGTTTTCTTTTACGTGATACGTCCCCGCCATAACACTTAGCAAGCACGTTTTTACGTAGCGCTTTAATAGTAGAACGAGAAACGATTTTCGTTGCAATTGCGGCTTGAATTGGTACTTCAAATTGTTGTCTTGGTATGAGTTCTTTTAGTTTCTCCACAATGATTTTCCCACGCTCATAAGCAAAATCACGGTGGACAATAAAGCTAAGTGCATCAACTTTTTCTGCATTTAAAAGAATATCCATTTTCACAAGTTTAGATGCTTTATAGCCAATTAATTCATAATCAAAGGACGCGTAACCTTTTGTAGATGATTTTAATTGGTCGAAGAAGTCGTATACTATTTCAGATAGTGGAATTTCGTACACAATACTAACGCGAATATCATCTAAGTACTCCATTGTAATGAAGTTTCCCCGTTTGTTTTGTGCCAGTTCCATGACAGCTCCAACATAATCATTAGGAACCATGACTGTTGCTTTTACGTACGGCTCTTCCACGCTCTCGATGACACCAGGTTCTGGCATTTCAGCGGGGTTGTCGACAACAATATTGGATCCGTCTGTCAAGTTTACATGGTAAATAACACTTGGAGCTGTAGTAATTAAATCGATATTAAATTCGCGCTCGATTCTTTCTTGTATGATTTCCATGTGTAGTAAACCTAAAAATCCGCAACGGAAACCAAAACCTAATGCTTGAGAGGTTTCAGCTTCAAATTGTAAAGCAGAATCATTAAGCTCTAATTTTTCAAGTGCGTCACGCAAATCGTTATATTTAGAAGAATCAATTGGATAAAGTCCGCAATAAACCATGGGGTTTAATTTGCGGTAGCCATCCAGCGCTTCTTCAGCAGGATTGTTCGCAAGTGTGATTGTATCACCCACCCGAGTATCTCCAACATTTTTGATTGCAGCTGTTAAGTAACCAACGTCACCCACAAGGAGCTCGTCCCGTGGTGTTGCTTTTGGAGAAAAAACACCTACTTCTGTAACTTCAAACTCTTTGCCGTTTGACATCATTTTAATTCTATCACCAGCTTTTACAACTCCGTCTACGATACGAATGTTAGCAATAACGCCACGGTAAGCATCAAAAACAGAGTCGAAAATAAGCGCTTTTAGTGGTTTGTTTACATCACCAGAAGGCTCTGGAACTTTTTCGACGATTTGTTCAAGAATGTCTTCAATACCGATACCAGATTTTGCAGAAGCAAGTACAGCGTCTGATGCATCCAATCCAATAACATCTTCAATTTCGTCCCTAACCCTTTCTGGGTCTGCCGCTGGTAAATCAATTTTATTAATAACAGGTAAAATTTCTAAATCATTATCTAGAGCTAAATAAACGTTTGCCAGTGTTTGCGCTTCGATACCTTGTGCAGCATCTACTACTAAAATAGCACCTTCACATGCGGCTAAACTTCTAGATACTTCATAAGTGAAATCGACGTGTCCAGGTGTATCAATCAAATGAAAGATATACGTTTCTCCGTCTTTTGCTTTATATTTTAATTGTACAGCATTTAATTTTATGGTTATCCCGCGTTCACGTTCTAAATCCATCGAATCTAGTAGCTGATTTTTCATTTCACGATGCGTCAAAGCACCTGTTTGTTCTAAAATCCGATCAGCGAGTGTAGATTTACCATGATCTATGTGCGCGATAATCGAAAAATTTCTAATTTTCTTTTGTCTTGCATTCATTTCTTCTTTGTTCATTTCCCCAGCTCCTGATTAGAACTCATCGCATAAATCCGATGGCAAGCTATCCTTGATTATATCAGTAGAACGCTTAACATTCAATGACTACTTTAGTAATTACGAATAAATTTAAAATAAAATAGAAAGTATTATTGCAATATGGCTGTGATTTCGGTATAATAGCATTTGTTCTGATATAATTTAAAAAGGTATGTTATATGAAATAAATACTACCTCATTAGTTTGGACGGAGGTGAATGGAATGCCAAATATTAAATCTGCAATTAAACGTGTAAAAACTGCTGAAACTCGTAACAGCCGTAATGCATCTCAACGTTCTGCAATGCGTACTGCTATCAAAAAATTTGATGAAGCAGCTGCAAACAACGCGGACAACGCGAAAGATCTTTACGTAGAAGCATCGAAAAAATTAGATAGCGCTGTGAGCAAAGGATTGATTCACAAAAACAATGCTGCTCGCAACAAATCTCGCTTAGCTGCTAAATTAGCTAAATAATACCGAAGCCGGTATAAAACATCACACCTTGTGTGGTGTTTTTTGTTTTTTAAAATAGCTTTGCCATTAATGACAAAGCTATTTTTCATACTCTTTTTTGCTGGTTATCTTGTAATTCGAATAAGAACCATTCAAGTTTCTGATCTTTATCACCAAAGCCTGTTTTCATTTCCAAGTCTATTTCGGCTAATCGTTTAAGTGCTTGATTTAATTGTAATTCCGAGAAAGTCTTCGCTTGTTTTGACGCTAATTTAACACGGAATGGATGCACTTTTAATTTAGTCGCAGCTTGCTGTTGGGAGTATCCTTGTTGTTCTAATATTTTTAATTGATTCAACAATCTAAACTGACTAGAGATTAAGGCAAGTATCTTGATAGGCTCTTCTTTTTGTTTTAATAAGTCATAATAAATCCGAAGTGCCCCGCTGATATCCATTGCAATCATCTTATCAAGTAATAAAAAGATATTTTGTTCAAGTGAGCGTACAACTAAAGATTCTACATCTTGAATTGTAATTTCTTTTGTCTCAAAACAATATAGCATTAATTTTTGCAACTCATTCATGGCAGTGGTTAATTGACCACTAGTTAATTCTATCAGTCGAGTTATGGCTACTTGTGACATTTGTATGTTACTTTCGCTTAATTTTGCTTCAATCCACTTTTTCAATTCATTCTCGTTAGGCCGTTTAGCTTCTATGACAGTTGCTGTCTTTTTGAGTAACTTAGTAAGCTTTTTACGTTCGTCTAACTTTTCCACACGTGCCACAAAACATAGAACAGAATAATCTACTGGTTCTTTAAGATAAGCCTCTAATTTTGCAGTATCATGTTCCACTTTGTTTTTACTTTTTTCTGTCGTTAAAAAGAGGGGATTATTTGCCATGACTAAGCGCTTATCACCAAAAAACGGCATGCTTTCTGCTTCTTGAACAACAGCTTCAATGGGCATTTCTTCTAAGTCTAAATTAGCATAGTTAAACTCTACTTCTTCTCCTTCTAAAATGTTATCTATTAATAATTGTTTTGTTTCATTAATAATATAATCTTCTGTCCCAATAATTAAATATAATGGAGTTATTTTTTTGGATCGTATCTGTTTCCATTCTGGCAGCATCCGTTTCGCCTCGCTTCACTCTTATTTCTCTTTCTATGGTAAAACATGAAATAAGAGATAGCAAGTTTTATTTCAAAGTCGCTTTAAAGCCTTTTCCAAATGTATAAATTATCTCCCCTTCTAAATCCGTTCGTAAAATTGTCACTCCTGCTGTTTCTAGCGTACCAATAGTTTCTGCATGCGGATGTCCAAAACGGTTTTTTAATCCACATGAAATAACTGCAAAAGATGGGTTCACTTTTTGAATAAATTCTTTAGAGCTTGAGGTCTTGCTACCGTGATGCCCTACTTTCAAAATATCCGCTTTGATTGGTTGATTTAGAATTTTATTTTCCCCATTCTCCTCTAAATCACCAGTAAAAAGCCACACTTTATCATCTAAAATCGCTTTTAAAACTATAGAGTCATCGTTGCCTCCTTCACCAGATTTAGCTGGATATAAGCATTCAAATGTATTTTTACCGCTCCGCCACTTAGCTCCAGCTAAAATAATCGTTTTCTTTATGTTTGGCATAGTAGCAAGAGCTTCTTTCATAATGGGTTTATTTTCGGCTCCTTTAGCGAAAATGAGTTCTTTAATAGTCATATTTTTCTGTAAATCATCAAGTCCCTCCATATGATCTGCATCACTATGTGTAATAATTACTTTATCTAAGCTACTAATTCCTTTTGATTTCAAAACCGGAGCAAGTGTGCTTCCGCCAATTGTAAATGGTTTTCTTTTCTTAGCCCATTCTTCTTTTTTAAATGGAAGTTGACCTCCAGTATCTATTAAATAATCTCCTTGATTATATGGAAGTTGAATTAAGATACTGTCTCCTTGTCCTACATCAATAAAGCTAACTTTTCCACTAAAATTAAAACTAGACAAATAACATAATAAACAAAAACAAATAAACATCCCTAATGGAAACTTTTTCTTTTGCCATTGATAGAAGAATATTAGGATTGTTAAAATTATTAAAACACAAATAACGGGACTTGGTCTTCCAGTAACAATGGTTTGATGCGGTATTTTTGCAAAAATATAGGTTAACTTTTCTACTAATTGTATTAAAAACGTAAGCACTGCTTCAGGGAAACGGATTATTTCTGTTGGGAAAATAGATAATACAAAAACAGCCAGACAACCAGGTAAAATGAGAATTGTAAAAATGGGAACATAAATTAAATTTAAAAAAATCCCCACCCACGAAAATGAATAAAAATGATACATCATAACAACGGACGACATGATAGTGGAGACAAAAGAAATAGCCAGTGACTTAGTAAACGCATTCTGTTGCCTTGTTAATATTTGTCGTGACGATAAAATAATACCAAACGACACTACATAAGAAAGCTGAAATCCCACTTCATTGATAACATAGGGTTGCAAGACGAAAAAGAGAATAAAAGATAAGCAAATAGCAGAAAAAGAACTCCATTTAGTAGCATATTTTTCTGATAACAACAGTAGTGCTGTCATCGAAGCAGCACGTATGACTGGTGGATTTGCCCCTGTTAGGATTACGTAAAAGGGTAAAAAAACAAGTAGACAAAAGACAGCTCGCTCACGCGTGATGCCAAATTTCAGCAATAGAAAGTAGATGGCTCCTATTAGTAAATTAACGTGTAGCCCTGAAATAGCTAGTAAGTGAACAACTCCCATTTGCTGATAAACTTCATACATTTCGGGCGAAAAGCCATTTTTTTCTCCAGTAATTAATGCAAGAAAATAAGGAGATAGTATTGGAGAAATATTTTCAGTTAAATGAGAGATTGTTTTTAAACGTATATTTTGAATTCGCATTAGAATAGATGGTGAAAATTGATCTGAAATAGAGAGGGAGCTTGCTCGAAGTATATAGTGTATATTTTTGCGTTTAAGATAAGCTTTGTAATTAAATTGATGTTGGTTACGATTGGTTTGAGGCTGTTCTAAAACAGCAGAAACGGAAATAATTTGTCCGTACTGGATTTTTTTTAATTTTTGCTGCTCTTCTTCTGTTGTAATTTTATAACTCAATTGAAACTTTTCTTTTTCACAACGCAAGATCGCTTGAAAACTATCGCCATCGATTTTCAAATCATTAACCACTTGACAATTACCACTAAACTCAGTTGCTGTATAGGAAGATGTATTGGATTTTTCTACCAAAAATAAAAAACAATATGTTAGAAGATAGACGAGGATAAAGAGAAGGATAATTTTGGATTTTTTAATAAAAGCGATGAAACTGAGCAAACAAATACATATGGGAACGAAAGAGCCTGCAAAAGTCGCACAAACAATAGCTAAAACAATAATAGCCAAATATCGCTCGATAACGTTCCCTCCCGATTTAGTTTAATTTCTCTGAGATGTTTTGATAAAGTTGCTCTGCTTTTTCTGGTTCGATATTTACTTCCACTGCGGCTTCTGTTACTAAAGTATGCATTTTTTCCCCGTTCCAATTGTTTATTTGAAGAACAGATTCATCAAACTCCACTTTTTGTAATTCGACGCCGGCAATGTTAAATAGTTCTAGAGCGTATGGATGATTTTTGTAGTCTTTAGCAAAATACACTTTCTTTATTCCTGCTTGAATAATAGATTTCGTACAAGCCAGACAAGGGAAATGTGTTACATATAACTCTGCTTTATCTGTTGTGGCACCAAATTTTGCACATTGTAAAATCGCATTCATTTCTGCATGTATAGTTCGGATACAATGACCGTCTACAACATAACATCCATGTTCTGCACAATGATCACCACCAGCGATGGATCCATTATATCCGCCCGCAATAATACGTTTATCTCGAACTATTGTCGCACCTACCATTAATCGTGTACACGTGCTCCTTGAAGATATTAGATGACTTTGCGCCATAAAAAACTGATCCCATGCGATCCTTTGCACATTAAAAACTCCCTTATGATTTGATAAATATTAGTATAGGTGTTTAGAAGGAAGTTCGTCAACCACTTTTATTAATTAACATCCAAATATTCTTTTAATTTTTCTACTGTTTTTTCGCCAATACCCGAAACGTTTTTTAAATCTTCTATGGTTTGAAATAATCCTTCTTTTTCTCGGTACTCCATTATCGCTGTTGCCTTTGATTCTCCAATTCCTGGAACTTGTTGCAAATCTGCCTTCGTTGCACTATTAATGTTAATTTTCTGAGACACACCAGTTGTTTCTTCTATATTAGATTCTTGTAATGCTGGGCCTTCTTCTCCTTTTTTGTACACATAAATACTCATCTCATCTTTTAATTTTTCAGCTAAGTTTAATTTACTACTATCAGCTTCTTCTGTAAGCCCGCCTGCGATTTTTACTACATCTTGTACTCTGGCGTCAAAAGGTAATTTATACACACCAGGTGTCTGTATGGCTCCTTTAATATCAACATAGACGTAATTCGATAATTTCACTTCTTCCTTCTCTGGCTTTTCTTCTTTGGTTGCTGTTGGTTTCGCAGTAACTGCATCTGTTTTACCATCAGGTATCCAAATATAAACTAAACCAGCACAAAGAATAGCAATCCCTATTAAGATATAATTCTTGTATTTTTTCATTAATTCTACCATCCATATCACCGTCCTTAATATACTATTCGCCATACTAGAACAAATTCCTTTTTGATAACTTAAAGCAAAAACGGCATAAAAAAAGAAAGTAATAGTAAAAAATTACTTTCTTGCTACGAAAAAGATTCTTTCGCTCGTATCATTGGGTTTTTCATGACTAAAATCGGCATAAATATCAATTTTCGTAAAACCATATTTTTTTAATATATTTTCATAAGTAGCGATTGGATAGGTTCGTTCTTTATGCAGTTCGTCCACACGATTATACGTATCATCTTCACCTAAAATATAGAAGGTAAGTTCATGTTCGACAGAATGCGGATGTTCGCCAAGAAATGAATTCCAAATCGTTGAAATCTCTTCATCACTATCTCCGTAAGAATAATCTTTAAACCCTTGGTCCATTTTAAAGACTGAATGTACATCAAATAAAAATAAGCCATCTGTTTTTAAATGTTCTGAGACTGCTTGAATAGTAGCTTCAAGCGCTTGTTCTGTTTCCAAATAATTAAGTGAATCACAGAAACATGTGACAACATCAAACGTTTGATTTAATGCTAATTTTGACATATCTTGTTCTAATATCGGCAAATTGATTTCAGCAGCCGCTACTTTTTCTCTAGCAACTGTCACCATTTCTTTAGACAAATCTACACCAGTAACTTGATGACTGGAAAAACTTAATCGTAGCGCAAATTCAGCTGTTCCACAAGCCAAATCAAGTACTTTTTTAGGAGTATCTCCAATGAAATTAGCCGTAAATTCTAGCCATTCATCGTAAAGTTCGGAATCCATTAATCTATCATAGAAACCTGGAAAATGTTCGTAACTCATAGTAATTTCTCCTTAAAAAAACAGACGAGAATTTCCCGCCTGTTCTGTTTTTTATTATGAAATAAACGCCGCGGAAACGTCCACTAGTGGCGCATCTCCCCACAGTTTTTCTAAGTTATAGTAAGAACGTTCTTCTTTATGGAACACATGGATAATGACATCACCTAAGTCAATTAAAATCCATTGTGCTGCATCAAAACCTTCTAAACGTTTCACATCTACTTGATTTTCTAAAGCTTTTTCTTTAATTTCACGAGCAATTGCCTGCACTTGTTTGTCCGAATTACCATGACAGATTACAAAATAATCCGCAAAACTTGATAACCCCTTCATATCTAGTGCTAAAATATCCTCTGCTCTTTTATCATCTGCTGCCTTAGCGGTCAGCATTAATGTATCATAACTGTTCAAATTATTAATAGTCTCCTTCCAAGTTTAAATTAATAAAATAATTATATGCATCCAGAGTATCTGGAAAAACCAATTGTTGTTTTTTGATTAAATGCGTAATCGTATTCGATAAAGCGAATAACATTGCTTCGTCAAGTGATTTAAGTGCTAATCTACGCGCCTTATACACACCAGGAAATGTTCTTCCTTGTTCAGTGTAGTCTGCTAGATAAATAAGTTTATCGAAATCAGACATCGTAGCGCTTCCTGTCGTATGCAGACGAATCGCTTCTAATATTTCTGTATCCGTAATACCAAATTCTTTTTCTGCTAGATAGGCACCAACCGGAGCGTGCCATAGTGAACGATGAAACGCAAGTAAACGTGGATCATAACCCTCGTCCTCAATGATTTTTCTCGCTTTATCATCATCATAGTACTTGGCATAATCATGTAGTAATGCTGTAATTCTAGCCTTTTCTACATCCATATGGTAATGTTCTGCAAGTTCTACTGCTGCTTTTTCTACGCCTAAAGTGTGTTTAAATCGAGCATTCGGCATAGCTGCTTCTACTTTTTTTAGCACTTCATTTCTTTCCATAAAGTTGATGCTCCTTTATATATGACCATACTTTCTCTGGTAGAAAGGCACCTGCATTCTCAATATCATTCCTAATTTCTGTGGAAGAAATTGTCGTTTCCGGCATATTGATTTTAACGATATCATACGGAACTTCAGTTTGATAAAGTGGACGATTAATTCCAACGAATGTCACCATTTTTACCAAGTCATCTATATGATACCACTTTGGCAAATATTCTACCATGTCCCCGCCGATAATAAAATAAAAATCTGTGTCCGGCTGTTCGCTAATCATATCACGCATTGTATCATACGTATAGGATTTTCCAGTACGCATGAGTTCACGTGTATCAATTTCAAAGGAATCAATACCTTCTATCATCAATTGAAGCATTTCTAGACGCTCATCACTTGAAGCCATACCACTGATATGTTTATGAGGCGGAATTTTGTTAGGTAGAAAAAGAATTTTCTCTAGCCCGAGTTGCTGCTTGGCTTCTTCTGCCATGCGGAGGTGTGCTAAATGTGGCGGATCAAAAGTTCCACCTAAGATACCGACTTTATGTTTCATCGCAGGTTTCCTCCAGATTTATGGCAATTTAATTTGTTGCTTATTTATTGAAGTTTTGTAGAGAATGATCGTTCTACCAATAACTTGAACAATATCTGCGCCTGAGCGAGCGCTGATTTTTTCTGCAACCGTTTGTTTATCTTCTTCGCAATTTTGCAAAATAGAGATTTTAATTAGTTCTCTTGCTTCTAAAGCTTCTTTCACGTGGATAATTAAGTTTGGTGATACGCTACCTTTTCCTACTTGAAAGATAGGTTGGATATTATGCGCTTCTTTTCTTAAAAAACGTTTTTGTGTAGCTGTTAACATTAGTTTCCTCCTAATTGTTCGAGTACTGCTTCTTTCATCAGTGATCGCTCTGGCTTAATGCCAGTCCATATTTCAAAGGCAAGTGCCCCTTGATTAACAAACATTGGTAAGCCATTTTGGGTAATGGCACCATTTTTCTTTGCTTCTTTTAAAAAAGCAGTTTCCGCTGGATTATAAATAATATCAGAACAAATCGTCCCTCGCTTTACATTTGCCAACGAAATTGGGCTTTTATTTTTAGAAGCTTCTAAACCGATAGAAGTTGTTTGAATGATAATTGTAAAATCAGCCAGTTGTTTTTCTGCTTCTTCTAGTGTTAAAGCTTGATGATTATTATCTTTCGTCATTTCAATCGCTTTTTCCGCTGTTCGGTTGGCAACGGTTATTTTAGCATCTGTATGCGTTGTAAGTGCTAGATAAATTGCCTTACTTGCACCGCCTGCACCAGTGATTAAAATAGAATCTTCTTTTGTAATTGAGCGGATTTCTTCTAATCCTTCTAAGTAGCCTTTACCATCTGTATTAAATCCGTACCACTTGTTTTCTTTTTTCAGCACCGTATTCACTGCGCCAGAAGCTGCTGCAAGATCCTCTAGTTCGTCTAAAAATGGTAAAATACGCTCTTTAAATGGCGTGGTAATATTAAAGCCGCGCACACCAGAATCCATTAGTTTTTTGATTTCTGTTTCAAAAGTGTCTTCTTCTATTAAAACAGAATTATACTCCGCATTCATTCCAAGTTCTTGGAAAATCCGATTTTGCATAGCTGGGGATAACGAGTGACGAATAGGATTTCCGATAACAACATATTTTTCCAAATGATAGGCCTCCTTAGTTTTAAACGAGTGATGTTCGGATAGTTGCACTCACGCCTTCTGGAACCCAAGCAGTTACTTTCGCGCCGCCTTCTGGAATTGTAACCCAGCCAAGTCCGGAAAAGACAATATCTGCTTTATCTTTAATTGTGAACGAATACGGTACTAGCTTCGGAAGTGCCTCTATTCCTTCTTCTGTAGGCGGTTGAAGTACTAATCCTGCTTGGTTCTCATATAATGCATCCGCTTTTTCTAATTTCGTCCGATGAATCGGTAAATTATTAGATACATAGACTACGAATGATTTGCGACCACCTGAAACATAATCTAAGCGAGCAAGCGCCCCTAAAAATAGGGTTTGTTCTTCGTTTAATTGGAAGACGGCTGGTTTGACTTCTTTTTTAGGTGTAATAGCTTTTAGTGTCGTCGTATCAATAAAATGTGCCATTTGGTGATGATTGATAATTCCTGGTGTGTCAACAAGTACATTGCCATCTGCTAATGGAATTTCAATTTTATCCAGTGTTGTCCCTGGAAATTGCGATGTTGTAATTACATTGTTTTCTCCAGACGCTTGTTTGATAATACGATTGATAAGTGTTGATTTACCAACATTCGTACAACCTACAACATAAACATCTTGTCCATTTCGTAATTCTTCTATTTTCTCTAAAAGCGTATCAAAACCGTGACCTTTTTCAGCACTAACTAATACCACATCTGTTGCCGCCAATCCCTGTTCTTTGGCACGTGTTCTCATCCAGCGTGTTAATTTATCGCGTTTTAATGATTTTGGTAATACATCTTCTTTATTACCGACAAGTAATACCGGATTGCTTCCTGCAAAACGAGGAAGCCCAGGCAACCAACTACCATCAAAATCAAAAATATCCACCACATAGACAATCAAAGCTTGCTTCGAACTAATTTGATTTAAAATACGTAAAAAATCGTCGTCTGTTAGCGCCACATCTTGAATTTCATTGTAATGCTTTAGACGAAAACATCTTTTACAAATAACTTGTTCATTATTCAAGGATGATTTTGGCGCATAGCCGATTTTATCAGGATCTTCTGTTTGAATAATCGCTCCACAACCAATACATCTAATTTCTTCTGTCAAAGTGATTCCTCCCACTTAATTTGGTTTTTCTTTGCTAATCGCTTTAAAATAACGCTTTCCATCATTCGATTTAATTTTGTCGCCATACCATCTGTCTGTTTCACAGGACGAACAAAAATAGTTGTTAATTTTTGACGATTCCCACCGAATATATCTGTCATAATTTGATCACCAATCATCACAGTTTCTTCTGGTGTTGCATTCATTTCTTTTAGTGCCCAGCGGAAATTAGCACCTAAGGGTTTTTTTGCCCGCGCTAAATAAGGGACATCAATCGCTTTTGCCACACGAGCAACTCGTTCTTCATTATTGTTAGAAAAAATCATAACTTTGATTCCTTCTTCTTTCAATATAGTAAACCAGTTGATAACTTCATCCGTTGCATCTAGTTGATCCCAAGCAAGCAGCGTATTGTCAAGATCTGTCAAAATAGTAGTCTTTCCCATTTTATGCAGCTGCTCTGCTGTTATTCCAAATGGAGTATTCAACATTTTATCTGGTGAGAATTGCTTTAACACGTATTGGCACCTCATTCTTTTATTTAGTACAGTCTATTCTATCATACATTCAATTAGACTAATAATCTATAAATTTTACCATCTTTCTGCTTATTTTACAAAAAAACCTTAGAAAAATGCTATAATATGAAAGGATATGATTTTTTTAAGGAGGTACACTAATGTCAAAAGATTATGCATTAACTTGGGATTTAGAAAACATATATGTAGGCGGTAGTGGTTCAGAAGAATTACAGCAAACACTGCAAGAGGTAAAAGCTGATTTGGATAGCTTTGTTATGAATGTATCTGAATGGGAAGTTCCCGAAAATGCCGAAGCTTCAGTAGAATTTCTACTATTAGTTAATCAAAATGCAGACATCTCAAAAATTTTATTAACTGCTGGTTCTTTTTTAGAATGTCTAGCTTCAGCAGATGTGAATGATACTCGTGCAAACGAACTTTCTGCGTTAATTTATCAATATGTTGCTACTCTTTCGACGGCAGAAGATGAATGGCATGACAAATTTGCTCAAATATCTGACCGTGTTTGGGATGAACTAATGAAGCAAAATGGTTTATCACAAATTAGTTTTATTTTAAGTGAAGCACGTACCAACCGTCGTAAAAAAGGCAGTAAAGAACAAGAAGCAGCGATTAATTCTTTATCCGTAGATGGTTATCGAGGTTGGTCTGACCACTATGATACTATCGTTGGTAAACTCCGTATGCACGTTACAATTGATGGAGAAGAAAAAGATGTTTCTGCCGGTCAAGCGCTAAACTTGTTAAATCATCCTGATCGCGCTGTACGTCAAGCAGTTTTCAAAGAATATACGCGCGTTTGGCAAGAAGAATCTCGTTTATTTAGCGATACACTAAATCATTTGTCAGGCTTCCGCTTAGCTACATATGATATTCGTAACTGGGAAAATATCCTAGATGAGCCACTAGCAATTAATCGTTTAGATGAACAAACATTAAAATCTATGTGGAATGTTATCCAAACGAACAAGCCTACTTTTGTTCGATTCTTAGATAGAAAAGCTAAATTACTTGGTCTTGAAAAATTAAGTTTTTACGATGTTGAAGCTCCTCTTGTATTTTCAAGTGAGCCTAAGAAATATACGTATCAAGAAGGCGCCGAATTTATCATCGAACAATTTAATAAATTCAGCCCAAAAATGGCAAACTTCGCGAAGTCCGCTTTTGAAAAAGGATGGATTGAAGCTGAAGATCGTGATAATAAACGTCCAGGTGGCTTTTGTACGGATTTCCCGGTCGAAAAAGAAAGCCGGATTTTCATGACATATGACGGAGCTCCTGGTACTGTGGCAACTCTTGCACATGAACTCGGACACGCCTTCCACTCCCACGTTATTCGGGAAGAGCCATTTGAAAACACTGATTACGCAATGAATGTGGCGGAAACTGCTTCTACTTTTGCTGAAATGATTATTGCCGATGCTTCTGTAAAAGACGCGAAAACAAAAGAAGAAAAAATCACCCTACTTGAAGACAAAATTGGTCGTAGTATTGCTTTCTTTATGAATATTCATGCTAGATTTATTTTTGAATGTAATTTCTATGAGGCACGTAAACAAGGTGTAGTTTCAGTTGATAGACTTAACTCCCTAATGGAGGAAGCGCAACGTGAAGCTTACTTGGATGCTTTAGATGAATATCATCCGCAATTTTGGGCTTCTAAATTACATTTTTATATTGCTGACGTACCATTTTATAATTTCCCATATACTTTTGGTTACTTATTCTCACTTGGTATATATCATAAAGCACAAGCTGAGGGTGCAGGCTATGAAGATAAATATATTGCTCTTCTAAGAGATACGGGTTCTATGACTACAGAGCAACTTGCTGAAAAACATCTTGGAGTCGACTTGCGTAAAGCTGATTTCTGGGAAGAAGCAGTTGCCCTTGCAGCTAAAGATGTAGAAGATTTCCTTACTTTAACAGAAGAATATGTAAAATAAAAAAATCCAGGAGAATCTTTCTCCTGGATTTTTTATATCGTTTTTAATAATTCAATGATACAAGTAGCTGATTGTTTTGCAGCTAGATGAATAAACTCATCAAAAGACATTGTCGCTTCTTGATTGGCTAAATCCGATATAGCTCGGATAATGAGAAATGGAATATCAAATTGATAAGCTACTTGTGCAATGGCAGCAGCTTCCATTTCTACAGCTTTCACATCTGGGAAAAATGTTCGAATAATTTCATGTTGATCTGGACGCATAATAAATGAATCATTTGTAATTACAAGACCATATACTGCTTTATTTTCACTATCTGCAAAATAATCACGATAAATTGTCTCCGCTTTTTTCAAAAGAACAGCATCACCTTGATAAAAAGCTGGCATTCGGGGAACTTGGCCATATGTATAACCAAATTCAGTAACATCAACATCACCATATGCTAAGCGATCAGATATAATGACATCACCAATTGCTAAACCCTCACCTATGCCTCCAGCTGAACCTGTATTAATAATAATTTCTGGTTTAAAACGGTCTGCTAGAAGTGTGGTACCAAGGGCAGCATTAACTTTTCCTATGCCTGATTCTAAAAGCACCACTTCTTTACCGGCAATTTCGCCAATATAAAATTTTGCTCCGCCAATAATAACTTCTTCTATACTGGACATGGTGTTTTTTAAAAGTTCTACTTCTTCTTCCATTGCTCCAATAATGCCTATTTTCATTATGTAACCTCCAAAAAAGCACAGTCGTTAACAACTAACTTCTGTGCTTTTATCTTTTGTCGTTTGTTTTTAGCTCTTCTACTTTTGTTGGTTGCCATCCTTCACCATCTACCCATGTAATATAAACACGGTAAGCTTTATCAGGATTTTCTTTTGTGGAAAGTGTTCCAATTGCTTGAGTAGCAGGGTCAGCCCCTTGCTCTACAAACCAAAGAGATGTATTTGAGATTGGAATATCTGTCGCTGCTGAAAAAGCTTTACGTTTTTCTTGCCAGTCTACACTTGTAGAGCTGTAAGAATTCACATGATTGCCAGTTTGCTCAGTTCCAATTGGTTTCCAGTCTTTTGTAATAACTTTTGCCACATTAGGATCATCACTTTTAGTCGTTTCTGTTGATTTTTCATCCGAAGAAGTCGATTTTTTTTCGGAAGTTTTATTTGATTTAGCGGCATCTTCTTTTTTTGTATTGGAAGATGCCGTTTTGTTATCTTGCTGAGTTGGATCGCTTTCAGTTTTAAACAGAACAAAATATAGACTACCAATGATAAGTAAGCTTACCACGATAATTAAAAGATTTAAAACTAAATTCGTTTTTTTTCGTTTTGTATTTTGTTTTGAGCGAGATCCCTCGACTAGGTTTTGTTTAATGCGACGGTTATTTGATTGTCGATTATCTGCCATTTGCTTTCACCACCTTATAAGTAACCGCTGTATAAAAACAGATAAAATTAAGATGCAGTGATTTTTTCGATCTTAACACTCATGTCGCCAGCAGGGGTTTGGATAGTTACTTCTTCCCCTTCTTTATGACCAAGTAAACCTTTAGCAATTGGAGAATCGTTAGAAATCTTACCTTCAAAAGGATCTGCTTCTGCGCTTCCTACAATCGTGTATGTTTCTTCTTCTCCGTCTGGTAATTCAATAAATGTAACGGTGTTTCCAAGTGTTACTAAACCATTATGAGCTTCTGCTGCATCAATAATTTGAGCATTACGAATCATATTTTCAATAGTAGTGATACGACCTTCAACAAAAGCTTGTTCGTCTTTTGCGGAATCATACTCGGAGTTCTCAGATAAATCACCAAAGCTACGGGCAATTTTAATCCGTTCTACTACTTCTTTCCGTTTTACTGTCTTAAGTTCTTGTAATTCATTTTCTAATTTTGCTTTCCCATCTAGGGTCATTGGAAATACTTTTTCTGTCGCCAATCGTTTTCGCTCCTTTTGTTTGTTCATTATTGTATAGAAAAGCACGGAGATATCGCTCCGCACCTTCATAAAAAATATTACTACTCGTGAGAAAGATTAACATGTCACGCTTGAAATAGCAAGCAATTGTCTCTCTTTTTACTAGAAAAATTTTACCTTAAATTAATCTGTTTGACAAGTGTTACCTGTTACTTATACATGTTTTTGCAAGATTGATTCAATTTTAGTTGTCATCAAATCAATCGCCACATGATTTTCCCCGCCTTCTGGAATAATTATATCAGCAAACTTTTTTGTTGGTTCAATAAATTCGTTATGCATTGGTTTTACTACAGAAAGATACTGATCGATAACAGAATCCATTGTTCGACCTCGTTCTTTCATATCTCTTAATAGCCTGCGAATAAAACGAATATCGTCATCTGTGTCAACATATACTTTAATATCCATCAAGTCACGTAATCGCTTATCTTCTAAAATTAAAATACCTTCTAAAATAATTACTTCTCGTGGTTCTTGAATTTCTACTTCTTGCTTACGTGTATATTTTTCATAATCATAAATTGGTTTTTCAATTGTTTCATAACGACGTAGCGCTGCTATATGGGAAATAAGTAAGTCCGTATCAAAAGCTAACGGATGATCGTAGTTTACTTTTAAACGTTCTTCAAAACTAATATCTGCTTGATCATGATAATAGACATCTTGCGCAATCATTAAAATAGAGTGTCCACTAAAATGATCACAAATTGCTTTAGTTACACTGGTTTTACCTGAACCTGAACCACCAGTTACACCAACTACGATTGGTTTTTTTGTCATGATATGCCTCCAGTTTTCTTTCTTTTTGAGATAGATAAACCATCTCCGAGTGGAATAGTTGTAGTATCAAAATCAGGATGCGTCACTAAGAAATCATTAAAATGGCGCATTTTGCGAGCAACTCGAAGTTTACGCTGTTTTTCTGGTGACATATCAAGTGCAAGTCCTTTGAAAAGAACATTATCACTATAAATCACCCCATCTGGAGCAAGGGAATCTGTATAAATATGGAAAAACTTTTCATATTGCGCTTTGGCAGCATCAATAAATATGGCATCAAATGGACCATACTTTAAAATTTCTTCTGATCCTTCAATGGCATCCGTAAGCAAGACTTTTATTCTGTCAGAAGCCCCGTAACGCTGTATATTATGTATAGCTTCTTTATATCGTTCTTCATCACGTTCGACAGTGATAATCTCAGTTCCTGGAAGTTTATCTGCCATTTTTAAAGCAGAATATCCGATTGCTGTTCCAAGTTCTAAAATACGCTTTGGTTTTTGAATATCTAAAATTTGTAATAAACAATGTAACGAATCCGGCTCCATAATTGGTACTTCATGTTTCTTTGCATATATTTCTAATTCTTCAAAAAAAGGCGCGCTCTTCGGAATATGTTTTAATAAATAATCATGAATTATATCATTCACTGCTAAATCCCCTCATTTTAACAAACAAAGCACCTGTCAAAAGCATGCAAAACATGTTTCTGACAAGTGGTTCATTTTAATTATTTTTCGTAATATGCTCTTCTTTTAGTTTGTTGTGCTCTTCTAATGTTTTAGAGAAATAAACTTTACCAGTTTTCGTATTCGCTAAAAAGTATAGATAATCGCTTTTTTCTGGGTAAAGAGCTGCTTCCATAGATGTATCACCGCTATTAGAAATTGGACCTGGTGGCAATCCATTGTTTTTGTATGTGTTATACGGCGACTCTACTTCTAAATCTTTATAAGTTGTCTTGCTTTTATGTTCACCAAGCGCATATAGAACAGTAGGATCGGTTTGTAAACGCATATTTTTTGCTAAACGATTATAAAAAACACTAGCAATCATTTTGCGATCCACATCAGCAGTTGCTTCTTTTTCAATGATGGAAGACATTGTTAGGAATTTATGCACGGACATTTTTTGTTTAGTTAGTTCGTCGCGGTACTTAGCAATATTAACATCTGTTGCTTTGACCATCTCCGTAATAATTTGTTCAGCAGATACATCTGTTCCTTTAAAAGTATACGTAGCTGGATACAAATAACCCTCTAATGGATGTTTAATGGCCTTATTTAACACATCATTGGTTACTGTCTCTGGATATGCTTTTATCATGGAAGCAACAAACTCTGGATCATCCATTATTTTAAGAACATCGGCTTTTTTTAATTTAGGTTGATAAGCGACAATTCTATCAGCAATTTGGTCTAACGTGTATCCTTCTGGAATGATTAGTTTTGCAGGTACTACAGTTTTACCTTCTTGCATTTTTTTTACGATTTGATCTGTGTTCATCGCTGGACTGAATTCATAGTTCCCAGCTTTTAAATTCGTATCATTATTATATTTTACATAAAAAGAGAAAATAGAAGCGTTATTAATGACTTTTTTATCTTCTAAAATAGTAGATATATCTGAAATACTAGATCCTGCTGGAATTTCAACAGCGATCTTCTCTTTGCTTGCTTCGTCTCTTGGCTCTAGCTGAGACTTCACATAATAATACCCTGCAAAAGTTGCGATTACTAAAATTAGAATAATAACAGAAATAATAATTGTAATTTTCTTACCTTTTGTATTCTTCATTATAGACCTCATTTCATTGAAAACAATTCCTATCTATTATACCGATTATCTAAAAAAAATGCTATTCAATACGGAAAATTTTCTTAAAAAGTGACGTTTTTATGTTTTTTCGGTATAATAAACAGCGTGATTAAACGAACAAGACAGAATCGGTCAAGGACTTGCTTCTGCCAATTAAATAAAGATTGAAGGAGTCTTTTGGATGTTACATACGTTAATACAAAGTTTGCAAGATTTTACGATGTGGTTAGTAGACTCACTTGGTCACTGGGGAATTTTCCTCGGAATGCTCATCGAAAGTGTCTGCATTCCGCTTCCAAGTGAAGTTATCATGCTGTTTGGCGGATTTATGGCGGAAGCTGGGAAATTGAATTTCTGGCTCGTTGTATTTGCTGGTATCGCTGGTAACTTAGTCGGTTCACTGATTGCTTACTACATTGGTAAATTCGGCGGTAGAGCTTTAGTATTGAAATTCGGAAAGTACATATTCTTAAATGTGAAGCACTTGGATAAAGCCGAACTTTGGTTTGGTCGTTACGGAGCTAGAGCTGTATTTTTCGGTCGTATTTTGCCAGTTATCCGAACATTTATCTCTTTACCGGCTGGAATTGCCAAAATGAATGTCTGGAAATTTGTTATATATACGATTTTAGGTTGCATTCCGTGGAATATTTTTCTGACATGGCTTGGTTATTCATTAGGTTCCAATTGGAGCGTTGTGGAAAAATATACGCGACCAATTAGCTATTTAATGTTAGCTTTAGTTATTGCCATCGTTGTCTACCTTGCTTACAAAGTATGGAATAAACGAGCTAGAAACGCAAAATAAAAAGCATGTCTTGACAGTTTTTGTCAGGACATGCTTTTTAAAATATTATTCTTCGTCTTCGTCAGCAAGGAAAGTTGCAAGGATTTCTTCAATCATATCCCATTCTTCATCTGTTTCAACAGGTTTAAGTTGACCTTGTTTACCTTCTTCATCTTGGATATAACTAGACGCAAGAATTTCAATCTCTTCGTCTTCCCCTTTACCAGCTGGGAAATATAATACGTAAGATTTGTCAAAGTCTTCGGAATCAAAGTCAAAAAGAATTTCGTAAGCTTCTTCTTTTCCTTCTTCATTTGTAATCCAAATAATATTTTCTTCTTCATGATTATGGTTATGTTCTTCTGCCATTAAATTCACCTCAAATTAATTAGTAGTGTCCAAATAGGACTGTAAAATCATTACTGCAGCTAACTTATCAATTACTTCTTTTCGTTTTTTACGCGAAACGTCTGCTTCAATCAAAGTTCTTTCCGCGGCAGAAGTGGTCAAACGTTCATCCCAAAGTACAACAGGGAGTCCGATTCTTGACTCAAGTACTTCAGCATATATTTTGGAACTTTCAGCACGAGGTCCGATGGTATTATTCATATTCTTCGGTAGCCCAACAACGACTTTTTCAACTTCGTATTCGAGCACGAGCTCTTTTACTCTGTCATAGCCAAATTGTTTTCTGCTCTCGTCAATCTGAATGGTTTCAACACCTTGTGCGGTCCAACCAAGTGGATCACTTATCGCTACGCCGACTGTCTTCGAGCCGACATCTAAACCCATTATTCTCATTTCTCACCAATTTCGTTATTTTTCAGATACGCTTTAACAAGTTCCTCGATAATTTCATCTCGTTCTAAACGGCGTATCATGCTCCGGGCATCCTTGTGACGAGGTATATAGGCAGGGTCACCTGAGAGTAGATAGCCAACGATTTGATTTACGGGATTATAGCCTTTTTCTTCAAGAGCAACGTAGACTTGTTTCATTAATTTTTTTACATCTTCTTCAATTGAGTCATCGCCGAAGTTGTAAAACATTGTTTGATCTTTTGAATCCATAATCGAAGCACCTCATTCCTTCATGTATCTCTATTCATTTTACACCATGTGAACGGAAATAACAAAGAAAAATGAAGTGCTTTATTGAAAATTTATGCTTGTTGTTCTCTCACCCATGTAGAAACATAATCAAGAGCTGTTCCTAGTTCAGCTGGATTTTTACCGCCAGCTTGCGCCATATCAGGACGTCCGCCACCATTTCCGCCGCATCGTGTCGCAACTTCTTTTAAAAGTTTACCAGCGTGATAGCCAGCTTTGATTGCATCTTCTGAAACTGCAGAAATCAAGTTTACTTTATCACCTTGAACAGCGCCTAAAACAAGAACACCACCAATTTTTTTATCTTTCCAGTTATCAACAAACTGACGTAATTGGTTCATATCTTTCGCATTTACTTGTTTTGCAATCACTTTAACACCACCGATTTCTTCTGGTGATTCAAAAATATCAGCGCTTGCAGCACTTGCTAATTTGCTTAATAATGATTCGTTCTCGCGTCTCACTTCGCGCAAGTCAGCCTGTAATTGTTCTACTTTTTGTGGTGTTTCTTTAGTTGTTGTTTTTAGTAGACTCGCTGCCTGTTTTAATGTATTTTCTTGTTCCGTTACAAAGCGATATGCTTCTTTGCCAGTAACAGCTTCGATACGTCTAGTTCCTGCTCCGATACCTGTTTCGGATACGATTTTAAATAGACCAATATCGGCTGTATTTCGGACATGGACACCGCCACATAGTTCAATGCTATATTTGCCTACTTGTACAACTCGTACAATATCACCGTATTTTTCGCCGAATAGTGCCATAGCGCCAAGTTCTTTTGCTTCCGCTATTGGCATTTCTTCAATTACGACATTGATTTGTTCCCAGATTTTTTCATTGACAATTTCTTCCATTTTTGTTAATTCTTCTTCTGTAATTTGACCAAAATGAGAGAAGTCAAATCGTAAACGATCTGGTGAAACGAGTGAACCTGCTTGGTTAACATGTTCGCCCAATGTATCTTTAAGTGCACGATGTAAAAGATGTGTTGCTGTATGGTTTTTGATTGTTTCACGGCGTTTCACTGTGTCAACAGTCAGTTTCACTGTGTCACCTGTTTTTAAAATACCTTCTTTTACAGAAATACGGTGTAAATTTTGTTTGTTTGGTGCTTTTTGAACATCTTCTACATAAGCAAGCCCAGTTTCGCTTTCAATAGTTCCCTTGTCCGCAACTTGTCCGCCGCTTTCTGCATAAAATGGCGTTTCTTTGAAAATAACTTGCGCTTCATTTCCAGCAGTTATTTCGTCAACAAGAGTGTCATTTTGAATTAAATACAAGATTTCCGAAACGTGCTCTGTTGAGTTGTAGCCAACAAATGCACTTTTTTCGGTTAAATTAGCAAGCAGTTCACCTTGCACTTGCATAGATTTTACATCAGCACGAGCAGAGCGAGCACGGTCACGTTGTTCTTTCATTTCTGCTTCAAATCCCGCATGGTCAACTTTTAAGCCGTGATCTTCTGCGTATTCTTCTGTTAATTCAACTGGGAAACCGAATGTATCGTATAATTTAAAAATATCTGCGCCTTTAATCACTTGTTCGTTCGTTTCTTTCGCCGATTTTAGTATTGTTTCCAAAATTGCTAGACCTTCGTTTAATGTTTCGTGGAAGCGTTCTTCTTCTGTGCGAATCACTTTTTGGATAAAGTCTGTTTGGTTTTCTACTTCTGGATAGAAACTATTCATGATTTTCCCAACTACGGGTACTAATTTGTACATGAATGGTTCATTGATTGTTAGGACTTTTGCATATCGAACAGCACGACGAAGTAAACGACGTAAAATATATCCACGTCCTTCATTGGACGGTAATGCACCATCGCCAATTGCAAATGCTACGGTACGAATATGGTCAGCGATTACTTTAAATGCCACATCATTTTCTTGTGAATGGCCGTATTTCACGCCAGCAATTTGTTCTACTTCACGAATAATCGGCATAAATAAATCCGTTTCAAAGTTGGTTGGCGCGTCTTGAATGATGGAAACCATACGTTCAAGCCCCATCCCGGTATCGATGTTTTGTTTAGGAAGTGGTGTATAGGTTCCATCCGGATTATGGTTAAACTGAGAAAATACAAGGTTCCAAATTTCTAAGTAACGTTCATTTTCGCCACCAGGATATAGTTCTGGGTCACTTTTGTCATCTCCGAAAGCAGGTCCGCGGTCGTAAAAGATTTCACTATCTGGGCCACTTGGTCCAATACCGATATCCCAGAAATTATCTTCAATTTCCACGATATGATCATCACTTAAACCGATTTTTTCGCGCCATAAAGTCTTTGCTTCTTCGTCTTCAGGATAAACAGTTACATATAATTTATCAGGATCAAAGCCAATCCATTTAGGACTTGTTAGAAATTCCCAAGCAAAAAGAATTGCGCCTTCTTTAAAGTAATCACCAATCGAAAAGTTTCCTAGCATTTCAAAAAATGTATGATGACGAGCTGTTTTACCTACGTTTTCAATATCATTTGTACGAATTGATTTTTGTGCATTAGCCATTCTTGGATTATCCGGAATAACCGAACCATCAAAGTATTTTTTCATGGTTGCCACACCACTATTAATCCAAAGAATCGTCGGATCGTTATTTGGTACAAGTGGAGCACTAGGTTCGATAGTATGCCCTTTTTCTTTAAAGAAATCCAAAAATAACTGTCTTACTTCTGCGCTTGATAATTGTTTCATCTTTTATTTCCTCCTTTTGGTTTTTACAACAAAAAAAGCCTATATGATTGCTCACAGGGACGATTTTAGTGAAATCGCGGTACCACCCTGTTTGCAATGATATAGACTTTGTATCATTACCTCTTCAGTTATCTGTTAACGTGGATAAGACGGATCATCTAATAGGAGAGCAACTTCGGGACAAGCGTGGTTTTCCTTTCAGCCAAGGGAAAACTCTCTAATCACGTGGAAACCAAAATCATATTCCTATCATGTATCAATATTTATTCAACAATAAACTAAATTATAAAGAACGGATGGCTAAATGTCAACTGTTTATTAGACTGTTCGTTGATTGTTTCTTTTCAACAAAGCTTCCGTTTTTAAGTGTTAGTTTTATATCTGACACTTTGGCAATCTCGGGGTCATGCGTCACCATGATAACGCATTTACCTTCTTTATGCGCTAAATCTTGGAATAAGGTAACTACCTCTTTACTTGTTCGTTCATCTAAGTTTCCTGTAGGTTCATCTGCAACGATTAATTCCGTTTCACAACATAATGCCCGTGCGATTGAAACCCTTTGCTGCTGTCCACCACTTAAAGTCAGCACTTTTTGGCGCGCCATTTTCTCCGTAATGCCCACTTTTTCTAGCATGCTAAGTGCAAAAGCTTTTTTATCTGGCTGATTGACATGGGTAATCTCCATTGCCGTTGTAACGTTTTGAAGAGCGGTCATATACGTCAATAGATTATAACTTTGGAATACAATGGATACATATCTATTTCTAAATTGTTGTAAGCCTATGCTTTTGAGCGAACTACCTTTATAGTAGATATCGCCTTCTTTTTGCGTATCCAGTCCTCCCGCAAGAGATAAGAAGGTTGTTTTTCCTGAGCCTGAACTTCCGACTACTGTGTAAAAAACACCAGCTTCAAAATCATAATTTATATCACTTAAAATCGATTCATCTTTTGTTTTATACCAATAAGAGATATTTTCAAACGTCAATACTTTGGTCATATCGTCACCTACTCCTGTTTAGTTAGAATTGTTTTTGGATTCATACGAAGAACGAGTGCAGCTGGTAAAAGAACAGAGATAAAGGCAATTCCTATGCCAATCCCTCCCATTTTCAGCATATCTTCTAACGTAACTTGAATGTCTAACTCTTTGATTTGTTCCGTATTTTTCGTCAAGTTACTCACACTCTCTCCAAATCCACCTGGACCGCCTTGGCCACCGCCACCAGGACCACGGTTTTCTGTTGAACTTGTGGTTTCTGTAGTAGATGAATTCTGTTGTGCCAGTAATTGATTACCTGCTAATTGTGCTACATAATGACTACTTGCAGCGGCTAATCCAAAGGAAACAAGTGCTACAATCAAAATTTCAACAAAGAATTGCGCAATTAATTTACCACGCTTCTCGCCTATTGCTAGAAGTACACCCATTTCATATTTACGATCACGCACTTGCATCATTACGAGTAAACCTAAGATTAAAGCACCTGCAATGCTGACAATATAAACCACATTTTTAGAGAAAGATGCCACGCTGTTGATTGGTCCAATCATCTGTTGATAAAGTGTATCATTGGCATCAAGTTTAAATGTATCCCAATCAATACTATCAACTTTTTTTGCTTCTTTTTCAAAAGCAGCAATATTAGCTGCATCATCCATTGTATAAACGGCGGAATCAACCGTGTTTTTATAATCAGAACCTTTAATTGTATTTGCTACTGTATAAGGAACATATACCTTGTTATAAGGATTTAGGAAAGAGAAATTTTGTGCCATATCACTTCCAGAATCCGTTGTTTTATAAATACCAACAATTTTTAATGTTACTTTTGTATTACCATCACTTGATGTAACAGTGAAAGAATCGCCAACTTTCCAATTATTTTCTTCTGCTAAATTTTCTTCTACCATAGCTACATTTTTATCTTTGTCAGCAGAAGTAATTGCTACACCACTTGTTAATTCACTAGTTCCAGCTTCAAAATCAGTACTAGTTGCAGAGTCAAGTAATCCACTAATGCTTAAATCCGCATCTACCATTTGCGGTCCACCTTGGCCGCCTCCTGGTCCTTGTGTTTCAGTTGTAGTGGATGATTCATCACTTGAAGAAGATGTATCACCGGAAGACTCAATCGGATCAAATCCGGATGCTAGAGCTTGTGTACTGGAATAGTAATTGTAACTTGCTACATGATTTAATCCCGCCAAATCATTAGCATCACTGACATCTATCGGACTGCTTTGAAATTGTGGTTTAGATTCAGTAGAGCTACTATCGCTACTTGAAGCCTCATCACGCATTGTCTGCATTTGTTTTTCTCGGTCGACGGTTAATGTCACTGTGCCGCCTAGCTGTTCTCTTGCCAATTCGCTTGCTTTATCTGCAGCAGATTGAATAGTAAAGCCTGATAAAATAAGTACACAAACAACTGTAAAAATAATTAATTGTAAAACAGATCTGCCTTTTCTTGCTTTCATGCTGAGCCATGCTCTCTTAAAAAAATTCATGTATTTTCCTCCATTTCCGTTTCTACTCCACTAAGATTACTGGGCAGTTATGAAGAAACTATGAACAAACTATGATGCATATTTTAAACTTTCGCGAAAAAAATAATTTGGCTTGATTATTGGGTCTAATTAGTCTAGTTTTAATGTAAGAGGAGTGAATACAAAATATGAAACTACTTATGATAGAAGATAACGTTAGTGTTTGTGAAATGATAGAAATGTTTTTTATGAAAGAAGAAATTGATGCCACCTTTGTTCATGATGGAAAACTTGGTTATGAAACATTTTTTAAGGATGATTTTGATATTGCAATTATTGATTTAATGTTACCAAATATGGACGGAATGACAATTTGCCGTAAAATTCGTGAAGTTAGTGATGTTCCAATTATTATTTTAACGGCAAAAGAATCAGAGTCAGACCAAGTGCTTGGTCTCGAAATGGGTGCAGATGATTACGTAACTAAACCATTCAGCCCACTTACATTAATGGCTCGTATCAAAGCAGTTACTCGTCGAAAAAATAATCATTCGACCACTGAAAACGATGAAGATATTTTGGAGACAACTTATTTTAAAATTAGTAAACGCACCCGGGAAATTTTTTATCAAGGCGAGCTGCTTGATGCTTTGACTCCGAAAGAATTTGATTTACTTTACTTTCTAATGCAACATCCTCGTCAAGTTTTTTCAAGGGAACAGTTACTTGAGCAAGTCTGGGGTTATCAATTTTACGGGGATGAGCGTACAGTGGACGTTCATATCAAACGTTTACGCCAAAAAATCGCAACAGACACGAAGCCGTTTTTACACACTGTTTGGGGTGTAGGCTACAAATTTGATGAAACGGAATGAAGCGAATGAAATTTAAATATGCCTACCAACTTTTTTTCACACAATTTATCATTTTACTGATTGCTTGTATTATGATTGGTGTGCTTGTTTCTCACTCACTGAAAGACTATTTTTATCAAAGCCAAGTCGATGATTTGACTAGTTATGGTGAAACAATTTCGATGGACATTCGCCACTCACCGCAAGATGCGACAATTCAGGTTCTTAATACGTATCAGCGCATTTTAGATGTTAAAAAGATCCATTACACCATCAAGAATGCAGATGACGAAACAATTTACCCTGCTCAGCTCAATCAGCCATTACCAAAAGATTTTTCGATTTCAAAAGATGATAAGAAAAAACTAAAAAGTGGTGAAACAGTTAGTAAAAAAATCGACAATCGTTTTAATCGTGAAATGACCATTGTTTATGTGCCAATTATGGACGGCGATAAATTTGTTGGATCCATCGTCTTGAATTCTCCAATTAGCGGAACTGAACAAGTGATTGGAACAATAAATCGTTATATGTTCTATACTATTTTATTATCGATTACGATTGCACTTATTTTGAGTGCTATTCTGTCCAAACTACAAGTCAATCGGATTAATAAATTGCGTTCAGCGACAAAAGATGTGATCCAAGGCAATTATAAGGCACGACTAAAAGAGAATAATTTTGATGAGATTGGCGCACTTGCCATTGATTTCAACAAAATGACACAAACACTTGAGACCTCTCAAGAAGAAATTGAACGACAAGAAAAACGCCGTCGTCAGTTTATCGCAGATGTTTCCCATGAAATGCGTACTCCACTCACAACAATCAGCGGCTTAACAGAGGGACTAGTAAATGATATCATTCCAAAAAGCGAAACAGATCGCTGTATTGCTTTAATAGATACAGAAGCAAAACGGTTAACAAAATTAGTTAATGAAAACCTGGATTACGAAAAAATACGTAGTAATAAAATCAAACTACAAAAAACGCGTTTTAATGGTTATGAATTTTTAGAGTTAATTAAAGAACAACTAGATTATGTTGCTAATGAAAAAGGTAACGCGATTACAGTAAATATTGATAAAGATATGTTTATTTACGCTGATTATGATCGTTTAACTCAAGTATTTATTAATATTGTTAAAAATAGTGTCCAGTTTACTAAAAATGGTAAGATTACATTAACGGGTACCCAAGATTATAAGGAATCTGTATTAACTATTACGGATACTGGTATCGGCATGAATACAGAAGAATTAGAACAAATTTGGGAACGATTTTATAAAGCAGATATGTCTCGGACGAATACAGCTTTCGGTGAATCAGGAATTGGACTTTCAATTGTGAAGCAGTTAATTGAATACCACGATGGAACAATTAGCGCTTCGAGTGAGCCAAATAAAGGCACGACATTTACGATTCGTTTACCATTTTTCCAAGATAATGAGCAATAAAAAAACACCCACTTGCGAGTGGGTGTTTTTCATCCTGCCATAAATTGTTCTGGAGTAATCCCTTCCATCCCAATCATCGGATCAATCTCCGTAATATTTTCGGTAGTTAATATTCGTTTATTCGTCATTTGTTCGAGCATTACATCTTCACTCATTAAGCGTTCCGATAGCGTCGTATTCCGCTTATTTTCATCTACACGCTCTACTCCCATACGGAAAGCTTCTTCTTCTCCGCAAAGGATAAGGAATTGTTTGCTTCTGGTAACGCCAGTATACAATAAATCTCTACGTAACATCCGGTAGTAACTACGCACAATTGGCATAATAACTATCGGAAACTCACTTCCCTGTGCTTTATGAATCGAACAACAATAAGCATGGGTCAATTGATTAAATTCTTGCCGATAATAAGAAACCTCTGTTTGATCAAATTGAACGACAATTAAATCTTGTTTCTCTGTATTTTCTTTGGCGTAAATTATCGATACGATTTCGCCAATATCACCATTAAATACATTCTTTTCAGGTTGATTAATTAATTGCAATACTTTGTCGTGAACTCGATACTTAATTTCACCAAATTGCACTTCTTTTCGACGACCAGTGTCATTTGGATTAAAGATTTCTTGTAGTTTTTTATTTAATATATCAATCCCTGCTGGACCGCGATACATTGGAGCCAATACTTGAATATCTTTTGCGCGAAAACCTTTATTTTTAGCATTTTTCACTACTTGTTCCACAACATCGCCAATTTGATTTACTGTACAGTGGAAAAATGACCGATCGGCACTATTTTTCGCAAAATCAGCTGGAAGCATTCCTTCTTTGATATAATGAGCCATTTCAATGATTGAGGAACCATCTTTTTGCCGATAAATATCTGAAAGCGCGACAGTTGGAATTTGTTCTGACTTTAGAATATCTTTTAATACTTGACCTGGTCCAACAGAAGGGAGCTGGTCTTGGTCGCCAACGAGTACTACTTGCATATGAGCAGGTAAAGCGCGGAACAATTGGTTCGCAAGCCAAATATCCACCATTGACATTTCATCCACAATTAACAATCGCCCATCGATTAATCGCTCTGCATCGTCATCCATCTGTTCTTGTCCATTCATTCCAAGTAAGCGGTGAATTGTCATTGCTGGAAGCCCAGTGGATTCAGACATCCGTTTAGCTGCACGCCCTGTTGGAGCTGCGAGTAATACTGGAAAAGTCGCACCATCTTTATAGGCATGCGGATCAAGACTAACTCCATTTAACTCGGCATACAATTCTACAATTCCTTTAATAACAGTTGTTTTCCCTGTTCCCGGCCCTCCTGTAAGGACGAGCATTGGTGACATTAATGCTTGTTCTAATGCCGCGCGTTGAGAATCCCCGTAATGTACGCCAATACGTTCTTCTAGTTCCCCAAGTGCTAATAAAAACTCGGATTGTGGAAATTGTTCTTGATACTCTGTTTGTTTTAACATTCGCTTTACATGGTAAGCAAAACCGCTTTCTGAATAATAAAGTGACGGCATATAGACACGCGTATTTTCTGTAATTATTTTTTGTTCTTCTGCAAGCTTTTCTATTTGTTGCAGTAAAATAGCCTGATCAATCCTAATGCCTTCACTTTCTTCTAGTAGGTAAGTCACTTCCCCGAGCAAAACCTCTTGTTCCATATAGACATGACCTTGCTGCATACAAACGGAATCTAACATAAATAAAATTCCTGCTCTAAGTCGTTCTGGATGGTTTCCGCCAAGTCCAAGCTTACGCCCAAGCTCATCGGCACGCTGGAAACCAATTCCTTTAACATCTTCAATTAATTTATAAGGATTATTTTCTAGCACTTCGATTGCATTTTGTTTATATACCTGAAAAATTTTCATAGACAATTGTGGACCAAAGCCATATTCATTTAAACCAACCATCACATGCTCTAGACCTTGATTTTCTCTAAGGGAAGCAAGCAAGCTTTCCGCTGTTCCAGAAGGTAGTTTAGGAACAGTATTTAACAAACTTGGATCAGATAGTATTTTCGTAATCGCGTCATCGCCAATTGTATCGACAATGTTTTCCGCCGTTACTTTACCAATCCCCTTAAAAAGTTCCCCTGAAAGATAGTTAATCAATCCAGCGCGAGATTGAGGCATTTCTTTTCGAAATCGGTCCGCTTTAAATTGCTGACCAAATTTAGCATGTTCCTGCATTTTCCCGTAAAACGTATATACTTCTTGTTCATGAAGTGCTGGAAAAAAACCAGTTACAATAATATCCTTTTCATCCCAATTCGCATTCGTCTCTTTTACTAGAATTCTTACCACAGAAAAGAGGTTTTCGGCATTATAAAAAATGGTAGACAACATCGTCCCCTTCATGAAAAGTTCATCTGGGGTATCATTAAATAACGCGAGAGATTCTTGTTCAGCCATCTTAAACCGCCTCCTTTCTATAGTTTATTCCGCTTCGTTTTCTAAATCTTGAATAGCATTTAAAGCATTCTCAGCAAGTTCATGCGATGTTCCAGTTGCTAGCGCTCGTTCAAAGTAATTTTTTGCAAGTACGATGTCGCCTTGCCATGCCAGATAAGCAGCTCCGATATTATAAAGTGCATCTGGATCTTCTTGTTTAATAAGAAGTACTCTTTCAAGCATATTAATCGCATCTTCGTAAAACCCGCTACGAGCAAGAACGATACCATATTGAAATAACGCTTCACTATCTTCTGGATTTAATTCGACACTTCTAAGTAAATAAGGCATAGCTAGCGTTAACTCTTCCATTTGAACAAAACTCATTCCTAACATAAAGAATAAATCGCCGTTTTCCATTCCTTGTTTTGTTGCATTTTGGAAGCTATCCGCTGCTTCTTGAAAACATTCTAACTCGTAATATAAATTTCCTAGGCTATAATAAGCCGCCGGAACTGTATCATCTAGTTCAAGAGCTCTTTTGAAAAATAATTCTGCGCGTTCAAAATCATCCATTGATAGTAAAACATTACCAAAATTAATATAACCAACTGGATCACTAGGATGTTCTTCAATTACTTCCGTAAATAGTTTAACTGCTTCTTCTAAATTTCCCTCTTGCATTTGTTTGATTCCTAATTGATTTTTATCCATTTTAAATTCTCCTCTATTTTTCTTGGTTTTTTACAGACGTATTTAACCATGCTACTAGCGCATTTGAAACTTGATCAGTTTGTTCCGCCTCACTAATAGTAGCCTTCCCGTCACCATGCTGAGCTCCGTATGACCCGAATTGCGCATGATTTCCACCTTCAATAGACACAAATGTAGTATCTTTAGGCAAGTATTTTTTATTTTTATCATAAGCATCTTTATTTAAAACATCATCTTTTGTCCCAGTTATGGAAAGCGCTGGGAAAGAGGCATTTTTCAGCGAACCTTTTTTATCAGGATAACTCGCTAAGAAAAACACGCCTTCGATTTCATTCTCGTTTTCATGGGCAAATCGGGAAGACATAACGCCTCCAAGCGAATGACCGCCAATGACAAACTTTTCATCAGGTGCTTCATCAATAATATCAGCCGCACGATTTTTGCCAAATACAGCTAAATTAAGAGGCATCTCAGCAATGTATGTTTTATAACCGCTCGAAGCTAGTTTATTCGCAAGTGGCGCATAGCTCAGTGCATCCACAAAGGCTCCTGGATACAAAATAACGCTAATTCCTGCATCCGACTTTCGCGGAGTAAAAACAAGTATATCATTTTCCTCAAGCACATCCACCGTTTTTGTTGAGTTTGCAGCTTCTTCTGCTACATTTGATGGTTCAGAATTAAAATAAAAATACCCCCAAATAAGAAGACAAAATATAGCTATTGCACTCCCAAAAATCGCTAACTTTTTCATAAAGGACCTCTTTTCCTTGTTTCGCTTAATATTTTACCATAAAAATGCTTTAAAATAACTCATTTGCACAGGAAAAAACCGGAGTCTCGTAGAAAACAAGATTCTCCGGTTCTAATTTTAACCAACATAGTCTAGCTTTGCACCATTTTTCCAAACAGTATCAATAGTTCCTCCGCCTAAGCAAATCTCACCATCATAGAAAACAACTGCTTGACCAGGAGTAATTGCACGCACTGGATCTGCAAAAACTATTTCTGCTGTACCATTTTCACGCATGTGTACAGTTACTTTTGTATCTGTTTGGCGGTAACGGAATTTTGCTGTGCATTCAAATGTTTTTGGTTTTTCTGAATTGGTAGTAAAGGAAATATCTGTTGCAATTAAGGAATCTGAGTACAAGGAATCATGATGGAAACCTTGTTCTACAAATAAAACATTATCTTTTAAATCTTTACCAACAACAAACCAAGGTTCACCGTCTCCACCAATACCTAAACCATGACGTTGCCCAATAGTATAATACATTAAGCCATCATGTTTGCCCAGTACTTCTCCATCCAATGTTCTCATGTCACCAGGTTGTGCCGGAAGATATTCACTTAAAAATTGCTTAAAGTTTCTTTCACCGATAAAACAAATCCCTGTACTATCTTTTTTGTTAGCAGTAGCAAGTCCGGCTTTTGTTGCAATCTCACGTACTTCTGTTTTTTCCATGCCACCAAGAGGAAACATGACTTTTTTCAGTTGATCTTGCGAAAGTTGATTTAAAAAATAAGTTTGATCTTTATTATTATCGACTCCACGAAGCAATTCGATTTCGTCGCCTACTTTTTTCACTTGTGCGTAGTGTCCCGTTGCTACATAATCTGCCCCAAGACTTTCTGCATGTTCCAAAAATGCTTTGAATTTAATTTCTTTGTTACACATGACGTCTGGGTTAGGTGTACGCCCAAGTTTATATTCGTCTAAGAAATAGGTAAATACTTTATCCCAATATTCTTTTTCAAAGTTTACTGCATAATATGGGATGCCGATTTGGTTAGCCACTCGAATGACATCATCATAGTCTTCCGTCGCTGTACAAACACCAAATTCATCTGTATTGTCCCAATTTTTCATGAAAATACCAATAACATCATAACCTTGTTCTTTTAATATATAAGCAGTGACTGATGAATCTACTCCGCCTGACATGCCGACAACTACACGAATGTCACTATTATTTGTACTCAAAGTTCGCTCCTCACCTTCTTAAATTTTCATTAAACGCGTCACGACTTCACTAACTTTCGTAGCCGCTATCTCTATTTCTTCCAAATGATTTCCTAGCCCGAAGCTAATTCGAACTGTTTCTTGAATTGCCGGATGATTTTCTCCAAAAAGAGCTACTAAAACATGAGAAGGATCAACAGTTCCCGCTGTACATGCTGAACCACTAGAAACAGCAATGCCTTCCATGTCTAAATTCATCAGTAATTGCTCAATAGAAACTCCTGGGAAACGCACGCTAAAAACATGTGGTAATGTGTTCGCTTCTAAACCGTTCACTTCAAAATCTAAGCCTGCTGCACGCCAAATTTCCGCCATGCGCTTTTTAAAGGAAACATATTCCTCATTTTTAAGTTCACGTTCATTTGTCATAATAGTAGAAGCTGCACTAAGACCACAGATACCTGCTAAGTTTTCAGTCCCAGCACGACGTTTTCGTTCTTGTTCCCCTCCGTGCATTTGATATGCAAGACGTGTACCATTTTTGACGTATAAAAAGCCTACACCGCGTGGTCCATTTATTTTATGAGAAGAAGTAGTTAATAAATCTACTCCGAGTTCTGTTACATTTATATTTAATAGCCCGTAAGCTTGTACTGCATCTGTATGAAAAACGGCTTGGTGGTCAAGAAGTACAGCACCAATCTCTGCAATCGGCTGAATAGTACCAATTTCATTATTACCATACATAATAGAAACAAGAATTGTATCAGGGCGTAAAGCTTTTTGCACGCTCTCACTAGACACTATCCCATGCTCATCTACTGGTAAATAAGTGACTTCAAAACCTTGTGTTTCAAGATATTCACATGTTTTTAAAACAGCATGATGTTCAATCTGTGAGGTGATAATATGTTTTCTATTTTCTTTATGTGCTAAAGCAGTTCCAATAAGAGCCAAGTTATCGCCTTCTGTACCGCCACTAGTAAAAATAATCTCTTTTTCTTCAGCTTGAATACTTTGGGCAATAGTATGACGTGCTTCATCAAGTGCTTTTCTTGCCTCTCGACCAGCATAATGAATACTAGATGGATTGCCGTACGTATTAGTAATTGCGCCAAGCATCGTTTGGATAACTTCTGGATGAATCGGACTTGTCGCTGCATGGTCTAAGTAAATTCTGTTTTCCATTTTTTATCGCGTCCTTTTTTTAGTGACGAATTCCTTTTCGCCGTTAATCGTTTCTTATTGTAACAGCAATACTCTTGTAAAGTAAAGAGGAATAACTCCTATTTACATACAAAAAAAGAAACCCCAATCGTACCGTTTAGGATTCCCTTCCTTTGAACCCGCTCTCAATTAAAGCAGGTGGGTGCTCTGTCTAACGGTTTGCACTTCCTCGTGTGAAGGCATGTGCGCCGCGCCGGAACTCCAAGCTCCCTAGGTATAAAAAATTGTTCGGTTCAAAAATATCAGGAACTATATCGAATACATTAGGGTTTCTTTTCTTAACTTAGAATACCATATGAAAGACGAAATTTCAATGTTAGCGACTTTTCAGTTTGGTATTTTTTTATTCTTTTTTTGCTTTATTTTCATTAATTTTTTGGTACACACCAGCAATTGTTTGCTCGAATTTAGAAGTGAATTTCGGGTCATAATATAATTTATTTTTGAGCCGATCGGGTAAATATTGTTGATCCACCCATGCATTATCGTAATTATGCGGATACTTGTAATCAATTGCTCGACCAAGTTTTTTAGCCCCCGAATAATGACCATCACGTAAATGATCAGGTACTTCGCCGCTATTTCCCTGGCGAATATCAGCTAATGCTGCGTCAATTGCCATAATAGCAGAATTTGACTTCGGTGAAAGACAGAGTTCAATAACAGCATTTGCAAGCGGAATTCGTGCCTCAGGAAATCCTACTTTTTCTGCTGTTTGAATTGCAGCAAGTGTATGCGCTCCAGCTTGTGGATTTGCAAGACCAATGTCCTCATAAGCCATAACAAGCATTCTCCTGCTAATACTCACTAAATCCCCCGCTTCAATCAAACGTCCCATATAATGAAGCGCTGCATTAACATCACTACCACGAACTGATTTTTGAAAAGCACTTAAAACATCGTAATGAGCATCGCCGTCTTTATCATGTGCAAGACTTTTCTTTTGCAAACACTCTTCCGCCACATCAAGCGTAATATGAATAATCCCGTCCTCATTTGGTTCAGAAGAAATAACAGCAAGCTCCAGCGCATTAAGAGCACTACGTACATCACCATTACTCGCTGTAGCAAAATGTTTTTTCGCAAATTCATCTATTTCCACTTCATAGTTTCCGAGTCCACGTTCTTTATCACGAAGAGCCCGGTCCATTGTTATCATAATATCTTCTACCGTTAAAGGTTTTAACTCAAAAATTTGTGTCCTACTTCGAATTGCAGGATTGATTGCGATATAAGGATTACTTGTCGTTGCACCAATTAAAATAATCGCACCACTTTCAAGCAAAGGAAGTAAAAAATCCTGTTTCGCTTTATCTAAACGATGTACTTCATCCAATAGAAGAATAACAGTACCACTCATTTTCGCCTCGGCTGCTACTACTTCCATATCTTTTTTATTATTTGTTACAGCATTTAACGTACGAAACGCATATTTGGTGCTACCAGCAATCGCACTTGCAATCGAGGTTTTTCCAATTCCAGGCGGTCCATATAATATCATAGAAGATAATTGTTTTGCTTTGACCATCCGATAAATAATTTTATCTTTACCGACTAAGTGCGTTTGTCCCACGATTTCATCTAGCGCTTTCGGGCGCATCCGGTAAGCTAAAGGTTGAATTGCCATATAACCGCTCCTTCTTATTTGCTTGCTTTCTATTATACCATAAGAACACCTGTACGTTCACTCACTTGTTTTCTTTGCCTTCTGACAGTAATTCCGATATAATAGATGCGATATAAGTGTTTTTTGAAATTACTGGAGGTTATATAAAAATGAAAATTACAACAAAGGGCCGTTATGGCTTAACAATAACACTTGAACTTGCGAAAAGGATTGGTGATGGGCCAATCTCTCTTCGCAGTATTGCGCAAGATAAAAATTTATCCGAGCATTATTTAGAACAATTAATCGGACCGCTTCGTAATGCAGGAATCGTCAAAAGCATCCGCGGTGCACACGGTGGATATGTATTAAATGGCGATCCTGAAAAAATTACTGCCGGTGACATTATCCGCACACTGGAAGGGCCTATTGTACTCGTTGAAAGTATGGATGATGAAGAAGCTGCCCAGAGAGAACTTTGGACTCGAATGCGTAATGCTGTCCGCGATGTGCTAGATCAAACTACTCTTGCTGACTTACTAAAACATTCTACTGATTCTGAACTAACTGATGGTTATATGTTTTATATTTAATGGAAAAAGCCTATTTTTTAATAGGCTTTTTATCTACCATTTTGCGGAAACTAACCCATTTATTTATCTGATTATTCTGAAATAAATCTAAAAAAGACCCAATTGAAAACGCTATATGTTAGATAATCTAACCAAATTTATTGAATTGATAAAATATTCTTGCCTTTATTTGAATATAGTGTATTATAAACGCATAAATAAAATATTATATGTTAGTTTATCTAACAAAAAGGAGAGTCGAGTATGGAATCAGTATTTATGTTCTTTTGTACCTTATTGGTTTGGTTGATGACACCAGGGATTGCATTATTTTATGGCGGTATGGTTCGCCGCAAAAACGTGTTAAGTACAGCAATGTATAGTTTTAGTTCGATGGCAATTATTTCTATTCTTTGGGTGATTGTTGGCTACTCGTTAGCTTTTGCACCCGGAAATGGCTTTATCGGCAGTTTCGACTGGACTTTCCTTCATGATGTTGGCTTTGCGGCAAATGACACTTACTCAGATGCAATTCCGCACATTTTGTTTATGATGTTCCAAATGACTTTTGCTATTTTGACTGTTGCCATCATTTCTGGGGCATTTGCAGAACGAATGAATTTCTCCGCCTACTTGATTTTCATTATCCTATGGTCTTTACTTGTTTATTCCCCTGTCGCTCACTGGGTTTGGGGTGATGGTGGTTGGTTACGTAACCTTGGCGCACTTGATTTCGCCGGCGGGAATGTGGTCCATATTAGTTCCGGTGTAACAGGATTAATACTTGCAATTATGATTGGACGAAGGAAAGAAGCCGACTCTGCTTCCCCTCATAATTTACCACTTGCACTTATTGGCGGTATTCTAGTTTGGTTTGGTTGGTATGGATTTAATGTTGGTAGCGCCCTTACAATTGATAATGTAGCTATGATAGCTTTTGTAAATACGAATACGGCAGCTGCTGCAGGTATTATCGGCTGGGGAATGGTAGAATGGTTGACTAATAAAAAGCCAACTATGCTAGGGACCATTTCCGGAGCAATTGCTGGGTTAGTATCTATTACTCCTGCTGCTGGATTCGTTACCGTTCCAAGTTCACTTATCATCGGTTTCCTCGGCGGGGCTCTCTGCTTCTGGGCTGTGTTCTGGTTGAAAGGCAAAGTAAAATATGACGATGCACTTGATGCGTTCGGTCTTCACGGAATCGGAGGTATTTGGGGTGGTATTGCAACCGGACTTTTTGCCACAACAAAAGTAAATGAAGCTGGAGCAGATGGGTTATTTTACGGAAATGCTTCTCTAGTAGTGAAACAATTAATTGCAATCGGCTCAACGGTGGCATATGTAGCTGTAGTAACAGCTATAATCGTCGTAATTATCAAACTATTTTTACCAATTCGTGTAAATGAAGAACAAGAATACAAAGGACTTGATTTGACGCTGCATGGTGAAAAAGCATATCAAGAATAAAGGAGGCAACAATATGTCTGGATTAACAAAAATCGAAATCATTACTCGCCCAAACCGCTTTAATTTATTTCAAAAAGAACTTGCAAAAATCGGAGTAAGCGGACTAACTGTCACAAAAGCACTTGGTACAGGCTTAGAAAAAGGATTTATCGAACTTTATCGTGGTACAAAAAAAGAAAGCAATATTCATGAACGAATGAAAATTGAAATCGTTGTTTCCACGGTGCCTGTTGATGATGTACTTCGAGTCGTTAAAGAAACACTGCGAACTGGGGAGCCAGGTGATGGAAAAGTATTTATTTACCCACTTGCGGAGGTCATTAAAATCAGCACTGGCGAAACTGGAATCGACGCATTACAAGATAAACCATCAAAATGAATAGTTAAAATGGTGAATTAATTAAAAATGGGGCCTCTATTCTAAAAAATCAATGAGAAATGGCGTTTACCCCTTCCGCTTCTTAGCTTTTACACTTATAATGAAAAAGGAAGAACGTTTAGAACAGATAAGGAGGCGCGAAATTCCCTATGCGTAAAATCCCCATTTTCACCCTTCTAGCAGCCATACTACTTTTTGGCGGTTATTACCTCTATCAACATGCTTCGTCAAAAGTAGATGTTACATTTAACTTTGTGGTGGACCAAAAAGATAAAAATAATACCGTCACCGGCAAAATTGATGGTGCTGGAAACAAATCAATTACTTTACCGCTTTCTAAGGAAAGCTGGGATACAGTAGAAAAAGGGAATCGCTACAATGTGGAAGCCACTTTTTATAATAAAAAGAAAATCAGCTCCAGTGAAGCGAAGGAACTTGATGGCCCATTTTGGTCCAATGATTCCAATCAAGGAATATTAGTTAATAAAGTGCACGTCGAAAGTATTCAAGAATTAAGTGATGATTTTTAAAAAAAGAAGCTGAGCGCGGACACTCAGCTTCTTTTTTAGTTAGTTTCTTTTTTTACTGTTTCTAGTTTTAGTTCTGCTAACTGTGCTACACTAACTTCACCTGGTGCATTTGTTAGTGGATCTACTGCACTTCCTGTTTTAGGGAACGCGATAGTATCACGCAAGTTGTTACGACCTGCCAAGATCATAACAATACGATCTAAGCCAAGTGCGATACCTCCATGAGGTGGCGTACCATACTCTAATGCATCCATCAGGAAACCAAATTGTTCTTTTGCTGATTCATCCGTGAAACCAAGCGCGCGGAACATCGATTCTTGTACTTCTTTTTTATAAATACGAAGCGAACCACCGCCAATTTCATATCCATTTAATACGATATCATATGCTTCTGCCATTACTTTGGAAGAATCTGTTTCAAGAAGTGGAATATCTTCTTCTTTTGGTAAAGTGAATGGATGATGCGCCGATACATAACGCCCTGCTTCTTCGTCATACTCAAAGAGCGGCCAATCTGTTACCCAAAGGAAAGCAAGTTCATCTTCATTAATTAAATCTAAGTCTTTCCCTAACTTATTACGAAGCGCTCCAAGCGATGCTGCAACTATATCCGCTTTATCTGCTGCAAATAGCAATAAATCACCATCTTCAGCTTGAAGTGCTGCTTGTAGTTCTGCTGCTTTATCTTCCGGGAAGAATTTAGCAATTGGTCCTTTTAATTCACCAGCTTCAACTTTTAGCCAGGCTAGCCCTTTTGCACCGTAATTAGCAACAAAAACGCCTAATGCATCTAAATCTTTACGAGAGAAATTAGTTGCAGCAGCTTTTGCATTAATCGCTTTTACTTCGCCACCGTTTTCAATAGCTGATTGGAATACTTTAAAATCGACATCTTTTACGACTTCTGAAACGTTTTGTAATTCTAAGCCGAAACGAATATCTGGTTTATCGCTACCAAAACGATCCATTGCTTCTTTATAAGTCATGCGTGGGAATGGTTTTTCAATCGTAATGTTTTTCGCTTCTTTAACAACATCCACTAGCATATCTTCTGTAATCGCTTGAATCTCTTCTTTTGTTAAAAAGCTTGTTTCTAAATCGATTTGTGTGAATTCTGGTTGACGGTCACCGCGCAAGTCTTCATCTCGGAAACAACGTACAATTTGATAATATTTATCAAAACCGGCAGTCATTAATAACTGTTTCAAAATTTGCGGAGATTGTGGTAGTGCATAGAAATTACCTGGGTATACACGACTTGGTACTAGATAATCACGCGCTCCTTCTGGCGTGCTTTTCGTTAAATAAGGTGTTTCAATATCAAAGAAACCAAGTGCATCTAGTTTGTTTCGGAAAGTTCTTGTTACTGTATGGCGCATTTTGAAAATATTATTCATTTCTGGGCGACGCAAGTCTAAGTAGCGATATTTTAGGCGAAGTTCATCAGAAACATTCACGCCGTCTTCAATGTAAAATGGTGGTGTTTTAGAGGTATTTAAAATAGTAATTTCTTCTGCTAAAACTTCTACTTTACCTGTTGCTAACTTATCATTAATCGCTTTTTCCCCGCGAGCATGAACTTTCCCTTTGATAGTAACAACAAATTCATTTCTAACGCTATCTGCAATTTCCAATGCTTCTTTTGAAAATTCAGGATTGAAAACCACTTGGACAATTCCTTCTCGGTCGCGCAAATCAATGAAAATAAGTCCACCTAAGTCGCGACGTTTTTGCACCCAACCATGAAGGATAACACTTTGACCAATATGTGTTTCATTTAATTCACCGCAGTAACTTGTACGTTTTTCCATTTTATTTCTCCTCCTTGGTGTTTGTTAGTTTTTCGATAATAGTTGTTTCCGAAACGGCTTCTTGTTCGCCTGTTTCCATATTTTTTAATTGATAATTACCTGTTTGTAACTCTTCTTCACCTAGAATTACGGTATATATTGCTTTCTTTCTATTGGCATCTTTTAATTGTGCTTTTAATTTTCGTTTTAAATAATCTTTTTCTGCACTAATTCCATTTTGTCTTAATTTATTTACAAGTGTCACTGCTTTTAATTCAGCTTCTGGCTGTGCAGTAATTACATATACTTCTAACGGTTTTGTTTCTGGAATATTGATTTCGGCTTTTTCTAAGGCAAGTAAAATTCGTTCTACGCCAATTCCAAAACCAATCCCTGGTGTATCAGGTCCACCGAATTCTTTGACTAAACCATGATACCTACCACCACCGCAAAGTGTTGTTTTCGCTCCAAATCCTTCTTCCACACTCATAATTTCAAACGTTGTATGATTATAATAATCTAAACCACGAACCATTGTTGGATCAATTTCAAACGGAATTTCTAATGCAGTTAGGTATTTTTTAACATTTTCAAAATATGCAACTGATTCTTCGTTTAAAAAATCCAAAATAGATGGTGCTGTTTGAATAAGCGGATTATCATGATCTTTTTTACAATCTAAGATGCGAAGTGGATTTTTGTGTAATCGTACCTGACATTCTGCACAAAATTCATCAATATGTGGTTCAAAATGCGCAACTAGTGCTTCTCGGTGTTTTAAACGACTTTCTTTGTCACCAAGGCTATTAATGACTAGTTTAATATTAGTTAAACCAATTTTCCTGAAGAACTCCATTGCAAGCGAGATAACTTCTACATCAATGGAAGGATCGTCACTACCAAGTGCTTCGATTCCCATTTGAGTAAATTGGCGTTGTCTTCCGCCTTGTGGGCGTTCATAACGGAACATTGGCTCATTGTAGTACATTTTAATCGGTTGGCTAACTTCGCCGTATAATTTATGTTCAACAAAAGCACGAACGACGGAAGCAGTCCCCTCTGGTCTTAAAGTAAGGCTTCTACCACCTTTATCTTCAAAAGTATACATTTCTTTAGATACGATATCTGTTGAATCGCCCACGCCTCGTTCAAATAACTCCGTATGTTCAAAAACAGGCGTCCTAATTTCTTCGTATTGATAATTTTCACAAACTTTTTTAAATACCGATTCTAAAAAATGCCATTTACTAACTTCTTCTGGCAAAATATCTCGTGTCCCTCTTGGTAATTGCAAATCCATCACCATACCCCTCCTTAAAAATATAAAGAAAAACCCCCGTCACTTGTTATAAAAACAAGGGACGAGAGTTTATTTACACCCGTGGTACCACCCTAATTAGAACTATTAATAAGTCCTCACTTAAGTCAGTTAACGCCTGAATACGTTCTTGTTTACTGTTTTCAACAAGAAACCTCGAGAGTGTCTTTTCGGAAAATGTGACTATCTTTATCCTTTCAGCCAAATGGGATAAATTCTCTGTATAGCATGGATTTTCTTACTTTTCTCTGTCGCTAGTTTTAAATATGAATTATTCTAAGATTACTAAAAACACACTCAAAAGTCAACATTTTGTCAGTTTTTTTATAAATACTCACTTTCTAGTTCCATGAAAGCGCATTTTATGGTAACATTTTACTGTCAGATAAAAGTTTATGAGTATATGGGTGGTGTTAGCTTTAAATGAAGAATAAATTCATTTTTATCACCGTTGTCTCCATTTTATTGATTGCAGCAGGTATTTTTACAACCATTGCAATGGCGAATGCAAATTCCGTCATCGTAAAAGCAGAAGTCTTAAATGTCCGCAGCGGTCCTGGTTTAGCTTATGATGTAACAAGCCAAGCCAGAAAAAATGAAGTACTCCGGGTAGTTGGTGAAGAAAATCAATGGTACAAAGTTCAATTAGATAACGGAAATAGTGGTTGGGTTGCGAGCTGGCTAGTAGAAAATACAGATGTCAGCGCTGCAAGTAATAGTGTCGCTATTGTCTCCTCTGATGGTGGACTAAATGTACGTGAAAAGCCTAGTACTTCAAGTACATCACTTGGATTACTAAATAATGGTGATCAAGTAACTGTAACAAGCCAACAAAATGGCTGGGCGCAAATTCAGTATAACGGTAAAAGTGCATGGGTTAGTTCTCAGTACTTAACTATACGCGAATCTGTAACTAAAGTAGATGAAAGTGAACTTCAAACCGTAACGATTCGAGATGACTCCACAAACATAAGAAATAAACCAGGACGAGATGGAGCCGTTATTGAAAAAGCCAATTCTGGCCAAGGTTTTGCTATTCAAGGGGTTCAAGGTGATTGGTATAAAATCCGCACCACAAGTGGCGAAGAAGGTTATGTGGCTAACTGGGTAGTAGATGTGTCCGACAAAGGTCAAACTTCCAGCCCACGAAGTAAAACAACTAAATTATCCGAAGCAACTATTGTTATTGACCCCGGTCATGGTGGCAATGATCCAGGAGCAAAAGGCGCAAATGGTACAGTAGAAAAAGAAATGACTTTAAAAACAGCCAAAAAACTAAAAGAAAAATTAGAATCAAGAGGCGCTAAAGTAATTTTAACTAGAAACAGTGATAAATATGTTTCCTTAAAATCTCGGACTAATATAGCAGCAAAAAATAACGCAGACGTTTTTATTAGTCTTCATTTTGATAGTTTAGAAGATAGTAGCAAAGGTGTTAGCGGTCAAACTACTTATTATTATGATAATAGTGATAAATCGCTCGCTGAAAGTATTAATACTACGCTTGGAAATAATCTTCCTACTACTAACCGCGGCTCAAGAGTTGGCGATTATTATGTAGTAAGAGAAAATTCTCAACCAGCTGTCCTTCTAGAACTTGGTTACTTAAGTTCTGCAAAAGACGAAAGAAACATTAATTCAGCATCTTATAGAAGCCAAATTGCTGATTCAGTAACTGATGGATTATCTAATTACTTTTCTAACTAAAAAAGCAATCATTCCAGTGATGAAATATCACTAGAATGATCGCTTTTTTTATTTTCGCATTTCTTCAGAGTCTAGCATAATAGTAACTGGGCCATTATTGACAATTTTCACGTCCATAAATGCACCAAACACACCAGTTTCAACTATAAATCCTGCATCGGAAAGTTTGTTATTAAATAAGTTGTACAACCCTTCCGCCTTTTCTCCAGGAGCAGATTTTGTAAAGCTTGGGCGTTTGCCTCTACTAACATCCGCATATAAGGTGAATTGTGAAACGCTGAGAATTGCGCCACCACGTTCGGCTAAAGAAATATTCATTTTCTCTGATTCATCTTCAAAAACTCGTAACCCAATAATTTTTTTCGCCATGTATTCTACTGTTTCTTCATTATCAGTATGAGTAAACCCAACTAATAGACATAGACCTCCAGCAATTTCACTAATAATTTCCCCTTCCACACTGACGGAAGCTTCATAACATCTTTGTAGTAGCACACGCACTTCTTTTCCACTCCTTTAATTCATTAATCTTCTAACTGTATAAACATCTGGAATTTGTTTTATCTTATCCACAACTCGCTGTAAATGATTAATATTATGAATTTGTAGTGTGACAACAAGGGTTGCCATTTTATTATTGTCTACTTTGGCATTGACTCCATTAATATTGGACGTCAAGCTGTTAATAACTTGAAGAATATCATTTAGCAAGCCGTTACGATTATAACCGTAAATTTCAATATCAACATTATAATCATTTTTTGCTTGCGAATCTGTATCTTCCCAGTCTACTTCAATTAAACGTTCTGGTTCAATCGCTTGAACGTTCGGGCAGTCTTGACGGTGGATGGAAATACCACGACCTTTTGTAATATAACCTACAATATCATCACCAGGTACTGGATTACAGCATCTAGAAAGACGAATTAATAAGTTTCCTACCCCTTGAACTACAACACCAGCATTATGTTTAATCTTCAGCTTCTCATTATTAGCATCTGAATTAGACGGTTTATTCTCTGCTTGTGTTAATAGTTTTTCCGTTTCAGCTTCAAGTTCTCGCTCTTTCCGCAGTTTTTCTGTTAAACGATTAGCAACTTGCAAAGCAGTTATGCCATTATAACCAACCGCTGCAAAAAGATCATCTTCATGAGAAAAGTTCAACTTATCAGCTAACTTGCGAAGATTTTCAGTGACCATAATTTTTTTCGGTTCAAACCCAAGTTGTCTAATTTCTTTTTCAACTAAATCTCGGCCTTTTTCAACGTTTTCTTCTTTTGCTTGTCGTTTGAAAAATTGCTTGATTTTATTGCGAGCTTGCGATGTTTGAACTAATTTTAACCAGTCGCGGCTTGGTCCGTAGGAATGTTTAGACGTTAAAATATCAATAATATCGCCTGTTTTTAATTTATAATCTAATGTAACAATTTTTCCGTTTATTTTTGCACCAATCGTTTTGTTTCCGATTTCGGTATGGACGCGGTAAGCAAAATCAAGTGGAACAGAGCCATTTGGTAACTCATATACATCCCCTTTTGGTGTGAAAACATAAACAACATCAGAAAATAAATCGAGTTTTAAGCTTTCCATGAACTCTTCAGCGTTATCCGATTCGTTTTGATATTCTAAAATTTCGCGGAACCAAGTAAGCTTGTTATCAAAAGAAGTTTTTGAATTAACAACTTTTCCTTCTTTATATGCCCAGTGAGCAGCGACACCGTATTCAGCGATTTGATGCATTTCATGGGTCCTGATTTGCACTTCAAGCGGTTCGCCTTGAGGTCCAATTACTGTCGTATGAATGGATTGATACATATTAGATTTAGGCATTGCAATATAGTCTTTAAAACGGCCTGGCATTGGTTTCCAGCGCGTATGAATAATCCCAAGCACAGCATAACAATCTTTAATACTACTAACAACAATACGGACCGCAAGCAAATCATAAATTTCATTAAATTGCTTATTTTGCTCCGACATTTTTCGGTAAATAGAATAGATATGCTTTGGTCTTCCAGAGATATCAGCTTGAATGTTTAATTCGTCTAAATTTTCATTTACCCCGTCTATAACATCATGTAAATAGCGCTCTCTGGCATCTCTTTTTTGTTTCATTAAATGAACAATGCGGTAATATTGTTGTGGATTTAAGTAACGTAACGCAGTATCTTCTAATTCCCATTTAACTCGTGAAATCCCTAAACGATGCGCCAGTGGAGCAAATATTTCTAAGGTTTCATTCGCAATTCTTCGTTGCTTCTCAACTGGTAGATGTTTTAAAGTACGCATATTGTGTAATCGATCGGCAAGCTTTATTAAAATGACTCGAATATCTTGCGCCATTGCAATAAACATTTTTCGGTGATTTTCAGCTTGTTGCTCTTCATGCGATTTATATTTAATTTTACCTAATTTTGTAACGCCATCCACTAGCATGGCAACTTCTTCCCCAAAAACTTCTTCTAAGTCAGCTAGTGTAACGGGAGTATCTTCTACGACATCATGTAAAAATCCTGAAGCAACAGTCGATGGATCCATTTTCAGCTCTACTAAAATGCCAGCAACTTGAATTGGATGAATAATATACGGCTCACCTGATTTACGAAATTGTTCTTTATGAGAATCGCGCGCAAATTCATACGCTTTTTTCACAAGCGCAAGATGTTCCTGATTCATATAATGAGAAGCCATATCAATGACTTGCTCAGCTGTCAGATTTTGTTCTTTCGCCATTTACATTCACCCTCTTATTTCTATGTCATCTATATCCAACTTAAAAACACCCAATAACTGAGTGTTCTTAAAAAAGATTCTTGTATTACATTATAGCATGTCACTTGTTTGTTTATAAAGTACTTTTCCTTGTTTTTCCACATTTTCTAGTGGTTTAAAGATTTTTTATGAAAAAACTACTCCTAAAATATCAGGAGTAGTTTGTTTTTTATAATTTCATCAAAATTAAACGATCGTAACCATTTAATTTTTTATGTCCTTCAAGTTCTTTTAGTTCGATTAGGAAAGCACAACCAGCAACAATACCACCTAATTCTTCTACTAGTTTGATGGTAGCTTCAATAGTTCCACCAGTTGCTAATAAATCATCTGTAATTAAAACGCGTTGACCAGGTTTAATGGCATCGCTATGCATGGATAATTTATTAGTACCATATTCTAAATCATACTCCATTTCAATCGTTTCACGTGGAAGTTTACCTGGTTTACGGACTGGAGCAAATCCAATTCCTAGCGCATAAGCAACAGGACAGCCAATAATAAAGCCACGTGCTTCTGGACCAACAATTATATCGATTTTTAATTCTTTTGCGTACTCCACAATTTTATCCGTAGCAAAACGATATGCTTCTCCGTCATTCATAAGTGGCGTAATGTCTTTAAAAACAATCCCTTTTTTCGGCCAATCGTTCACAATCGCTACGTAATCTTGTAAATCTTTAATTTCCATTTTCTAGTTCCTCCGCATTCGGGTAAATTGATGTTTCCATCATTGATTTTATCCAACTATGAAGCTCAGTATAATTGGAGTATAACAGTTTTTTTCTAGTAGTTATTTCTTCTACTTTTTGTTGATAAACTAAGGATTCGTCCAAATTACGTTTTTCAACAACTTGGTTAATAATAATCTGACCACTATCCATTTTAGCAAATTCTAAATCAAAAAACACCTTTGACATGAAATCTATTTGTTCTTTGTTCCAGCCAAACTTTTGTATAAGCCTTGGGGTATATTTTTCGATTGGAAATGGTTGGAATTTTTTTATTAAACTATATAGCTCAGCAAATGCTCCCCGGTCGGGTATTGCTGGGATTTGATTACCTTCAGAAGCATCAAAATGAACAAAGATTCGCTCTGGTTTTGTTTCGCGCACAATTTCTTCTATTAACTCTACTTTCGCCGGCATATCAGCAAAAACTAATTCCTCAGTTTGAAAATCTGCTGTAAAACCTTTCGTTTCATCGACCAATATATATTTTTGTTCTGCGAGAGTTGTAACCGTTCTTTCTTCAAAACAAACAAAAAGTCGCTGCTCATTTTGTTCTTGTAAAATTCTAGACCATTCGGCTTTATTTCGCACATCAAAAAGCTGCCAGTGCGGTATGTGAATATCTATCATGCGAAGTTGTGGCTTTTTAATATTATTCCATTCATTGATGGAAAGCTCCCCGACAACATCTACTGCTGCATGAGGAGATATTTTCTCTACTAAATCGCCAACACCAAAGCCAATAGCATCTAAACTTGCATCACTATCTTCATTTGCAAGCATCGTTTTTAGATGGGTTTTATCCGCCCCAATTCTTTTGGTTCCTTTTAAATTCATCTTTTCTAATAGGAAAATTGGTTTTGGATTATCCATTCCAAAAGGTGCTAATTTCTCTACTTGTGCTATAAAAGAAACAGAGATATCAGCAAGATTTATTTTTTCTTCTATTTTTAAAGCAGGTCGAAAATCTTCATCAGATAGGTGATTAGCATCCTCTTGTAGCTTGTTTTCAAGTTCAGCTAAGTTTTCTGCTGGTAAAGTAAGTCCTGCTGCCATTGGATGCCCACCAAAAGCAGTCATTAATACTCTATGTTTATCTAGCGCTTTGTACAAGTGAAAAGCCTCTACACTGCGCCCAGAACCTTTTGCTATACCTGTTACAGGATCAATTCCAAGTACAATAGCAGGTCGAGAATAAATACTAACTAATTTGGAAGCTACAATTCCTAATATACCAGTATTCCAACCTTCTCCGGAGACGACTATAACATTTCCAAGAGATTCTTTTGCCTCAATTGCAGCTATCGCTAATTTCGTCACATCTACAACAACTTGTTTACGTTCTTTATTTGCATCATCTATTTCTTCAGCTAGAAATAATGCCTCTTCTTCGTCTTCTGTTAAAAGTAAATCAGCGGCAGGATCAGCTGGGCCAAGACGACCGACAGCATTAAGTCGCGGCGCAAGTCCAAAACCGATCGTTTCTTCTGTAGCTTCTTCTAATTTCAAACTTGCTTTTTTTGCTAGTACCGCAAGACCTAAGTTAGCATTCTCACGTAATTGACGTAAGCCTAATTGAACTAAAAGGCGATTTTCATCAGTTAACGAAACTAAATCCGCCACTGTTCCAACTGCGACCAAATCAAGTAGTTCTTTTGGTTCCTCGCCAAGAAGAGCATGAGATAATTTATAAGCAACGCCGACTCCAGCGAGCTCCTCAAATGGATACGCAGATTTAGGATGTTTTGGATGAATAACGGCAATAGCTTCTGGCATAACTTCACGTGGTTCATGGTGATCCGTTACAATGACATCTAGCCCGATTTCCTTCGCATGCGTCATAACTTCTAGTGCAGCAATCCCATTATCCACCGTGATAATTAAATCGACGCCTTGACTTTTCGCCATATTAAATGCATCAATATTCGGCCCATATCCTTCTGTAAAACGATTTGGAATATAAAATTCGGCATTTGCTCCCAAATGTCGTAGTGTCTTCATTAAAACAGCAATACTTGTCACTCCATCAGCATCATAATCTCCGTAGACTAAAATCTGTTCATTTGAGTCAATTGCTTGTTTAATCCGAGCAACAGCTAGATCCATTTCAGCAAATAAAAATGGGTCGTAACTTTCATATTTCTCTGGGTGGAAAAATTTATCGAATTGTCCTTGCGTTGTAATTTTTCTTTTCCAAAGTAATTTTGCAAGTGGAAGCGAGATTTTTAATTGTTCGGCTAGTTGGCTAGCTCTCTCGTCGCTTGCTTCCTCGATATTCCATACGTATTTTGAATGAATCACTTTACCCCACCTCTCAACCTTCCTATTATATCTAAAATTGCTAGAAAAACCAAGAGGAATCTTCCAAACAAAAACGCTAACTAAGTAAGTTAGCGTCTTCTTTATTATTTAATTGGCTCTACTGTATTTTCAGTATCGCGTTTTTCTACATTAGATGAATGTGTTTTCATCGATTTTGCAGCTGCTAATTGACGTTCTAGCTCTGTTTTTTCAGCAGTTAATTGTTTTACTTTTTTCTTCATGCCACGTGATTTGGCAATGTTTAAGAAAAAGATAATTAAACAACCAACTAGTACAGAACCTATAATAATTAAAATTAACGGCCACTCAGCTTGAGCAAATAAAAAGTTAACCTCTACTGGGTCTACATTAATAACTGCAAATATCGCAATAATAAGTGCTAAAATAATCCCCACAATTACTTGCCATTGAACTTTGTTTTCTTTCATTCTCTCTCCTCCTTGTAACAATTATCTTATTATTTACCCGTTTCACGTCTATTAAAAACAGCCGAATTTCAATTTATGAAATCCGGCTATTCTTTTTAAACTACAGGTTGTCCATTATTACGTGGTTTTTTCTTTTTGACTGTGCTAATCGGTCCTTTTTTACGTAATTGTCTTGCTTTAAATACGTACCATAATTGCATTGCCATAAAGATGGAGGAGAATACACTGGAAACAAGTCCAACTAGTAAAGCGATGGAGAAGTTAAGAATAGATTCACTACCAAATAATACGAGTGCAAGTACAGTAAAGATAACGGTTAGGATTGTATTAATAGAACGAGTGAAGGTTTGTCGCAACGCTTTGTTAACTGCATCTGCAATTTCTTCTTTCGTCTTAAATCGTTGCATCTTCATGCTAATATCCCGTATCCGGTCGGCGGTGACTATCGTATCATTTATGGAATAACCGATAACCGTCAGAACCGCGGCGATAAAGGTTAAATCAACCTCCAGCCTTGTTACACTAAAGAAGATAAAGATGATAAATGCGTCGAATAGTAAGGACAGAATCGCCGCAATACCCATATAAAATTCAAACCGGACTGCAATATACAGTACAATCAGCACAGAAGCCACACCGAGTGCCCAGAAGCCGTTTTTGGCAAGTTCTTTCCCAACAGTTGGTGAAACGGTACTAATGCTTGGTTCGTGCTTATATTTGTCATCAAAGTAATTTTTAAATTTGGCTACGTCATTTTGGGATAATGTTCCTTTATAAGAAACAACGGCTGTTTTAGACCCTGAACCTTGGAAAACAATATCATCCGATGGCATATCAATCGCATCTAAATCTTTCTTAATTTGCGTTTCTGTCAGTGTTTGATTAGCAGTTACTTCCGCTCGTGTCCCACTGGCAAAGTCAATACCTAAGTTCAATCTAAATATGGAGAGAATAACGATACCGACAATGACAATTGCTGCAAAAATGGATAAGAACAGACGATGATGTTTTACAAAGTCAAAACGGTCAAAGTGTGTTTTTAAGCTAAAGCTATTAATGCCTTCATGTAAGTTATGGATATCTTTTCGTTTAACCGCAAAGAAACCTGGTTTGTTATTAAGCCAATTACTTTTCACGAGTAATCCTAATAAGAATCTTGATCCCCATACAGCTGTCAAGAAGCTGACTAAAATACTAATAATCAATACTGTAGCAAAACCTTTAATGGAACTTGTTCCAAAGTAGAAGAGCACGGCGGCAACGATAAGTGTCGTCAAGTTACCGTCTAAAATCGCACGAAATGCTTCTTTACCACCGACCTCAAAAGCAGCTTTCGTCGATCTACCAACCTTAATCTCTTCTTTTATTCGCTCGTAGGTTATTACGTTCGCGTCAACAGCCATACCTATCCCCAGAATCAAACCTGCAATCCCTGGTAAAGTAAGTGTTGCGTTAAGCAGACTTAATATTAATAGTACTAAATAAGTGTATGCAACTAGTGTGATAGAAGCAATAACACCTGGTAAACGGTAAACAGCCATCATGAAAATAAAGATAGCGATAACACCAATAATTCCAGCTAAAATTGTTTCTTGTAATGCATCTTGACCAAACTGCGCACCAACAGAGGTAGAGTAAACTTCAGTCATTTTCACAGGAAGTGCACCAGAGTTAAGCAATTCAGCTAAATCTTTTGCTTCTTCTGTTGTGAAACTCCCAGAAATTTCTACTTTATCTGTATCTAATACGCTACTTACATTTGGTGCAGATAAGTAAGCTGGATTTTTCTTTTCACGTTCTGTTTTGTATTTTTGTCCTTCTTTCCAGTCTAACCAAATAACTAATTGATTGTCAGGTGCTTCTGCTAGAATAGTTTTTGTTACGCTAGCAAATTTATCTGCGCTTTTTAGTTTTAAAGTAACAATTGGATTATTGCTCGAATCAAAAGCTTGTTTAGCACCGCCTGCAACTAAGTCACTACCATTCATCATCATTTTGTCATTAGCATCTCTAAATGATAATTGGGCAGTAGTTGATAACATTTTTCGTGCTTCTGCTTGGTCAGTTACCCCAGCAAGTTGAACACGAATGCGGTTATTTCCTTCGATTTGAATACTTGGTTCTGCAACACCTAATGAATTGACCCGTTTATCAAGTGAAGTCACTGTATCTGTTAATGTTTGCTTAGAAACAGTTCCTTTACCATTAGCTGGAGACACTTCATATAGAACTTCAAATCCCCCTTGAAGATCTAAGCCAAGATTAATATTTTGCATAACCATTTTTGCGGTACCAAATACAGCACCAAAAATAATTGCAACTACTAGAAAGAAAATAACTATCTTACTCTTTTTTACCATTTCTGTTTCGTTCCTCCCTCATCTAAACCATAACAAATCCCAGTCTAACAACAAATACTTCTATCTTATGTACGAAAAGCAAGCATTTGCTAACAGGCTGTTAATCTTCCACATTTGGTTGAAGCATGCTATCTGCTTGAGAAACATGGTTATTAGATTCTTGTTCAGCTGTTGTCATAATAAACTGCATTAATTGTCCAATTTTCATTTGCATGACATCATTTATTCGTTCATGCAATGCTGGGGCTGGGTTATTCTTCCACTTTTCCTCTGTTAAAAAAGCCCAAATGTGACTAGCCTTGATTTCTCGGTAGCCTAGAATATGAAAATCTTCCACTTTAATTAAAATTGCCGGTTCTAAATCCTCATACCAAGCCGAAAATGTATCCGTCATCAAGTCATCCCCTTTCTTAAACAATAAGCATATTCCCATTTTATCTAAAAAAAGCTTAAATGGAAAGTATAAGCTCTATTTTTTGTGTTTAAAAAATGCCACTCCACCGTTTAAAGGGAAATGGCATTTTTATTTCAAGTATTATTTGTTGTCTTCTACTACTTCAGTGTCATCAGAAGTTGTTTCTGCTACAACTGGATTAGAAACTGTATTACCTTTTTCAAGTACAGTTCTTACTGCATTACGGTCAAAAGTTAATTTGCTGTTTCCGCATTTTAAAATGACTGTGCCATCTTCAATTGCTTCTACAACACCGTGAAGTCCACCAATAGTAATAATTTTATCACCTTTAGCTAAACTGCTTTGCATATTTTGTACTTCTTTTTGACGTTTTTGCTGAGGTCTGATTAGTAAGAAATAGAACAAAACAATCATCAAGATAATTGGTATAAATGTTACAATACCGCCACCCATATTTTCCAACTCCTTTCGATACTTTATATATATTTAGAAATTTTTTGCATCAGGACGATTGAATCCATATTGCTCAAAAAATTCTTCCCTAAAATCAGCAAGTCGATCTTCCATAATAGCGGAACGAACCTGCTTCATTAAGTTTAACAGAAAATGAAGATTATGATAAGTTGTAAGTCTAATTCCAAATGTTTCTTCACAACGAATCAAGTGTCTAATGTATGCACGCGAGTAATTTTTACATGTATAACAATCACAATTTTCATCAATTGGATGGAAATCATGGGTAAACTTAGCATTTTTAATAACTAATCGACCACTAGATGTCATACAAGTACCGTTTCGTGCAATACGTGTGGGAAGAACACAGTCAAACATGTCCACTCCTCGAATTACGCCATCAATTAATGAGTCAGGCGAACCTACGCCCATTAGATAACGTGGTTTATTAGCTGGTAATAGTGGTGTAGTGTGTTCCAAAACTCGGTTCATGACATCTTTTGGTTCACCAACAGACAATCCACCAATGGAGTATCCAGGGAAGTCTAGAGATACTAAATCTTTAGCACTTTGAGCTCGTAAGTCTTCGTAAGCTCCACCTTGAACGATACCAAACAAACCTTGGTCTTCTGGTCTAAGGTGCGCTTTTAAGCCACGTTCAGCCCAGCGTGATGTTCTTTCTACTGATTTTTTCATATATTCATGAGACGCTGGGTACGGGGGACATTCATCAAAACTCATCATAATATCCGATCCAAGCGCATTTTGAATTTGGATTGCTTTTTCTGGTGATAAGAAAAGTTTGTCTCCGTTTAAATGGTTACGGAAATGAACGCCCTCTTCTTTAATATCACGCATTTTACTCAAACTAAACACCTGAAAACCGCCTGAATCCGTTAAGATTGGTTGATCCCAGTTCATAAACTTATGTAGCCCGCCCGCTTCTCGAATAAGTTCTTCTCCGGGACGTAACCATAAATGATAGGTGTTACTTAAAATAATACCTGCGCCCATCGCTTTTAATTCTTCGGGCGACATTGTTTTTACCGTTGCAAGTGTACCAACTGGCATAAACATTGGTGTATCAAATGTGCCGTGTGGTGTATGAATTTTACCGAGACGAGCACCTGTTTGTTTATCTGTTTTAATTAGTTCATAACGAATGGCAGACATGTGTTACCTCTTTCTAATTTACTCTATTCACTAGCATAACGAAAATTACTAATGAAAACAAGCTTTTCTGTTAATTTTTTCGTAATTTAATGAATAAACATTGCATCGCCAAAACTAAAGAAGCGATATTGCTCTTCTACAGCATGATTATAGGCTGCTAAAATTTTTGTGCGGTCTGATAAAGCAGACACGAGCATAATTAATGTCGATTTTGGTAAATGGAAATTAGTAATTAACGCATCTACTGCCTGGAATTTATATCCTGGAGAAATGAAAATATCTGTCCAACCTGATTCTGCAATTAGTTTACCACCATGACGACTCGCAATCGTTTCTAAAGTACGAATAGAGGTTGTTCCGACTGCTACTACTTTTCCGCCAGCTGATTTGATTTTATTAATCCAATCAGCAGATTCTTCTGTTAAACGATAAAATTCAGAATGCATTTTATGGTTTTGAGTATCTTCCACATCTACTGGACGGAATGTACCAAGACCAACGTGCAGAGTTACAAATATTATTTCTACACCTTTGGCACTAATTTGCGCTAATAACTCTTCGGTAAAATGCAGGCCGGCAGTTGGCGCTGCTGCAGAACCATTTTCTTTCGCGTAAACTGTTTGATAACGATCTTGATCTGCAAGTTGCTCTTTAATGTATGGAGGCAGGGGCATTTCACCAAGTTGCTCCAATACTTCATAAAAAATACCTTCATAAGAAAATTCAAGAATTCGGCCACCGTGCTCAAGTTCTTCTAAACAAGTAGCTTTTAAAGCCCCATCCCCAAATGTAATAGTAGCGCCTTTACGAATTCTTTTTGCAGGTTTTACTAAAGTTTCCCAAGCATTGCCTTCTTTTTGTTTTAAAAGTAATACTTCAATATGAGCGCCAGTTTCATCTTTAATCCCATGAAGCCTAGCTGGGAGAACACGCGTATCGTTTAATACTAGTGCATCTCCTTTATTTAAATAGCTAATTATATCAGTAAAATGTTGATCTTTTATCTCACCTGACTCTTTATCAAGTACCATTAGTCGGCTTGAAGTCCGGTCAAGTAATGGGGTTTGCGCAATTAATTCTTCTGGTAAATCAAAATCGAAATCTTCTACTTTCATTCTTTATACCTCTTTTTCATAACTTATTCCTAAATGGTTGTATGCTGTTTCCGTCGCAATTCGTCCTCGCGGGGTTCTTTGTAGAAAACCGATTTGTAGTAAATAGGGTTCTTGCATATCTTCAATGGTTTCTCGCTCTTCGCCAATGCTTGCTGCGATTGTATCTAAACCAACAGGGCCACCTCTAAATGATTGAATAATCGTATGAAGTAGCTTTTGGTCAATCGTATCAAGTCCTCTTGGGTCCACTTGAAGTAGTGTCAGCGCTTCTTTAGCTAATTTTTCAGTAACTGTACCGTTTCCTCTAACTTGCGCAAAGTCACGAACACGCTTCAATAGACGATTAGCAATCCTCGGGGTTCCCCTAGATCGTCTTGCAATTTCACGTGCACCGAGGTCATCGATTTTCGTATCCAATATCCCAGACGTTCTAAGGACAATTTCGGTTAATTGCTCTTCCGTGTAAAATTCCAAATGGTCAATCACACCAAAGCGGTCTCTAAGTGGTGCCGATAAAAGTCCCGCCCGAGTCGTTGCTCCAATCAGTGTAAATGGTGGCAAATCTAAGCGAACAGAACGCGCAGTAGGTCCTGTTCCAATAACAATATCCAAACAATAATCTTCCATTGCTGGATATAAAATTTCTTCAATCGCTCTAGATAAACGGTGGATTTCATCAATAAATAAAACGTCACCTGGTTCTAAACTTGTCAAAATAGTCGCCAAGTCACCTGGGCGTTCAATCGCAGGTCCGCTCGTTGTCTTAATTTCGCTCCCCATTTCAGAAGCAATAACCATCGCAAGCGTTGTTTTACCGAGTCCAGGAGGTCCGTATAAAAGCACATGATCTAGCGCTTCATTTCGGAGCGTGGCAGCTTCAATAAAGACAGTTAAGTTATTCTTTACTTTATCTTGCCCAATATATTGTGAAAGGGTTTGTGGCCGCAAACTAGTTTCAAAAGATACTTCTTCTGCGTCTACCGTTTCACTTGAAATAATTCGTTCATCCATGCCACAAGCTCCTCTCTATTTTGTCATTAATTGCAGTGCTAGTTTGATATATGCATCACTTGTTAAATCAGCTTCTTTAGCCAATTTTGGTATTACTTTTTTAAGTTCACGCGTACTGTAACCAAGGGCTTCTAAAGCTAATACGGCCTCTTCCAATTGCGGGGAAAGCCCAGCAACCATATCGTTTTCTGGAGCAACATAAACTATTTCACTCGCGACAACATCAGCCAGCTTTCCTTTTAAATCGAGAATAATTTGTCGAGCTGTTTTTTTACCGACACTCGGAAATTTGGTTAAATAAACATCGTCCTCAGATTCAATAGCAGAAATTAATGGAACGACATCGCCTGAAGCGATAATAGCTAACGCGCTTTTTGGTCCAATACCAGAAACACTCAATAATTTTTTGAACAGAAAACGTTCTTCTGTTGACTGAAAACCAAACAAAGAAATGTTATCTTCCCTCACATGTTGATACAAAAAGACTTGGGTTTCTGTACCTTCTAATCGTTGAAAGGAAAACGGGTTTCCTGTAATTATTTGATAGCCAATTTGTCCTGTTTCGACAACAATATATTCTGGTGTAATCGTAGTAACTGTTCCTTTTATGTAATCGTACAATTTATTCGTCCTCTCTTCGTTTCACGTCATACATTATATGATAGCATAAAAAGGAACATCTGTACTAGTTTTAGTTCATAAAAGGAAATCGTTTTTTAGTTTACATAATAATATTATCGCCTTCTTAAATAGAATTTATATTTTCCTTGATTACTGAAGCGGAATGGTCAAATGCTTGTTGTTCTTGTTCGTTTAATTTTAAGGAAATAATTTCTTTTACGCCATTTTGGCTTAAAACTGCCGGAACACCGATTGCTAAACCAGTTTGACCATATTCGCCGTCAAGAACACAAGAAACAGTTAGAGCACGTTGACTGCCACTGAAAATATGGCGGCAAATCTCTACAATAGTTCCAGCAATCCCATATTCAGTGCAGCCTTTTTGATGATATATCTCAAAGCCAGTATCACGGGCAGTTTCACCAATTAATTTTAAATCAAGGGATTCTCCGAGTTTTTCCATACTATACTCATTTACTGGTTTACCGTATATAGAGGAATGTGACCAGACAGGAAACTGTGAATCTCCATGTTCGCCTAAAATAAATGCATCGATACTTTGAGCAGCAATATCTAATTTCTCCGCTAATAAACGGCGTAATCTTGTTGTATCAAGCCAAACTCCAGTTCCAAGCACCTGTTCCCTTGGTAGTCCAGATAATTTCCAAACTTGATACGTAATAATGTCACAAGGATTCGTGGCAATTAAGAAAATACCATTAAACCCGCCTTTCATCATTTCAGGGACAATACTTGCCACTATTCTTGATGTGCTTCTTAGCTCGTCTAAACGTGTTTGCCCTTCTTTTAATGGTCCCGCTGTCACCGTAATTACAGCTATATCGACATCTCTGCAATCACTTGCTTCACGAACTGAAATATCCATTTGGCCGGACATAAATGCTGCTGCATCTGCCAAGTCCTTCCGATTTCCTTCCACACGTTCTTTATTTAAATCGACAAGGATTAACTCCTCTACAAATTTTTGATTAACAAATGCGTGAGCCGCAGCGGACCCTACATTACCTGCCCCAATTATCATAACTTTACGTGGTTTCATTTTTATTTCCTCCTCTTGATTCATATAAAACACCCCATTCAGATTGCACAAAAGGGGTGTTTTGACTTAATTTATCTCAGCGTTTGTGTAAACTTCTTGTACATCATCGTCATCTTCTAATGCTTCCATCATTTTATCAAATTGAGTTTGGTTATTTTCCGCAATTTCGTTGTATACAGTTGGAAACATCGAAAGTTCTGCTGTAGCAAAAGTATAACCAGCTTGTTGTAAAGCATCTTTGACATCAGAAAACGCTCCAGGTTCAGTGAACACTTCAAAGACATCATCACTCACTTCTACATCATCTGCTCCAGCTTCAATCGCTTCTAGCATAAACTCCTCTTCATCAACGGTTAAGCCTTCCCTTAGAATAACTAAGTAGCCTTTACGATCAAACATATAGCTGACACTTCCCGTTTCTCCGAGGCTACCACCGTTTTTATTGAAAGCTACACGGACATTTGTACTTGTGCGATTTTTATTATCTGTAAGTGCATGGACAAGCACTGCAATTCCACCTGGTGCATACCCTTCATACGTTACTTCATCATAATTTTCGCCGCTAGTATTTCCAGCAGCTTTATCTATAGCACGTTTGATATTATCATTCGGCATATTGACTGCTTTTGCTTTATCCATTACTAATCGAAGTGACGGGTTCAGATTTGGATCAGGGCCTTTTTTTGCTGCAACGAAAATTTCTCTTGCTAACTTTTGAAATACTTTAGAACGCTTGGAATCTTGTGCATTTTTTCGACCTTGAATATTGTTCCATTTTGAATGTCCTGCCATCTGTTTCACTCCTTTTAGTTTTAGTAAAGCTTTTCTCCTACAAATTTTAACGTAAAAAATGAGGATTCGCAATAAAAAAGTTACCGCAAAAAATTGCGATAACTCTTTATCTAGGTCGTTTGTAAGCGGTGAACGTGATAAGTGCCAAGTTTATTTGCCGTTCCACCTAAAAGTGTAATTTCATCAAGTGCATTTGTAACAAGTGTTTCTTTACCTTCTGAAAGTACATCTATCAAAAAGAAATATTCTCCTAATGAGGTTTTAAGCGGTCTTGACTCAATTTTACTTAAGTCAATGTCACGCCAAGCAAATGTAGATAATACTTTATGTAACGCACCTGGCATATTATTAGGTAAAATGACCGAAATAGAAGTCTTTTCTTCTTCTTTAGGTAATAATATGGAAACTGGCTTGCGACTTAAAACAAAGAATCTTGTTTGATTTAATTCCAAGTCTTGTGCATTTTCTTGAACGATTTCAAGTCCGTACTCACTAGCTGCCATACGAGGAGCAATTGCTGCTACAAGTTCAGTTGGGTTATTACTGACCCATTTTGCCGCATACGCAGTCGAAGGTGTTACTTCACGCTCTACCCCGTAAAGTTCAGCTTGAAGAAAAGTATGGCACTGGGCAAGGGCTTGCGGATGAGACATTACTTTTTGCACAGATTTCCACGATGTTTTATGTGCTGGATGAACCATTAAATGTTGTGCAATAGGTAAAACAATCTCCGCCACTACAGGGACACTTGAAAAATGAAACAAATAGTCTAGCGTAATATTGACGCTTCCTTCAATCGTATTTTCAATTGGAACAACCGCCACGTCCACATCTTCTTTTTCGATTGCCATGATACAATCAGGAATCGTGCTTTTAGCAACCATCTCTTCTTTTGGAAAAGCTTTCGTTGCTGCTGCATGAGTAAAAGATGCTGCTGGGCCTAAATAAGCAATTTTCATTTTCAACTCTCCTTTTTATTGTAGCTAGGAAAAAAGCGTGCGCCAAAAGATTGGCACAGCACTTTGTTTAATCCATAAATTCAAATTCATAATCAAGTAAGCGAACGATATCGCCATCTTTGGCACCACGTTTTCTAAGTGCCTCATCAACACCCATTGCACGAAGTTGACGCGCAAAACGGCTAATAGAAGCATCACGTTCGAAGTTAGTCATCGTGAATAAGCGTTCAATTTTTGCACCGCTAAGTACGAATGTACCATCTGGTTCTCTAGAAATCTCGAAGTCAGGCTCCTCAGCAACATATTTGTAAAGAACTGTATCTTCGTCTTCCTGTTCCAAAATTTCATTAAGTGGAAATTCTGGAGTTGTTTCTAATTTATCTGCAATTGCAAGAAGTAATTCACGTAGACCCGTTTTTGTTACTGCGGAAATCGGGAATACCGGAATATCTTCAGCGATTTTAGTTTTAAACTCTTTTAAATTTTCTTCCGCGTCTGGCATATCCATTTTGTTCGCTACGATAATCTGTGGACGCTCCATTAAGCGCAAGTTGTACTGTTCTAGTTCATTATTAATAGCCACGTAATCTTCAAAAGGTACGCGCCCTTCTGAACCAGACATATCAATGACATGCACAATAACACGTGTTCTTTCGATATGACGTAAGAATTGATGACCTAAACCGACACCTTGGCTAGCCCCCTCAATTAATCCTGGTAAATCCGCCATAACAAAACTACGTCCATCTCCTGCATCAACCATGCCTAAATTAGGCACAATTGTCGTGAAATGATAAGCAGCGATTTTTGGTCTTGCTGCAGATACAACAGATAATAAGGTAGATTTACCAACACTTGGGAAACCAACTAAACCAACATCTGCTAATACTTTAAGTTCTAATTGTACATTTCGTTCTTGCCCTGGCTCTCCGTTTTCAGAAAGTTCTGGAGCTGGATTTGCTGGTGTCGCAAAACGTTTGTTACCACGTCCACCACGTCCAGCTTTTGCAATAACCGCACGTTGACCATGTGCCACTAAATCAGCGATAATCTCTCCAGTATCAATATCTTTCACAATTGTGCCTTGTGGGACTTTGACAACTAAATCTTCTGCACCGCGTCCATGCATACTTTTACTCATGCCGTGTTCGCCATGCTCTGCTTTAAAGATTCGTTTAAAGCGAAAATCTACTAGTGTACGCAAACCTTCATCTACTACGAATACAACGTCTGCTCCTTTACCGCCGTCACCGCCAGCAGGACCACCGTTTGGCACAAATTTTTCGCGACGGAATGCCACCATGCCGTCCCCACCGTTACCTGCTTTTACATATATTTTAACCTGATCTACAAACATAATTTTTATATTCTCCCGTTCCTTAAAAGTCTTATCTTTCATTATAACGAACAAACTATACATCTGTCACTATATTTATTTCTATTTCCAGATATTTATTTCTCCCTCATAATAAAAATGCGCCAAATGTTTTTATACATTTGACGCATCTTTTAACCATTATTTGAAAGCTTGTGCTGCTTTGACTGCTTTATGCCAACCCTCATATAAGTCTTCTCTTTGGTCTTCTTTCATTTCTACTTCAAAACGTTTGTCTAGTTTCCAATGTTTTTTAATTTCATTTTTATCTTTCCAAACGCCTACTGCAAGTCCTGCTAAGAAAGCTGCTCCAAGAACAGTCGTTTCTTTGTTTTCTGGACGTTCTACAGGAACACCTAGAATATCGGATTGGAATTGCATTAAGAAGTTATTAGCAGAAGCCCCGCCATCCACACGTAACGTTTTTAAGCTAATACCGGAATCTTGTTCCATTGCATATAGTACATCGCGAGTTTGATAAGCAAGAGATTCCAATGTCGCACGGATAAATTGTTCTTTTTCGGTACCACGAGTTAATCCAAAGACAGCACCACGAACGTCGGAATCCCAGTAAGGTGCGCCTAAACCAACGAATGCTGGTACAACATATACACCATCACTAGATTCAATCCGGCTCGCATAGTTTTCAGAATCACTTGATTGACGAACCATACGTAAGCCATCTCGTAACCACTGAATAGCAGAACCAGCAACGAAAATACTACCTTCTAATGCGTATTCCACTTTGCCATCAATACCCCAAGCAAGAGTAGTTAATAAGCCATTTTCAGAACGAACTGCTTTTTCCCCAGTATTCATGAGTAAGAAACAACCAGTTCCGTACGTATTTTTAGCCATTCCTTTTTCAAAACAGCCTTGACCGAATAACGCTGCTTGTTGGTCACCAGCAATACCAGCAACAGGAACTTCTTCACCAAAGAAGTGATAAGGCACTGTGTCCGCATATACTTCAGAAGATGGACGAACTTCTGGTAACATTGCTTTCGGGATATTAAGCATTTTTAGAAGCTCATCATCCCACTCTAAATCATAAATATTATAAAGAAGTGTACGAGAAGCATTGGAATAGTCAGTAATATGCGCACGACCACCAGTTAATTTCCAAACTAACCAAGTATCAATTGTTCCGAAAAGAAGTTCTCCTTTTTCAGCACGTTCTTGTGCACCATCTACATGGTCAAGAATCCAGCGTGCTTTCGTACCTGCAAAATACGGATCAATCAAAAGGCCAGTTTTTGATCTGATCGTATCTTCATAACCATCTTTACGAAGTTGCTTACAAATATCTTCAGTTTGACGAGATTGCCAAACAATTGCATTATAAATTGGATTTCCGCTTTCTTTATCCCAAATAACAGTAGTTTCACGTTGGTTTGTAATACCAATCCCAGCTATTTCTTTAGAAGAAATATTTGTTTTAAGTAAAACGCCTGCAATGACAGCTAAAATCGAAGCCCAGATTTCATTGGCACTATGTTCAACCCAACCTGGCTTAGGAAAAATTTGATCAAACTCTTCTTGCGCAACGCCAATTACTTCTCCTTCTTCGTCAATAATCATCGCTCTTGAACTTGTTGTTCCTTGATCCAGTGCTAAAATATATTTCTTTTCCATGTAAAATTCCTCCTCTAGTTTTAAGTACAACGAAAGCCCGAAGACCTTCGCTTGGAGCTAGTTATCATTCTAGCTTATGCTAAGTCTTTTTTCTTGTCGAGTTGCATCGTTAAAATAAGAATTAAAACAAATAATACTGCGAACACCCAGAACCACATTCCTAGTTCGCCGTTAATAATGGCATTATACCCTAAAGCACCTAATGCACCACCCATAATTGGTCCAATAACCGGAACCCATGAGTATCCCCAATCTGAACTACCTTTACCAGAAATCGGCCAAACAAAATGCGCAATTCTTGGTCCAAGGTCACGTGCTGGGTTGATTGCATAACCAGTAGTACCACCAAGAGACATCCCGATAGCTACGATTAACGCACCAACAACAAGTGGATTTAATCCATCTGAAAATGAATTTGCACCTAATGATAGTAATCCAAACACTAGCATAAATGTACCTAATGCTTCACCAAAAAAGTTAGATGTAAAATGACGAATAGCTGGTGCCGTTGCAAAAACACCTAGTTTTGTTGGTTTGTCTTCTGTTTGTTTCCAGTGTGGATAGTAATGTAACCATATTAGCGTTGCCCCGATAAACGCTCCGATAAACTGAGCAAGAATATATGGCAATACGTAATTCCATGGGAAAGCACCTGCAAGCGCCATACCAATAGTTACAGCAGGATTAAGATGGGCCATGCTCATATAACCTGAGACATATACACCCATTGTAACCCCTAGCCCCCAAGCTAAAGTAATAACGACCCAGCCGCCATTCTCTGCTTTGGATCTTTTCAGTGAAACGCCAGCTACTACACCAGCACCTAAAATAATTAGGATGGCAGTACCAATAACTTCACCTAGAAATTGTGTTGCTAAACTTGTGTCAATCATCTTTTCCAACTCCTTCTTCTTGCTTTTTTGTAGCACCGGAATTTTAACACTTACTAGTCCCCTTACATTCCGATTATCAATTAACTTCAAAAAAAGAATGACAATCAAAACGCAGGCACACTAGTACCCTTGCATCGTTTCGATTGTCATCTTTTCTCCTGACATGTTAATTAACTTGAGTCTATTTAATCATATCAAGAAAACGCTGTCAATCAAACGACTTGTCCTGTTTTTCACAATGTCTCTTTATCTGCCTCTTTACTTTTACCCCAATTCAAGAGAGTTATAACCCATTTTAAAAGAAATTAATTCACAAAGAAGAAAACACAAAAAAACCGCCACAAGTGACGGTTTTTAAAATTGTATTTAAGCTTCTTGTACTTCAGGATAAACGCTAACTTTTTTCTTGTCGCGTCCCATACGTTCGAAACGTACAACGCCATCAGTTTTAGCGAATAATGTATCATCGCCACCACGACCAACGTTAGTTCCTGGATAGATTTTAGTACCACGTTGACGGTAAAGGATAGATCCACCAGTAACAAATTGTCCGTCCGCACGTTTTGCACCTAAACGTTTTGATTCAGAGTCACGTCCGTTAGAAGTCGAACCGCCACCCTTTTTGTGCGCAAAATGTTGAATATCAAATTTTAACATGAAATTCCACCTCCTATTTGGAGTTAATTTTTATATGATCAGGATAGCTGTACGCTAATGATCTTAGTTGATTTTCCATCCCTGTAAGCAAGATTTGCACCACGTCATCCTCGACATAATCAGTAGGTACAGAATAGTAAAGGTAACCCTCCGACTCTTCTATTACAGGCTCAAAATCACGTACTTCTGAAATAGCATTCACCATCCCAAAAGCAATAGACGAAGCTCCTGCACATACCAAATCACTACCATGTTCGGCAAAATCGGCGTGTCCACTCATTGTAAAAGAAATTATTTGGTTATTTTCTCGCATAACATCGACTTGAATCATTGTTTTCGTCCTTTCAAATTAAGCATTGATTGCATCAATAGTTAATTTTGTGTAAGGTTGACGATGACCTTGTTTTTTGTGGTAGTTCTTTTTCGGTTTATATTTATAAACTGTCAATTTCTTCGCACGGCCTTGTTTTTCAACTTTAGCTGTTACAGTTGCTCCGTCCACGAATGGAACGCCAACTTTAGCGGAATCTCCGCCTACGAATAGAACTTTGTCAAAAGTAACAACATCACCAACTTCACCTGCTAATTTCTCAACATAGATTTCTTGGCCTGCTTCTACTTTGATTTGTTTCCCACCTGTTTCAATAATTGCGTACATACTTGCACCTCCTCATATACTAAGACTCGCCATTACAGGGGATTTACACAAGGTAAATACTTAACCCAGCTCTGTGCGGTTGTAGCTTGGTGCGCTACAAACATAACAGTAAAATGATAGCATAGAGAAGCTGTCTATGTCAATCACTTGTTAATTTTAATTTTCAACGCGAGCAATTTGATAAAAAGGAACTCGTTCGTCTGCCACTTCCCAATCAATTGGAGCATTATTAAAGGTATTCAAATCTAAGAACGCATCTAACACATCCTCTGTGGTGATGACTTGGATGCTACTTGGATCCCCTTCGATAATCCCACTTAATTCTCGTTCAAGTTGAAAAGCAAGTGTATCTTTTGAAGCAACATGCCCTGTACCGTAACAAACTGGACAAGGAATTGTCGTAACCTCTAAAAAGGATTGTTGTTTCTTTCGTCTCGTTAATTGTAGGAGCCCTGACTGCGACAATGCCGCAATTTGTGTCGTAATGTACTCTTTCCGGCTTTGTCTTTCTATCGCTTCCTGAAGCTTCTCTTGACCTGCTTCTGACATACCGCCAATAAAATCAACAAGAATCATGCCACTCATGTTACGTAGACGAATTTGTCTAAAGATTTCAGGAACCGCTTTTATATTAACTGCTTCTACTGTTTTTTCTTTATCGGTTGTACCTTTAAAACGACTAGAATTCACATCTACTACCCACATAGCTTCTGTTTTTTCGATAAAAAGAGAAGAACCATTTGAAAGGTGAACAACTGGTCTACTAAGGCGATCCATTTGTTGCTTAATGCCAAAGTCAGCAAACAAATCCCCGCTTTTCTTTAAAATAACCTCTTGATCAGTAAAGCTAGATTCTAGAATCTTCGCAAATTCAAAATCATCAGTAACAATTTCAGTTGGCAAATAGCGCTCGATAAATTGTTTCGTGCTCAAGAAAATGCCTGAAGCAGCAGATAAAAGTAAGCCAGGTTTCTTTCTTGTCGCAGCTTCTTTAAGTAATGTTTGATATTTTTCTCTGGCTTGATTTAACGCTACTTCTAATTGCTCTTTTGTTGCATTTTCTGCATTGGAGCGTATAATAGTTGCTTCATTTTCTACTAAAAGCAAATCCATTATTTTTTTCAGAGGTTCTTTATTCGCAATTCTTTTTGAAATGGAAATGTATTCTTTCCCGTGCAAATAAATCAACAAATCTCCTGAAAATTCAAGTACTGCTGATAAAAGAGGGAGTTTTGTGGCACTACCTTCTCGAACAATTTGTACGGGTATTTTTGCCCCTTGCGTTTTTTCATAATTTGCTGGAATATCTTTTAAATGTATAAAACCTTTATTTTGATTACCTAAATCAACGAAAGCTGTGTCCATTTTTTGGTCTATTTTCTGAATAAATCCATAAAAAATATCACCTACTTGGATTTTATTAGATGGGCGAATAATTTCTACATCAATTAACACGTCGTCTTCTAGTACTGCTACTCGTTTTTCTACCTGAGCTGCATTTACTACTAGTTTTTTCATCCAATCACCTTTTTTATAAAGACCCTTCATCCAAAAGATAAAGGGTCAAATTTTTATTTTCCGCCAAAAAGTTGTTTTAGCCGTGTGAAAAATCCTGGTTTTTTTGCTTCAATTGACATTAATGGGATAGATTCACCAAGAATGCGTCGTGCGATATTTCGGTATCCTTGAGAAGCACGATTGTTCGGTAACATTGCAACCGGATCCCCGCTATTAGATGAACGGATAACTTCATCATCATCAATAATAATACCAAGCAATTCAATAGATAAATGTGTAGTGATTTCATCAATATCCATCACATCCCCATTTACCATCATTTGTGTACGAATACGATTAATAATAAGTTTCGGTGGCTCAATATCTTCTTTTTCAAGCAGTCCAATAATTCTATCTGCATCACGAACAGCTGAAATCTCTGGCGTAGTCACAACAATCGCTTTATCAGCTCCAGCAACCGCATTTTTATATCCTGTTTCAATTCCTGCTGGACAATCAATTAAAATATAATCATAATCTGGACGAAGTTGATTAATTAAATCTATCATTTGTTCTCCCGAAACAGCATTTTTATCCGTAGTCTGTGCTGCTGGAAGTAAGAAAAGTAAATCATCAAAACGCTTATCTTTAATCATAGCTTGATGGATTTTGCAACGTCCTTCTACAACATCTACTAAATCATAAATAATCCGATTTTCAAGGCCTAAAACAACATCTAAATTACGAAGACCGATATCCATATCAATCAAGCACACTTTCTTACCTTGAAGAGCAAGTGCCGTTCCTAAGTTAGCAGTTGAAGTAGTTTTTCCTACTCCGCCTTTCCCAGAAGTAATGACTATAGCTTCTCCCATGTTTAACGCCCTCCTTGAAAATTAGAAATTTCCGGTCTAATTTTTCTTATCTTATGTATTTCATCAATCACTATTTCACCCGCGTCATTTACATATGCAGAAAACAAATCTGTAGCTGCAACTTCTTTATAATCTTCACTATCAAAACCGTACGTTTTTCCAGCTATTCTAACTTGGGATGGATAAAGAAATTTCCCGGCTACAATAGCATTTTCGTTACCTTCAAAACCAGCATGAATTATCCCCTTAATATTTCCAAGAACAAATACATTTCCATTCGAACGAATTTGTCCACCAGGGTTCACATCACCAATTAACAAAAAGTCTCCTGGAACTTGAACTACTTGTCCAGAACGAATAATCGTTGCCATAGAAAAAATCTGATCATTTTCTTTCCATTTCTTAGCTTCATCCTTAGACATAACATTACTATAAAATGCGCTAATCTTCATTTGACTATTGTTATGGATAATAGTTGAAATTTCACGTTCTTCTTCCTCTGAAAATAGTCGATTCCCGATTTGAACTTGTACCTCTAATTTTTCACCAGAGTACGGGTTTTGTTTTTGATCTGCTAGTAATTGCGATAATTCTTGTTGTAACTCCGATATACTTGCCTTATCACTAAGAAAAATACTGATGCCATTTTTTGTGCCTTTAATTTGAACATTCTTCTTCATATACCATTTCACCCCGCAACATTTATACTCTAGCCTTTAGTATACACTAACTCAAATTAAATGATAATAAAAAAATACTTTTTCTGAAAAAAACAGCTTGAAATCGCAAACTGTGGGTGTACTCCACAGTCATACTTTTACAAGTAATAGCGAATTCAAACTGATAAAATTACTATAGTTATTCTGATTTAACCAAACGATCAAGGAACAATCGGAACGGGAAAAAGATAACTAAAAAGAATGCCAGATTAAACAAAATCGTTGTCCAAAGACGTTGATCAATAAATACTGGAATAGTCATTGTGGTTGAACCAATTAAATAATAAAACGCATATACCAGACTCTCAGTAAGGATAACATTAAATACAGTGATTAAACCTACCAAGAAGATATTATTCTGTAAAACTTTCATAAATTTATCAGTAATATAAACTGTAAATGGAAAGATTGCAAAATAAATCCCCATGACACCTGTATAATAAATATCAAACAATAACCCTAATATAAAAGCATACACTAAAGTAGTATTACGTTTATAAAAGCAAGTCATTATTGTTAACATTACGAGTAAAAAGTGGGGAATAAATAGATGCTTATCATTGAAAAGACCATTACCAAACTGGAGGCTAAAGACGCCTTCTAAAATAAATGTTCCGACCATAATTGCAGGAAGCGCAATATTTTTCTTTACATTCATGGTTAATTGCCTCCAGTCGTATCCGAACTGGATGTATCATCTGCTGTTGTTCCTGCTTCAGCTGAACGTTTTAGAACGGTAACATGATTAAGATCATACATATCAGCTCCCGGCTTAATAAACGCGGTTTGAGATAATCCCATTTTATCCGTTTCTACTTTTTCAATAGTACCAATAAAAATACCTGCAGGGAATTTTCCGCCAAGTCCAGAAGTAACAACTTTTTGACCTTTTTTAAACTTCATATCATAAGGTAATTGTTTTAATTCAAGCAACTTCGTATCACTGTCATATCCATTAATAATTCCAAATGCATTTTCATCCCCCTGCACTTTAGCAGAAACACGATTTTTAACATCTGATGAAGTTAACAATTCCACAGTAGCAGATTTTGCTCCAGTTGTTGTCACCCTTCCAATAAGACCACTTGGTGTAGTTACAGCCATGTCAGGTTTTACTCCATCACTTGAACCCTTGTCAATCTCTACTTGATCGTTCCAATTAGTAGGATTTCTAGAAATAACAGAAGCATTAAGTGGATCAAAGTCTCGAATACTATCAGTAATATCTAGACTTTCTTTCAAATCTTTATTTTCTTTTTTTAAGTCTGCAACTTCACTTTCAAGTTGTGCCAATTCTTCTAAACGTTCTTTCAGATGTTGGTTTTCAGTGTATGTGTTTTTTAAGTCTGCAACTCCACCAAATACACCTGAGACAAATGAAGTAGGCTTAGCTACAATATTCTCGCCAAATCCAACAACATCTTTCACAAATTGTTCTGGCCACGAAGCATTTTCACGATCACGCAAAGAAAAACCAACTAGCGCGACAAGAACAATAATGGATATTAACAAGATAATCAAACGTTTATTAAGAAAAAATTGTGGCATAACGACACCTCATCTCGTTAGTACTCTTTTTTCATTTTTTTGCAGCGAATTCATCTTGTTATATGACTTAAATGAGTGTGTCCATTTAGCTCATTTTTTTGCGTTTATACATGTCCATATTTTCTAAAGCTTTACCAGTGCCAATTGCAACACAATCAAGTGGTTCTTCAGCAATGATAACGGGCATTTTGGTTTCTTCAGAAATTACTGTATCTAGATTACGAAGAAGCGCACCACCACCTGTTAATACAATTCCTTTATCCATAATATCAGCAGATAATTCTGGCGGCGTATTTTCAAGAGTTCCTTTTACAGCATCAATTATTGCTGCAACTGTATCAGAAAGTGCTTCACTAATCTCTTCCGGAGTAACTTCAATTGTTTTTGGAAGTCCAGTTACTAAATCACGACCACGAATACTAAATGGAGACAGGTCTAATCCTTTTGGATCAGCTGAACCGATTTCCATTTTGATTGCTTCTGCAGTACGATCACCGATTAATAAATTATATTTTTTGCGAATATAATTAATAATAACTTCGTCCAAATCGTCACCAGCAGTTCTTACAGAGCGGCTTGTTACGATACCGCCTAGAGAAATTACAGCAACTTCTGTCGTACCTCCACCGATATCAACTACCATACTACCAGTTGGCTCTCCTACAGGAAGACCAGCACCGATAGCTGCAGCAAAAGGTTCTTCAATAGTAAAGGCGTCTTTAGCCCCTGCTTGACGAGTCGCATCAATTACAGCACGTTTTTCTACACCTGTAATACCTGATGGTACACATATCATTACACGTGGTTTGCTTGCATTAACACTTTTCCCAGCTTTTTGTATGTAATATTTCATCATTGCTGCTGTTGTGTCATAGTCAGCAATAACGCCGTCTTTCATTGGTCGAATAGCAACAATATTTCCTGGCGTTCTACCAATCATATTTTTTGCATCACTTCCAACTGCAACTATTTCTTGTGTGTCTTTTTTCATTGCCACAACGGAAGGTTCACGAAGGACAATACCTTTTCCCTTCATGTAGACAAGCGTGTTCGCTGTTCCTAAGTCAATTCCAATATCTTTATTACCAAATCCAAACATCTGTATTCTCCTTTTCCTTCGTAATATTCTACAGGATACATTAAGTTTCCTAATTCGTCCATTAAATTAATGTTACCTTATCCCTTTTATGTCAATGTTTCTGTATAGACACATAAACAACCATCTTATTATAACATAAGTAAGAGTATCAGACATTAATTTTTCATGAGAAGGAAAAAATTTTAACTTTTCTTTAGAAATATATTTTTGCTTTTTTAATTTTAATGAAATTAAACTTTTAAAAGCACTATTATTATTTTAAAAATTCCATAATACAAAGAAAAACTGGGATAATAAACATCCCTATAACTATTGAAAATACAATAATATTATCTTTATATACTTTCCATCGATTTAACATGATCAATCACCTTTTGCTTTTTAATTGATACTCACCTTAACACATGAAAATATATGTTGTCTGTAGATAAGTTGTGAACACTTTTAAGATTTAAAAATATCCCTTTTCTTTTAAACTAATGTATTTATTTTTTCCAATAATAATATGGTCTAAAAGTGTTATTCCAACAATATTTCCTGCTTCTGCTAAACGTTTAGTAACGAGTAAATCTTCGCTTGAAGGAGCAGGGTCACCAGATGGATGGTTATGAAAACACATTATAGAAGCTGCTGATTTTCTCAGTGCTAGTCTGAAAACTTCTCTGGGATGAACAATAGAAGCATTCAGACTACCAACAAAGATGGTCTGTCTGAAAATTACTTGATTTTTAGTGTTTAAAAAAACACAGTGAAAATGTTCTTGAAAAAGGAAAGCTAACTCAGGCATTACTAATTTCACTGCATCTTCTGGACATCTAATGACAATTTCTTTTTGTTCCGTAACTAAGCTAATGCGTTTCCCTAGTTCTACCGCTGCCATAATTTTTGATGCTTTAGCAATTCCGATTCCATTAACTAATTGGAATTCTTCAATAGAAGCGTACTGCATTTCAGCTATATGTTTAAATTTCATCATAATTCGGTTTGCAATCGTTAAAACCGACTCATTTTTCGTTCCTGTTTCAATAATCAATGCCACTAATTCTGAAGTTGATAGCGCTTCTATTCCATAATTTTGTAGCTTTTCTCGTGGTTTTTCATTTTCTGAGATTTCATTCACTAGCATAAAGCTAAACCCTCATTTCATTAAAATACTAACTAAAATATAAGATGCAAAAATGTAAGGCACAAAAGGTACTTGTTTATTTTTCTCCACTTTTTTTAAAACTAACGCAATTAAAAGGATAGTGGCGCCCAGTATAATGGAGAGAAAAAAGATACTATATCCTATTTCAAAACCTAAAAAAGAACTTAATATAATAAGTATTTTAATATCTCCTAATCCAATTCCTTTTCGAAATAAAATAAAAAACACCAAATAAAAACAGCTACTTATAACGCTAGAGTAAACTAAAGATATAATTGATTGCTGAAAGAAAAAATAACATACTAACAACACTGAAAAAAAGAAAATCATTACCGAATTAGGTACATGCATATATAAAATATCTGTCACGAAGAAAAAAACGAGAAAATAATACATAATACTTCCTATAAAAAAGTGATAAGAAAAAGAAAATTGGTAATGTAGAAGAACGAAATAAATCGGTGTTATTAATTCTAATAAAAAGTAGTTTATCGGAATAGAAGTTTTGCAACATTTAGATTTTCCTTTTAGAAGGATAAATGAATAAATTGGTATGATTTGAGAGAAAGACAACTCCGTTTGGCAATGATTACATTTTGAAAAACGAAATAGAAATGATTTTTTTATTGGAAAGCATTCCCCTGCAACTTGGATAAAAGAAACAAAAATAGAACTATAGATTACTAGTAAAAAGTAAATCATCCGCCACCTCCTAGTTGTTACAAATAGAATAGCAAAGAAGATTTATTTTTGCACATAGGTAAAATAGTATTTTCACTGAATCGACTAACTAAAAAACACCTATTTTCCCTTAATAGAAAATAGGTGTTTTTAATTACTTTTAGCATACGAAAATACTATTTTAGTAGTTTGCGCTTTTTTATTTTTCTAAGTATACTCACTTTATTCCAAAAATTAGTTGTGCGATGTAAGTAAATATTTACGGACTTCAGAAATGAAATAAAGAGAGCCTGTGACGAAAAACTTAGTATCATTTTTGATTTCTTTTATATCATCTAGCGCTTGCTTCCAGTTTGGATTAGTAGAAATACCTTCTATAAGTCCCATTTGTATGACTTCGTTAGCACTCATTGCTCGTGGATAATCAAAAGTTGTCAATAAAATTTCAGTATCAGGAATTGTCTTTAAAAGAGCTATCATTTCTTGATATTTTTTATCTCCGAGTATGCTGATTATTATTTTTTTATGCCCAGGGTATGTTTTGATTGAATCGGCAAAAGTTTTTACACCTTCAGGATTATGTGCTCCGTCCAGCATAATAAATGGCTTCACATCAATCAATTCCATTCTTCCGGGCCAAAAAGCTTCTTTTAATCCCTGTTTAATTGCTGATTGATTAATTTCATAGGATGAAAATGTGTTGAGATATAGTAGTACTTTTATTGCAACTGCTGCATTATTTAACTGATGTATTCCTAATAAGCCAATAGTTATGTTCGTTATTTCGTCTCCATGTGATGTTCTGAATATGATTTCATCGTCTCTATTTTGCATGAAGAAATCTTTGTTTAACCATGCGACATTGGAATTGTTTTTAACAGCATTATTTATTATTACTTCTTGTGCTTCTTTTTGAACTACTCCAGAAATAACAGGTATGCCTGGTTTTATAATCCCTGCTTTTTCGCCAGCTATTTGTTCTATGCTATTTCCTAAAAACTCCATATGATCCATCCCAATGGTTGTAATTACAGAGATTAAAGGCGTTAAAACATTTGTGGAGTCTAGTCTTCCACCAAGCCCAACTTCAATGATACCAATGTCGATTGGCTCATACTCTGCAAAACATAAGAACATCATTGCTGTAATAATTTCAAATTCAGATGGCGGACCGTATACAGTTTTTTCAAGTTCTTCAGCTATAGGTTTTATTCTATTTGCTAAATCTAAAATCATTTGATCACTAACAGGAATACCGTTTACACTAATTCGTTCATTAAAAGTTTCAATATAAGGAGAAGTAAACGTTCCTGTTTTATATCCCGCTTCTTCTAAGCTACTTCTAATAAATGTAAGAGTAGAACCTTTCCCATTAGTACCAGCTATATGTACCCACTTATTAGCCTTTTCCGGATGGTTAAGCTTTTCCATTATATATTCCATTCGAGCTAATCCGGGTTTTATTCCTAAACGAAGTGTTCCATGAATCCAATCCAAAGCTTCCTGATACTTTTTGAATGCCATTATTTTACCACCTTAAAAAATGACCTTACCACACGATTTTATGATAAGGTCAAATCATTTTATTAAACTTCTTTCAACTTTTCAATCCTTTCAAGAACTGAAGCTTTTTTCTCTAGATAATCTTTTTCTTTTAAACGTTCCTCTGCTACAACATTTTCAGGAGCTTTACTAATGAAACGTTCGTTATTTAATTTGCCTTGAACTCTAGCTACTTCTTTATTCCATTTTTCCAGTTCTTTTTCAAGGCGAGCGATTTCTATGTCTAAATCAATTAATGCCTCTAATGGAATAAATATCTCAGCACCAGATACAACAGCTGTCATTGCTGTCTTAGAAGGCTCGATATCAAATGCAATAGTAACATTTTCTGGATTACAAAAACGTTCTATATAAGAAATGTTTTGTTCTAAAATCTCTTTATAAGTTTCATCTTTCGGCTTTATTTCAAGCACGATTGGTTTACTAAGAGGCGTATTCACTTCTGCACGGATATTTCGTACAGCGCGAATTACTTCAACCAATGTCCGCATTGCAGTAGATGCTTTTGAGTCCATTTGTTTCTCATCAACTTCAGGCCACTTGGAAATCGTGATAGATTCACCTTCATGAGGCAAGTTTTGCCAAATTTCTTCTGTTACAAATGGCATGAAAGGATGTAGCAAGCGCATCGTAGTATTTAAAGTATATGCAAGCACTGATCTTGTAGTTTGTTTAGCAACTTCATCTTCCCCGTATAATGGAATTTTAGCAATTTCAATATACCAATCACAGAAATCATCCCAAATAAAGTTATACAAAGTTCGGCCAACTTCACCAAATTCATATTTTTCACCTAGAGAAGTAACTGCTTGAATGGTTTCATTTAGTCTTGTTAAAATCCACTTATCACTAACTTCAGTCACATTAGATAAGTCGATTTCATCATATTTCATACCATCAAGATTCATTAATACAAATCGTGATGCATTCCAAATTTTATTAATGAAATTCCAAGTAGACTCTACTTTTTCAAAACTAAATTTCAAATCTTGACCAGGTGAGGAACCAGTGGCAAGTGTGTAGCGTAATGAATCGGCTCCATACTTATCAATAACTTCAATTGGATCTACCCCATTGCCAAGTGATTTAGACATCTTGCGCCCTTCTGAATCACGTACCAAACCATGAATTAAAGTATCTTTAAAAGGTCTTTCTCCTGTAAATTCAACAGATTGGAAAATCATTCTTGATACCCAAAAAAAGATGATGTCGTAACCAGTTACTAAAGTATTAGTTGGGAAGAAATGTTTGTAATCAGGGTTTTCAGTGTCAGGCCAGCCCATAGTAGAAAATGGCCATAAAGCAGAACTAAACCAAGTATCGAGAACATCTTCATCTTGCTCCCATTGATCTAGGTTTTCAGGCTCTTTCTCACCAACGTAGATTTCACCAGTTTCTTTGTGATACCAAGCAGGGATTCTATGCCCCCACCATAATTGGCGAGAAATACACCAATCGTGGATATTATCCATCCAAGTTTCATATGTTTTTTCAAATCTAGCAGGTACAAAATTTACTTTGTCTTCTGTTTTTTGAAGTGCTAATGCTTCAGCTGCAAGTGGTTCCATTTTAACGAACCATTGCAATGAAAGGTAAGGTTCTACTACAGCACCTGTTCTTTCAGAATGTCCTACTGAATGAAGATGAGGTTCTTGTTTTATAAATAAGCCTAAATCTTTAAAGTCTTGAATAATAGCTTTTCTTGCAACAAAACGATCTAAACCATTATATTTACCAGCATTTTCATTCATTGTTCCATCTTCATGCATTACAATTATCCTTGGTAAATCATGACGATTACCCACTTCAAAGTCGTTTGGATCATGCGCAGGTGTGATTTTCACAGCTCCTGAACCAAATTCTCTTTCTACGTATTCATCTGCAACAATAGGAATTTCTCTGTTTAAAATAGGCAACATAATTGTTTTACCGATTAAGTGTTGGTATCTTTCATCTTTTGGATGTACAGCAACTGCAGTATCTCCAGGAATTGTTTCTGGTCTGGTTGTTGCAACTTCTAAGTATCCTGATCCATCCGTAAGTGGATATTTTAGATGATAAAAACTTCCTTCTATATCTTTATGAATAACTTCAATATCTGATAAAGCTGTTTTTGCTTCTGGATCCCAGTTTATAATATACTGTCCACGGTAAATAAGCCCTTTATTGTATAGCGTAACAAATACTTTTTTTACTGCATCAGATAAGCCGGCATCTAAAGTAAAACGTTCTCTGGAATAATCTAAACCTAGACCTAATTTTTCCCACTGTTCTCGGATAAAATCAGCATATTCTTCTTTCCATTCCCATGTTTTATCAACAAATTTTTCTCGCCCTAAATCATAACGAGAAATATTTTCTTCTTTTAATTTAGCTTCTACTTTTGCTTGTGTAGCTATACCAGCATGGTCCATTCCTGGTAAATAAAGTGTATCAAAGCCTTGCATTCTTTTCATACGAGTAATTATATCTTGTAATGTTGTATCCCAAGCATGCCCCAGATGAAGTTTTCCAGTCACATTTGGTGGTGGGATTACAATGCTATAAGGCTTTTTATCAGTATTACCTTCTGCTTTAAAAAACTCTTTTTCTAACCACCATTTATATTTCCCGGCCTCTACATTACTAGGCTCGTATTTGGTAGGCATATTTATTTCGTTTTGTTCTGTCATAACGATTCCTCCTTTTTAAGCAAAATAAAAAACTCTTCTCATCCTAATAAAAGGACGAAAAGAGTATTATTCGCGGTACCACCTTTTTACCTACAACAAGAAATGTAGGCACTTCATTGTGTTAACGATAGACGAAATCTACCGGTTATTCCCTACTATTATTTCAGGAAAACTGCTCCAAGGCTACCTTCAGACATTATTTTTAAAAGCTTGCACCAACCGCTTTCTCTCTTAGAAAAATAAATGACCTACTTTTCCTCTTCATTGCATTTAGTTCTATATACTAAAAATAATTTTAACAAATGTTTGTAGATTCGTCAATTAGCCGCGAAGCATTTTACAGGTAACGTCAAAAGCTTCTAAAGTCGCATCAATTTCTTTTTCAGTATGCATTGTAGAAATAAAAACGCCTTCAAACTGAGATGGTGGTAGAAAAATACCTTGCGCTAACATTTCGCGGTAGTAGTTTCTGAAAAATTCTAAATCACTTGTTTTAGCCGTATCAAAGTTAGTGACTTTTTGATCAGTGAAGAAAAAGCCGAACATTGAGCCTGCTTTGTTTATGGATAGTGGTACTTCATGTCTAACCGAAATTTCGGTCAAGCCTTCTTCCATTCGCTTAATAAGGGAACGGAACACATCATAATGTTGTGGTGTTAATTGTCGAACCGTCTCAAATCCAGCATTCATTGCTAACGGATTACCGGATAAAGTCCCAGCTTGATAAATAGAACCAGCAGGCGCAATTTGTTCCATGATTTCTTTTTTACCACCATAAGCACCAACAGGTAGTCCACCGCCAATTACTTTTCCTAAGCAAGTAATATCAGGGGTTACAACATAGTACCCTTGGGCAGAATAATAGTCCACGCGGAATCCTGTCATAACCTCATCAAAAATCAGTAGCGCGCCGTACTGGGTTGTCAGTTCTCGTAACCCCTCTAAGAAACCATCAATTGGAGGGACAACACCCATGTTTCCAGCGACTGGCTCTACGATAACAGCTGCTATTTCTTCACCAAATTTTTCAAAAGCTAGTTTGGCGCCTTCTACATCATTGTATGGAACAGTAATTGTATCAGCAGCAAGACCTTTTGTAACTCCAGGTGAGTCAGGTAACCCCAACGTCGCTACACCAGAGCCGGCTTTGATTAATAAAGAATCTCCATGACCATGGTAGCTGCCTTCAAATTTCAAGATTTTTTCTCTTTTGGTATATCCACGAGCCAAACGAATAGCGCTCATTGTTGCTTCTGTTCCCGACGAAACCATACGCACTATTTCTATTGATGGAACACGCTCAATTACGAGTTTTGCTAGTTCTGTCTCAATTTCAGTTGGTGTACCAAAGCTAGTTCCTTTCATAGCTGCATCTGTAATCGCATTAACAACAGAAGGATTCGCATGTCCTAAAATAAGTGGCCCCCATGATAAAACGTAATCAATATATTTGTTTCCATCGACGTCAGTGATATAGGCGCCATCCCCATGGTCCATAAAAACTGGTGAAGCATCGACTGAATTAAAGGCGCGTACTGGACTGTTTACGCCACCAGGTAAAACTTTTTTTGCTTCTTTAAATGCTTTTTCAGATTTTATATAGTTTTGCAAAATTCCCGCCTCCTATTTGTTTAAGTATGTTGCTACATCTTTTGCAAAGTAAGTAATAATTAATGTCGCTCCAGCTCGTTTCATACTTGTCAGCATTTCTAAAACAATTCGCTCTTCATCAATCCAACCATTTTGAGCTGCTGCTTTTACCATTGCATATTCACCACTAACATTATAGGCTACAATAGGTAAATTTGTTTGATTCTTTACATCTCGCATTATATCAAGGTACGAAAGAGATGGCTTGACTATTAGAAAGTCTGCTCCTTCTTGCTCATCCGATTGCGCCTCCCGTAGTGCTTCTTCGCGATTCGCTGGATCCATTTGATAGGATTTTCTATCTCCAAATTGCGGTGCACTCCCAGCAGCATCGCGGAAAGGCCCATAAAATGCAGAAGCGTATTTTACTGCGTAAGACATAATTGGTATATCGTAGAATCCAGCGTCATCAAGACCTTCTCTGATTACTTGAACAAACCCATCCATCATGTTTGAAGGTGCAATGATGTCCGCACCCGCAGAGGCTTGACTGACAGCTGTTTGTTTCAGTAATTCTAGTGATTCATCGTTTAGAATTTGACCATTTTCAATTACACCACAATGTCCATGATCTGTAAATTCGCATAAACATGTATCTGCTACCACTATTATTTCAGGAAATTTATTTTTTATTAGCCTTGTTGCTTTTTGGATAATGCCATGGTCATGATAAGCTTGTGTACCAACAGCATCTTTTTCAGCAGGTATACCAAATAAAATAACAGCTTTAATTCCAAGGCTCGCAACAGTGTTCATTTCCGCTTCTAATTCATGTAAAGGAAATTGAAAAACGCCTGGCATGGAAACTACTTCTGTTTTTGGTTTTGTACCATCTTTGACAAAAATCGGATAGATTAAATCATTTGTATGTAAAACTGTTTCCCTCACTAAATCACGCATTGTTTTTGTTTTTCTTAAACGACGATGTCTATCAAATTGATTGTTCATTTAAATTCCTCCTGTATTATCAAATCAGCTAAGTGCTTCATGGTGAAGGTTTTTGGTTGGTATGTAACTTCCCAACCATCTGCTAAAATTGCCTCGGTAGTTATATTACCGATTGATGCGATGCGCCAGTTTTCATTTTTAATAGAAAATTGTTTCGCGATCGTATAAAAGTTTTTCCAAGCAGAAGGGCTAGCGAAAATAATTATTCGTTTTTCATCTAGTTTCAATTGTTCGATTAATATTGTTTGAGAATTTTCTGGGAAGCTTGTTTCATATAGTTCAATCGGAAAAACTAGGTGTCCATTTTGTATAAGTGTATCTTCTATTATCGTTCTACTTAAGTTGCTTTGTGGAAGTAAAATACTTGTTTGGCTAGTATTTTCACCTAACCACTCGGACAAAAATACTTCTGATTGGTAAACGGACGGAACAAAATTAGGCTTATATCCATATTCTGCTAACTTTTCTTTTGTTTTCTCGCCAATAACTGCTATTTTGTAATTCAATTTACTAAATTGTTCATTGAAAAAATATTCTACTGCATTTGCACTCGTTAAAAAAAGCCAATTTGCCGTTTGTTGCTCTAGGCTCAGACTGATTTTTTTAGGATGCGTTTCAATTAGTGGAATTGATTCAACGTCGAAACCATTTTGCGAAAAATAATCTTGCCATAGTTTATTTTTGCTCGCTTCTCTTGTTAAAACAATTTTTTTAATCATATGTTTCTCAGTTCTTTGATAATGGTGTCTGCACCTTCACTTAGCAATTCTTCAGCTACTTGATTGCCAATTTCAGCTGGGCTCACACCAGTTCGTTCAGATTCAAGAATAATTGAACCGTCTGCGTTACCAACCAAACCTTTAAAGTGAACTGAATCGTCCGTTTTTGTCGCAAATCCAGCAATTGGGATTTCGCAGCCACCATTTAGTTTTTTCAAGAAAACGCGCTCTGCTTCTACACAGATTCCCGTTTCTTCATGGTGAATAGAAGCTAACATATCGCAAATTTGAAGATCAGTTTCTCTACATTCGATAGCAAGAGCCCCTTGCCCTACAGCAGGTAAACATAATTCAGGAGATATATCTTCTAGTTTTAAACTCGTATTTTCAAGCCAGCCCATTCGTGCAAGTCCAGCTTTTGCTAAAATGATTGCATCAAAGTTTTCAGCATGTAATTTTTGAAGCCGAGTATCAATATTGCCGCGAATTGGCTTAATGACAAAATCAGGACGATATTTTAAGAGTTGTGCCGCGCGACGTAGACTACTTGTGCCTATTACTGAGCCTTTTGGTAATTCATCTAGTGTGCTTACCTCATTAAAAACAAAACAATCTAATGGGGATTCACGTTTTGGAATTGCTCCAATGACTAGTCCGTCTTTCAAACTTGAAGGCACATCTTTCATACTATGTACCGCGAAATCTATTACTTCATCGCTCAAAGCTTGCTCAACTTCAGAAACAAATAGACCTTTTCCACCTACTTTACTCAAAGTAACATCTAAAATACGGTCGCCTTTTGTAACAATTTCTTTTATTTCAAAATCGATTTCAGGATAGTTTTTTTTGAGTTTGTTAATTACCCAGTTAGACTGTGTTAAAGCTAATTTACTACGTCGCGAACCAACAATTATTTTCCGTTTCATCCGTTAACTCCTCGTTTCGGCTTGTTCTTTTTCTATTACATTGACATCTGTTTCTGTTAAACCAAATATACGTTTAAAATGTTCAATACTTGTATCTGCATCTTCTTCCACAGACATTTCTTTTAATTCTGAGATAGGTCGTTTTAGCATTTGGTTAATGATGCTTTTCATATGTTTTCCGATTTGAATATATTCCCGTTCTGTTAACCCTGGAAGTTTATTTTCTAAGCTAGTCATAGTAACTTCTTGCATATCTAGCGCTTTTTCACGCAAAGCTCGAATGACAGGAACGACACCAAGTTGTTTTTCCCATTCAAAAAAGCCTCGAACTTCTGTATCAATCGAATCTTCAAGTCCTTGAACGATTCTTTGACGTTCTAAAGAGTTAGCACTTACCACTCCAGCTAAATCGTCAATATCATACAAATGGAAATTGGGAATATATGAACAATCATGTTCAACGTTTCTTGGTAAGCCGATGTCAATTACAAGCATAGAGCTCGCTTTTTGTTCCATCAATTCTTGCATAGCTAGTTGTTTAATAATCGGCTCTTCGGCACTTGTTGAGACGAGTACAATATCTGCTCCTAACAAATGGTCCAACATATTTTCATATGCACCAACTTTTGCTTGAAATTGATTCGCTAATATTTCTGCATTAGATTTTGTACGATTGATGATGGTAATATCTGCAATGCCACTTCCAGCAAGGTTTTGTAAAGCAAGTTCACTCATTTCCCCTGCTCCAATTAGGACGATTTTTTTGTTATCTAATGAGCCATATAGTTTTTTTGCAACTTCTACAGCTGCATAACTAACCGAAACGGCATTTTCGTTAATTTTCGTATGATGATGTACTTTTTTTGCAAAAGTAACTACTTCCCGGAAAAGTCTGTTTAAAAGTGTTCCTGTTGTGCCCGTTTGCTTGGCGATTTCGAATGCATGTTTTACTTGTCCGAGAATTTGCGTTTCGCCGAGTACAAGTGAATCGAGCCCCGCAGTTACTTTATATAAGTGATTAACAGCCAATACTTCTTCATGAAAAAACAAATAAGGCTCGATTTTATCCATATCCATTTGAAACCAATTGGCCATAAAGCGTTTTAAGTAATATCTGCCTGTATGTAATTGATCGACAACTGCCACAATTTCCGTTCGATTGCATGTCGATATAATAACATTTTCGAGGATGCTTTTTTCCTGCAGTAATGTTACTAAGGCCATTTCTTCTTCCGTTTCTTTAAAAACTAATTTTTCGCGGATGTCGATTGGTGCTGTATGATGATTCAGCCCCATGGTGAGAATAAACATTCGATAATCCTCCTAAAATTAAATTGAACTCTAATACATTCTACCACTTTTCGATGTGGACACCAAATAGTCCGTTTATGTATTTAGACGGAAAAAAGAGCTGGATTTTTCATTCCAACTCCTTCTATTATTCCATTCCTTCTTTGATAAACTGCCATGCTTCGTCTTTTCCCATCTTTGTTTCAGAAGAAAATAAGACAAATTTGTCATCCGAATCAAAATCTAGTGTTTCGCGCACAATTTTAGCATTTTTTTGCCATTTGCTACGTGGGATTTTGTCGGCTTTTGTTGCTACGATGATAACCGGAATATCATAATACTTTAGAAATTCATACATCATTCGGTCATCTTCTGTAGGTTTATGGCGTAAATCAACAATTTGAATAACACCACGAAGTTGCTCGCGAGAAGTGATATACGTTTCTATCATAACACCCCATTTTTCTCGTTCGGTTTTCGACACTTTAGCAAAACCGTAGCCTGGTACATCAACAAAGAAAAGTGCTTCTTCAATTTTATAAAAATTTAGCGTTTGTGTTTTTCCTGGTTTTTGTGAAATTCTTGCCATACTTTTACGGCGAATCATCGTATTAATAAACGATGACTTTCCGACGTTGGATCGACCTGCAAGTGCATATTCTGGAAGATCTGTTTCAGGGTATTGTTCTGGTCGAACAGCGCTTATTACTAGTTCTACATTATTTACATCCATAATTGTCCATCCTGTTCTATTCATTATCTTTTACTAGTATAACGGAAAAAGAGGAAAAAAGCACCATGAAAAAATACTGCCCCATTTGAGACAGTATTTTTCAGATTAGTATTTGCTTACTTCTGCTACTACTTGTGCAATGAAGGCGTCTAAGTCCATTGTTTCAGAATCCTTAGAGCCGTAGCGACGAACGTTTACAGAACCAGCTTCTACTTCTTGATCCCCGAGCACTAATGCATACGGGATTTTTTTAGTTTGTGCTTCGCGAATTTTATATCCTAGTTTTTCGTTACGGTCATCTACTTCCGCGCGAAGTCCAGCACGTTGTAATTTATCTTGGACTCCTTTTGCATAATCCAAATGAGCGTCGGCATTAACTGGGATAAGTTCCATTTGTACTGGAGCTAACCAAGTTGGGAAAGCGCCTTTATATTCTTCAATTAGGTAAGCAACAAAGCGTTCCATTGTAGATACAACTCCGCGGTGAATAACTACTGGGCGATGTTTTTCACCATCTTCGCCGATGTAAGTTAAATCAAAGCGTTCTGGAAGTAAGAAGTCAAGTTGTACAGTGGAAAGTGTTTCTTCTTTGCCAATGGCAGTTTTTACTTGAACATCTAGTTTTGGACCGTAAAATGCAGCTTCTCCTTCTGCTTCAAAGTAATCCATCTCCATTTCGTCCATGGCGGATTTAAGCATGGCTTGGGCTTTTTCCCACATTGCATCATCGTCAAAATATTTTTCTGTATTTTTCGGATCACGGTAGCTTAAACGGAAGGAATAATCTGTAATATCAAAGTCTTTATACACTTCTAAAATCAGTTCCACAACGCGCTTGAATTCGTCTTTAATTTGATCTGGGCGAACAAAAACATGTGCATCGTTTAGAGTCATGCCACGAACACGTTGTAATCCTGAAAGTGCCCCGCTCATTTCATAACGGTGCATCATACCAAGCTCTGCTATACGGATTGGCAGTTCACGATAACTGTGGATATCATTTTTATAAATCATCATGTGGTGTGGACAGTTCATTGGACGTAAAACAAGTTCTTCATTATCCATTTTCATAGTTGGAAACATATCTTCATGGTAGTGATCCCAGTGCCCACTTGTTTTGTAAAGTTCCACGTTTGCCATAATTGGAGTATAAACGTGATTGTAACCTAGACGTTCTTCTTTATCCACGATATAACGTTCGATAACACGGCGAATAGTCGCACCTTTTGGTAACCAAAGCGGTAATCCTTGTCCAACTTCGATACTATTTGTAAATAAATCTAATTCTTTCCCTAATTTACGATGATCTCGCTCTTTTGCTTCTTTTTGCATTTGGATAAATTCTTTTAAGCCATTTTTATCGAAGAAAGCTGTACCGTAAATACGTTGCAGCATCTTGTTGTTGCTGTCTCCGCGCCAGTAAGCACCAGCTACACTTAATAGTTTAAATACTTGAATTTTACCAGTAGAAGGAACATGAACACCGCGACAAAGGTCGAAAAACTCACCTTGAGTATAAATTGTCACTGTTTCATCTTCTGGGATTGCCTCAATAAGTTCTAATTTATATTGATCACCAATTGCTTTAAAACGTTTAATTGCTTCCTCTCGAGAAACAACTTCTCGTTCGATTGGTACATTTTCACGAACGATTTTTTGCATTTCTTTTTCGATTTCAACTAAAGATTCATCACTAATAACAGCTTCTGTATCAATATCATAGTAGAAACCAGATTCAATTGCTGGACCAACTCCAAATTTCACATCTGGATAAAGTCGTTTTAGCGCTTGAGCCATTAGATGAGCTGTACTGTGGCGTAAAATACCAAGTGCATCTTCATGGTCTGGAGTAACGATTTCAATTACGCCATCTTCATGGATTGGCGTTACTAAATCAAGTAATTCCCCGTTTAATTTACCTGCGAGTGCTTTCTTTTTTAGACCTGGGCTGATGGAAGCCGCGATGTCAGCTGTTGACACGCCTGGCTCAAATTCTTTTACAGCACCGTCTGGAAATGTGATTTTCATACTAATCTCTCCTTTTCTTTTTTTAAATTATGGTTAGGAGGGCAAAATAAAAAACCCATCCCTCCTACTTTCAAGGGACGAGTTTATGCTCGTGGTTCCACCCAAGATTCAGAAATAGCTAAAACTAACTACTTCACTCTTGTCGCCTGTAACGGAGCGATCCGTCTATTATTACTAGTAAAAAACGTTCCTAATAGAAGTTCCAAGGTGGTCCAAATTTAAGTTCCAATAGAAGGTTCCCAGCTAGCCCTTCCTCTCTATAATTTTCCGTTAAATTGGTTGTCCTTTTCATCACTTTGTTTTATATTACTTCACATTATAAGCCCGATAAGATATATTTGCAAGTACTTTTTAGAAGCGGCGATTTTTACCTTCTAAGTTAACCTCTTTCGATAAATAGCGCACCCGTTCCATGATTCGGCGAGCTTTTAGTTTTTCTTCGGTACCGTTTTGAGCAAACATTAAATGATTCTCAAGTTGATCCATATTGTAATTAGACGAGAAAAACGTAGGTAATTCTTCTTGCATCCGAAATTGTAAAATCGCACCCAACACTTCATCACGTGTCCACGCTGTCATTGATTCTGCTCCAATATCATCAAGCATTAATACTTCGGTTTCTTTCGCAAATTGGATTTTTTCGCCAACAGTATTATCCGAAATAGACTGTTTCACTTCGCGCATGAACTCGGGTAAATAAACAAGTGTCGTTGAAATACCTTTTAAAGCAAGTTCTTTCGCAAGAGCGCCTAACAAATATGATTTTCCAGTCCCAAAGCTACCATGAATAAATAATCCCTTCACACGCTTCCCACTTTTCGGAGGATAATTATTTAAAAATTGATAAGCTTCAACAAGTGCTAATTGACGTGATTCTTCATCCGTATAAAAGTCCGCTAAATTCGCATCCACTACTTGTTTTGGCATATAAAGAGAACGAATTCTCCGCTCAACTGCACGGCGTTTATCTTCTTCTATTTTCTCTTTCGTCGGATAGTAGGTGACAGTGATGAATTCCCCATTAAGGACCAGTTTTGGCGCATAGCCGGGCATTAAAGTTTCTTCCTGTTCAGTGAATTTTTTGTGTTGTGTCATGAATTCATATAAATTGGACAAGTTTTGATTAACTAATTGCTCGGTAACCTCTTCTTTGTGCTCTTTGAAAAAATCTTGAATTGGTTGATAATGGAGAACTTGTTGTTTTAAACTTTGGTATTCTTTTTCAAAGTCGCGTCCTTCAAAAAGCTGTCCTAATGTTCTTTCGATGTTATCCATCTTCTTCACCTACCTTTTATTTAGTCGTTCTTTAATTTCGCGAACTTGATCTTCGAGTGTTTGTTTTTCTTTGTCTGTCATTTTATTTTCCGCTGGAGCAACTTGTTCCTTATCAAACCAATCCGGCAAAATTTCTTTCCGAGTTGTTTTTTGATAATTTCGGTTGTAATTATTCGTTTTTGGTGTGGCTGGTTCTTCTTGAAGTCGTTTATATTTCTCGTGCTCTTGCCACGCGAGATCCATTGCTTCTTTTGCTGTTTTTACATTTTTTCGTTTCCAGTGAGCCGCAATTGTCATCATGTAATTCTTGGAAAGTTTCCGGTCAAGCCGTAGTAAAACATACTCGATTAGCACATTCATTACAGGCACCGGTAAATTTTGCTGATTCATAACTTCTTCCACGACGCGCAAATCGGTTTCAGCAGGAACCGCACCATCTGAAATATCTACCAATAGTTGAAAGGGGGTAATGCTCTCTAAATATACTTGCAGCGCTTCTTGATCATTTAACGTTTCTTCTGGTTCTTTATTTACGATAGTTTCCTGCTTCATTTTTAATTTTGGTGGAGCACCATTTTCAATAGTATAGCCTTCGCGAACGATTTTACGTAAATAAACGATGTCAACCTCTCCATTTGCATCAAGTGCTCGGTACAAATAACTCGGCATGTCTTTTTCAGAAACTTGATAAATCCCATTTAATTTTAAAATGGTTTGGCGCACTTCTTTGGTTATTTTTTCTCTAGAAATCATCCCGGGTGAAAGCAAGGATAAAAATAAATTAAAGTCAAAACTCGCATCATCAAATTCAATTTCTTTTGGCGCGACCTTGTCTGCTAGCTTTTGGCTAGTTTCCGTCGTAACAGCACTACTACCGCCTTTAAATGGTTCAAAAACATCTTGAAATGAACGAGTGATTTCGCTGTATGTATCTGTGTCAAATGCCTCGTCCGCAAAAAAACGACGCAAACGTTGAAACTGTGCATTGCCAATTTTGCTATATAAGTAAATATTTAATAGACCATCTGAAAAAAACTTTTCTGGTGATAACGGTGGCAGAATTTCGTAAATATAAAAGCGTTGATCGTTTTCGGTCTTCACATAACTCTTTAAAAGACCCAAGCCTTCTAATTTTAGCCGTGCCTCGAATAAAGCTTTCATACTAATATCAAGCATATTTAAAAGTTGGACGTGCGAATGCGCTTCTGACCACAGTCTGTTTTCTTCGACTTCTGTAAACAGTGTTTGGTACAAAGCTAAACATTCCGCCCCCATTAGCGGTTGATATAACATCGTAATAATTTTTCTGTCGGCACCGGTCAAGATTCCACTTGCTTTCACTTGATAGCTGTCTACCGCTTGAAGCTCCATCCAAAATTCCGTCAATTTACTCACCTATCTTTATTTTTTTCCATTAAATCTTTTAGTTCTTCTACAAAAACGCTAATATCTTTAAATTGGCGATAAACCGAAGCAAAGCGCACATATGCTACTTCATCGAGATTCGCTAATTTATTCATTACTTTCTCACCAATTAAATCAGAAGCGATTTCGCTGTCACCAATGTTTCTTAGTTCACGCTCTACTTCATTCACAATTTCTTCAATCTGTTCCGCACTTACTGGTCGTTTTTCGCAGGCTCTTATTAAGCCGCGTCTCACTTTTTCACGAGCAAATTCTTCTCTTGCCCCGTCTTTTTTCACAACTATTAAAGGACTCTCTTCTACCTTCTCAAAAGTAGTAAAACGAAATCCACATTTTTCACATTCACGCCGTCTCCGAATGGAATTGCCATCATCTGCCGGTCTTGAGTCTACAACACGTGTACCATTATATTGACAAGTAGGACATCTCACAAAAAATCACTCCTATCTCTAGCTTTCTCTATCTGTTTATTTGTATGCCTCATTATACCATGTGAAAGTAAGGGTGGCTATTTGTTCTTTACAAAACGTTCGATAATTGTATGAACTTGTTTTTGTGTCTTTTCAAGCGATTCATTATTATCAATGACAAAATCGGCTTTTTTGGCCTTTTCATCAATTCCCATTTGGCTATCAATCCTTGCTAAAGCTTCTTCTTTTGTTAAATTATTTCGCTCCATCAGACGTTTCAACTCTGTTTCTGGCGTGGTCCAAACAACGATAATTTGATCTACCAACGATTCTAAATGACTTTCAAATAATAACGGAATATCGAAAAAGACAATCTCCTCGCCTGCTTTGAAAAAATGTTCTCGCGCTTCTAACATGTAGTCTTTCACACGAGGATGCGTAATTTCATTTAACTTTTCACGCTTTTCTTTATCTTTAAAAATAATTTCTCCTAATTTGGCTCTGTTCAAAGTGCCGTCTGCAAGTAAAATTTCTTTCCCAAAATAGGCAATGATTTCTTTCAGTCCTTCTGTGCCTGGTTCAACTACTTTTCTAGCAGCAATGTCTGCATCAACTAACGGTATTCCAGCTTGCTGAATCAGGTTACTCACCGTAGATTTTCCTGTAGCTACACTTCCCGTTAATCCAATTGTTTTCCCCATGATTTCAGCTCGCTTTCTATTTTTGGCAATTCGGGCAAAAATGGGTCCCTCGTCCATTTAATTTGATTTTTTCAATCGGTGTTCCACAAATAACACACGGCTCACCCGTTTTACCATATACTTTTAATTTATCTTGATATTGTCCAAGTTTGCCTTGTGAATTCACATAAGTTCTGACAGTTGATCCCCCAAGAGCGACAGCTTCTTTCATAATGCTTTTTGTCGCTTCAAAAATACGCTTGATTTCTTTGTCAGAAAGTAAGTTGGCAGCTCTCTCCGGTCGCACCTTTGCTTCAAAACAAATTTCATCCGCATAAATATTTCCGACTCCAGCTACTAACTTTTGATCGAGTAAAGCCGTTTTGATAGCGCGGCTTGTTTTTTTCACGCCAGTCGCAAAATCCGTTAATGTAAATGATGGAGTTAGTGGTTCTGGACCGAGTTTTTTTATTGAGCGTGTCTCTCCTTCGCCGTATTTATTGGTGACTTCCATCGTGCCAAATTTCCGTACATCTAAAAAACGCAATTCTGTGTGATCTTCAAAATGAAAAATAATATGAGTATGCTTGCTGACTTCCTCGTTTTCGTTCATTAAACGAAATTTACCTTCCATTCGTAAATGAGATAAAATCGTACAGTTTGTTAAATCGAATAATAAGAATTTACCGCGACGGCGCACTGCTTCTATTTCTTGCCCGACAAGCATATGCACAAACTCATCGGGTGGGGTTGCTACAATCATTTTGGGAACACGGACAATCACTTGATCTATTTTTTTACCTGGGACTAATTCTTGTAATGTTGCGCGGACATTTTCTACTTCCGGCATTTCTGGCATATATAAACTCCCCGTTTCTCTATTTATTTCGCGTCATACCAAGTGTCGCCAAATGCGCTATCAACTTTAAGTGGCACAGAAAGTTCTACCGCATTTTCCATTACATCAGGTACAATCTCTTCTAATTTTGCAATTTCGACTTCAGGCGCTTCAAAGATAAGCTCATCGTGCACTTGAAGTAACAATTTTGCTTCTAAATTCTCAGATTTTAAGCGTTCATTCATGAGTATCATTGCTTTTTTAATAATATCCGCGGCGCTACCTTGAATAGGTGTATTCATTGCTGTTCTTTCAGCAAATCCCCGCACATTGAAATTACGGCTAACGATTTCTGGAATATAACGACGACGATGTAAAATGGTCTCTACATAGCCTTTTTCTTTTGCAAAACGAACGATATCTTGCATATATTCTTTCACAGCTGGGTAACTCACAAAATAACGATCAATAAAGTCTTTTGCTTCTTTTCTCGTAATACCAAGGTTTTGAGAAAGCCCATAATCACTAATACCGTATACAATTCCAAAGTTTACTGCTTTGGCTTGACGACGCATTAACGAATCTACTTCATCTTGCTCGACATGAAACACATCCATTGCTGTTTTTGTATGAATATCATAGTCGTGTTTAAATGCATAAATTAAATTCTCATCTTCAGAAATATGTGCTAAAACTCGCAACTCAACTTGAGAATAATCGGCCGAAAACATTTTCCAACCAGGTTTACTTGGTACGAAAACTTGTCTGATTTTACGACCTTCTTCTAAACGAATTGGGATATTTTGTAAGTTCGGATCGACTGAACTTAAACGTCCTGTTTGCGTTAAAGTTTGGTTGAAACGTGTATGGACTTTATGTGTTTCTTTGTCTGTCACCTTAAGTAGTCCTTCGATGTAGGTGGACTGAATTTTACCAAGTTGACGATATAATAAAATTTCATCAATAATTGCATGTTTACCTGATAAGCTTTCCAGTACATCCGCGGCTGTCGAATATCCTGTTTTTGTTTTCTTGACTGGAGGAAGTTCCAACTTTTCAAATAAAATCACACCTAGTTGTTTTGGTGAATTGATGTTGAATTTTTCACCAGCTAGTGAATGAATAGACTCTTCTAAGGTTTTCAATCTGCCAGCTAGTTCAACTTTCATATTTTCAAGGCGAGCTGTATCTACGTTAACACCTTGCATTTCCATCTCTGCTAAAACAAAAGTTAATGGTAACTCGAGGTCGTCCATTAAAGCTAATTGTTCATTTTTCTCTAAATCATCTACCAATCTCTTTTCTAAACCAGCAATCGCTACTGCTTTTCTAGCAAGATGAGCTGCAACAATACTCTCTTCTGGTGTGCTTCGTTTAGCACCTTTTCCATAAATCGTCTCATCTGTCTCTACTTCAGTGTAGTCATGCCTCACTGCTACACTTGTAAAATCATCAATGGAATCAGATGGGTTTAATAAATAAGAGGCTAACATAATATCAAATGTGATGCCCGAAATAGCAAAACCAATACGATTCATCGCCACCATAGTTTTCTTCGCATCATACACTACTTTTGTTTGTTCACTTTCTACCCATTTGCGAAATGCCTCACTACTTTCAGCTGTTTCTTTTGTAAAGAAATATGTTCCTTGACTGGAATGAACTGTCAGCCCGATGAAGTTTGCTGTATGGTAATTATCATTTTCTAGCTCCACATAAAGCGCGGTTTTCCCACCAAAGTGTTGTTCTTTTAATTCCGTTACGATTTCAAAAGACAATTCTTTTAGTTCTTTCGATTCCTCAGGCGTATCACCTTCGATATTTTTCAAAAGTGTTGTAAAATTCATTTCTTTTAATAAAGGGATAACTTTTTCCGTTTGAAAGCCTTCATATTTCGTGCTTTCCACCGTGCATTCAATCGGTGAATCCACATTGATTGTAGCTAACTCTTTACTTAAAATAGCTAATTCTTTATTTTCCAGCACTTTTTCTTTTAGTTTTTTTCCAGAAATTTCTTCGGCATGTTCTAACACGCTTTCCACGGATCCACCAAATTCATGTAACAGTTTTAAGGCTGTTTTTTCACCGACACCTGGAATTCCAGGGATATTATCGGATGAATCACCCATTAAGCCTTTCATATCAATAATTTGTTCAGGAGTTAGATTGTATTTTTCTTTTAGTGTTTCTGGTGTGTTGGTTTCCATATCGGCTATACCTTTTTTAGTAATATAAACCGTTGTTTTTTCAGAAGCTAATTGCGTTAAATCGCGGTCTCCGGTAATGATAGCAACTTCCATTCCATCTGCTTCCGCTTTTTTTGTCAACGTTCCGATAATATCATCTGCCTCATAATTAGCAAGTTCATATTGCGGAATATCATACGCCGTTAAAAGTTCTCGGATGAATGGAAATTGTTCAGATAACTCACTCGGGGTTTTTTGACGTCCACCTTTATAACCTTTAAATGTTGTGTGTCTAAAAGTTGTTTTACCAGCATCAAATGCAACGAGCACATGGCTGGGTTTTTCTTTTTCGAGTACATTCATCAACATCATCGCAAATCCATACACCGCATTTGTGTAAACACCTTTATCGTTATTTAAAAGCGGTAACGCATAAAAAGCGCGATTCGCGATACTATTTCCATCAATTAATACTAATTTATTCACAGGGATATCCTCCTCGATATAATCATTCACTTGTGTCTATTTTACCATAGGAACATAAAAACAAACCACTTATCCGAATGGGATTAAATGGTTTGTTTTAAAAACGTACTTTTATGATTAAATGTACAATTACAGACTAGTTTTAGAGTTTAAAGATGAAGTATTTTAGAAGTTTTTTATTAATTCATCCGCAAATTCCGAACATTTAACTTCTGTCGCCCCGTCCATTAATCGAGCAAAATCATAGGTTACCGTTTTCGCAGCAATGGTTTTTTCCATTGACTGATTAATTAAGGCTGCTGCTTCACCCCAACCAATATGTTCAAGAAGAAGTGTCCCAGATAAGATCACCGATGAAGGATTTACTTTATCAAGACCAGCATATTTCGGAGCAGTACCATGTGTTGCTTCAAAAATCGCATGGCCTGTTAAGTAATTAATGTTCGCTCCTGGAGCAATACCAATTCCACCTACTTGAGCAGCAAGTGCATCAGAAATATAATCTCCATTTAAATTCATCGTAGCCACAACATCGAATTCAGCTGGACGAGTTAAGATTTGTTGTAAGAATATATCTGCAATAGAATCTTTCACTAAAATTTTCCCAGCAGCAAGCGCTTCACTTTGTTTCGCATCAGCAGCTTCTGTTCCTTCTGCTTCTTTAATACGATCATACTCATTCCAAGTAAATACTTTATCGCCGTATTCGCGTTCACATAACTCATAACCCCAGTTTTTGAAAGCTCCTTCTGTGAATTTCATGATATTCCCTTTGTGTACGAGCGTTAATGATTTACGACCTTCTTTAATTGCATATTCAATCGCGGAACGAACTAAGCGCTCTGTTCCTTCTTTGGAAATTGGCTTAATGCCAATACCAGAAGTTTCCGGGAAACGGATTTTATCAACGCCAAATTCAGATTTTAAGAAGGCTATTAGTTTTTTTGATTCTTCGCTACCTTCTTTAAATTCAATGCCTGCATAAATATCTTCTGTATTCTCACGGAAAATGACCATATCTGTATCTTCAGGACGTTTTACAGGTGATGGTACGCCTTTGAAATAACGAACTGGACGTAAACATACATATAAATCTAGTTCTTGACGTAAAGCAACATTTAATGACCGAATACCTCCACCAATCGGAGTTGTAAGTGGTCCTTTAATAGCAATCAAATATTCGTCAATTGTATCTAAAGTCTCTTGTGGTAACCATTCACCCGTTTGCTTAAATGCTTTTTCACCAGCTAATACTTCTTTCCAAGCGATTTCTTTTTCACCATTGTAAGCTTTTTTTACTGCGGCATCTAAAACGCGTTTCGCAGCTGCCCAGATATCTGGGCCAGTTCCGTCCCCTTCAATAAAAGGAATGACTGGATTGTTTGGTGTTTTTAGCACACCATTTTCTACTTGAATTTTTTGACTCATAAAGTTTGTTCCTCCTCCATTAAATTCGTTCTTCTACAGGTAAATAACTTCTATTTTCAGGTCCAACGTAGATAGCACGGGGACGAATAAGACGATTATCACGATATTGTTCAAAAATGTGCGCTAACCAACCGGAAACACGACTCACGGAAAATACTAATGTAAATAAATCCCGGTCAATACCAAGCGCATGATAAACGGAGGCAGAATAAAAATCGACATTCGGTTTTAAATGTTTTAATTCCCAAACTGATTCTTCTACTTGTAGCGAAATATCAAACCACTTCTCTTCGCCTTTTTCGGCAGTTAACTTTCTGGACATTTCACGCAAATGTTGCGCACGCGGATCCCCGCCTCGGTAAACACGATGGCCAAAACCCATGATTTTTTGTTTAGTATCGATTTTTTCTTGGATATAATTACGTACATCGCCAGCTTGATCAATCTCTTCTAGCATATCAAATACACGTTCATTAGCGCCGCCGTGAAGTGGACCTTTTAGCGCACCAATCGCAGCAGTTACGCCGGAATAAACATCCGAAAGCGTTGCCACACAAACCCTCGCTGTAAAAGTAGACGCATTAAACTCATGGTCAGCATGCAGTACAAGTGCTTTATTCATCGCTTCTACCGATAATTCATCTGCTTCTTCTCCTGTAATCATATAAAGAAAATTTGCTGCCATATTTAAATCTTCTCTTGGCGGAATCGGATCAAGCCCGCGACGAATTCTTGAAAAAGCAGCAACTATGGTTGGCATTTTTGCTTGAAGACGCAAGCCTTTGCGGTAAACTGCTTCCCCATCATCTAATTCAGCTTCTGTATCAAATACACCGAGCATGGAAACTGTTGTTCTTAAAACGCTCATTGGATGCAATTTTTGATGATTCTGCATTCTTAAACTTGTAATAATGGTTTCAGATACTGCCATATTTTCTTGAATTTCTAATTTAAATTTTTTAAATTCTTCTTTATTAGGTAAGCGTAAATGCCATAATAAGTAAATCACTTCTTCAAAAGAAGCATTATTTTCCATCAAATCATCTATACCGTAACCAACATAAGTTAACATATCATCAATGATAGAACTAATGGAAGTCTCAGCCACATATACATTTTCCAACCCTTTAGATAACGTCATTTCGTTTCCTCCTTTTATCCTTTTTTACGTATGTATTTATTTTATGAATGCAACTAACTGCATTGCCATATACGCAATACCAGCTGCAATTACCGGTCCAGCAGCAATCCCTCTGAAAAGCACTACTGCCAAAATGGTGCCAAATACAAGTGAAACAGTTACTTGTGGATCAACGGCCATATAGCCTACACCCTTTTTCGCTAAAATAGAAACAGCAATCCCTGCCCCGAGACCAATCCAGCCAGCTGCCGATTTAAAAGAGTCAATTAAATCTTTAAAGCCGATTTGACCTGTCGCAATTGGAATTAAGATGGCAACAGTAATAATCGTGACGCCCCAATTAATTCCTTTGGCTTGAATCATTTCCATTACTTTGCCATCAACATGAAATAACTTCAATAGAATAACGACAGCTACGGCAATAATAAGCGAATTATTTTTTGCTATAAGTCCGAGAAGTAAAAAAAGAAGTAAAAATAACATACTTTCCGTAAACATATTAAGTCACCTTTCAATATCACGCATCTAGGAAGCGAGATAACAATTATTATATCATAAACATACCTTATAGTAATACTAAAATGCCATAAGGAAAATGAATTACCCTTTTTTCAATGAAACCTCTATAGAAAGTTTTTCCCATAGAGGTTTTCATTACATATCAAAATAATAATATTGCGTGTGTTTCTTTTGATTTCCAAGCCATTTTGTTAATTTAGGTTTTAATAATTTGCGGGAAAACGGAATAAAAATGAGTAGCCCAAGTATGGTTGTTATAACACCTGGAATAATTAATAAAAAACCAGCGATAAAAAAACACAGACTATCCAATAAATACGGGGCTACGGTCCGTCCATCTCGTAAATTTCGGAAAAGATTGCCTCCAAGACGTTTGAAAATAAAAATACCAAAAGCACTTGAAGCTATTTGAATAAAAAGAAGTGGCCAAAAGCCAATTACTTGGAATAACCAAACGTACATAATTAACTCAATTAAGCCATATAAAGCCCAATAAAGAATAAATTTTCTCATAAAATCAACTCCAATACTTACTCTCTATTATAACCTATTTTGGCGTAATCGAAAAACAATACAGGCGTGCGCATAAAAAAAGCGTCCCGCATGCGGGACGCTTTTAAAAAGTTAACTATTAATGTGTGGCTGTTTTGCCGTTATACACAACGCCTTGACGAGAATCAACAGTAATGATTTCACCGTCTTTTACAAGAGATGTTGCATCTTTAGCGCCAACGATGACAGGAATGCCAAGGTTGATTCCTACAACTGCTGCGTGGCTAGTCAAGCCGCCCTCTTCCACAACAACTGCTGCACTTTTCTCGAATGCAGGTAGCATTTCTTTATCCGTTGTTTTAACGATTAAGATTCCGCCTTCTTCTGCTTTTTCAAGTGCTTCTGCATTGGATTTAGCAACGATTGCTTTACCGATAACAGATTTGCTGCCAATACCTTGGCCTTTAACAACTTTTTCACCAATTAACTGGATTTTCATAACGTTTGTTGTTCCGCTTTCTGTAACTGGAACACCAGCAGTAATGATGATTAAATCGCCTTGTTTCGCTACGCCTGAAGCAAGAGATTCTTTCACTGCAAGGTCGAACATTTCGTCAGTGTTGCTAACTGGAGTAGCTAGACGAGGATAAACACCCCATGAAAGTGCTAAACCGCGGTATACATGCTCGTTGAATGTTACAGCAACGATATGAGATTTTGGACGGTATTTAGAAATCATACGAGCTGTGTGACCACTTTGAGTCGCAGCAACGATTGTTTGAACGTTTAGGTTTTTCGCAGTATGGCCAACTGCTTGACCGATAGCTTCTGTCATATCCGTATTTTCGTGAAGTTTAAGCGCGAATTTATCTTGAGCAACTAGTACTTCTTCTGTACGAATAGCGATTTTCGCCATCATTTTAACTGCTTCTACTGGATAATCCCCAGCAGCTGTTTCACCAGATAACATAATTGCATCAGTTCCATCAAAAATCGCATTGGCTACGTCACTTGCTTCAGCGCGAGTTGGACGTGGGTTGCGTTGCATGGAATCAAGCATTTGTGTTGCAGTAATAACAGGTTTACCAAGTTTATTACATTTTCTGATAAGTTCTTTTTGTACAATCGGAACTTCTTCAGCTGGAATTTCAACACCAAGGTCACCACGAGCAACCATTAGACCTTGAGATACTTGTAAGATTTCGTCAATATTGTCAACGCCTTCTTGGTTTTCGATTTTAGGAATGATTTGTACGTGAGTTGCATTGTGCTCTTCTAAAATTTTAGTAATTTCAAGAACATCTGTAGCACGACGTACAAAAGATGCAGCGATAAAGTCAATACCTTGTTCTAAACCAAAGCGGATATCAGCAGCATCTTTTTCTGTGATTCCTGGTAGGTTGATAGAAACGTTAGGTACGTTAACACCTTTTTTATTTTTAAGTACACCTGGGTTAAGTACTTTAGTAACTAGTTCGCGATTAGCTTCGTCTTTTTCGATTACTTCAAGGCCGATTAAGCCGTCATCAAGTAAAATGGAAGAACCAATTTCTACGTCATCATAAAGTTCGCCGTAAGTTACGGAGAATTTTTCTTTTGTTCCTTCAACAGGAGTCATAGAAACACGTACAACATCACCTGTTTGGAATTCTAATTTTCCGCCGACCATGTCGTTTGTACGGATTTCTGGACCTTTTGTATCAAGTAAGATAGCCACTTGTTTACCAGTTTTTTTCGATGCTTCACGGATATTTACAATACGCGCACCGTGCTCTTCAAAGTCTCCGTGAGAGAAATTAAGACGTGCTACGTTCATTCCTGCTTCGATCAACTGAACTAAAGTGTCAACTGATTCACTTGCAGGACCAATTGTACAAACAATTTTCGTTTTTTTCATGTTATTACTCCTCCTAGAACTTAGCTATTCATTCGTATTTATTATAAACATATATTACCTATTTTACCAGTCACAACCTTGCAAAACAAGTAAGTTTGTGAATAAGAGCGCAAATTGTGAAGCATGGTAACGATAACAAGAAAACGTTTTCCGGATTGCTACAGCACGCTTAATTAACAATTGACTTCTCTTTTTTCTCAAAGTCTATTTTTTATACGTTACTAAAATTTTTCACAAAGAAAGGCTACCATGCTTTGTCATGGCAGCCAGCTCTTCAGCCGTTTTAAATCGACAAAATAGATGCAAGATCAAATAATTTTTGATCAAGAGTGTGTTTTTCTTTCAAAATCTCACTAATGTCATTTTCGACAATTCTATTTTCACGGATTCCAACAGCTAATCCTCCGCGGTTTTCTAACAATAATTCTACTGAACGTGCACCGAGACGACTTGCAAGTACACGGTCAAATGCAGTCGGGCTACCACCACGTTGAACGTGTCCAAGAACAGTTACACGTGCATGATAATCGCCATATTCAGCTAATTGTTTAGCGAATTCGTTACCAGACATTACACCTTCAGCAACGACGATAATACTGTGTTTTTTACCACGTTCGCGACCTTTGTTCAAACGATCCACGACATCATCCATATTAAAGCTTTCTTCTGGAACGATGATAGCTTCAGCGCCACCAGCAAGACCAGACCAAAGAGCGATATCACCAGCATCACGACCCATAACTTCAATAATGAAAGTACGTTCATGACTAGTAGCTGTATCACGGATTTTATCAAGTGCATCAAGAACAGTGTTTAAAGCTGTATCAAAACCAATAGTAAAATCAGTTCCAGAAATATCATTATCAATAGTTCCTGGGATACCAATAGTTGGGAAACCACGTTTTGTAAGTGCTTCCGCTCCGTGGTAAGAACCATCTCCACCGATTACAACTAAACCATCGATTTGATGTTTTTTCAATTGTTCAATTCCTTTAAGTTGTCCTTCTTCTGTAGCAAATTCAGGATATCTTGCGGAATAAAGGAATGTACCTCCGCGGTGAAGTAAATCACCAACAGAACCTAATTCTAATTTACGAATATCGCCATTGACTAGCCCTAAAAAGCCATAGTTAATACCGTAAACTTCGAGTCCTTCATAGATTGCTTTCCGTACAACAGCACGAGTGGCTGCATTCATTCCTGGAGCGTCTCCTCCACTTGTTAAAATTGCAATTCGTTTCATTTTACTTACCACCTCAGACAATGATATTGTTTTTCATCACATGTGTTTATTCTACATGAAAAAAGGTCAAATGAAAAGCTCCAACAAAGCACTTTTTTAAAGCGTAACCGCTTGCATATGCGCTTTCTTATATCGGTCTATTCCGATTTGACCAAAAAACGGCTTTATAGCTTAAATAAATATAATTGGTCTATACTTGTGAACGAATAAACTTTCTTTCCCCATTTGGCATATACCAAAGAAGCGAATTTCCATATTTTAGGAAATCCGCTTCTTTCTTTATTTATAAAGTCTCATATACGCCGATTTTCTTGAATTTTTCATAACGTTGTTCCATTAATTGTTCCTCAGAAAATGCCATTAGAGCATGTAAAGACTTCGTGATAGTTTTGTTAATTTCTTCGGCTTGTGCTGTTAAATCTCGGTGTGCACCGCCTTTTACTTCTGGAATGATTCCATCTGTAATGCCAAGTTCAAATAAATCACCAGCTGTAATCCGCATAGATTCGGCTGCTTTTTTTGCTTGACTAGCATCTTTCCATAAAATGGCTGCAGCTCCTTCTGGTGAAATAACAGAGAAAACCGCATTTTCAAGCATGAAAATTTGATTTCCAACACCAAGAGCAAGTGCACCACCACTTCCACCTTCACCGATAACAATAGAAATAATCGGTACTTTCATATCGCTCATTTCATAAAGATTTCTAGCAATTGCTTCACTTTGGCCCCGTTCTTCTGCAGCTCGACCAGGATAAGCGCCTTTTGTATCGATGAAACAAATAATTGGTCGACCAAATTTATCTGCTTGTTTCATCAAACGTAGTGCCTTACGGAAACCTTCAGGATGAGGCATACCAAAATTACGGTGCAGATTATCTTTTGTATCTTTACCACGTTGGTGTCCAATAACTGTCACAGGAATACCTTTGAAAGTGGCGATACCACCAACAATTGCAGCATCGTCACCAAATGCACGATCCCCGTGAAGTTCCATAAAGTCTTCAAATAAAAGCGAAATATAATCAAGTGTAGTAGGTCTGTCCGGATGGCGAGCTACTTGAAATTTATCCCAAGCAGTCATATTGCTATAGATGCTGGATTCTAACTTAGTTAAGCGTTTTTCTAGCTTTTCAATTTCATTAGTCAAATCAACATCAGAAGTCTCATTATATTCCTTTAAGTCAGCGATTTTACTTTTTAATTCTAAAATTGGCTTCTCAAATTCCATTTCATTCGCCATCAGATTCACCTCCAACTTCAGGTGTTTTCACATGGATTTTTAAAATAAAGCTTAATTTATTTTGTAAATCAAGTCGTGAAATACAGTCATCTAATTGTCCATGCTTTAATAAGAATTCCGCTGTTTGGAAGTCTTCTGGTAATTCTTCACGAACAGTTTGCTCAATCACTCGGCGACCAGCAAAACCGATAAGTGCGCCGGGTTCCGCAAAATTATAATCTCCAAGTGATGCAAAACTAGCAGAAACGCCACCAGTAGTCGGATGCGTCATTACCGTAATGACAAGTCCACCGTGATTACTAAATCGTTTAAATGCGGCGGAAGTTTTCGCCATTTGCATAAGTGAAAGCATTCCCTCTTGCATACGAGCACCACCAGAAGCAGTGAAAATTACAAATGGTTTACTTGATTTATCAGCTTCCTCTACTGCACGAAGAATTTTTTCGCCGACAACGGAACCCATACTCGCCATTCTAAAGCGTGAGTCCATAACAGCAATCACAAGCGGATTACCATCAATCGTAGCATGACCAGTAACAATCGCTTCATTCAAACCACTCTTCTGCTTATCTTTCTCAATTCGATCCATATAATTTTCAAAACCAAGTGGATTCGCAGTCGTTAAATTAGCATCAATCTCTTCAAAAGAGCCTGCATCAACTAACATATCAATTCTAGCTGTAGCACCAATTGGATGGTGAAAACCACAATAATTACATACCATAAGATTCTTTTGCAATTCTTTGGTATACATTATTTTTTTGCATTCTGGACATTTTGTCATAATACCTTCTGGAACATCTGCTTTCGTCCCATCAGAAGGAATTGTGGCATATTTTCTCTTTTTTGGTTTTGTAAACAAGTCTCCTAGCAAGGATAACCCTCCCCATTTACGCTTTCTATTGTGGTTATTAACGATTCTTAATGTTGTAAAAATAAAAAATGAATAAAGACATGAAACATAAATCCATCGCATTTTTCCACAAGAAGACAAAATGCCAGTCTATCCGAATTACAACTGGACAGACTGCGCAATATTGTTTTCCACGTTAAACTATAACATACTTTCTATAAATATAGAAAGTCTAAGATTACTTAAACACTACATTCTCTTTACCAAGCAACTTCAACAGTGCTTCTTGCAGCTCATTTGATGGTGTAACTTGAATATTTTTAAGTTCCGTTGTTTGCTTGGTTATTGCTTGGTGAATAATAACTTTGCTATCTCCTTTATGTCGCGCTAAAATCGGTTTTATTTGCTCCATTTGCAGTGGTTCCGTAACCTTTAGAAATAGCCTTACTGGAGCTTTCATTTCTTTTAAATCTGAAGCTTCATTGATAATTAATTGAAGTTCTCCATTCCTCGTATCTGCTTTCACTTTAAGAAAAAGAATTTCTCCTTTTTGAGCAAAATTGGCGTATTTTCGGTAGCTTTCAGGAAACATCACAGCACTTAGTTCTTTCGATTCATCACTAATCGTCAAAAAGCACATCGTTTCCCCTTTTTTAGTTCGAATAGACTTCACTTCATGAACATAGGCTGCAACTTGATAGATTTTTCCAGAAACAACACTCGCTAACTTTGTAATAGCAAGGTTTTGTAATTTGTTTTGATAATATGATACTGGATGTGCCGAAACGTATTGACCCGTATATAATTTTTCTTTTTCTAATTTTTCGTCAATCGAAATTGGCGAGGTTTTCCGGTAACGAGGTTTCATTTTTTTCAAAAACTCATCATCTTCTGCAAAAAGATTCATACCTTTTGAATCTTCTCCGAGTAATGAAATGTATTGCAGTACTGCATCTATTGTTGCTAATATAGTTGCCCGGTCTTCACCAAATTCATCAAAACAACCAGAAAAAACAAGCGCTTCTAAAACCGTTTCTGAGAGCATTTTGTGAGGCATTCTTTCACAAAAGTCAAAGAAGTCTTTAAATGGTGCTTTCTTCCGTTCATTGATGATTTCTAAAATAAATTTTGTTGGTACTTTTCGAATAACCCGGAAACTATAACGGATTGAGGTCTCGTTTTCCATTTGGAAGTAATAATTACTATGATTAATACTTGGTGCTAACATGTTGATACCATAGTTCTTTGCTTCTGTAATATATTGGGAAATTTTATCATCGTTTCCAAAAACAGAACTAAGAAGCGACGACATAAATGCCGCTGGAAAATGTGCTTTTAAATAGGCTAATTGAAAAGCGATTTTTGAGTAAGCAGCTGCATGACTCCGGTTAAACCCATAATTCGCGAATTGGACAATCATGTCGTAAACTTGATTAGCACTACTCTCTAAATACCCTTTATTTTTAGCTCCTTCAACAAAATGAAGTCTTTGCTCGTTTAAAACATCCGCTTTTTTCTTGCTGACAGCTCGTCTTAATAAATCTGCTTCTCCTAGTGAAAAACCAGCCATCTGATTAGCTACTTGAATAATTTGTTCTTGATAGACGATAACGCCATAAGTCACTTCTAAAATAGGCGCTAAATCTGGATGTGGATATTGAATTTTTTCTTTTCCGTGCTTTCTAGCAATAAACGTATCAATTTGTTCCATTGGTCCTGGGCGGTAAAGTGCATCCACAGCCACAACATCTTCAAAAGAAGTCGGCTTTAATTTTCGGAGCACTCGGCGAATCCCGTCTGACTCAAATTGGAATACGCCTGTCGTATCGCCTGTTTGAAACAGTTTTAATGTTTTTTTATCTTCTAAAGAAATATCTGCTAAAGTTAGCGGCGTTTCTCGAGTATAATTAATTGATTTTAAAACACGATCAAGTAAACTCAGATTTCTGAGCCCAAGAAAGTCCATTTTAAGTAAGCCGATTTTTTCTAATTCCCCCATAGCAAACTGGGTCAATCTAGCATCTCCGCTACCTAATTGAAGCGCAACTTGTTCAACGAGGGGCTTATCGCTAATAACAATCCCGGCAGCATGCGTCGAAATATGGCGCGGTAAACCTTCGAGTTGGCAAGCTACTTCCCATATCATTTCGTTTTCTTTGGAGCTTTTAATATGATTTTCCAGTCGTGGACTTTCTTGGAAGGCTTTTTGTAAGGTGATGCCTAATTGACTTGGAATTAACTTCGACCATTCTGATAATAGGACCGAATTTAAACCAAAGCTTCTCGCAGTATCACGAATCGCCGCTTTAGCAGCTAAGGTCCCGAATGTACCAATTTGGGCAACGTGCGCCTCTCCGTATTTAGATACGACATAAGAAATTACTTCATCCCTGCGATTATCTGGAAAATCTAAGTCAATATCAGGCATTGTTATTCTTTCTGGGTTTAAAAATCGTTCAAATAGCAAGTTATAACGAATTGGATTGACATCGGTAATTCTAAGCGCATAGGAAACAAGCGACCCTGCCGCAGACCCCCTACCTGGTCCAGTTAAAATTCCTGCTTCTCGAGAATAACGGATAACATCCCAAACAATTAAGAAATAATCTGCAAACCCCATCTCTGTAATAACGTTTAGCTCATAATCTAAACGTTCGCGATATTCTTTTGCTAATAAATCCCGTTCTTTCAAGCCAGCATAAGCCGTTTGCCTTAAAACATCTGAGGCATTTTGTTCTTGGTTTAACGGAAATCTTGGCAACAAATGCTGATCTAAGGCGATTTCAACGTGACAACGTTCGGCTAATTTCTCTGTTTCGAGACATGCCTGTTTTTCGAAATCAGTCTGCCAGTCACGCTCCATTTCAGCCTGTGAAGTAAAATAATTGGGACCAGCGAGTGGCAGCGTCTCCCAATCTACTGTACGATTATCACGGATTGCAGTCAAAACTTCTTTAGCCTGAGCATCTTTTGGCTCCATATATTGGACATCTTTCGTTGCAACAACAGGAGCCTTTTCTTCTGCTGAAAAAGCTTCTATTTTGGCAAAAAGGCGTGGGTTTTCTTTTTGGGCTGATAAATAAACGGATTCTTTGCCAAAAATCCTGACTAAGTTCTCGTAAACTTCTAGTGCCCCGTCGCGATTTTCTTCCATAAGAAGACGCTCTACTTCTCCCTTGGCGCCGGGTGAAATAGCAATTAAATGACTGCTATACGCACGCAACCAACTCTGTGGCAATTCGGGACCTTCTTCCCGTGTTTGAATGGCACTTGCGATTTTTAATAACTCATGATATCCAGCGGTTGATTCCGCAATTAATATCAACTCATATGAATTAATTGGATTTAAGTAACCTTGTATTGTCACCGTCATCCCGATAATTGGTTTTATATCCGCCGCTAAACACTTTTGATAAAATTCAACTACTCCGTAAAGTACATTTTTATCCGTAATTGCTAAGGCTGGATAATGGTATTCTTTTGCTTTAGCGATTAGCTTATCGATTGATGCTGTACTAGAAAGCAAATCATAAGCACTCGCAACTTGTAAATGAACAAACCCCACTATCCTCTCTCCTTTCAAAACTCTCTTTTTCCATTATATCGGTTAAGCTAAAAAAAAGAAAGTGTGTTCGTGTTTTTATATAAAAATAAAGCCAGCTAGTTAAACTGGCTTTATTTCTTGTTTATTTAGCCGCACAGATGCGTGCAAGTTTTGCTGTCATTTCTTTTATTTCTTCTTCATTATGAAGGGTCGCGCCAGAAGCGAGTGGGTGTCCGCCTCCACCGTATTCTTTCGCTAGCTCATTAATAACTGGTCCTTTTGAACGTAACCGCGCTCTGAAAACCGGGCCTTCTTGAATGAACATAATCCACGCCTTAATTCCTTCCACATTTTCGATGCAAGATACAAGTGCGGAAGCGTCGCGCGGATCTACTTCAAACTCGTTTAAAAGCGTATCACTTAAATAAACGGTTGCAGCGCCATTTTCATCCATAACAAAGTTTTGCAAAATATACCCTGAAAGCTTCACTGTATTTTTTGGTAGCTCATATAATTCACGGTAAAGCGCCGGACGATTAAATGGAAATGTTACTAAATACGAGGATAGAAGTAAAGTTTCTTCTGTTGTACTTGGATACAAGAACCGTCCAGTATCACCAACAATTCCAGCATAGAGGAGTCTTGCAGCTTTTTCATTTAGAATTAACTCTTCTGAAAATGATTCCCAAAAAGCAGCAATCATTTCGCTACAAGAAGAAGCAGTCGTATCAACCCAAAGTAAATCACCATAAGCATCGTCATTTGGATGGTGGTCAATTTTGATTAGTGCTTTACCGAGGTTAAACCGCCCGTCTGAAATCCGCTCTTGGTTTGCGGTGTCACACACAATTACAAGCGCATCTTTATATACTTCATCGGCTATTTCATCTACTGCACCTAAAAATTGGAGCGACACTTCATCATTCCCAACCGAGTAAACTTTTTTCTCTGGAAAACTAGCTCGGATAATTTCTGCAAGTCCCATTTGCGAACCGTATGCATCTGGGTCAGGACGTACATGCCTATGCAAAATAATCGTTTCATATTGTTTTATTTGTTGTAAAATCTCACTTTTCATTGTTTCGCCTCTATTTCTTTTTAACGTTCCATCATTTGACAAGCGACAATAGCTTTTCCGGTCAAAATCCCTTCTAAATAAAGCTCTACATCTAACTTCCCGGCTTTACGCCCCATTTCCAAAATTCGCGGCTTAATGACAATCGTCGCGTCCATTTGAACAGGTTTTAGAAAATACATTGTTACATTTTCAATCGCTACATTCCGTTTCTTCATAGAAAATAGTTTTTGCTGTACGACTTCGCAGACCACTTGGGTAAATACACCGTACGATAATGTTCCAAGCGAATTAGTCATTTGGGGGCTTACTTTAAATTCGTAATCTGCCTCTTCGCCAGTATCTGCTTTTTCGGAAAGCTGATTCGCAATCGTATCATCAATTGTTTCGCCGACTTGCGGTTGTTTTTGAATCATTTGCATAGATTTTAGAATATCCTGTCTGCTAACGATACCAATTAAAGTTAAGTCATCTTTAACGACCGGAATTACTTCGATACTCTCCCAAATCATCATGTGTGCCACCGAGGCTACGCTCATTTTCGGTCCAACGGTTAACGGATTTTTTGTCATTACTCGTTCAATCGAAATACTTGGATTTTTTTCTAGAATATCCTTACTCGTAACCATCCCAGTTAGTCTCATCGCCCGGTTAACAACAGGGAAACGGCTGTGGCCTGTTGCCTCTTCCATTTTATGCCAATCTTCCACTTTATCAGACGTAGATAAAAATGCAGTTGTTTCTAGTGGTGTCAAAATATCCTCAACAAATACTACTTCTTTTTTAATTAATTGGTCATAAATCGCGCGGTTAATCATCGTTGCAACCGTAAACGTATCATACGAAGTCGATAAAATAGGCAATTCTTTCTCATCCGCCAACTGTTTTACTTCGTCGTCCGTATCAAATCCACCAGTAATCAGTACCGCCGCGCCACGTTTCAAAGCAAGTTCATGAGCGCTCACCCGATTTCCGACAATTAATAAGTTCCCAGCGTCGGTATAGCGTTCCATCGCTTCCACCGTCATCGCACCAATAACAAACTTATTAAGCGATTTGTAAAGCCCAGCACGACCGCCTAACACTTGCCCATCAATCATGTTCACAATCTCAGCAAAAGTTAATTTTTCGATACTATCCTTTTGTTTTCGTTCAATTCGAAGTGTCCCCACTCGTTTAATGGTGGAAACAAACCCGATTATTTCTGCGTCTTTAATAGCCCGATAAGCGGTACCCTCACTTACAGATAAGTTTTTTGCGATTTTTCGCACAGAAATTTTTTCTCCAACTGCAAGATTTTCAATGTATTTTAAAATCTGTTCATGTTTTGTGGCCACGACTCGTTCACCCATTCCTATTTTGTTAGATTTCGATACCTTCCCCAATTTCAAGTACTTTGCCAGTTATCCCCTTATCAAGCGATGCAACAAATTTGTGCGGATCTTGCGCAATCAAAGGAAATGTATTGTAATGTATTGGAACAACTAATTTCGCTTGTAAAAATCGTGCTGCAATCGCCGCATCTTCCGGTCCCATTGTAAAATTATCCCCAATTGGCAAAAAAGCAACATCTAACGGGGTTAATTCACCAATTAATTTCATATCAGAAAATAAACCAGTGTCCCCTGCAAAATAAATATTTTTATCTTCTATCGTAAATACAATTCCGGTTGGGAAACCAAGGTTAACAATGCGACCATCTCGAACTGTCTGTGATCCGTGAAAAGCTTGCGTTAACTTTATTTGCCCAAAACTAAACTGTCTTTTCCCACCAATATGCATTGCCGCAATATTCTCAAGACCATCTTCTACAGCTAAAAATGCAGCTAAATCTGCATTACAAATGACTGTTGCTCCAGAATTCTTAGCAATTTCAACTGTATCACCGACATGATCATCATGCCCATGCGACAGAACAATAAAATCTGGCATTTGCTCTTCTGCTTTTAAATCACACTTTTCATTCCCAGAAATAAATGGATCAACTAAAATAGTTGTATTTCCAGTAATTATTTTAATACAAGATTGACCATGAAATGAAATCTTCATAGTAAAAACTTCCTTCCTGATTAATTATTTTACGTGTATTATTGTACCACTATTTATTATAAACTAATATATAACACCTCGTAAACTAGGAGGCGTTTATTAGCAAAATATTTCCTCCACATGTTATCATGAAATAGAAATCAATTGGAAAGAAGGTACAATTATGGAAAAAAATATCGATGTCTTACAAAACTGGTTAAAAGACCAAGGTGCCGAGGTGGCATTTTTAACAGATCCAGAGAACATCGCCTATTTCTCAGGTTATCATAGTGAGCCACATGAGCGTGTACTTGGCTTAGCTGTCTTCCCAGATAACGAACCTTTTCTATTTACGCCGGCTCTTGAAGTAGAAGATGTTCGTGGCGGCGACTGGACACACCCTGCGTATGGATATAACGATACCGAGAACCCTTTCACAATCATTGCAGACGAAATCAAAAAACGTATAGCAAATCCAAGTAAATTTGCTATTGAGAAAAAACATATGAGCGTAGATCGCTACGAACAATTAGGTGGTTTATTCGCCGACAGCTCTTTCATTCCGATTGAACACAAAATCGAGCAAATTCGTCTTATAAAAACAGAAGCCGAACTAAAAATATTAAAAGAAGCAGCTTTATTAGCAGATTATGCGGTACAAGTTGGCGTAGACGAAATCGCAGAAGGCAAAACCGAAGCAGAAATTGTGGCAAAAATCGAATATGAAATGAAGAAAAAAGGCGTAACCGCAATGTCTTTCGATACAATGGTGCTTACTGGTAAAAACGGTGCCCTGCCACACGGTACTCCTGGCGAAACTAAAATCCAAAAAGGCGATTTAGTTTTATTTGATTTAGGGGTTGTCCATAAAGGCTATTGCTCTGACATTACACGTACAGTGGCTTTCGGTGACATTTCCGATGAACAGAAAAAAATTTACGATACTGTTTTAGAAGCACAACTAGCTGCTGTTGAAAAAGTAAAAGCTGGTATAAAAGCAAGTGATATCGATTTAACTGCTAGGAATATTATTTGTGAAGCTGGATATGGCGATTATTTCCCCCATCGCCTCGGTCACGGATTAGGTGCTAGTGTTCACGAATTCCCTTCCATCACAGAAACAAATAAAATGGAATTGCAGGAAAATATGGTATTTACGATTGAACCAGGTATTTATGTTCCTGGAGTGGCTGGCGTTCGTATTGAAGATGACTTAGTAGTTACAAAAGACGGTGTTCAAGTGCTAACCGAGTTTCCAAAAACGTTACAAGTTATCAAATAAAAAAAGCAAACTTCCGTGCGGAAGTTTGCTTTTTATTAAATTAATTCTGCACTATTTGTATAAGGTAAATTCAAAGAATCAGAAACAGCTTTATACGTAATATGCCCTTGATACGTATTTAAACCACGAAGCAAGTATGGATCTTTTTTTATAGCTTCTTCTAATCCATCATTCGCAAGTTTTAATCCAAATGGTAAGGTAGCATTTGTTAACGCTAAGGTAGATGTCCGCGGAACAGCTCCTGGCATATTAGCAACTGCATAATGAAGAACTCCATATTTTTCATATGTTGGATTATCATGTGTAGAAACATGATCGGTAGTTTCAAAAATCCCGCCCTGATCAATTGCAATATCCACAAGAACTGAACCAGGAATCATTTGTTTAATAACATGCTCCTTAACTAATTTTGGTGCTTTTGCTCCTTTGATTAATACAGCTCCTATGACTAAATCGGCCTTTTTAACAGCCATTTCGATGTTAAAATCATTTGACATTAAAGTTTGTACTTGATTCCCAAAAATATCATCTAATTCGCGAAGTCGTTTCAAATTCATATCCAGTATTGTAACATTAGCGCCAAGTCCTACAGCAATTTTTGCTGCATTTGTTCCAGCAATTCCGCCACCGATAATAACTACTTCACTTTTCTCAACACCAGGTACACCACCAAGCAATACACCCATACCACCATTTGTTCTTTGTAAAAATTGTGCGCCAATCTGAGCTGCCATTCTTCCTGCAACCTCACTCATTGGAGAAAGTAGTGGAAGTGTATGATCAGCGAGTTCTACTGTTTCATAAGCTACACTATTTACTTTACTTTGTAATAAAGCTTCGGCAAGCTTTGGTTCATTCGCTAAATGTAAATATGTGAAAAGTAATAAACCTTCTTTAAAATATTGGTATTCTGAAGCAATTGGTTCTTTTACTTTTACAACCATGTCTACATCCCAAGCCTCTTTAGCTGTTTCGACAATTTTTGCTCCCGCTTGCACAAAATCAGCGTCTTGATAATTAGAGCCAATCCCCGCATCTTTTTCCACATAAACAGTGTGTCCTGCATTTACATAAGAAAAAACACTTGCCGGGGTCATTGCCACCCTATTCTCATTATTTTTTATTTCTCTTGGTACGCCGACTAACATCTAAATCACTCTCCTCGATATAGGTATAATAGACTATAAAAGATTTTCTACACCCCCATGCTAACACAATATACCTAAATTGTAAAAAATTAACTAACGGAAATTCAAACAAAAGATTTAGCAAAATTAGACGAAATATTTACCTCATAATAATTTATTTTTCATTTTATGGTTCTTTTGGAAAAAAAGGGGTAAAATATAAGTATAGTAGATACATATATTTTGATTGGAGGAATTATTATGTTACAACAATATGAAAGAGTTTTAGTAGCAGTTGATGGATCTAAAGAAGCAGAAAGAGCTTTCCAAAAAGCAATTCAAGTGGCTAACCGTAATGATGCGGCGCTTGGTCTTGTACATGTTATTGATACACGTGCGTTCTCGTCCGTAGCCAATTATGATACAAGCATGGCGGACAAAGCTACTGAATATGCAGACGAATTACTTAGTGGCTATAAAGAAGATGCTTTAAAAGGCGGTGTAACAAAAGTAGAAAGCTATATTGAATACGGTTCACCAAAAACAGCCATTACAAAAGAAGCAGCAAAAGCATTCCAAGCAGATTTAATTATGTGTGGTGCTACTGGCCTAAACGCTGTAGAACGTTTGTTAATTGGTAGTGTATCAGAATATATTATTCGCCACTCCCCTTGTGATGTCCTTGTAGTTCGTAATGATGTGCCTGATTATAAAGATGAGAAATAATAATAGAAAAAGGCTAGCTCTTTAAAAAGAGCTAGCCTTTTTTATCGTTTTTAGCGATTGTTTTTAATTGTCTCTACATCACGAGCAATCATTAATTCTTCGTTTGTAGGAATGATGATTACTTTTACCGGAGAATGTGGGTAGTTAAGGAATCTTTCTTCTCCGCGCACTTGGTTAAGTGCTGGATCCCAGTATACGCCCATGAATTCAAGCCCACGAAGTACTTTTTCACGAATGTATGAACTATTTTCACCGATACCAGCTGTGAAGATAATTGCGTCTACGCCGTTCATTCGAGCTGCATAAGAACCAATGTATTTATGAATACGGTCAACGAAAACTTGAAGTGCAAGTTCTGCACGGTCGTTTCCTTTTGCAGCTTCATCTTCTAAATCACGAAGGTCGCTTGAAATACCAGAAACACCAAGCATACCAGATTCTTTATTTAATACATCAAGCACTTGTTCAGCAGTTTTGCCAGTTTTTTCCATAATAAAAGGAATAAGCGCTGGGTCAATGTTACCAGAACGAGTTCCCATAGAAACACCTGCTAGTGGAGTGAATCCCATGGAAGTATCCATTGATTTTCCGCCTTCAATTGCAGCAATACTAGCACCATTTCCAAGGTGACATGTTAGTAAACGTAACTCTTCTACAGGACGACCTAGAAGTTCTGCAGCGCGTTCGGATACATATTTGTGACTTGTACCATGGAAACCGTATTTACGGATGCCATAATCTTCATAGTAGCTGTAAGGCAAGCTGTAAAGGTAACTTGCTGGAGGCATTGTTTGGTGGAACGCTGTATCGAAAACAGCCACTGAAACAACGTCAGGTAAAATTTTACGGAAAGCTTTAATTCCAGTAACGTTTGCTGGATTATGAAGTGGCGCAAGTTCAGATAGAGCTTCAATATCTTTAATTACTTGGTCATCAATATAAACGGATTCAGGGAATCTTTCTCCACCGTGAACGACACGGTGACCAATTCCAGTAATTTCATCGTAAGAACCGATAACTTTGTGATTAATTAATTTTTCAAGTAGCATTTGAACAGCAATTTCATGATCAGGAATATCAATAATTTCTTTGATTTTTTCTCCGTCTACAGTAATTGTGAAAATAGAATCTTTCAAGCCAATTCTTTCTACAATACCTGCTGTAATAACACGTTCAGATGGCATATCATATAATTGGAATTTCAGTGAAGAACTTCCGGCGTTAATTGCAATCGTTTTTTCCATTTTGTTTTTGTCAATTCCTTCCATTATTGTTTCCCTTGAACCAGTTCTCTATTTCAGCTAAAATCGGTGCAGTTACGCTCGGATCTGTTAGTGAAGAGAGATTGGCCAGTAAAACTTCTTTTGGCGGCTTTACATTTACGTCCGCTTTTCGTAAAATCAAGATGCTTTTTCGTGCTTGTTCAGACTTAAACAGTGTTTCAGGCAATTTAATAATTCCCTCAATATGACCGTTTTTCTTGATAAACTTGTCCACCTTAGCAAAGTCACTAGTCCCAAACATTGCGTCAGGTACCAAGAAGAACAAATATCCTCCTGGCTTTGTGTAGCGCATTCCTTGTTCAATAAATAAGAAATGTGCAAATGAATGCCCTTCTTCACGGCAAAGTTCAAATGTTTTTGCATTTTCATCATCTGGATAATACCCCACAGGCAAATCACTCATTACAACATCTACAGGATCTACTAACAAATTAGCCAGACCATCTTGATGAAGTAACGTCATTTTTTGTCGCTGTAAATCCGCGCCTACTAATGCAAGTGAAATAAGCAAATCATCTACATCCACACCACTCGCATGAACGTCTACATCGCCTTTTAGTTCTAGTTGGTTTATCACGGTAGTTAAAAGGTTCGCTGTTCCACAGGCTGGATCCAAAATAGAAATATTTTTCTTTTTTTGAATCACTTTTTCAAGTAAATAAGCCATAATAAAACCAATGGAATCTGGTGTCATTTGGTGATTGACTTGAATACCATGTTTCATGCCTTTTAGTAGTGCTAATTGAAGACCTTTGCGTATTTCTTCATTTGAAAAATTCTCAAGTTCGATACTTTCGTAAGACTCTTGTAATTTCAATTGTTTTTCAGAAGACAACTCTTCTTTTTGTAAAACTTCTTTTTGAAACAGGTTTTCTCCTGTTTCATAAACCGCTTCCAAATAGCTTATTTCAAGTTCATTTTGCAAGATAATAGCTGTATTATCAAGCACTTGAAACAATTCTTGCGTTGCTTCATTTGCCAAAAGTAACACCTCGAATTTCCATCATTACTAACACCACCAAATATTATACAGTATTTCTAAAGAATGTGAAAGGATTTTCTGTAGTAAAAGATGAAATTCCAATTGGAAATAGTTAATTATAATTAGTACAGTTTATTTTTTGTAGTAATACAGAAAAAACTTCTTACTCATAAAATTTCTACTTAATAATCACTATTTTCTATAAAATATATTTATTGGTCTTCCTCTATTATAAAGGGTGTGTATCCATTTATTTTATTTTTTTCAGAAAATTTTCTTTCCCTTAAGAATAAGTGCCAATTTTTTTCACGTAGAAGCGCACTATTTGTCCAATAATAATTTTCAACTTTGGTACGCTGGGAGTTATAAACACCTTTATGGCAGTTTTTTCGTAAGAATTGATTTATTAAATTTACTACCCTTCTCTCATTTTCAGATGGATCAGAAAGAAAGAGAGTTGCTCCTAAAGCATATTGATCCTCATCACCAAGCCTTATACTTACAAAGCCTCTCTTATCATCTCGATTCACTTCACTTTGATATTTCCCTAATATTTTTAGCTGTACATCCTGATTACCTACTAATATTGAATGCATTTTAGTAAGATGCATTTCACTAATGTCATCGATTCCTATATACTGATGCTTATAATCTTTAGAAAAAAATACTCCTAAATTCTCATTATTTAAGAAAGTGGATAATAATATGTTTAAATCTTCCAAAACCATAAAAACTTTTTTATCCATATAAATACCTTGCCTTCCCATCTATTATGACTACCAATAAAGCTATCTTAGCATAAAAATAAAAAACGTAATAGGTCAGTATTTCTTGACCCATTACGTTTTACAGATAATTTATGCTTTTTTCGCAGCTTCAATTGCCGCTCCATAATTCGGATGGTCGCTGCCTTCTGAAACTACTTCGGTGTAGACAATTTCTCCTGCTGCATTTACAACGAAAACAGAACGCGCTAGTAAGCGAAGTTCTTTCATAACGACACCGTATGCTTCCCCAAAAGAAAGATCGCGGTGGTCAGATAAAGTAATTGCATTTGGCAAACCTTCTGCTGCACACCATTTCTTTTGAGCAAATGGTAAATCGACGGAGATAGTTAAGACAACCGTATTATCTAAATTGCTTGCTTCTTCATTAAATTTACGTGTTTGTGTGGAACAAACACTTGTATCAATGGAAGGAACAACGCTGATAAGTCTCACTTTACCGTCATAATCGTGCAAGGTTACTTCTTCTAAATCTCTATTAACCACTGTGAAGTTTGGCGCTTTATCGCCTGCTTTTCTTTCGGTACCTACGAGTGTAACTGGATTATGTTTAAATGTTACTTGAGTCATTTTTCTTCCTCCTTTAATGGACGCTTCTATTCCATTTTAAAGAAGAAGTGAACTATAAGCTATTTTTTTGCTCCATTTGCCCACTTTTCATCTAATTCTAAATAACCTATGTGGACAACAGAGGTAGATTCAAAGAAATCTGCAATTCCTTGTTTATTTGGCGTAAAAGCACAAACAACGTATAAAGGCCAAATTGTTTTTAATACAAAACGCATCGCACCTTCTCGGAATAATACGGTTAACCAAGTTAATTTTTTCCCATCTAATTTGACTACACGAAGTCCGAACAGCATTTTTCCTATTGTTTGTCCAAAAAACTTAGTTAGTAAAATAAAGTAAACTAGGAAAATAATCGTGGTCATCCCCCAATAAAATGTGAAAAAACCGTCATCCATTTCCATCCCAGAAACACGGAAAATCGGGTTAACGATAATTCCCTTCAAAGCCGCGATGACAACTAAATCAACTAAATAAGCTAAAAATCGGATCCAAAATCCAGCAAAATACTGTTTAGGAATAGCTTCTTCTTTCGGAATAGGTGGTTCATAATGATAGACTTGGCGTTTACTTTCAAAAGCAGCATTTTCATTAGCCATTTGCGCCTCTCCTCTCACATTATTCTCCATATAAATACATCATTCTTGGCGCTTTGAGTGTGCCAGTTAATTTAATTAGTTGAGAAATATCCGCATTTTGACCGGAGATTTTTTGTGCTGCTACAGAGAACAGTGAACTAAAGTCTTCCGGTGCATCATATTGGATGACTGTTGCATCCGATAGTCCTTTTTCTTTTTTCAAAGCTTCTAAAGCATCTTCTTGATAGCCAAACTCATCAATTAAGCCATTTTCTTTTGCTTGGCGACCATCATATATGCGGCCGTCTGCAATTTTGCGCACTTCTTCTACAGACATTCCACGACCTTTTGCAACGACATTAACGAACTCATTGTAAGAATCATCAATCATTGACTGCATAATTTTCTTCTCATCTTCTGTCATTGGTCTGGTGCCGCTCATAATATCTTTATATTCGCCACTTTTAATGGTATTATCCGAAACACCTAGTTTTTTCATTAATTCGCTATAATCATACCCTTGCATAATAACGCCAAGCGAACCAGTCAATGTTTCTTTGCTTGCAAAAATTTTGTCAGCTGGTGCGGAAATATAATATCCTCCTGATGCTGCCATACTCCCCATGGAAACATAAAACGGTATATTACGTTCTTTTTGAATTTGTAAAATTTTGTCACGAATTTGTGCGGATTCCATGACGCCGCCACCTGGTGAATTTACATACAAAAGTACACCTTGAATATAATCATCGTTTCTCACTTGTTCTAATTGTTGCATGAAAAATGAATGGTCGTAGCCTGCTCCACTAAATAAAGAACCAGAATCTCCCGTATCTTGAATAGTACCATCTACAGATAATACAGCAATTGTATCGGCTCCACCTTCTTCAATTACCGTTTCTGTGAGTTCATCCATATCTGCGAATAAACTTTCGATAAATGTCGGGTTACTCTCTTCCATTGAAGCAATTTGACTTGATGTAAATTTTGCTAACGCACTAACTATCAAAAGTGCGAAAACAATTCCTAGTGCAATCCATCTTTTAGCGTTCATTTATTTCTCCCCTTTTTCTACTTAGATAATGTAATAATACCAGTCTCTTTTATTTTGTACAATCTTTCTCTTAAATTGTGTCCCTTTTCACTTTTTTAAAGATGAAGAAAGAAATTGCTCTTAAGTCATGTTATAATAAGTTTGTTGATTAAAATTGGATTCTGGAGGGACAACTAACATGGCAAAAACTATTTTTTATTTTTCCTATCGAAAAACAGAAGAATTACATGCAAAAGCAAAAGAATTGAAGAAAATTACGACGGATTATGGATATGAATTGACAGATGACTATCAAAAAGCAAACGTTATTATCAGTATTGGTGGCGATGGTGCTTTTCTTAAATCTGTAAGAGAAACCGGCTTCCGTCAAGATTGTTTATATGCAGGGATTGCACTAACAGAGCAATTAGGTCAATACTGTGACTTCCATATTAATCAATTGGATGAAATCATCAAGGCAGCAATAGAAGATCGTTGGTTAGTACGTCGTTACCCCACTATTTATGGAACAGTAAATAATACCAAAGCATTTTATGTCTTAAATGAATTTAATATTCGTTCTTCCATTATTAGAACACTTACGATGGATCTTTATATTAATGATTCTCACTTCGAAACTTTCCGCGGAGATGGCATGGTTATTTCCACACCAACAGGAAGTACCGCTTATAATAAATCAGTGAACGGTTCTATCGTGGACCCACTTCTTCCATCTATGCAAGTAAGTGAACTCGCTTCTATTAACAATAATAAATTCCGCACACTCGGTTCTTCTTTCATTCTTAGTCCAAAACGCAAATTACGGATTGAGATTGCATCTGAAGAAGGAAATAATGAATTCCCAATGATTGGAATGGATAGCGAAGCACTTAGTATCCAACATGTTCATGAGGTTAACTTAGAAGTAGGCGATCGCTTTATCAATATTATTAAACTGCCTAAAAATTCCTTCTGGGATAAAGTGAAACGTAATTTCCTATAAAAAACTGGGCATCAAATAAATGAATAAAAAAAGCAATATGTTTTGGAGTTTTTCCAATTTATATTGCTTTTTTTATTTAGTAGTAATTGTTTTATCTTACGTTACTTTATAATTGTATTTTAACAAATCTAATAACTCCTGAAAAGTTACTTTTTTATCCGGATACTCTTCGTCAAGAATATAATAGGAAATTATTACTTGCTTTGTTTCAAATTCAAAATTCAATTGTGTCAGGTTAAAGGTCATTTTCGCTTCTCTTTCAGATTTTAAATTTGCAACAATCTTATAAGCTAAATTTTTGGATAAATTATCATTACTTAAAAAAACGAGTATTACTTTGTCCCTTCCCAGTTCTGCGCTCTCCATTATAGAATTGTGAAAAAATTCCTTTTTCAAATATATTCCACCTACTTTCTAATAATAAAAAGGTTGATTTTATACGATTATTCGTCTACAAATATTCTTAAAATGAGGTGTAACATTATAATTTCGTAAGGTACACCTTCAATGAAAAATCTTGGCTTGTATATTCGTCAATATAAGAGCAGTCATTATGATAAGCTGTTTGCAAAAATTCCTTAATGATACAATCATAATTATCCACAAAAGTAGTTTTACAACCGAATGGCAATGCTATATCATAATTAGATATAACATTAAACCTAATTTGACTAGCTTGAGCATCAAACCATAAATAAAAGAGGATGGTTTTAGACAGTTTTAACTTTTGAACTTGTTCATTTCGATTTGAGATAACTCGTTTAATGAATATAAGCAAATCCTCTAAAGTTATCCCTTCTACTACTTTTACGTTTATAGAAATACACCACATATTGTTGTCTATTTCTTTCTGTCGTTCTGATTTATTTTTTCCAATAAAAATTGGGTCAGATACAATTTCTTCAAGTTCCTGTAAAAATTCTTTTTTGTCCATGCTGACCCCTTCCTAATATAAAATCGCTTCACTTAATGTTTTACACAAACAATACAGCATAGTGATATTGTTAACAATAGGACTTTCACTTTTCCTATTATACATGATTACAAACAAATTAGTTAGGAGAATTATATTAGAAACTAGGGATTTCAAACATTTCTCTCACCTTGTCTATTCCATTAATTATTTTACTTCCAAAATCGCTGCTAGTAATGCTTTTTGTGCGTGCAGCCGATTTCCTGCTTGTTGATAAATAACCGAGTGAGCCCCATCAATAATCTCTGCTGTCACTTCTTCTTCTCGGTGTGCTGGTAAACAATGTAAGAAATGATAATCTGGCTTAGCAACACTAACTAACTCTCTGTTCACTTGATATTTCCCCCCAAAATCAGCTAAACGTTTTGCATTTTCTTCTTCCTGCCCCATGCTTGTCCAAACATCTGTATAAATAAAATCCGCATCTGCTGCAGCAAGCTTTGGATCTTCGGTTATGAAAATCTTCGCGCCACTTTTTTCTGCTAATTCTTTCGCAGTATGGAGAATCGCTTCGTCAACCTCATATCCTTTTGGCATTGCTAGTCGTATATCTAGCCCAACCATTGCGCTTGCTAAAACAAGAGAGTGACATACATTATTTCCATCACCAATATAGGCTAATTTGACACCTTCAAATTGATCTTTCCATTCATAAATAGTCATTAAATCTGCTAACGCCTGGCATGGATGATGTAAATCGGTTAAACCATTAATAATAGGAATCGCTGCATGGTACGCCAATTCTTCTACTTTTTCATGGCTAAAAGTCCGAATCATAATTGCATCGATATACTCTGACATTACATGCGCTGTGTCCTTAATTGGCTCACCCCGACCGATTTGAAGTTCCTTAGAACTCATTACAATCGCCTGACCACCTAATTGCAAAATACCCGCTTCAAAAGACACCCGCGTTCTAGTAGAAGGTTTATCAAAAATCATTCCTAAAATTTTTCCACTTAAAATATGACTATAATGAGCTGGATTTGTTTTCATTGCAACAGCCAGCTTAATAATATCGATCAACTCTTCTTTATTCCACTCAAGCAAATCTAACATATCTTTTCCTGTCGTACTGCTTTTAACGTACATCGTCATCTCACTCACTTCCAATCAATTGTTTTTCCAAAACGCTTTTTAATATACTAATTACTTGATCTATTTCTGCATAGCTTACAGTTAAAGGTGGTAAAATTCGTAATATATTGGGCCCGGCTGTTAGTATTAATAAACCTTTATTACGTAATTCTGTAACAACTGGCTCCGCGATACTATCCAGTTCTATGCCAATGAGAAAACCTTCACCGCGAATTTCTACAACATTTTCTAACTGCTCGAAATGTTCTTCTAATAAATTTCTAAAATAAGCTGCTTTTGCGTTCACTTCTTCTAAAAATCCTGGTTGCTTCATTGATAATAAAATTTCTTTCGCAGCTGCGAGGGCTAGTTTATTTCCGCCAAAAGTAGAACCATGACTTCCCGGTCCAAAAGCACTGCTTAAGTATTCTTTTCCGACCATTGCTCCAATTGGCAAACCGTTACCAAGCCCTTTTGCTAAAGTAAAAATATCTGGATCTAAGAACGTCTGCTGAAAACCAAAAAGGGTTCCAGTTCGGCCAAGTCCTGTTTGGACTTCATCAATAATAAGTAATACGCCTGCTTTTTTACAAAGTCTTTGAACTTCCATTAGCCAGACTGCATTTCCTGGAATGACGCCGCCTTCACCTTGGATTACCTCTAACATGACAGCCGCTGTATTCTCGTCAAGCTCAGTTTTGAAAGACTCTATATCGTTATAGGGAACGTATGTAAAGCCAGGAACAAGACTTCCGAAACCTTGATGGATTTTAGCTTGTCCGGTAGCTGACATCGAACCGAAAGTACGACCATGAAAAGATTTTTCAAACGTTATTATTTTTTCTTTGCCTGTATATTTTCTCGCTAATTTAAGAGCAGCTTCATTAGCTTCTGTCCCGCTATTGCAAAAAAATACTAGTTTATCTGTCCCGTTAGTAATTAATTCCGCTACGCTATCTTGCAGTGCACATTCATATAAATTCGAAGTATGCCAAATATTTGCTAATTGGGATTGAATCGCTTCCGTAACATTCTCCGGGCAATGACCTAAGTTGCAAACTGCAATCCCGCTAGTAAAATCAAGATACGTTTTACCTGTTGCGTCTTTGACAATTGTACCGTTACCTTTAACTATATCAACTGGGAATCTTTCATAGGTTGGAAAAACATGTTTCATCTAATCGCCACCTTATTTTTAATTTTTGTTCCAGCATTTTCAAGTGAATCTGTAATAATTACTTGACCGACACCATTTTCAGCAGCAAAAGCAGCACTTGCTAATTTTGGAATCATTCCGCCTTTTATTATGTCGGTAGTTTGTAATTTGTTTATTTCATCCGTAGCTATTTCGTCGATAATTTTTGCTCCATTTTTCACGCCTGGGACATCTGTTAGTAAGTAAAGCGCTTCAGCATTTAGCGCACTTGCTACTTCACAAGCCGCTGTATCAGCATTGACATTTAGCCAGTCATGCGCGCTATTGATACCAAGCGGTGCAATCACAGTGATAATATTTTCAGCAAGTAATTGTTCAATTAAAGCTGTTTTCACTTTAGTAATTTTCCCAACAAAACCAAGGTCTGAATCATTAATTTGATCTGCTTCTAACAAACCAGTGTCGCCAGCGTTTAATCCAATAACAGAAATATTTCTTTTTTGAAAAGCTGTAGTGATGGCTGGTTGGACTTGGCCAATTAAAACCATTTTTGTGACTTCAAGCGCTTGTTTATTAGTAACGCGTAGGCCTTTTTTCGTCTCAACAGGAATATCAAGTGCTTTCATCATTTTCGTTATATAATGACCGCCGCCGTGAACTAGTACGATTTTCTTTTTCTCTGCTTGCCATTTGATAATTTGCTGGAAGAAATGGTCTGTCAAATTATCACTTGCAACGCCGCCTAATTTTACTACTATTGTATTTTTCAATTCTATTCACTCCTTAGGTCCGGTAACATGCATTGATTTTGACGTATTCATAACTTAAGTCGCATCCCCACGCTGTTCCTGACTCAAGACCGATATGAAGATCGACTTCAATAACGATATGTTCTTCTTCTAAATAGGCATCTAATGCTTGTTGATTAAAAATTGTTTGGCTACTATGATTTAGTATTTCCATGCCACCAATTTTAATAGTAATGTTATCTGGTGCAAAACGGCCACCTGAATAACCAATTGCACAAATAATACGTCCCCAGTTACCATCCCCACCAAATGCTGCTGTTTTCACGAGACTAGAAGAAACGATTTTTTTAGCTATCATTCTGGCATCTTCTGTTTTAGTCGCGCCTTTTACTTGAACCTCAATTAATTTAGTCGCGCCCTCACCGTCTCGAGCAATACTTTTAGCAAGGTGCTCTGTTACGGCTTGAAACATAGCTGCAAATTTGTCAAAATCAGCTGTTCCTTCTTGAATCAGCGGGTTTTCTGCGCATCCATTTGCCATAACAACGACCATATCATTAGTAGAAGTATCGCCATCAACCGTTATTTGATTGAAAGTTTTGTCTACTTTTATTTTTAGTAATTTTTGCAATAATTTAGCTGGAATGTTTGCATCTGTTGTAATAAAAGCGAGCATGGTAGCCATATTAGGGTGAATCATTCCTGAACCTTTTGCTACCCCTGACATCGTCACTATTTTACCACCTATTTTTGTTTGAAAACTGATTTGTTTTTGAAACGTATCCGTCGTTAAAATTGCTTCTTCAAAGTCAGCGGCATTTCCCGTTTGTTTGTCTAACATATCAATTCCAGCCATTATTTTATTCATTGGGAGCATCTCGCCAATAACCCCCGTCGAAGCAACTGCTACAGAATCTAGCGGGATTTCTAGTTTTTCTGACGTTTTAGCTCGCATTGCAAGTGCATCTAACATCCCTTGATTCCCTGTACACGCATTAGCATTTCCGCTATTTACGATAATTGCTTGTAACTTCGCGTTATTTTTAAAAGAATCTTTCGTTACAAAAATTGGTGCAGCTTGCATTTGGTTCATCGTGTAGACTGCCGCAGAATTTGCCGGAACTTCTGAATAAATCCAGCCAATATCATTTCGTTTTCTTTTAAGCCCAGCATGTTTTCCATCAGCATAAAAACCTTTTGGTGAAGCGATATTTCCTTTAATAAGTTCCATATTATTTTCTCCCTTCACGGATACACCGGAATAAATCCCAATCCATCACTTTCAGCAAAATTCGCCATTATATTTAAATTTTGAACGGCTTGACCAGCGGCTCCTTTGACTAAATTATCAATCACGGAAACAATGGTGATTACATTCGTTTTTTCATTATAAGCTAAGCCAATATCACAGTAATTAGAAGCTGTTACTTGTTTTATAGTTGGATAAAAATTCGCCTCTTGAATTCGGACAAATGGAGCATGTTCGTAGGTAGATTCGTATAATTGATGTAATTCTTGCTCGGTAATTGGTTTTTTTGGTTTAACGTAGATAGTTGTGAAGATGCCTCGTGTGATGGGAATTAATGAAGTGGAAAATTGAATGGCTGGGATACTCACGTCCCATTTTGTTAGTTGTTGCATGATTTCTGGAATATGTTGATGAGAATTCATTTTATAAAGTGTCATGTTTTCATTCGTTTCTGTGAAATGAGTGCTTGTTGATGGCACTTTTCCAGCACCGGAAAGACCTGATTTGGCATCTACAATAATGGAGGTGGGATCAATTAGCTGTTTTTTCACGAGTGGAGCTAACCCTAACAAAGTCGCCGTTGCGTAACATCCTGGATTAGCAATAAAAGTCGCAAGTTTATTGTCGCGAAATTCTGCTAAACCATATTCCGCTTTAGCTAAGTAATCCTCAGGTGCCGCTTTTTTCCCGTACCATTTCTCGTAAATTTGGTTATCTTTTAGCCGAAAGTCTCCGGATAAATCAATGACATTAAGCCCGGCATCAATGTACGGTAAGGCCACATCTTTCGCAATTCCCGATGGCGTAGCAATAAAAACCGTTTCGCTTTTTTCGATGATTTCTGCTGGATTTATCTTCTCTAAGGGGCTAGCTTCTAAACCTTTTAAATGCGGATAAAAGTTTGCCAATGTTTCTGATTGTGCGGAAAAACTATGTAACGTCGCTATGTCGACCGAAGAATGTTGGTGCAACAAGCGGATTAGCTCAAGCCCTCCGTATCCTGTCGCCCCAATAATAGAAACTTTCATCCTAACCCCTCCCGTTAATTGTTAAATGATACTTTTCATTATAATGATGTATATTTATAATGTCAAATGGTTTTTTATTAATATTTAAAACTATTTTATGCATTTTTAGTTATTTTTTTATGTATATAATATACAAAAAACCGTTTATCCTAAAAAGGATAAACGGTTTATCTTAAAATAAGTCAGCAAACTCATCTTTCACTTGCGCAGTTTCAGTTACATTCACAGAAATGGTTTCGATGTTGTCTAATGCTTTCGCAATTAACGAATCAAAATCTGTGAAGCTTTCGTAATGCTCGATTTTATCAAGTTTTGGTTTTGTTTTTGGAGAAGGCGGCGTGAAAATCGTACAGCAATCTTCAAATGGTTGCACAGATAAATTATACGTATCGATTTTTTGTGCGATTTGAATAATTTCATTTTTATCCATGGAAACAACTGGGCGAATAATCGGTGTAGCTGTTACAGCGTTAATTGCTAGCATACTTTCGAGTGTTTGGCTGGCAACTTGACCTAAACTTTCACCATTAACAATTGCTAAACCATTTCTCTTACGGCGAATTTCATCTGTAATTCGAAGCATCATTCGGCGTGTAACAGTCATAATCACGCTCTCAGGAATTTGTTGTTTGATTACTTCTTGAATTTCTGTAAATGGAACGATATGCATTTGAACTTGTCCGCTATACTTAGCCAGTTTTCCTGCTAAATCGATTGCTTTTTGTTTAGCTTGTTCGCTCGTATATGGCGGGCTGTGAAAATGAACTGCTTCAATCTCCACACCGCGTTTTTGTGCTAAATAACCAGCAACTGGACTGTCGATACCTCCAGAAAGCATTAGCATCGCGCGACCAGAAGATCCGACTGGAAGACCAGCTGCTCCAAGAATCGTGCGACATGATAAAAACACGCCTTCTTTACGAACATCAATCGTTAGTTTTACATCCGGATTTTTTACATTGACAGTCAGGTCCTCGATATTTTGTAATACATGTGCGCCAATTTCCTGATTGATTTCATTGGAGTCCAGAGGAAACTCACGATGACTACGTCTTGCCGCTACTTTAAAAGTACCATTTTTTTCGTGCACATCTTGGACTAATGCAAGTGCGGCAGTTTTTACTTCTTCTAAATCTAAATTAACGCGAACCGCTGGACTAAACGATTGAATTCCGAAAATCGGTTTTAAACGTTCTTCTGCCAGCTGATAATCTGCCCCATTTAAAATAATATACATCCGGTCGCGTTCCCCGTGAATACGGACTTCCGGTAAATCTTTCATTGCGCGCTTCACATTTTGTGCCAATCTAGTCACAAACTGTTTTCTGTTTTTTCCTTTAGTAGATAATTCTCCGTATCTAATTAACATACGATCAAATTCCAATTTATTTCACCACTTTATTTAGATTTTCAATAATTTCTTGCAACTTTTGAATAAAAATTTTCGCTTCCGATAAACGGTTTTCATAAGATAAGCTTACTCTTACCGCGCCAGTGGCTTCTTCGTCTGTCACACCCATGGCTTTTAACGTACTACTTGCTAATTTTTGTTTAGATGAGCAAGCGCTTGTTGTTGAGATGTAAATATCTTCTTTTTCTAATGCATGAACTAGAATTTCTCCCCGGTGACCTTTTGCCGAGAAACAAACAATATGTGGTGCCGCTATGTTTTTCTTAGTATGCACTGTCATATCGGGCATTAGAGCAATCTCTGTTAATAAATAATCACGGATTTCGATTAGTTCTACTCTCTTTGATTCATTTTCTAGTGTTAATCTTAATGCCTTGGCAAGCGCCACAACACCCGCTAAATTTTCTGTTCCACTACGGTAGCCCATTTCCTGACCGCCACCAATAATTTCCGGATGTAAATGAACTTTTTTCCGTTTTACAAGTGCTCCTGTACCGCGTAAAGCATGAAATTTATGGCCTGAAAAAGTTAGTAAATCAATCGCATGTTTATTTATTACGAGCGGAATTTTTCCAACACCTTGTACAAAATCGACATGAAAGAAAGTATTTGCACGAGTAGTAAGCAATTTGCCAATTTCTTGGAGTGGTTGAATACTCCCTACTTCATTATTCACACCCATAATAGATACTAAAATGGTTTCATCCGTAAGTGCTGCTTTTAATTCATCTAACTGGATAACGCCATTTTTATCAACTTTTAAATACGTCACTTTAAAGCCATTTTCCTCAAGCTCTTCCATTACTAAGCGTACAGAAGGATGTTCAATACTGGAAGTAATAATATGATTTCCGCGGTTTTTGTAGTTGTAGGCAATACCTTTAATTGCTAAGTTATTTCCTTCTGTCCCACCAGATGTAAAGATAATTTCTTCTGGAAAAACCCCTAACATTGTTGCGATTTGCTTTCTGGATGCGTCTAGTAATTCTTTAGACTTTGCACCAAAACGATGAAGTGAAGATGGATTAGCGAAGTAATTACTTGCTACTTTCGTATATGTTTCAAGCACGGCATCATTTGGTTTAGTTGTCGCGCTATTATCGAAATAAATCATAAAAAATAGACTCTCCTCCCAAATATTCCACTCTTCATTTTATCATAATTCCAACACATTCCAACTACTAATTTAGAAAAAACAAGGATTTCTATTATTACAATAGAAATCCTTGTTTTTTAAACTTTATTCAATATCATCCACGCTTACTTTTGATTCATAAGCTTTTTCTACTTTTTTAAATGCACCTGTTTCTACTTTTTCGAGTGCAGTTACAGCAATTTCAAGTGCTTTTTTATATTGGTAATCGTTATAAAAATGATTCTCTGCTTGAACTAGTTCATCTGCCAATTCTTTATTGCGTAAACGGTAGCGATTCGCGTATTGGATGACATGTTCAACTAAGCGCACATTTTCCATCATTTCTTCTGCTTTTTCCGTTAAATGTGTTAAATCTTCTTCCGCAATTCGCCAATCTTGACTAACTGCTTTCATATTTAGTGGCTTTTCTTCTAAACGTTTTTCAAGCGCATCAATGGATTCTCCCATGTGTGCTCGAAGTGATAAATACTCCTCTGGAAGTCCTGGCAAACGTTCTCGTTCCATTTTACGATCAAGTGTAATAATTGCACGTCTCATTCGTTCCGCGTCATCGCGAGCTTCTAATTCATCTTTACGGAGCGAACGTAATTCCTCAGCAAATTTATCTTGTTCAGAACTAATGGAAAGTAGAGCCACATCTATTTCTTTTAGTGTATCTTGTGCTGCAGAATAAGCAATTTCTCCGCTAGCAATCAATGCTGTCAATTGCTCGAAGTTTTCTTTAGCTTCACTTAATTTGGCGCTTGTCTTAAGGTAAATAGCTAAATCATCTTCCGCCACATGATATGTTTGTTTTACTTCCGTGATTTGTTCAGCAAGTGCATCAGAAACAGTATTTTGTCGTTGTAATTTATCAGAAGTAGGACTGTGATTTTCTTTTACAAAATGCCGTGCTTCTGCTTCGTGTTCAAGTGTATCGTAAAACAATTCGATTTCATTATGTAATTCTTCAATTCCTTCTTCAGCCTCATCTAAATCAAGATTGATTACATTTTGTTTCATTTTATCAATTTGCGTTTTCATGCGAGAAATTTCTTTATCTAACTCCATTTGAGCTAAATAATAACCTTTTCGAACCATTTCTTCATAGCCAGCGCGAAGTTTATTCATTTCTTCTGGCAAAATGGTATCTGTTTCATGCAATAAAGACGGAATTCGTTCCATTTGGGCTTCAATTACTTGCATTTCTTTTTGAACTACTATAACAATTTCGCGCGCTTCTAAATGATCACCTTGGTCAGTTAATGAATCATAGCTATTTAAGCTTTCTGACAGTTCACTTAGTTTTGCCTCGATATATGGTAACGTTTCTCCAAGTTTGAATCCTCTTGTCAAAACTTCACGTCGCAGCTCCGCAAATTTTTCTTTTGTTGCACGACTTTCTTTGGCATTTTTTTCTTCACTAATAAGTAGTTCTTTTAGTCCGCCAAGAATTTGGTCCATTTGTTTTTCAATTACAACAAGCATTTGCTCAATATCATTTTCAGCATGTGTCGCAGAACGGAATTTGTAACGGTCTGTGTTCATTTCTGCTTCTAATAAAACTTCTTCTAAATCAGGAAATAATCTTGTTTCAATTTCATCCCAGGACGAACGCCATGATTCAAAAAGCGCTTCTGTCTGACCTGTTAGTTTTAATTTTTTCACTTTTGAAAGTTCATCAATAACCGGCCGCTCTCTGAGTTTAATCTTTTTCTCTTCTAACTCGTTTATTCTTTGGTAATGTTTTCTTTTTAATATGTAGCCTGCACCAATGACTGCAATAACTACGATAATAAAGCCGATTAACATGTAGTACATCCAAAATCCTCCCATCAACGTTAACTTGTGAAAGAAAAACAGCCACCATCGTGCTGCTCATACATCTTTTCAATTATGTACATCTTTCCATATGTAGTATATTTTATTCCTCATTTTCAGTTCATTATACACATCTTTTATTTTACCACGATTTGCCTAGAATTACTTGCGTTTAGCGAAAAAATTTTTGAAGCAAGTAAAATCTACCCTCCCTCAAAACAAATTTTCCTAAATGCCTTGTCGTTCATGCTATACTAAAGACATTATTTGAAAAGAAATGTGGGGTTAAAATATGATTGAAATTAAAAAAATGACCGGAACAAAAGAAGAGAATTACGAGCTTGCCTTAAAACAAGTACAAGCAATGATTGCTGGCGAAACAAATCTAATTGCAAATCTAAGTAATGTTTCTTCTATATTAAATCAAGCACTTTCCGATATTAACTGGGTTGGGTTTTATTTACTTGAAAAAGAAACAAATCAATTAGTACTTGGCCCCTTCCAAGGTTTGCCTGCATGCATTCGTATTCCACTAGGTAAAGGTGTGTGCGGTTCTGCCGCCTCTGACCAAAAAACGTATATAGTAGAAAATGTGCATGATTTTCCTGGACATATCGCGTGTGACGCTGCCTCTAATTCAGAAATCGTTTTACCCATTGTAAAAAATAATCGGTTGCTTGGCGTGCTTGATATTGACAGTCCCCTCTTTAATCGTTTTGATGAAGTGGACCAGTTGTGGCTAGAAAAAATCCGTGATACAATCGTTCAAGAAATCAATTGACAAGCTACTAGTAACTATACTATACTGGAAGATGTGTAAAATGCAGCTTGAGTAAAATGAATGAGTGTGTTGTTTACCCCCAGATGTAATTCTGTGGTATATCGCGTAACCGGCGGCTGCTATGGTGATGGTATATGAAGGTAAACTGCCCTGATTTGGTTTTACGTCACGTTTGTTTTATACCAAAAACAAATAAAAGGAGGAGTCTCTTATGGCTCGTTATACAGGTCCAAGCTGGAAAGTTTCCCGTCGTTTAGGAATTTCACTTTCTGGAACAGGTAAAGAATTAGAGCGTCGTCCGTATGCTCCAGGTCAACACGGCCCAACTCAACGTAAAAAAATCTCAGAATATGGTTTGCAACAAGCTGAAAAGCAAAAATTGCGTCATATGTATGGATTAACTGAACGTCAATTCAAAAACACGTTCAACAAAGCTGGTAAATTACAAGGTAAACATGGTGAGAACTTCATGATCTTACTAGAACAACGCCTTGATAACATCGTTTACCGTCTTGGTCTTGCTCGCACTCGTCGTGCAGCTCGCCAACTCGTAAATCATGGCCACATCACTGTAGATGGCAAACGCGTAGATATCCCTTCTTACCAAGTATCTGTTGGTCAAGTGATTTCTGTTCGTGAAAAATCTGCTAAAAACTCTGCAATCGCTGAAAGCTTAGAAGTTTCAAGCTTCGTGCCTGAATACGTAACTTTCGATGCAGAAACTCTAACTGGTTCTCTTAACCGTTTACCAGAACGTTCTGAACTTGCTGCTGAAATCAACGAAGCATTTATCGTAGAATTCTACAGCCGTTAATTAGAACTAAAAACCTTACACTTCATGACTTCGGTTGTGTTTGTAAGGTTTTTTTATGTACAAAAAAGCACTCATTCTAAAATGAGTGCTTCTCTTCTTATTTATAAGAAACTAAGAAGTATTTTTTCTTGCCGCGTCTTACAATTGTAAATTTATTTTCAATCCGGTCACTTGCATCAATTACTTTTTCTACGTTTTGCTGACGTTCACCGTTAATGTAGATTGCTCCGTTAGTCACATCTTCACGCGCTTGACGTTTGGAAGGCTCAATCCCAAGTGATACTAACCAATCTACTAAGTTCGCTTCCGTGTCTTCCGCCACAAATGTTGGAACGTCTTTGAAACCTTGTTCAATTTCATCCGCAGTTAGAGCTGTTACATCTCCACTGAATAATGCTTTTGAAATTTTAAGCGCTTGTTCTAACGCTTCTTCACTATGCACAAATTTAGTCATTTCAGCAGCTAGCGTTTTTTGTGCAGCTCGTAAATGTGGTTCTTCTTCCACTTGTTTCGCTAACTCATCAATTTCAACTTCAGTCAAGAATGTAAAGTACTTCAAGTATTTCACTACATCGCGATCATCCGTATTAATCCAAAATTGGTAAAATTCGTATGGCGTTGTTTTTTCCGGATTTAACCAAATCGCGCCACCTTCTGATTTCCCAAATTTCGTTCCATCAGCTTTTGTTAAAAGTGGAATTGTTAGACCGAAAGCTTTGGCATTTTCACCTTGTTTTTTGCGAATTAAGTCTAGTCCAGCGGTAATATTCCCCCACTGGTCACTACCACCGATTTGCAAACGACAATCATTAAATTCATATAAGTGATTAAAGTCCATCGCTTGTAAAATTTGGTAAGCGAACTCCGTGAATGAAATCCCTACTTCCAAACGACTAGCAACGATATCTTTTGAAAGCATCGTATTCACGTTGAATTCTTTTCCATAGTCACGCAAGAAATCAAGGATACTCACATCTTTCGTCCAGTCATAGTTGTTCACCATGCTCGCAGCCGAATCACCCTCAAAGTCAAAAATCTTTCCAAGTTGGACACGTAAGCTCTCGACGTTTTTACTAATTTGATCCATTGATTGCAACTGACGCTCTTCTTTTTTCCCACTTGGATCACCAATTGTTCCTGTCGCTCCACCAACCAAGATAATCGGACGGTGCCCAGCGTTTTGGAAACGGCGTAAAATCATAAATGGAATTAAATGACCAATATGCATCGAATCTCCAGATGGATCAATCCCGCAGTATAAAGAAATTTGCTTTTCGTCAACCCATTTACGTAAACCTTCTTCATCTGTTTGTTGGTAAATAGCTCCGCGCCACTCTAATTCATCAATAATATTCATTTTCATCATTCTCCTTTTATTTTTGGACATAAAAAACGCCCCTCCGCCAAAAACTTTAGCGAAGGGACGTATTAATTAACGTGGTACCACCCTACTTTTAGGAAAAAATCCTACTTCAAAAAATAACGGCTCAACACCGGCCGCGCCATTATCCTACGCAGCGTGACTCCGGGATGTAATTCGTCTACTTACCTCTACTAGTTTTCACCAACCACTAGCTCTCTAGGAATAAGAATAAGCAACTACTTCGTCCGTTCATAGTCATTTTCATTATGAAAAGTATACATACATTTATAACATACCGCTAAAAATGCTGTCAACTTATTTTTTTTCTTTTGTAGTTCCACGAAGTTTTTCACTATGTGGAAGGATAACTGTCTTTTCGTCTACTTCTTCATTCGTCATTAGCTTTGTTAATAAACGCATCGCTACTGCACCAATATCGTATAAAGGTTGTACGATTGTAGAAAGTTGCGGACGTGACATTAATGTTAATTTTGTATTGTTACTTGTCATGACTTCTAATTCTCCAGGAACTTTAACGCCCGCATCTAAAGCCGCATTTAAAATTCCGATTGCTAGCTCGTCATCCGCAACAACAACAGCATTTGGTTTCTTAGATAATGCACTTAATTCTTCCCAAACTTTTACACCAGCATTGTAATTATATTTTGCTTCAATAATGTAGTCTTCTTGGTAAGTAATACCAGCTTCTTCTAGCGCTTCTTTATAACCAGCCAATTTCATTTCACGGTTTACAGGCTCATTTAAGGAACCACTAACAAAAGCGATTTGCTTATGTCCATTATCTACAAAACGTTTCACTGCTTCTTTTGTCGCTTCTTTGTAATCGATATTAACAGAAGCTAATTTATTTTCCATATCTACCGCTCCAGCTAAAACTACTGGTGCAGGAGAACGGTCAAATTCTTCTTGTAATTGTTCAGAAATTCGTTCCCCCATATAAATAATACCATCTACTTGTTTACCAAGCAGTGTATTTAGTACTTGAAGTTCTTTATCCTCATTTTCGTCCGAATTACTAAGGATAATATTGTATTTATACATTGTCGCAATATCTTCAATTCCGCGCGCAAGCTCTGCATAAAAAACGTTAGAAATATCAGGAATAATTACACCGACAGTCGTTGTACGTTTACTTGCAAGACCTCTAGCTACTGCATTAGGACGATAACCTAATTGATTAATAACATCCAATACTTTCTTTCTTGTTACTGGTTTAACATTCGGATTGCCGTTAACTACCCGAGATACCGTCGCCATAGAAACATTCGCTTCACGAGCAACATCATAAATTGTTACATTCATCCCTATTCACTCTCCATATTCATTATTTTAATGGCTCTATATACCATTGTAAACGGAAACAAACTTGCCTTCCCTTAATAATACGATAACTTTTTTCGATATGCAATTGTTTTTACTCTTTATTTTCATTTATTTTCATACCGAAATGGCATTGAATGTTAGTATTAAATACCAATTATGCATTATTAATTTTAACCAAAATAAAAAACCCTGGCTTACCAAGGTTTTTCAATATTATTTTATTTTATGAGGAACTAAATTACTAGCTAAGATTGCATTCCAAAATTCCTCAAATTCAGGAATATCCATTTGTTGCGCAGAATCCGATAATGCAACAGCTGGATCTGGGTGAACTTCCGCCATTACACCATCAGCCTCGATAGCTAGAGCAGCTTTCGCACATGGAAGTAAAAGATCTTTTCTACCAGTAGAATGGGTTACATCAACCATAACTGGTAAATGTGTTTCTTTTTTCAAAATTGGAACAGCAGAAATATCAAGTGTGTTTCTTGTCGCTTTTTCATATGTGCGAATACCACGTTCACATAAAATGATTTTGCCATTTCCTTGTGACATAATATATTCTGCAGCACCGATAAATTCTTCAATAGTAGCAGATAAACCACGTTTTAGTAAGATTGGTTTGTCCACACGACCAGCTGCTTTTAGTAATTCGAAGTTTTGCATGTTTCTTGCACCAATTTGAATAACATCAACATAGTCAAGTGCCACTTCGATATCAGCTGGAGTGACGATTTCACTAATAACAGCCAAACCATACTCATCTGATACACGTTTTAAAATTTTCAGTCCTTCTAAACCTAATCCTTGGAAGTCATATGGGCTAGTACGAGGTTTAAATGCGCCACCACGAATAAGTTTTAGGCCTTTTGCTTTAATAGATTCAGCAACCGCAGCAACTTGTTCGTAAGATTCTACCGAACAAGGCCCAAAAACAAATACGGGCTCACCGTTTCCGATTGGTAATCCTTTAACTGTAACAATCGTATCTTCTTTTTTATTTTTTCTAGAAACAAGTAACGCTTTAGAATGATCCTCTTCTTGAAGCTCTAATCCCGCTTTAAAAATTTCTTTAAATAATTTTTGAACCGTGCTATCTTCAAAAGGTCCTTTATTTGCTGCAAGAATCGTATTAAGCATTTCTCTTTCACGTAATGGATCAAAACGAAGAGAACCTTGTGTTCCTTTGATTTTACCGATTTCTTGTACTAAATTGGCACGTTTACTAATTAATTCAAGCAAATCAATATTTAATTGATCCACCTCTGTTCTAAGTTCCTCTAAATTTGTATTAACCATTTTACTTCCACCCTTCTAAAAATCTGCTCCAAGATTATTTCTCATTATAGAGGAAAACAGATAATTTGTCACGAATCCACTTTTATACTTAATCGCTTTTAAGCATTAAAGTAAATAATGTAAAATTAATGTTAACATGTTTTAAAAGAAATTACAAGCGGATATTGCTTTTTTTATATAAAAAAACAGCCTCGTAAGGCTGTTTTTTAACTCAGTTTTATTTTACTTCTTTTTTCACATCAGAAGCAATTTTTTTCGCTTCATCTTTACCGTCATCTAGTGATTTTTTTGCTTCTTTTGTTGCTTTATCTGCAGCTTTTTCTACATCGCTTGCAGCATCTTTCGCTTCACTTTTTACAGCATCTGCCGCTTTTTTAGCAGCTTCTTGGTTTTCTTCTTTATTTTGTGAAACAACTTCTTTCACGGCTTTACTTTGTTTAGAAACTGTATCAGCTAATTTTCCTGATTTGTCTTTCACAACATCCACAAATCCGCCAGCGGAATCAACTAATTTATCTTTTGTTCCTTTTGCTACACCACTAATTTCGATACCTTTTTCATAAGCAACATCTTTCCATTGGTTGCCTTTTTCTTTAATTGTATCTACTTGTGTATTTAAATCTTCACGTAGTTCTTTACCTGATTTAGGTGCAAATAGAAGTGCTGCGGCTGAACCAACGATTGCACCAATTAAACCACCGATTAGAAAATCTTTTGTATTAATACCTTCTTTTTCTGCCATGTTAAATCCCTCCAAATTATATTAGAAATTAGATTGCTCTCGAGCTTCTTTTGCGGCTTCTTTCGCTGCTTTATTCGCTTTCATCTTTTCTCTAAAAGAAAGAATTGAATTGCTAATTGAGACAGCTTGAGAAATTTTTGCTTCATTTTGTTCTACTTTGTTAGTTGCGAGTGTTGCTAATTCGCGAACAGATTGACTTAATCCTAGTAAAGAAGTTCCAATATCACCAACTGCATCAAAAACTGGATCAACTTTCGCAACTTTGCCATTTACATCTTCTAGAAGTGTATTGGTCTTATCAAGCAATTTTTGTGACTCGCCTGTAATCCCTTGTACTTCTATGGTTATTTTTTCTAACGATTTAGCTACCTCATCCATTGTTTGGGAAGTTGATTTTAATGTTTTTCCCAAATAGATGGCAATAACTAAAAGCGCAATTGCGGCAATGAGTGCTGCAATATACAAAATTACTATCATCTATCCACACCTCCATATTCTTTTTTCTATACCCTGAGTATTCCCCTCTAAAACTTTCTTCTCTAATGAATCTATGTACAAAATGTAAAAAAGAAAAGGTATTAGCTTCATTTTAGCAAGTAACTGCTGAAAAATAAACTAATATGAAAGAAACCTGCTAATTTGTTACAGAAGGTTGCTTTTGGTGTAATTTGGAGTAAAATGGATACAGGCTGCTTTTTGCCTATTTTTAATTAAAACTAGGGAGGTTACAATATGAGAGATGCAAGAATCGAAAAATTAGCGCATAATTTGATTAACTATTCCGTCAAACTTGGTGCTGGAGAAAAAGTGTTAATTGAAAACTTCGGAGTGCAAAAAGAACTAGTGATGGCTTTAGTGGAAGAAGCGTATAAAGTTGGCGGTTTTCCATTCGTTTCATTAAAAGAACCACAAATCGACCGCGCAATGATGCTCGGTGCAGATAGTGCACAATATGCAAAAATTGCTGAATTCGAAGGCAATGTTATGAAAGAAATGGATGCCTACATAGGGTTACGCGCTGGTGAAAATATCAATGAATCCTCTGATGTTCCAGCAGATAAATTAAAAATCCAAGGCGAGACTGTTGGTAAAATGCATTCAGATATTCGCGTAAAACAAACTAAATGGGTTGTACTTCGCTACCCAAGCTCCTCCATGGCACAACTTGCAAAAATGAGTACAGTTGGTTTTGAAGATTTCTATTTTGATGTATGTAATCTAGATTACGGTAAAATGAGCACTGCAATGGACGGCTTAGTAGATCTTATGAATAAAACAGATAAAGTTCACTTAGTTGGACCAGGAACAGATTTAACATTTAGTATTAAAGGTATTCCAGCAATTAAATGTGCTGGCGAAATGAACATTCCAGATGGCGAAGTATTTACTGCTCCAGTTCGCGATTCTATCAATGGAACGCTTACTTATAACACTCCTTCACCGTACCAAGGCTTTACATTTGAAAATGTCTCTTTCACTTTTAAAGATGGAAAAATTGTCAAAGCGACTGCAAATGATACGGATCGTCTTAATAAAGTTTTAGATACTGATGAAGGCGCTCGTTATGTTGGAGAATTTGCTATCGGTGTCAATCCGTTTATTCATGAACCAATGCAAGATATTCTTTTTGATGAAAAAATTGAAGGAAGTTTTCATTTTACTCCCGGGCAATGCTATGATGAAGCGTTTAATGGCAATCAATCAGCTATTCATTGGGATTTAGTAAATATTCAGCGCGCTGATTATGGCGGCGGCGAAATTTATTTTGATGATGTGCTTATTCGTAAAGATGGCATTTTCGTACTTCCTGAATTAACTCCTCTTAATCCAGAAAACTTAGTATAAGAAAAGTGCTTAGGAGTAAATCCTAAGCACTTTTTATTTTAAACAATTGTTTTTTCACCAGGTTGCCAGTTTATCGGGCAAAGTCCACCAGTTTGCAAGGCTTGAAGTACTCTTAACACTTCATCGACTTCACGTCCAATATTATTATGGTGCACCACTTCGTACTGGATTTCACCTTTTGGATTAATAATAAAAAGCCCACGTAATGCCACACCTTCTTCTTCAATTAGAACCCCGTAATCACTAGCTACTTGATGATTTGTATCAGCAGCAAGCGGATAGGTTAATTTCCCAATTCCGCCTTCTTTAATTGGTGTATTTGTCCAAGCAAGATGCGAATGAATCGTATCTGTTGAAACACCAATTATCCGCGCATTTAATGCATCAAATTCATCTGACCGAGCGGAAATTGCAACGATTTCTGTCGGACAAACAAATGTAAAGTCCATTGGATAGAAAAAGAGAACTGTCCATTTATCGTCTTCTATATTTTTCTCTAGACTAACTTTTCCGAAAGTCTGATTTGGCATAACAGCTTCCATTTCAAATCTTGGAGCTTGGGTGCCTACTAAACGTTCTGCCACTTTTATCCCTCCATTAATTTATGTAGTTGTATTTTGTCTCACATGGTATATTTTAATACACCTAAGAAATACTGTAAAGCTTTATTTATACTAATTACAAACAAGCAAAAAGCATGCCAAATAAATGACATGCTTTATTCAAAGTTAATTAATCGCACTTTTTTTTAGAACTTCATTAGTTATATTTTCATTATCAAGAACTTTTTCATAGGCAGCTTGGAATTTTTGAACATCTCCTGCTCCCATAAACAAAATAACAGCTTCTGAGTACTGTAATAATTCTTCTGTGTGTTCTTCTTTAATAATGTGATTTCCTTTGGTTTTATGCGCTAAATCAGCAATAGTTAAATTACCGGTTTTTTCGCGCGCAGAGCCAAAAATGTCACAAAGATAAACTTCATCTGCTAAATTCAAGCTATCCGCAAAACCTTGTAAGAAGGTGCGTGTTCTTGTAAATGTATGCGGCTGAAATACAGCGACGATTTTTTTAGTTGGATATTTTTGTCTAGCAGCATTAACAGTCGCACGAATTTCTGAAGGATGGTGCGCATAGTCATCTACTAAAACTTGATTTCCTTTTTCAGTAATGCTAAATCTTCTTTTTACGCCTTCGAAAGTTTTTAATTCTTTTTTTACTTCGTCAACTGGTAATCCTTCATAGTCACAAAGCGCAATAACACTTAAAGCATTTAAAACATTATGGTCCCCATAAGCAGGAATTTCAAATGAAGCTAAAAACTCATCACGATGATAGACATCAAATTTAGTTCCAGTAGTTTCTTTATTAACATTCTTAGCTTGAAATTCATTTTCAGAACCAAAGCCAAAATAAACAATCGGTATGTCTAATGATAATTTGCGTAGTTCAACATCGTCTCCTAAGGCAAAGACTGCTTTTTTCACTTGTTTACCAAGCGTTTCAAATGCATTAAATACATCATCTACACTCTTGAAATAGTCTGGATGATCCCAGTCAATGTTTGTCATAATTGCATAAGTTGGTTTGTAAGCTAAGAAATGGCGTTGATACTCACAAGCTTCTAATGCAAAATATTTAGCATCTTTTGTGCCGCTACCAGTTCCATCGCCAATCAAATAAGAAGTGGGACGAATTGCACCGACTACATGAGAAAGAAGACCAGTTGTCGATGTTTTACCATGAGAACCAGTTATTGCAATACTTGTATAGCCATCTATTAATTGACCTAAAAATTTATGATATCGAATCACGGGAAGATTAAGCTCATTAGCACGCTTAATTTCTTCATGTGTATCTGGAAAAGCATTACCAGCAATAATTGTTAGGCCTTCTTTTATATTATCTGCTGAAAACGTCATAATTGGTATTTGCTTTTCTTCTAATGCCTTCTGTGTGAAAAAATATTTGTCTACATCGCTACCTTGCACTTGAAAACCTTTATCATGCAGGATTTGAGCAAGTGCACTCATCCCCGACCCTTTTATTCCAACAAAATGATAGATAGTCATTATTTGAACCCCCATTAATTTATCTTGAAGAGGGTGCCTAAAAAAAACATGTTAACTGTTAAGCACCAAGTCTTAACTTTGAAAACAGTATAAAGTCTCCGTTTTCTAGACATCATCTTACGTTCCAATTGTGTTTTTTGTTTGATTTCATAGTTGAGTCAATAATTCACCAGCTTATTATATCACTTTCCATGTAATTAGAAAAATCTTTCAGCGAATATAAGCGAAATTACTCATGAAAAGAGAAGTAATTTGTAAAACTAATTAAGTAACGTGTTATTTTAGTACTATAAAATTAAGTTTCTTTGTTTCTAAGTTTAGCTAATTGATCTTTTGTGATAATAACGTCGCGTGGCTTTGATCCATTAATTCCTGAAACTATTTGATGATTTTCAAGAGATTCCATTAATCTAGCCGCTCGGTTGTAACCAATCCTGAAATGTCTTTGTAGTAATGAAGTAGATGCAGCATTTTGACTTAAAACAAAGTCACAGGCCTCTTCAAATAATTCATCAGTGTTTTCTTTAACTGATTCTTTTACAAGTAATTCTTGTTCTTCAAAGATGTAGTCAGCTTCACCTTGACTTCGAACATGAGCTACAACTGCATCGATTTCTTCATCACTAACAAAAGTACCTTGCAGGCGTACTGGTTTACTTGCACCACTTGGTAAGAAAAGCATATCTCCTTTTCCAAGAAGTTTTTCAGCACCACTTGCATCAAGGATAGTTCTAGAATCGATTTGCGAAGACACAGAGAAAGAAACACGTGTCGGGATGTTAGCTTTAATAAGACCGGTAATTACGTCTACAGATGGTCTCTGCGTCGCTACAATCATATGGATACCACATGCCCGAGCTTTTTGTGCAATACGGCTAATAGATTCTTCTACATCATTCGGTGCAACCATCATTAAATCAGCCAATTCATCAATAACAATTAAAATATAAGGTAATTTTTCCCCAGTATGGTCGGGATGACTTGCATATTCATTATATTTTTCCATGTTTCTAACTCCGGTATGACTAAAGAGTTGATAGCGACGCTCCATTTCTTCGACAGCCCATTTAAGTGCAACAGTTGCTGCTTTTGCATCTGTAATTACTGGGCTCACAAGATGTGGAATACGATTATACGGAGCTAGTTCGACCATTTTCGGATCAATTAAAAGCAACTTCAATTGGTCAGGAGTCGCTTTATAGAGCAAACTCACAAGTAGTGAGTTGATACAAACACTTTTACCTGACCCTGTAGCCCCGGCAATTAAGCCATGAGGCATTTTTTGAAGGTCAGTAATAATCGGGGTCCCTGAAATGTCAAGACCAAGTGCGGCTGTTAACGGCGACTTAGATGATTGAAACGCTTCTGTATTCATTAACTCAGAAAGCATCACTGGGCGACTCGTTTGATTTGGAATCTCAATACCAACCGTGCTCTTACCAGGTATTGGCGCTTCTATTCGTATATCTTTTGCAGCTAAGTTTAGCTTAATATCGTCTGTTAAATTAGTGATTTTACTTACTTTGACCCCTTTTTCTGGTTGGACTTCAAATCTAGTTACAGCAGGACCTTGTGTTCTATTAACAACACTCGCATGAACATTGAAATTTTCTAATGTTTCATCTAGCATTTCTTGTTGCATTTGTAACCAAGAATCATCTTCTCGTTTCGATACGGGCGGATGCAGAAGTCTAAATGACGGAAATTGGTAATTGTTTGGATATTCTGGTGCTACTTGTTTTTCTTGTGTTGTGGTAGTAGGGTGAATATTTTCACTAATTACTTCTTTCTCTTGGATAACTTCAGCTATTGGTTCTTTTTGAAGTGCTTGTTTATCTTTTTTAACCATCATAACGTTAAATGGGATTCTGCTTTTCAACATTTGTTCTTGTCTGCTTGCTTCAACTTGTTTTTTTGGTTTAGGTATTTGTGTCGCTTCTTCTTGAATAAGTGTCACACGTTTTGGAGCTGTTTCAACTGGAGTAGTTTCATTACTAGCCAAAATTGGTTCCTCTACTACTTCTTCAATCCCAACTTCTTCTGGGTAAGTATCTTCTATTTGTCTTTCAATTTCTGTATCAAAAGCAATTGTTTCTGCTTCTGCTAACTCTGGTAAGTCTACTGGAGGAATAGTTAAATCTTCTTGAATTTCTGCAATTTCATCTGGTTCAGACACCGCAAACTCATATTTACTCGGTCTTTTATTAAATGCATAAACAGGAGACGGAACATCTGTCGCGGCAAAAGGTCGTTTTCTTGTCTCTTCTTTTACAACAGGCTTTTCGCTCGTTTGATGGAAAGTTCTAGTTGGTTGTTGCTTTGTTTGAAATGGTTGGCTGACTGGCTTATCAGGTATTAGTGGAAAACGAAATTCGCCTTTTGGATATTGATATACCATTTGTGCTTTTACTTGCCGTTTCACTGGCTGCAGTTGTTTTTGCTTTGGTACTACACTTTTTGGTGCAGGTCTTACGTTTCTTATATTTCGTTCTTTTGTTTTAATTGCTGTAACTTTTGATTTCGGTTCTACTTCAGGAGCATATGTTACTTTCTTTTCTACTTTCTTAGTAGGCGTATTTTCATATGTATCTACTTCTTCATCCATATCGCCAAAGAAAAAATCTTTAAACCATCCCATTCATTATCACCCTAAATTTAATTTTCTTGTTTGATTTTAACAGACAAAATCAAAATAATCTATGACAAAATTGTGAATTCGCTATTTTTCGAGCCATATTCGTTATAATACCTTGATACAACTAGGTTTAAACCCGATATAAGTTTTTGTTATCCCTTGAAAATTATCTTTATTTTGTACGATTTATGTATATTTTGTATACAATAAAAGGTGTATTGTTCTACATTTTACTTATCTTCACAAAGTGGCGGATTTAGCAAGCAAAAAAAGCGCCCGATATAGCATCAGGCGCTTAAAAAAATCAATTATTTAAAAATTTACCGGAAATTCTTCTCCCGGAGTAGCGGAATCTTCTAAAACAAGGATACCTTTTTCAGTTGGCGCATTAGGAATTGCTAATTCACGCGCGGCACATACCATACCAAAAGAATCTTCGCCTCGCAAATTAGATGGTTTAATAATTAAACCACTAGGCATTACTGCTCCGATTTTCGCAACGACTACTTTTTGTCCAGCTTCGATATTCGGGGCGCCACAAACAATTTGCAACACTTCCCCACCTACATTAATCTGGCATACATTTAATTTATCCGCATTCGGGTGTTTTTCTTTCGACTCCACATATCCAACCACAAATTTTGGAGTTAAATCAGCTACGATTTCAGGTTCAAATCCCGCTTTTTCGATAACTTGGTTCATTAACGCAACAAGTTCTTCCGTTAAATCTACTTTGCCATTTGCAGTAATATCAAAGTATTTCGAGCTGTTAAAAATATTGAAACCAGCTACTTCTTTTGTTTCGCGGTCAAAAATTCGCGCTACATCACCACGGCGCTCCCACTCACGATTTTCAAATGTTACTTCGCCTGTTTCAATTAGTAGAGTGTCCCCTACCCCTTTTTCATTATAAAATGCATTAACTATCACGTTTTCTACTCCTTTAATCTGTTTTTTGCCATTATAAATATCGGTTCAAGTTTACCATTATTATATACAAATGGCAAAGAGGTAATCGGCACAAGACCATCTGCGAAAAAGTCCATCGTCATGTGAGCCAAAACGTCATAGCCGGTATTATCTTTAATAGCACCAATAATTAAAACATCTTGATGCGGCACAGCAAGCACCATTTCTCCAGTTAGCTTTTCGCGCATTTGCTGAAGAAAATCAACATTTAGCAAACGACTCGCATCATAGCCGTCATTTGTACGCACGAAATAAAAATCATTTCCATTAACCGAATCTTTTTTTAGCGGAATTTCCAGTTTTCTTAGATTATCGAAGGCTACTTTTCTGACCTCTTCATGGGATAATCCTTCTTTTTCCAGCATATTTTTTTCGATGAAACGGTAGGATTTTCCTAAATCAAATGCATAGAAAATTTTCGTTTCGGCGGTATGTTCATCTGTTAATAGCGCCTCTCCCGCTTTGGTGGTATTCGGAAAAGAAGTCGCTCTAACAACAGGGAAAATATTCGCTGTATTGTTTTTAAGTTCAATATTTCCGGATGTAGCCAGAAAACCTTCTTCGACATAGTAAATAATCTTTTCAATCGCAGCTTCACCATCGTTTTCATAATTTGCGATGATTTGCGGGATAGCCAAAGTTACTTTTTTGCCATTTTGAGTAACCGAAAGCGTGTCACTATCTCGATCGTAAGCAAACTGCCGGTTAGGTTTATCCAGCTCCTTCTCTAGTCGTTCTTTCATTTTTAATGTGGTCATTTTTGCCATAGGTGCCTCCCCTTCCATAAAAAGCAGTCACTTTTTATATTGCAGCTAGAAAATCATTAATTTCTTCTTTTGTTTTTCTATCCTTACTAACAAAACGCCCTACTTCTTCACCATCTTCAAAAGCAAGGAAACTAGGGATTCCAAAAATCGCTAAATCAGCACATAAATCAATAAACTCATCACGATCTACATGATAAAAAACGAAATCCTCGTTTTCAGCTTCAATTTCTGGCATTACAGGTTCAATATATTTACAATCGCCGCACCAATCAGCGCTAAACATAAAAACAGATTTGCCTTCCACTTTTATCTCATTAAATTGTTCTACTGATTCTAAGTTTTTCATTTTTTGTTCGCTCCTTCTTCTTTCATACTAGTTAAATCCTAACGCCTTAGCTAACTTTCGTCCAGAATAACGCTCATGAAAAAAGTCCGGCTCTGTTATAAGAGCCAAACTTTTCACCGGACTTTAGATTGCGTTTTTTTCTTTTCTATATAATGATTAAAATAACCAACGATTAACGTCATCACTCCCGCAATTAGGGTGGTAATAATCCAGCCAATTTCAGCATCGCGAAGGTAAGGTATCCCTGTAGCGTAACCTACTAAGAACACTAGACTTGCTACCAAAAGTAGAAATCCAACCAAAAATACTGGTCTTTTGATTATTTTACGCATTGTTTTTAATGGTTTCAAAAGTTGTTTTATCCAGACCGCGGATAAGCGTTGTAATCATTTCTTTCGCCGCCGCATAGTCATCCACGTGTAAAATCGAGTTAGATGAGTGAATATATCTAGCTGGAACACCAATTACCGCACTCGGAATACCACTAAGTGACGTGTGCACTTTTCCAGCATCCGTTCCACCAGGCGAAACAAAATATTGATATGGAATTTTATTTGTTTCCGCAGTATCAAGTAAAAATTCACGCATACCACGGTGCATAATCATTGTCCGGTCAAAAATACGTAATAAGAAACCTTGGCCAATTTGACCGAATTGCGATTTATTCCCAGTTGTATCATTGGCAGGACTAGCATCTAGCGCAAAAAACAAATCTGGTTGAACCATATTGGCACTAACACCTGCACCGCGAAGTCCAACTTCTTCTTGCACATTTGCACCAGCAAAAAGCGTATTCGGTAAAGATTCCCCTTTTAATTCTTTCATAAGCTCAATTGCAAGACCGACACCATAACGGTTATCCCACGCTTTAGCTAAAATTTTCTTTGGATTCGCAAGTGGAGTGAATTCAGCTACAGGAACAATAAATTGCCCTGGTTTAATACCGATTTTTTCCGCATCCGCTTTATCATCCGCACCAATATCAATAAGTAAGTTTTTCGGGTCAGTCGGTTTGCTACGTTCCGCTTCTGATAACAAATGCGGAGGAACAGAAGCCACAACCCCAATTACAGGACCACTTGGCGCCATAATTTGCACACGTTGCGCTTGTAAAACTTGCGGATTCCAACCACCAATTGTTTGGAAACGAATCAAACCATTTTCTGTAATTTGTGTTACCATAAAGCCAACTTCATCCATATGGGCCGCAACTAATACGCGCGGACCATCAGCAGCTCCGTGTCGCACACCAAAAATGCCACCTAAGCCATCTTGGATAATTTCATCGGAAACCGGTTCAAGTTCTTTTCGCATAAACGCACGAATTCTATGTTCATCACCTGAAGTACCTTGAAGTTCCGTTAATTCTTTAAACATTGCTAACGTTTCTTTTTCCATTAATAATCATCTCTTTCCATCTGAAATCTCTTTTATTATAGCAAATAAAATATGTTTCCGCTCGCCTTACTTCTCCCTTTTATCGAAAGCGCGTTCAAAAATCCTTTTATAATCAAAAATTTGTAGTATAATGGTTAAAAGAGATGTTCAAAAACGTCTTTAAATAGAATAGACAACACTAGGGAGGAAAAGCGATGAACTGGAAAGCTTTCATTGCCGGCGTTGGAGCAGGAGCAGCAGCTGGACACCTTGTTTATCATTATTTACTTAGCGATAAAACAATTTCAGGAGACGTCATCTTAGAAAATGTAAAAAATGCATTCAAACAAGAAGGACCTATTGAAGGTTCTTGGATTCAACTAAAAAAGCAACACTACAAAAAATTCGCTATTGATACATTCGTATACCACGGTGGTATCACTTGCATTCGTGAAGGCGAGAAAAAACAATTCGAATTTATCGCAGACGCTAACACAGGAACAATCATTGATGTGTATTTAGCCTAAAAATTAAAACGACTACCCAAGTGGGTAGTCGTTTTTTTAACGAATAAAACTGTCAATTTTCTTTTTAATAACAGCTTCGTCCACCACGCCTTGCTCAATCAGTTCTTTCATTTGTTCTGTATAAATCACTTTTGCAGCTGCATCCATTGCTTTTTTAACGGCTGCTATTTGTTGCATAATTGTTTCTAAATCACGATCTTCCTCTGTCATATTTTTGATTGAACGCACATGACCTTCAATCTTCGCGAACCTTGTTACTAGCGCTTTCTTTTGTTCGTTTTTCATATATACCCCCTTATAGTATAACAGAAAACAACCCCCTCCCCAGGTTATGTTTTCGGCTTTGAATAAAGCTTTATAAGTTATATAATAACACAAAATAAAAATACCCTCAAAAAAAGAAGCGGAATTCCACTTCTTAATTTCGATTTTCTATTTTTAGTTCAGCGTCAGTTTCCCCATTTGCACCAATTCTAACTGCTCGAAATCTAGCATCATGATACGATAAAAACCAATAATTTTTCCCAAAAATTTGCTCGAAAATATCTTGTTTTGCCGCGATGGATGTCATAGGATAATCATCATATGCCGTTACCCATAAAATATTTTGGTGAGCAAATGTCGGAAAAATATCTGCCATATGAATCGCTCGTTCTCCGTTTGATTCAAACCAAACAACCGAATGTCCAGCACTATGTCCTCCAGTGTGGGCCATTTTAATTGCATCATTAAAATGCTTTTCTTTTGTAAATGTGCGGACTTGCCCTTTTATTGCTTGCCAGTTTTCTTGCCAATAAGTTGCTTTTGAACGAATATTCGGGTGTTGCATTTCGTCCCATTCAATTTCAGAAGTCCAAATCTCCGCATTTGGGAAAATAGAATAATAACCCTCTTCTGAACAACCTGTCAAACCTAGAACGTGATCAAAATGTAAATGTGTCATTAAACAGTAGTCTATATCCTCAGGGGCAATATTTAGTTTTGCTAAATCTTCTAATACAAAAGACTCTTCAGTTACCCCATAATTACGCTTTTGTTTTTCAGTTAATCGCCCGTTCCCTAACCCGCTATCAATTAGATAATTTTTCCCTAAATACTGAAAAAACATCGGATCAGTTACATTAGCTACTTGATTTTTTTCGTTTGCCGGATATTTTTTCTCCCATAAAGGTTTTGGGACAACTCCAAACATTGCTCCGCCATCAAAATGAGTATAGCCTCCACGCAACCAATAAACTTTTATTTCTCCAATTTGAATGGAATCCATTTTTAACGCCTCCAATTAATAATAAAAACCAGATGCAGCAAATGCACCTGGTTTATCCTAGTTAATTTCTATCAAATTTTGCTTCAAGACGATAGATTGGGAATCCTTTAGCTGAAAATTTTTCTTCGTATTCAGTTTTTATATTCCCCTCGTAATCGCTATTATGCAAATCAAGTGATACAAAAGTTAGTAACATATTATATTCAGAAAAAGCCACTAACGAATATTCGAACAAGCTGCGATTATCCGTTTTGAAATGAATCTCCCCTGCTTTTGGTAATAATCGCTCATAAATGGTTAAAAAGCTTGGATTCGTTAGTCTGCGTTTTGTGTGCCGTTTTTTGGGCCACGGATCAGAGAAATTTAAATAAATTTGCGCTATTTCTCCTTTTTCAAAAGATTCTTCCAGCATTTTGGCATCTCTTGCTACAAGTCGCAAATTAGGTACTTCTGCTTCAATTGCTTTATCAAGTGCAGAAACTAGGACGCTTTCAATCATTTCAATGCCGATATAGTTAATTTCAGGATTTGCTTTTGCCATCCCGCTAATAAACTGGCCTTTACCAGAACCAATTTCAATATGGATAGGATTATTATTGCCAAATACTTCGTGCCAGCTTCCCTTGAAATCTTCTGGGTTTTTAATATAGATCGCTGGAAATTCTTCTAATCGATCTTTTGCCCATGGTTTATGTTTTACACGCATCTTTCTTTACACCTCATCATCTTCTATTGCATTTTGAAAAATTTGTTTTGCTCGTTCGCATGCTTCTTCAGAGTGGTTAGTAGTAAGTTGCATGACCGTTTGGCAAAGTGTATACCATTTTAATTTACGATGTAATTCGTTAGTTAATGTCGTTCCATAGTTAGAAAGCCAATCTTCCCAATCTTTACGCGGGATATATTGGTATAATATCATTCCTAAATCGTTTGCAGCATCAGCAAGCATTGCACCGTCCCAATCAACAAGGAATAATTCATTTTCTTCCGATATAATCCAATTATTATGGTTTACATCCCCGTGACAAACAACATAATCCACATTCTCAACAGCTATAATATTTTGTTCTAAATACTCAATCGCTGTTTGCATTGATTTCGTAGCTTCATTTTTTACTTCAACTTCTGCTTTTAAACGAGCAAGTAATTGGTGAGCAGAAAAATAACAGTTTTCGATTTTCCCGAGCATATGACGCAAGTTTTCCGAGTGGTGAATTTTCGCCAAGAGTTTTGCTACTCTTGGACCAATCATTTCCTCCCGAGTTAAAATATGACAATTTACCCATTTTTGCGCAGTGATAACATCTCCGTTTTCTACTCTCCTTGTCCAGACGAGCTTTGGAACAATGTTCTCTACTGAAAGCGCCGCTAAAAAAGGCGAAGAATTTCTTTTTAAAAAGAATTTTTCGTCTTCATGTGTTGCAACAAATGCTTGACCAGTTTCTCCACCGGCCGGCGCTATGTCATATTCTCTCCCAAAAAAATTATCTTTCATTTACATGCACACCTTTTATTAGCTCTTTGCAACTTCATTATCCCCTGTTTATTTCACTTCCGAACAAATTGGTAACTATTCATGATTTTACTTCTCTTAAGCGCTCTCGTCAAGTCAACATATGTTCGTTCTGCGTATTTTTTTATATAGCGGACTATTTTGCATGAAAAAAGCGCATTCTCATTAAAATGGAATGCGCTTTTTATTAATTTTTTACTTCTTCTGTTTTAGTGACAATTGGATCCATTGCACTTCTATTTTTTTGAATAAATAAAGCTAAAATACAAGCTACTACAGAAAGAATTCCTGCGACTAAAAAGGCTGTTTCAATTCCGTGAATAAGCACATGATTAGCAACTTCTGCTTTTGTTTTTCCTATTACATCTGCTGGGCCTAGTTTATCTGCAAAACTTGCAGCACTTTTTGACATTACAGTAATAAGTGCCGCTGTACCAATCGAGCCAGCTACTTGTCTCATCGTATTAAACATCGCCGAACCGTGAGATGCTAGTTTTAGTGGTAGCGAATTGAGTGCAGCTGTTTGAAGTGGCATCATTACCATCGCCATACCTGCTGAACGAATAGTTTGAATGATAATAATAAAAGTTAAAGTTGTTGATTCATCTAGATTTGTAAACATAAACGTTGATCCTGCCATAATAACTAATCCTACTAAAGATAAATACTTCGCTCCAAACCGGTCAAACATAACTCCAGTCACCGGCGAAAGTATAGCGGTAACAAGCGCACCAGGTAAAAGAACTAAACCAGATTCAAGCGGTGAAAATCCTCGAACAGTTTGTAAGAAAATCGGTAGTAACAACATACCGCCAAAAAGTCCCATCACAACAAAGAAACTAATTGCTGTTGTAAGTGCAAATGTTGGATATTTAAATACTTTAAAATTAAGAAGTGGCGCTTTGTTGCTTGATTGATAACGGATAAAGATACCTAATACCACTAAACCAAGAATAATAAATCCGGCTACTTTCCAAGTTAACCAGTCGTGATCTCCGGCGTTACTAAATCCAAGTAATAAACTACCGAACCCAACAGTTGACATAATTACTCCGAGTATATCGAGTTTCGGGAAAGTTCTTTTACCGACATTTTTAAGTAAGAAGATTGCTACTACAATATCAAGTATTGCAAATGGAATAATAATAAAGAATAAATTACGCCAATCATATTGCTGAACAATCCAACCTGAGAGTGTCGGACCAATTGCTGGGGCAAAGTTCATAGCTAGACCAATTAAGCCCATTGCTCGTCCTCTTCGTTCCATCGGGAATAAGTTTAATACAACCACCGTTAGAAGCGGCATGACAATACCAGCGCCAATTGCTTGTACCATACGACCAGCTATAAGCATTGTGTAATCAGTTGCAAATCCACCAATCGCAGTACCAATTGCAAAAGTAATCATCGCAAATAAGTAAAGTTGACGAGTCGTAAACCTTTCAATTAAAAAGGCTGTCATTGGAATCATAACACCATTTACTAACATAAAACCAGTCGATAACCATTGTCCTTGACTGGCGGTAATTCCAAAATCTTTCATAATACTTGGTAGAGCGACATTCATCAACGTTTGGTTGAGAATCGTAACAAAGGCGCCCATCAGCATAACAATTAAAATTCCGTTACGCTTCACTGATGTACTTGCTGCTTTCATATTCAATTTCTTGCACCTTCCCTTTCTAAAATTGTAATTATCTCTTGATGTATATCTAACATTTCTTTTAACCTATCTTCGCCAATTTCCAGAATAGGTTCTAAGCGGTTAAAAAACACATGATAGGTTTCTGCAGCTTTCGTCGCTCCTTTTTCAGTTAATTCCAAACTAAGCGCACGACGGTTGCTTTCATTTCTTGTTCTTTTTAAAAATCCAGCTTTTACTAATCGATCAACAATGCCAGACACAGTACTTTTCCCCAGTTTCATGCGTTCTGCCAGTTCACCAAGTGTCAAATCCGACTCTTTTTGTAGTTCTCTAATTGCAAGTAATTGTGTTGTAGTGATTTCACGATTAGCAGCCTCTTCTGCTAACACATGATGCGTTTTTCGTTGCACTTCACGAAAAGAGAAAATTACCTCTTTTACTAATTTCTCGTCCATTAACTTCCCTCCGTATCGTTCGCCTCCAAATATTTCGCATACGAACTATTAGCCTTTTGAATTATACACCTTCAAAAAAATTTGTCAATTGCTTTAAAGCGTAAGTTTTAGTTTGAAAGCGGAGCCAAATAAGAAGCTTCAACGACTAAAAAAAGTTATATAATTTTTTACATAGGTAACTAAATCTAAAAAAACCTCCCTAAAAAAGGAAGGTTTTAGTTTATTATTTTGCAAATTCTAATTCGCCACACGCACGAGTGATTTCTTCTACAAAATATTGATGAAGTTGCGCGGTAATTGGTCCACGTTTTCCGTCAGCTACTTGAATTCCGTCAATATGCGTAATAGGTGTAATTTCAATAGTTGTACTTGAAATGAACACTTCATCCGCTTCACGAAGATCTGTTAAAGTGAAATCAGCTTCTTTAACAGGAATACCATTCTTTTTCGCAACATCGATGATAACTTGACGAGTAATACCATTTAAAATTAAGTTATCTGCCGCATGGGTCCATAGAACTCCATCTTTAATAATAGAAACGTTAGAAGCAGAACATTCCGTAACTTGTTCCCCGCGGTGCAGGATAGCTTCCAAAGCATTTTGTTGGTGTGCTTTATTTTTTGCTAGAATATTTCCTAGTAGATTTAAGCTCTTAATATCGCAGCGTAACCAGCGTACATCTTCTTCTGTAATCGCTGTTCCACCTTCAATGAATTGACGCTCATTTCTCGGTACTTCACGAGCGGCTGCTGTTAATACACCTTCTAATGGGAAATCATCAGGCATTACATGATTACGTGGATTTTGAACACCACGAGTCACTTGTAAATAGACATTCCCTGTATGAATGTTATTTTCAACAACTAATTTTTCTAATAACTCACGTAATGCTTCTTTGGAATAAGGAATAACTAAGTCAATTTTTGCTGCACTAGCATATAAGCGATCAATGTGTTCATTATAAGTAAAGAATTTTCCATTATATAGACGAACTACTTCATATACACCATCACCAAACTGATATCCGCGGTCTTCGATGTCAACTGTGGCATCTTCTCTTTCCACTAAATGGTTATTTACTAATACTTTCATCTGGAGTCTCTCCTTGCATAGTTAATTTTTGGAACTATCTAAAAACTTAATGAAACAAAGAAACTGCCGCAAAACTAAGCCTTGCAGCAGTTAATTTTTTCAATTATACCCCTTACTTTGCTAATTTGTAAAGCGCTTCTGCATAAATTGCAGTAGCTTTTAATAAATCATCAAAATAACTGAATTCATCTTTTTGGTGCATCGTGTCTTCACGGCCTGGGAATAGTGCTCCGAACGCAACACCAGTCTCCATATGACGTGCATAAGTTCCGCCACCAATCGCGAGCAAGGTAGCTTCTTCCCCTGTTTGTTTTGTATACACTTCTTGTAGAGTTTGAATAAGTGGATGATCCTTTGGTACGAAAAGCGGTTTGGAATCATCGTAATGTGTATACTGCGCATTATACTCATATACGACTGTTTGCATTTTATTTTTAAGTTTATCCATGCTAGCAGTAACTGGGTAACGGAAATTAAGTCCATATTTGCCGCCTTCTGCAACATCATAACGGATAACGCCAACGTTCATTGTTAGTTCGCCGCTTTCTTCGTCTTCATAGCTAATACCTAATTTAACTGCGCGGGAATCGCCAAATAGATAGTCACGACCAAATGTTACGAAATCATTTGCCGCACCAGTCAGCTTGAATTTACCAAGGAAAGCTACTAAATGAAGACCAGCATTTACTCCGTTATTCGGTTCCATCGCATGCGCAGATTTACCGACAATATTAATTTTAACGGATTTGCCGTTTTCTTCTAATGTTCCTTCTACTGGATGGTTTGCTAGGAAGTTTTTGAATGCACTTGCTACTTTATCAAAGTCTTTTACGTCTTCTAAAATAGCTGTCGCATGATCAGGAACCATATTGTAACGCTCGCCTGATTCAACGCTAAGTAAACGGAAAGCCGCTTCCCCGCTTGCTTCACCATCTTTAAAAGATACATCTAGTTCTGAGATACCTTTTTCTGCGTGAATGATTGGGAATTCTGCATCAGGAACAAAACCAAGTGTTGGTTGTTCTTCTGTTTCAAAATAACGTTCCACACAGCTCATACCGCTTTCTTCATCAGAACCAACAATGATTCTAACACGGCGAGAAAGTGGTAAACCTAGCTCTTTAATGATTTTCAGTGCATAGTAACCTGCGATTGTTGGGCCTTTATCGTCCGCAACCCCACGAGCGTATAATTTGCCGTCGCGTAAAGTTGGTTCGAATGGTCCGTTCGTCCAACCATCACCAACTGGTACTACATCTACGTGGCCTAAAACGCCAACTAGTTCTTCTCCTTGGCCATATTCAAGGTGTCCTGCTACGTTTCCAACTTCTTTCGCTGTGAAGCCGTCTTTTTTACCAAGCTCAATCATATAGTCGAGCGCGCGTTTCACGTCCGGTCCAAACGGCGCATCCTCTGTTTTTTTACTGTCATCGCGAACACTCGGAATGCGAAGAAGCCCTTTTAAATCTTCTAAGAAATCATCTTTGCGTGATTCCACTTCTTTTTGCCAATTAATTTCTGTCATAATTGTTATTCCCTCCTTCAAACTTATCTTCTCTATTGTAAACTGTTTTTACGTAGCTTGGAAGCCGGAACTCCCTATTTTCTCATAAAACCTTTAATTGCTTCAAAATCCCAGCGTTCCATGCGTGCAGAAAAAACGATATCCATTATGTTTAAACTTTCTTTTTCTAGTGGTAAAAAGCGATATTCTTCGTGTTCATCGGATAATTCGATTTTGCCACCTTCTGGCATTTCCACTAAATAAATAACACCGGTAATTTGGAAGTCCTTATGAAAAAATTCCCATGTATCATATAAAATAAATGGCTGTACTTGTAATTTAGTTTCCTCATAAACTTCTCTAAAAAGAGCTTCCCCATGTGTTTCACCGTAATTCATTCGGCCTCCAGGAAGTTCAAAAACTTCTCCTTCTACCCCTTTTTTCTTTAATGCTAAAAATTTCCCGTCTTTTACGATAACTGCTTTCACTGCAGGATATATAGGTTTCATTTTACAAAAGCCTCCTTATCATTTAAGATAAACATGATTTATCTGTTCTTTATTTTACCCGGTTGAGTAGATAAAAGCCAGTGTCATAAGGAGGTTTTACAAAAATGAAAAAAATAACACCAAAAGCAATGTGCGCTTGGATTCCTAAACGTGAAGATGAAACACATAAGGGTGATTACGGGCGTGTTTTAATCGTCGCTGGAAATAAACAATTTGGTGGCGCTGCTATTATGGCGGCTGAAGCTTGTGTCAAAAGTGGTGCTGGTTTAACAACCGTGGCCTCCGATAGTGTTAACCGTCCTGCTCTTCAAACAAGAATACCTGAATGCATGTTTATTGATTATGAAAATATCTCGAGTCTCAGCGAACAAATCAGCCAATTTGATACGATATTAATTGGCCCTGGACTTGGACTAGGCGCTTATGCGGAAGAAATTTTTCGATTAGTATTACAAAATTCAACCGAACATCAGCAAGTAATTATTGATGGTGATGGGATTACTATTTATGCAAAAGGAGAAAATCCCCATCCTGCCGCGAAACTAACTTTTACGCCTCATGCTGGAGAATGGGAACGACTTAGAGTACTAGCACCAGATGCTGTTACGCCAACTGATGTAGCCCTTGCTATTGACGCAACAATCGTACTTAAAGGTCATCGTACGAAAGTGTATTCCGGTGAGTCCGCTTGGCAAAACATGTATGGAACGCCAGCGATGGCGACTGGCGGTATGGGGGATACGCTTGCGGGCACAATTTGTGGATTAATGGCGCAAACCGAAAAGCCAATTACCGGCACACTAGCCGCAGTCTTCCTTCACAGCTATATCGGCGAAATTTTAGCAAAAAAACGCTATGTGGTACTTCCAACCGAAATCGCCGAAGAATTACCAACTTACTTGAAAATTTTTAGTGAAACAGATGAACATGCTTAATAAAAAATCCTCCCTTTTTAAAAGAGAGGATTTTTTCTATGCTTTTTTAAATCTACTCGCCCATAATGCTAATTTTTCATTCCAAATGAAGTAACATCCGATTCCGCTGAAAAGCGCTGCATTACCAATTAAGAACCCAGCAACCACATCACTTGGAAAATGAACCCCTAAGTAAACACGCGAATACATGATGAAAATAACAAGACCTAACGCTAGAATACCAATTGTAAATCGAAGCCATCTGCGGCTCACGTATAGAATTAACAAGAAAGCAAGCATTCCATAAAATACTGTTGAACCAGTTGAATGTCCACTTGGAAAACTAAATCCACCTTGTTCGATTAATTTATAGGTAGGCCTTGGACGTTGGACGATATTTTTAATAATCGAAGGAATGAGTGCTCCACCAATTAAAACAATACCGCCAAACCAAATCGCCATATCCACTTTTCGCATAAATACAAATATAACGATAAGGATTGCCGTTAAAATACAAATGGTAGCTACCCCACCAATATCCGTTAGATAAGAAATCAAGGTAGTTTTAGCATCCGTAATACCCACACGGATAACACTATTCCAATAATAGTCAAAACGTTGAATCCACTTTGCTCCGGTCATAACCCCACTCATAAAGAAAATAAATCCAAGGAGGGCGATACCGCTAATAATAAATGGTGTTTTTTTCATATAAACCTCCTAGCGAATTCTTAATTTTTCACGTAACCTTGTTCCACGTGGTCCAAATAATTTATCAGATAAATGGAGTTTAAACGCCATATAACCGTAGAAAATTGCCCCAATTCCGCCGCAAACGATTGTAATCATTAATGCAGGGATTTTCCGGTCCGTCGTTACAAAGTGAGACATTATAATATAAAGTGTAATAACCGCGACTCCCATTAGAGCCGTCATCACTAAGAAAAGAACCGTTCGCCGCAAAATAACTTTAAAGGAAAAACGAACATATTTCTTAATAATAAGAAGCATGAAAACACAAGATACAGCATAGCCAATTCCTGTTGCAATAATGGAGCCTTTTGCCTCAAATAACATAATAAGCGGCATTTGAAGAACTGATTTAGCTAGTAAACCTAGTAACAAACCAAGCACAGTAAATCTTTGTTCATCAATCCCTTGAAGAACTGCAGCTGATACGCTAAATAATGAAAACAAAATAGCAATCGGCGCAAAAAGCTGTAGAAGCGCTGTACCATTATCACTAGGTGAGAAAAACACCGTAAATAGTGGTCTTGCTAGCATCGCAATTCCAAAACAAGCAGGTATTGTTAAAAATAACAAAATTTGAAAAACATCATTAAGTTGACGTTTCACTTGTGCATATTCTTTTCTTACATAAGCACCTGTAACAAGTGGAACAAGCGCCATCGAAAATGCAATTGCTAGTGTACCAGGTATCATAATTAATTTTTGTACATCAAAGTTAATAATTGCCACATAAGAATTCACTAGTTCTGGAGAAATACCTATATATTCTAATACTCGTCCTAGTGTAAACTGGTCAATCAATTGATAAAGCGATGTAGCTGAACCAACAATAATAAAAGGAATGGCCGAAAGAATAATATCTTTATAAAGTGTTGGGATAGAAATTTTCACTGTCCCTCTATCTTCTAAAAGCATTCGATCAAGTCCAGGTTTTCGTTTATAAAAATACCAAAGCAGTAAAAGCAGACTTGCAAAAGCGCCGACAAAAGCGGAAAAAGTAGCGATACTAATAGCTGTTACCACATTCCCATCAAGTACATACATGACAATAAAAGTCCCGGCAAGTAAAAACATAATCCGAACAACTTGTTCTAATACTTGGGATACAGCAGAAGGCCCCATCGAATTATATCCTTGGAAAAAGCCTCGAAGTAAACTCATTACTGGAATAATTAGTAAGGCAAAACTAACGGCACGAATAACTTGAATGCCATCTGCTAAACTATAGCCGCCCTCTAGTTGTTGCATACGAGCAAGCGTTGGAGCAAGTCCATACATTGCTAGGAAACAGACAATGCCGGAGAAAATCATTAAATATACCCCGGTTTTAAATAAACGTCTACCTACAGCATATTCTTCCATCGCATTATACTTTGCTATATATTTAGCAACAGCCAGCGGAATCCCAGCAGTTGCAATGCTTAAGAATAATTGATACGGCACATAACCGAAATTATATAGAAGCGCTGGTTCATCTCCTCCAATAATTGCATAAAACGGAATCACATACAATATTCCGAGCACTTTAGAAATTAATGTCCCTAGCGTCAGAATAAATGTTCCTCTGAGCAGTTTTGAACCCATCGTCTAACTTCCTTTACATTAAATTATACATCCTTGTTTACTTTACCATTAACTCTTTTAAAAAAAAAGAACAAACCCAAATAAATATCGGCTTGTTCTTTACAAAAAGTTTAAATTAAATGAAGTTTTTTGCGAATTTTATACATCCGGTCACCTAGAATATAGTTTAGTAGCCCTGCTTTTGCAGCTAAAAAGGCATAAATGTAAACCCCTGTTCCAGCTGATATAAAAACAATAACTAATGCAGTTAATCTTGCATGCGGATTTAAGAATAATGCAAGCCCATGATAAATGAGCCAAACACTAACTAACATCACAAAACTTATTCCAAGAATTAACACTAGGCGTCTAATAATATACTTAAATGAATAATGAGCATATTTTTTAATAATAAAAATGGTGAAAAGTACGGAAACGATGTAGCCAAGTCCCGTCGCAAGAGCGCCACCTTTTGCACCAAGAAGTAATATTAGTGGCATTTGTAGCACTGATTTTGTTAGTAACCCGAGAAGTAAACTAAGTACCGTATAACGTTGTTCGTCAATACCTTGCAGAATCGCAGCTGTAACACTAAATAAGGAGAAAAAAATTGCAAATGGCGCGAAAAAACTAAGCAACATAGATCCATCAGCATTATAACCATAAAATATCGTATAGAGTGGATCAGCTAAGAGCGCTATCCCTAAACAAGCGGGCACGATTAAAAATAGTAATACTTGAAAAACAGCAGTTAGATGACGGTGTACTTCGCGAATATGTCCTTTATGAAAAGAAGCAGCCACAAGTGGAACGAGTGTCATCGAAAACGCCAACGCCAATGTCCCCGGAATCATAATGATTTTTTGGACAGAAAAGTTGAAAATTGAAAGTAAATCTTCCGCTGCTTTTCCAGGCATACCATCGTATGTTAAAACACGCGCAAAGGTGAATAAATCAATTTGTTGATATAATGACATCGCCATTCCTACTATAATGAAAGGCACGGCAGAGATAGAAATTTCTTTTAATAAATGTAACGTCGACACTTGTAATTTATTTTCACTGCCAGCAATCATTTTTTGAATACCTGATTTACGTTTTCGGTAATACCAAAGTAAACAAATTAAACTGAAAAAAGCTCCAACAAAAGCCGCAAAAGTTGCTAAACTCATCGCTGTTACAAGGCTTCCACCAATAAGATGAAGCACAATATACGTACTTGCAAGTAGGAAAACAATTCTTGCTACTTGTTCAATTACTTGTGATACAGCAGAAGGTCCCATTGAATGAAATCCTTGGAAATAACCGCGGAGTAAGCTCATTACAGGAATAATCAGTAACGCAAAACTCACTGCACGAATAACCGTTGTAATATCTTCAATACTCGTTCCGCCACTAACCTCTTGCATCCCAGCGAGTAGCGGTGCAAAAATATACATAATTAAAAAACTAACAATCCCGGTAAATATCATCAAATACGTACTAGACCTATACAATCTTTGACTTAAAGCATATTCATTTAACGAATTATATTTAGAAATGTACTTAGCAACTGCTAATGGAACTCCAGCAGTCGCGATATTTAAGAAAATTTGGTAAGGAACATACCCATATTGATAGAGAATAGTTGCCTCTTCCCCGCCAGCAATCCAGTAAAATGGAATGACATACAAAATCCCTAAAATTTTGGATAATAATGTCCCAGCAGTAAGTACGGCCGTTCCTCGCATTAATTTTGAACTCATAATTTCCATTACCTCAATTGATTTTTTCTTTTAAGTCTGTCTTTAGGTGGATTATGTAAAAATCATTCTTACATTACTACTTTTAACGCATTCTTCTAAGATTTAAAATACAAGTTACACTAAGAGCAAGTAGTACTGCTGGTAAAACAAGCGAAACAAAGTTCACACCACTATTAATCATTGATAAAACGACACCAAGAATGGTAAACGCACCATATAAATAAAAAACAAGCGGAGTAATTATAATGCCTTTTCTAAGTTTGTTATAAGAAAGAAATAACATTATCGTAAATGCGATACAAATAACCGCCATAATCGTTGTCGTCATAATCGTATTTTGAACGACAGCGGTTGCATTTGCATTTGCAAGTACTTCTTTTCTTTGTTGTAGTGCAAAAAGCCCCACAATAGAAACTGTACTTAAAACGGCTTGAATAGTAGATACAATCGCTATTCCAAGTGTTACATTTTTTGTATTATTGAGCATTCTTGCATGCTCTGGTTTTACCTCAACAGACATCCTTACAACACCTCTTTAACATTCTATACACCAGACTTTACCATATTTAAAGAGAAATTGTAAGTAGTAATTAGTTTTCGATTGGAACTTCCGCTGCATTTTGTAAAAATGCACCTAATTCACTCGTTTCCCCATCATGCAACATTTGTACGACCTTACTTCCAATAATCACGCCATCACAAACACGCGCAAATTTTTCGACATGTTCAATAGAAGAAACTCCAAAACCTGCAAGAACAGGAACAGGACTAATACTTTTTAAGTAAGCTAAGTGACTATCAATATGGGTATCAAATTCATTTCTCACACCAGTAGTTCCGTTAACTGTTACTGCATAAATAAACCCTTCTGCCTGTTTCGCAATTTCTTCGAGGCGCTCTTTCGGACTTGTCAATGAAACAAGCGGAATAAGTGCGATATCTGTCCCTTGAAGTTCTGGCGTAATCAGTGTTTGGTGCTCATAAGGTAAATCAGGAATAATAAGCCCTTTCACCGGCGTTTTCTGCACCAATTCAACAAATTTCGGGATACCTAAATGAAAAATCGGATTAATATAACTCATAATAATTAGCGGAATTTGCACTTTACTCCTAGCCAATTTATTTAAAATGGCTTCTAAACTCACTTGCTCCTTTAAAGCACGTAACCCAGCAAGTTGAATAATCGGACCGTCGGCAACCGGATCAGAAAAAGGAATACCAATTTCAATCGCGCTTACACCAGATTTTTCGAGAAACAATAACTGTTCTTCTAAATTATCTAAGCCACCATCGCCACCCATAATGTAAGTAACTACGGCAGCGTGATCTTTTTTCGCTAGTTTATTCGTTAATGTTTTAGTCATTTATTTGTCCCTCCAAGCGTTCCTTTAGTTGATTAACATCTTTATCTCCGCGACCAGATAAACAAACGACCATACTTTCTTCTGGACGCATCTGGCTTGCAAGTTTGACTGCATAACTAATCGCGTGCGAGCTTTCGAGTGCAGGAATGATTCCTTCTGTACGACATAAAAGTTGAAATGCTTCAACGGCTTCATCATCGGTAACAGAATGGTACGCTGCACGACCTAAGTCACGGAAAAAGCTATGCTCCGGACCAATACCTGGATAATCTAATCCCGCAGAAATGGAGAAAGCTTCCAAAATTTGTCCATTTTCGTCTTGTAAAACATCCATCATGGCCCCGTGCAAAATGCCAATTTCACCTTTAGAAATCGTGGCTGCATGGAATTCTGTTTCAAGACCATGACCAGCTGCCTCCACACCGTGCATTTGAACAGAAGAATCATCCACAAATGGATAAAATAAGCCCATCGCGTTACTGCCACCACCTACACAAGCCACAATTGCTTCAGGTAACTTACCTTCTTTCTCGAGATGTTGTTTACGTGCTTCTGTTCCGATGACACTTTGGTAGTCACGAACAATTTCTGGGAACGGATGAGGTCCTAGAACAGATCCCATAATATAATGCGTATCTTCCACATTCGCCACCCAGAACCGCAGCGCTTCATTTACGGCATCTTTCAACGTACGACTACCCGCTTTCACGCTGACAACTTTTGCACCAAGCAGCTCCATTCTAAATACATTGAGCGATTGACGTTTCACATCTTCTTCTCCCATGAAAATAGTACATTCCATGTTAAAAAGTGCTGCTACTGTCGCTGTAGCCACACCATGTTGACCCGCTCCGGTTTCTGCCACTACTTTTTGCTTGCCCATTTGCCTAGCAAGTAACGCTTGACCAATCGTATTATTAATTTTATGCGCTCCAGTATGGTTTAAATCTTCTCGTTTTAAATAGATTTTAGCCCCGCCAGCATAGGCAGTAAGTTGTTCCGCAAAATAAAGCGGCGTTTCCCGGCCTACATATTCTTTTAAATAGTAGTTTAATTCTTTTTGAAAAGCTGCATCTGTTTTGGAAGCTCGGTACGCTTCATCTAATTCTTTCACTGCTTTCATTAAGGTTTCTGGCACAAATCTGCCACCGAATTTTCCGTAAAAACCATTTTTATCAGGTGCTTGATATGTCATTATTTTCCAACTCCTTTTGCTGTTTTAATGAAGATTTTAATTTTTCCAGGATCTTTTTCACCATTTGTTTCTACGCCAGAGGAAATATCGACGGCATATGGTTCAAAGCGGCTAATAGCTTCTTTCACGTTTTCGGCATTTAACCCACCAGCAATAATCAATTTATTTTTTATTAGTAGATTACTATTTATTTTATCCCAATCAAAAGTTTTCCCACTGCCACCCTCGTATTCTTCTGCTGGAGCATCAAGTAAGATATAGGCATTTGAATAATCATTTATATTGTTAGGAAGTTTACCCTCTTTAACTGGAAAAGCTTTAATTACTTCGACATCGGTACGGTCTGTTTGCTCGGTCGATTCTTGACCATGGAGTTGCACAATGTCTAGTGGTACACCTTTAATAGCAGCCGTTAACTCTTCTTCAGTCGGGTTAACAAAAACGCCCACTTTCTTAATATTAGGTGGAATATTTTTAGCTAATTGGTGTGCTTGTTCAATCGTAACTTGGCGTTTACTTTTCGCAAAAACGAAACCAATCATATCCGCACCATTCTCGACTGCTGCTTTTACATCGACACTTTTTTTCAATCCACAAATTTTTACAATCATCGTTTCACCTTCAAACTTTCTGCTGCATTTTGGGGAGTTTTGTCTCGCATAAGCGCTTCTCCAACAAGTACCGCATTATATTCTTTACTAACTCGATTAACATCGTCTGCTGTTTTAAAACCTGATTCACTTATGAAACAAGCATCCGATGAAAACTCACTTGAAAGTATCTCACTTATTGCAATATCCACTTCAAACGTGTGCAAGTTCCGGTTGTTTACGCCAATGAGTTTAGCCCCAATCTTTTGAGCCACAGCTAATTCTTTCTGGTCATGCACTTCCACTAACACTTCCAAATCAAGCGCCAGAGCTTGTTTAAATAATGTGATTAGCTTCTCTTCTTTAAGCGCCGAAATAATTAGCAATACAACCGTTGCTCCTGCATTTCGAGCACGAATTAATTGTTTTTCACTGATAATAAAATCTTTACAAAGTACAGGAATTCCCACATTTCTCGCTACTTCTCGCAAGTCTTCAATCGAACCTTTGAAAAAAATAGGATCTGTCAAAACGGAAATCATACCTGCTCCAGCTGCCTCATACGATTTTGCTTGAGCGACTGGGTTTACATCCATATTTATTTCACCTTTTGAAGGCGAGGCACGTTTTACTTCCGCAATAAGTTGCACCTTATCTGTATTTTCTTTTAAAAATTCATAAAACGAATAAGTTTTCCGTTTTTCTGCTACTTGTTCTAATGGCATTTCAGCAACCTCTACTGCTTTTTGAGCTAAAATTTTTTCCAAAAATGTCATTTCGCTAGCACCTCTTTTTGATAAGTTATTAAATCTTGCAATTTTTGTTTAGCTAAACCACTTCTAACTAGGTCGCGGGCTAAATCAACGCCTTCTTTTACTGTTTTTACCTTGCCATTTGCGAATAAACCAAATCCGGCATTTAGCAAAACAGTGTCTAAATAGGCTCCCGGTTCGCCGGCAAGTATACTACGAAGAATGGCTGCATTTTCTTTTGCATCTCCGCCCCTAATTGCTTCTAGCGGATAGCTAGTTAAACCAACTTCTTCAGGTTTTAGTGTATATAAGTGAACTTCCCCACTGTCATATAATGCGTAATGATTTTCGCCGGCTAGAGAAGCTTCATCCATAAAACCAGCGCCATTTAAAACGACTGCTCGTTTTCGTCCAAGTTGTCCTAAAACTTCCGCAGTTTGTCTAATTAAATCACGACGATAAATACCCATTAATTGTGTTTCGAGATGAACCGGGTTAGTTAAAGGTCCAATCAAATTAAAAATAGTTGGCGTTCCAAGCTCTTTCCGAACATCCATCACGTATTTCATATTAGGGTGAACATGGGGCGCGAATAAAAAGGCGATCCCTACTTTTTCAAGTAAATAAGTCATATCTTCAGGACGCATATTAATATCAATTCCTAATTCCTGACAAACATCCGCACTACCTGAACGGCTAGAAATACTTCTATTCCCATGTTTTGCCACTGGAATCCCTGCTGCTGCCAGGACGAATGCCGACGTTGTACTGATATTAAAACTATTCGATTTATCTCCGCCAGTTCCGCAATTATCCATCGCAGTTCCAGCTGGGAAATCTACTTGAACCGCAACTTGCTGCATCGCTTCTGCTATTCCAGTCATTTCTTCCGCTGTTTCTCCTTTGACTTTAAGTGCCATTAGGAAAGCAGCGATTTTCGTTTTTGAAAGTCGTCCTTCAAAAATTTCTGTTGCAACAATATTCATTTCTTCTTTGGATAAATTTTCTTGGTCATATACTTTTTGTAGTAAGATTTCCATTTGTTCGCGCCCCTTCCACTATATGAATAAAGTTTTCCATCATTTGTTTTCCATCATTCGTACCAATTGATTCAGGATGAAATTGCAAACCATAAACCGGATAATTTTTTACTTTCATTGCCATCACTTCTGTATCGTCCGTCGCTACTGCTAACACCTCCAAAACTTGTGGCAACGTGTTTTTATCTACTATTAAAGAATGATAACGCATCACAGGCATTTCTTCTGGCAAATTAGCAAAGATTGCTCCAGCGGTTTGACGCATAGTGGAAACTTTCCCATGTCGAATTTTCGCCGCTCTTTTTACTTCTCCGCCGAATACTTCGCCAATCGCTTGGTGTCCCAAACAAATCCCAAGCAAAGGCTTTTCTTTCGCAAATTTTGCAACTACTTCTTCTAAAAGACCAGCATCACTTGGTTTTCCTGGTCCCGGTGAAAGAACTATCCCATCAGCTAAAGCCGCCATTTCCATTAAATCAGCCGCATCATTCCGTTTCACAACCACTTCACTAAATTCTGCTAAATACTGTTCTAAATTAAATGTAAAAGAATCATAGTTATCAATTAATAAAATCATTCTCCCACCTCCAAAAGTGCCTTCGCTTTTTGTAATGTTTCTAAGTATTCGCTTTCTGGATCGGAATCATAGACAATTCCCGCACCAGCTTGAACATAAGCTTTTCCGTTATGAAGTACCATTGTTCTAATAGAAAGCGCGAAATCCGAATCACCATTTTTAGTTAAATAACCAACCGCACCAGCATATGGGCCACGTTTTACATTTTCCCATTCATAGATTCGCTCCATGGCTCTTATTTTCGGTGCTCCGCTAACTGTACCAGCCGGAAGCGTCGACCGAAGAGCATCCATCGCGCTTAACCCTGGTTTTAATGTACCTTCGACAACGGAAACTAAATGCATCAAGAATCGGTAACGTTCAATAGTCAAATATACTGGTACATGCACCGAACCCGTTTCTGCAATTTTCCCAATATCATTTCGTCCTAAATCCACTAACATTCGATGCTCTGCAAGTTCTTTTTCATCGGATAATAATTCCGTTGCCAACATTTCATCTTCTTGCTTTGTTGCCCCGCGTCGCCTTGTACCAGCAATTGGATTCGTCGTAACAGTCCGTCCTTTCGTTTTAATTAAACTCTCTGGTGAAGAACCAATTAAGACTGTATCGCCAAAATCAATGAAAAAGAGATAAGGAGAAGGATTTAATAACCGTAATTTCCGGTAATAATCAAACGGCTTCACTGTAAAATCTGCCTCTAATCGCTGAGAAAGTACTATTTGAAAAAAATCGCCATCTTGAATATAGGTTTTCGCTTTTTTGACTAAGTTCATATACTCCTCTTTTGTATAATTGCTTTTGTAAGTCATTTTGGGAACTTGAACTGCTTTGTGTTCGTCTTTTTTTGGCGTTGTAAGTTCTAAAAACATCGCTTCAAGCGCCTTATCTAGTTCTGCTTCACTTCTCCCAGAGTAGCAATTATCTTGCACTAAAATAAGTTCTTCCGCTTGATGATCTATGATGACAAAGCTTTCATATATATAAAAGCGAATATCTGGCATGTCCCGCGTTTCGACTGGTATATCACCTAAATTTTCATAAAGTGCAATAACGTCATACCCAACATAACCAATTGCCCCTGAATCTAAAGGTAAGCTTTCTTCCTCCGTCTTTGCTTTTTCAATAAATAGTTCAATTTCCTTTAAAGGATCTGCCACTAATTGAAGTGCCCCGTCTATATAATATTCATGTTGATATACTTTAATTTCATGCACAGGATTGATAGCAATAATAGAATATCTCCCTGCCTCTGCATCTTTTGTAGCTCCTTCAAGTAAGCTTTTGCCTGTTCCGGAAAGACGTTGAAAGGCTAAAATCGCGGTTAAAGTATCTGCATCCATTCTTTTCATTTTTCTCATTTAAATCATCCCTTCTTCATTAAAATAAAAAAAGCCCTCTGAAAAAGCCTACTATCATGCTTTTTCAGAGGACGAGTTATCGCGGTGCCACCTCATTTTAGGGAATTCTCCCTATCTCAGTGCTGCTTTTTTGCAGCTGCTCTATAACGGGAGCTCCCGTTCACCCCTACTCCATTTCAAGGCATCACGCACAAGGCCCATTCCTATTTCATCTATTTATTAGCTCGCACCAACCGCTAACTCTCTTTAAAAATCGATGAAAAGTACTATTCTTGTTTCATGTTTTCGTTTTATAAAATTAAAAAAGGGCCTCTCTCCAAGCCTAGCAAATATACTAGACAAGGACGAGAGACCCGTGGTACCACCTTGATTAACTGCAAAAACAGTTCACTTAATCCATCCAAATTCCGAATGGGTGCCTTGTGTAACGATAAGGCCTAATCGCTGCATCCTACTAAGGAAGTTCCTTTTCAAACCAGAGCTCAGAAGTCCATTCACATCATGTCCGCTACTGACTTTCACCAACCGTCAGCTCTCTAAAAACTTTCATCATGCTACTTACTCTTCTTCAATGCTATCATTTTTTACTTGTGTTCATCTTACATAAGAAAACCTTGAAAGTCAAGAAAATAAAACTATTTTATACTAAAAAGGTTGCAAAACGATAATTAATAAACAAGTAAGAAAAAAGAACTATCTTCCTATAAAATATTTCATCCCAGAAAAAGTATGCTATTTTCTCTATTATAATAAATATCACTTCCCCTAAAACACACATAAATATAGGTTCTCAAATGATAATCAGCTTAAATTCCAATGATAAAAACACTCATATAAACCATGTCTAATTAACTAAAAAAGGCTTTTCCAAAAGGACTTTTCAACCATCTTTATTAATTTGTGAAGTTTTTCACGTGAAACACTGGACAAACTTTTATTGATGGATTATACTAACGGTGTAATCAAATAAAACAGAAGAATACGGCAAAGCAACAAGCCAAATTTTTTTGGATTATCAGGGACGTTAAAAGTCTACTATGGACATTTTAAGTCCCGAACAAATATTAGGAGGTTCTGGAAAATGGCAATTAAAGAAAATGCGGCCCAAGAAGTATTAGAAGTTCAAAAAGTGATTGACAGATTAGCAGACAATGGACAAAAAGCATTGAAAGCATTTGAAAGTTACAACCAAGAACAAGTAGATAATATCGTACACGCAATGGCGCTTGCCGGACTTGACCAACATATGCCCCTTGCAAAATTAGCAGTAGAAGAAACAGGACGTGGATTATACGAAGATAAATGTATTAAAAATATCTTCGCAACAGAATATATTTGGAACAACATTAAAAATAACAAAACAGTCGGAGTTATTAACGAAGATACTCAAACTGGTGTTATCGAAATTGCTGAACCAGTCGGAGTAGTTGCCGGGGTTACACCAGTAACTAACCCAACTTCAACAACACTTTTCAAAGCAATTATCGCAATCAAAACACGTAACCCAATCATCTTCGCTTTCCATCCAAGTGCGCAACGTTGTTCATCTGCAGCAGCAAAAGTTGTTTACGATGCAGCAGTTGCAGCTGGAGCACCAGAACATTGTATTCAATGGGTAGAAAAACCTTCCCTAGAAGCAACAAAACAATTAATGAACCACGATAAAGTTGCACTTGTACTTGCAACTGGTGGTGCTGGAATGGTTAAATCAGCATACTCTACTGGTAAACCTGCACTAGGTGTTGGACCAGGTAACGTACCAGCTTACATTGACAAAACAGCTAAAATCAAACGTTCTGTTAATGACATCATTCTTTCTAAATCTTTTGACCAAGGTATGATTTGTGCTTCTGAACAAGCAGTTATCGTGGACAAAGAAGTTGCTAAAGAAGTAAAAGCAGAAATGGAAGCTAATAAATGCTACTTCGTAAAAGGCGCTGAATTCAAAAAACTAGAAAGCTATGTAATCAACCCTGAAAAAGGAACACTTAACCCAGATGTAGTTGGTAAATCCCCTGCATGGATTGCAAATCAAGCTGGCTTCAAAGTTCCAGAAGATACAAAAATCCTTGTAGCTGAAATTAAAGGTGTTGGCGACAAATACCCACTATCTCACGAAAAACTAAGCCCAGTTCTTGCATTTATCGAAGCTGCTAACCAAGCAGAAGCATTCAATCGTTGTGAAGAAATGTTAGTATACGGCGGACTTGGACACTCAGCAGTTATACACTCTACTGATAAAGAAGTTCAAAAAGCATTTGGTATCCGTATGAAAGCTTGCCGTATCATCGTAAATGCACCAAGCGCTCAAGGCGGTATCGGTGACATTTATAACGGTTTCATCCCTTCCCTAACACTTGGTTGTGGATCTTATGGTAAAAACTCTGTATCACAAAATGTAAGTGCGACTAACTTGCTGAACGTTAAACGTATCGCGGATCGGAGAAATAATATGCAATGGTTCAAACTTCCACCAAAAATTTTCTTTGAAAAATATTCCACTCAATACCTTCAAAAAATGGAAGGCGTTGAACGTGTATTTATCGTAACTGACCCAGGAATGGTTCAATTCAAATACGTAGATGTAGTAATCGAACACCTGAAAAAACGTGGCAATGATGTATCTTACCAAGTATTTGCTGACGTTGAACCAGATCCATCGGACGTAACAGTTTATAAAGGTGCAGAACTAATGAAAGACTTCAAACCCGACACAATTATCGCTCTTGGTGGTGGTTCCGCAATGGATGCTGCCAAAGGTATGTGGTTATTCTATGAACACCCAGAAGCTTCATTCTTCGGCTTGAAACAAAAATTCTTAGATATCCGTAAACGTACTTTCAAATATCCTAAACTTGGTGGAAAAGCGAAATTCGTTGCAATTCCAACAACAAGTGGTACAGGTTCTGAAGTAACTCCATTTGCGGTTATTACAGACAAAGAAAACAACATTAAATACCCTCTTGCTGACTACGAATTAACTCCAGACGTTGCGATTGTCGATGCACAATATGTAACTACTGTTCCAGCACACATTACTGCTGATACAGGTATGGACGTTCTAACTCATGCAATTGAATCTTATGTATCCGTAATGGCAAGCGATTATACACGTGGATTATCTATCCGTGCAATCGAACTTGTATTTGAAAACTTACGTGAATCTGTTCTTACTGGTGATCCTGACGCGCGTGAAAAAATGCATAATGCTTCTGCCCTAGCTGGTATGGCATTTGCGAATGCGTTCCTAGGAATTAACCACAGCTTGGCACACAAAATTGGACCTGAATTCCACATTCCTCATGGTCGTGCGAATGCAATCCTTATGCCACATGTTATCCGTTATAACGCACTTAAACCTAAAAAACATGCGTTATTCCCAAGATATGAAAGCTTCCGTGCAGATGAAGATTATGCTCGTATCTCTCGTATTATCGGCTTCCCTGCTGCAACTACAGAAGAAGGCGTTAAATCACTTGTAGATGAAATCATTAAACTTGGTAAAGATGTTGGTATCGATATGAGTCTTAAAGGACAAAATGTTGCTAAAAAAGACTTGGATGCGGTTGTAGATACACTTGCAGATCGCGCATTCATGGACCAATGTACTACTGCCAACCCTAAACAACCACTTGTAAGCGAACTAAAAGAAATCTATCTCGAAGCTTACAAAGGTGTCTAAAAACTAGCTAACTTGTCCACCATTAATATATAAAGTTAGAAGAAAGCGCAAGTCCATCCCAGGGCTTGCGCTTTCGCTTTAGTACTAAAATTAGTATAATGAAACAAGAATGGAGTTGATTTAATGATACGAGCAACTGTGCCCTACTTCACTTTTAACGGGGAAGCCCAAGAATCGCTAGAATTTTATAAAAAAGTGTTTCAAGCAGAAATTACAAAAACTCGTTTTTTTCACGAGATGGAAGGATTCTCTGGAGATGAAAAATTAGGCGAACGCATCCTTCATGCTAGGCTTACGAAAGACGATAAAGATTTGTTTTACTTCTCAGATACACTAGAAGGCGAAACAGATGCGGGAAATCGTTTATCACTTGCAGTTAATTTTGAAACTGAAGAAAGTTTTGTACATGCTTTCGTACTACTTTCTAAAACAGGAACCGTTGAAATCCCTATTCAAAAAACTTTTTGGGATGCCAAATACGCAAAAGTTATTGATCATTATAGCATCGATTGGCATCTTAACTTAGAAAACGAGTCTACTACTAAAGACTGATTTTTTCCCGTCCTCTAGCCGAATGTAATTAGAACTAAAAAATAGTACAATTTTAGTAGTGAGAGAAAAAAGGAGTGAGTTCATGACTGAGACAGTTTTAAAATTAGAACATGTCACGAAAAAAATCGGACAAAAAAACATTGTCCACGATATCAGCTTTGACATACATAAAGGAGAAGTATTTGGCTTACTTGGTCCAAATGGCGCCGGTAAAACAACTATTATCCGCTCAATTGTAGGCTTAATTCGCCGCTCAGAAGGGACAGTTTATATTAATGGTAAAAATATTGATACCGACTTTAAGGCTGCAATTTCTGAAGTAGGAGCAATTATTGAAAATCCGGAATTTTATATGTATATGTCTGGATGGGCTAACTTAAAGCAATTTGCACGAATGAGCCAAAAAAATATTACAGATGATCATATTCGTGAAATTGTAGAACTTGTAAAACTTTCAGATGCCATCAATCAAAAAGTAAAAACATATTCCTTAGGTATGCGCCAACGTTTAGGCGTTGCACAAGCCTTACTTCACAACCCCGCCCTACTTATTTTAGATGAGCCAACCAATGGACTTGATCCACAAGGGATGGCAGAATTTAGAACTTTAATTCGTGATTTAGCAACTAACGGTACTTCTGTTTTAATTTCTAGCCATTTGCTTAGCGAAATTCAACAAATTACCGATCGCTTTGCTATTATCAATAAGGGCGTCTTAACTCATACAGAAAAAATGAGTGATGTTCTTGAAAATCACGTGGCTGTTTATCAACTTAAAGTCACGGATTCGGAAGCAACAAAACCTGTTCTTGCTACACTTCCAGTAAAACTTATTGCTGAAAAAGAAAATTTATTTAAAATTGAAGTAGCTCATGAAGATGTGCATTTAATTGCCCGCGCGATTATTCAAGCAAATATCGATTTATTGGAAATGGTCCCACTTCAAGCCTCCCTCGAAGAACGATTCCTAGAATTAACAAATGGCGGAGGTGTAAAAGCATGATAGCATTAATAAAAAATGAATTTACTAAATTATTTTCTAGAAAGTCTAGTTGGATTATGCAAATTGTTTTATTTGCAGCAGTTTTAGCGTTGGCACTACTTATGTTTTTCGTAAGTAAGATTGATACAAGCGGCGTTGAAGGTGGCAATGCAAGTAATGCTGGAATTACAGCTTATTACGATGATAAAGGAACTCCGGTTAGTGAGGAGGAATATTGGAATTCAGCAGATAAAGATGGTAACCCAACCTATAAAACCGAAACACTATCACTAACAGATTCCGTTGCTTACTTAAAAACCCAAAAACAAGCTGCTCAAACGAAAGCTGAAAAAGAATCAGTTCAAAATCAAATTGATTTCTATCAAGCTTATGTAGATGCAGATGAAAAACCTGCTAGCAATACAGCGGGAATTTCAAGTGCTGACTTCTTTGCATCACTCGGTAGCTCTGGTGCAGTCGCAACGATGCTAGTAGTAATTGTCGCAAGTATTATTGTTGCAACAGAGTTTTCTGGCGGAACAATTAAGTTATTACTTGCTCGACCTTATTCTAGAAGTCAAATTCTCTTCTCTAAATATTTTATGTGTATTGTTTATAGCATCATTAGTTCCATCACGCTATTCTTAGCTAGTTTTATCTTCTCGTTTATTCTTCCGAAGCAATCGATTTTCATGCCGCTCTCCCCTTCAACAGGCGCAATGACAGCGTGGGATCATGCTTGGATGCTGCTTGGAACAAACTTCTTACTGATGATCGTGTATGCAACTATCGCATTCTTCTTCTCATCTGTTGTTCGTTCACAAGCATTAGCAGTTGGTGTTGGTGTCGGCGTACTATTCTCTGGTGGAATTATTCGTCAACTACTACCACTCGCTATCGAAAAATATGACTGGATGAAATGGATTATTTTCAACTTGCTTAGCTTAAATGATACAGTTGGCGGTCAAAAAATCGCTGGCGGTTTAGCAGATTGGCAAATTATTGCTGGCTTAGGTGTATATACAGCGATTATCCTTTTCTTTACCTTCTTCATATTCAAAAAACGAGATGTCGCATTAAGTTAATTCCAAAAAAGAGGTTGTCCATAACGGACAACCTCTTTCTTAATGTTTGATAATCTCAATTTTATTTACTGCATTCGTATCAATTCTTGCTGTTCCGCCAATTGGGAAAGTAGCAAGTGGTTGCGTATGACCAAAATCCGCACCAGAAATAACTGGAATTTTTTGTAAAGCAGTTTTTGTTTCTATAATAAAAGCAAGTTTCTCTCTCGTCATTGCTGTTTTTGTTTGGAAGCGACCAATGACCAAACCTTTTATTTCATCCGCACCTGGTTGATTAAGAAGCGACTCCAAATCACGATCAAACGTTTCTGGAATAGTCATAAAATCATCTTCCAGAAATAAAATGGCACCAGATAAATCAGGCATATATTCTGTTCCTTGGAGTAAATTAAGCGTGCAGAGATTCCCGCCAATAATGGTTCCTTCTGCTTCACCTGTTTGAAGAACAACTAATCCTTCATTGGGCCTAAAGTCTCTATTCTCTTGATCCAAATACCATTCATCATCACTCCACAAGGTGCTTTCTGTTAGCGTAAATGGTTCTTTATCTACTAAGCAAGCGTGAAATGAATCAAGTACATAGTCTAGACCCTTTTCCATTGAAAAGGTAGAGAAATGAGCGCCAGAGTAAGTAACGAGTTCGGTTTGCGTATAAATAGCCGTTCCTAGCGCTGTAATATCAGAGAATCCGCAAAAAATCTTAGGGTTCTCAGCAATTAAATCATAGTCTAAATATGGTAATAACTGATTGCTATTAAAACCACCGATAACAGTTAAAATCGCCCTCACATTCGAATCATTGAACGCTTCATGGATATCAGCTACTCTTGAGTGAATACTAGAGCTTAACATACAATCTATTTCTGAAACATGTTCTCCAAAAGTGACTTTAAAACCCATCTCATTTAGGCGATTAACAGCAAAATCAACTTGATTTTCTGCTAGTATACCAAGTGATCGACTTGGAGCAATGATACGAATTTCATCACCTTGTTTTAATTTTGCGGGAATCATCATTTCATCGCCTCCCTATTTAGTGTATGGAATGGACATGAACGCAAATGATCGTCCAGAATGCCAATAGCTTGTAAATAAGAATAGATAATCACAGGTCCAACGAACTTAAAGCCTCGTTTCTTCAAATCCTTACTTATTTTTTCGGATAGTTCTGTCTTAGCTGGAACTTCTCCCATTCCCTGCCATTCATTAATGACTCGCTCTCCATTTGTAAAACTCCAAATATGATTAGCGAATGAGCCAAATTCTGCTTGGACTTTTTGTGTAGCTAGGGCATTGGTGCGAACTGCTTTGACTTTTAAACGGTTCTTCACAATGGCCGCTTCTGAAACAATCCGCGCTAAATCTTCATCTGTTAACCGAGCGCACTTATCAATATCAAAATGAAAAAAAGCTTCTTGATAGGCTTTTCTTTTATGTAAAATTAATTTCCATGACAAACCAGCTTGCGCCCCTTCTAAATTTAGCATTTCAAATAAATAAGTGTCATCTTTACTTGGGATACACCATTCTTTATCATGGTATTCTAACTCAAATGGATCATTTATTGACCAAGGGCAACGTAATTCTTCAGACAAAGGGAATTCCTCCTATATAGTTAAAATGTAATATACACTAATTAAAACTGCCACAAACAAACCAATACAACTCCAAATTATTCGTCTCTCTTTCCACTGACTAACTGCAACTGCGATACTTAATGCTAAAAATAAAAATAATAGCCAGTTCGGAACATCTGGGTGGTAGCCGCTTTTGAAAATAAGATAACCAACTGCAGCTGCAATTATTCCTGTTACAACCAAACTTATCTTTTGATACCTCATTCGCTCAAGCCTCCTATTTACCAATCATAAAACATACGTTCTCTTTTTGCAAGTGAAAATAAAAAGAAGCGAACTTAATTGTTCGCTTCTTTTTTGATAATTATTTTAATTTGCCACGAAGGACCATTGGTAGAATTCCACCATGACGGTAATAGTCAATTTCTACTTCTGAATCAAATCGCGCAAGTGCATCAAATGTGAAGCTAGAGCCATCTTCGCGAACAGCTGTCACTTTGACAATATCTCTCGGCGCTACCTCTTCACCGATTTCCACTTGTAAACTTTCTGAGCCAGTTAAGCCAAGTGTTTCTGCGTCTTCGCCTGGTTGGAACTGAAGTGGTAAAACGCCCATCATGACAAGGTTAGAACGATGAATCCGTTCATAGCTTTTCGCAATAACTGTTTTAATTCCTAGCAAGTTCGTTCCTTTGGCAGCCCAGTCACGGGAAGATCCCATTCCGTAATCGTCGCCAGCAAGAATGACTAAACCAGTATTATTTTCGATATATTTTCTAGATGCATCATAAATGGACATCACTTCGCCAGTTGGCCAGTAAGTTGTATAGCCACCTTCTGTACCTGGTGCGATTTGATTTTTGATACGGATATTCGCAAATGTCCCGCGCATCATCACATCATGATGGCCACGACGAGAACCATAAGAGTTAAAATCGCGAATGGCCACGCCTTGTTCTTGCAGGAATTTTCCAGCAGGTGTATCTTTACCGATTGCTCCGGCTGGTGAAATATGGTCAGTTGTAACAGAATCACCAAATTTACCAATAACCCGGAGACCAGATAAGCTTTCTACTTTGCCAGCTTCTTTTGCTAAATTATCAAAGAATGGCGGGTTGGCAATATACGTAGAATTTTCATCCCATTTGTACAAAGCGTCTTCCGTTGTTTCGATCGCATTCCAAGCTTCGTTTTCATCAAATACATGAGCATATTGTTCACGGAAAAGTTCTGGTGTTACGGTTTCTTCTACTAGTGCCTTCACTTCTTCGGAACTTGGCCAAATATCATTTAAGAAGACTTCTTCGCCATTATTACCGCGTCCGATTGGTTCTGTTAGCATGTCGACATTTGTTGTCCCAGCAAGCGCATAGGCGACGATTAGTGGTGGTGAAGCTAGGAAGTTTGCTTTCACAAGTGCATGAATACGCCCTTCAAAGTTACGGTTACCACTTAATACCGCAGAAACAAGCAAATCGCTGTCTTGTATTGCTTCTTCAATTTCTTTTTTTAATGGACCAGAATTACCGATACACGTCGTACAACCATAGCCAACAAGGTCAAACCCAAGTTTTTCTAAATATGGAAGTAATCCCGCTTTTTCTAAGTAGCCTGTTACGACTTTGGAACCAGGTGCTAAGGAAGTTTTTACGAATTTTGGTACTTCTAAGCCTTTTTCAACTGCTTTTTTAGCAACTAAACCAGCGCTTAACATAACATATGGGTTAGAAGTGTTCGTACAACTTGTAATCGCCGCAATGGCAACGGAACCAGTCTTCATAGTAGATTGATCTCCATTACCAAAGGTTACAGTGACTTCTTTCTCTAAAGCTGATTTATCAAGACCGAAACCTTGGTTGCCTGCTTTGGCAGTAATCGATTCGCGGAATGTTTCTTTCATTTTTGAAAGTGGGATTAAATCTTGTGGACGTTTTGGTCCTGCCAAGTTTGGCTCTATCGCAGAAAGATCGATTTCCACGATTTGCGTGTAGTTTGGTTCCACTTTTTCTGGTGTGAAAAATAAATCATTTGCTTCTAAATAAGCTTCTACTAATTCGATTTGTTCTTTATCACGGCCAGTTAGTTTTAAGTAGTTAAGTGCTTCTTTATCCACTGGGAAGAAGCCACAAGTTGCGCCGTATTCTGGAGCCATATTTGCAACAGTTGCACGGTCAGCAAGTGGCAGTGTTGCAACGCCTGGACCGTAAAACTCCACAAATTTACCTACTACTTTTTGTTCCCGTAAAACTTGGGTAACTTTTAATGCAAAATCGGTTGCAGTTGCCCCGTTTGGTAGTGCACCTAGCAATTTTACGCCAATAACTTCTGGGATTGGAAAGTAAGATGGTTGACCGAGCATGCCAGCTTCTGCTTCAATACCTCCAACACCCCAACCTAAAACACCAATACCGTTAATCATTGTTGTGTGGCTATCTGTTCCAACAAGAGAATCTGGGAACGCTACAAATTCGCCGTCTGCTACTTCATTTGCAATGACGACGTTTGCTAAATACTCTAAGTTAACTTGGTGAACAATACCTGTTGCAGGTGGTACAGCGCGGTAGTTATCAAATGCTTTTTGCGCCCAATTTAAAAACTGGTAACGTTCCATGTTGCGTTTGAATTCAAGTTCCATGTTGATTTTAAGTGCTTCTGGATTCGCGTAGCTATCCACTTGCACCGAGTGATCGACGACTAAATCGACCGGAATTTCCGGATTGATTTTTTCAGGATCGCCTCCAAGGTCTGCCATTGCTTTACGTAAAGAAGCTAAATCAACGACTGCTGGAACACCTGTGAAATCTTGTAAAATAACACGGGCAGGTTTGAATGGCACTTCCCCTTCATTGCCATCTTTAGACCAATGAGCTAAATCTTCTACATGTGAGTCCTTAATTACTCTGCCATCTGCTTGTCTTAATACCGATTCAAGCAAAACACGTACAGAATAAGGTAATTTCTCGATGTTTGTAAGCTTGTCCTCTTCTAAGGTTTTAAGTTTGTAATAATGATACGTTTTGTCGTTCAACTGAAATGATGCTTTTGCTTTTTCTTTCCAATTAGTCATCCACGTTTCCTCCTTCAATTCTTGAAACGATTGGTCTCTCTCATCTATTGTACTTAAAAACAAGCGATAAGTAAACAAAGAGAATCCGCTATATTTTGATAACTTTTTCTTATAACAAAAAATGAATGGCAACGTGCGCCATTCATTTTTACTTTATACACCTATATTGGTTAATGCTTGTTCTAAAGAGCCAAATGATTCGAGTTTAGAAATATTGGAACCAAGTTGAATGGTGCGCTGGGCAAAGCTTGGTTGCATACCTGAAAGTATTGGTACTAACCCAATCAATTTAAAGGATTGAATCATATCTTCCATGTGTTTCGTTGCAAAATCATCTTTTAATACCGCACTGGAAAAATCAATGACAATCGTATCCAAATTCAGCTTATCCGCAGATTCTACTGCTTTCTCTTTCATAAAATAGCCTCTATCGTCATCTAAACTACCAACAATTGGTAAAACGCCAATAGAATCATTTATTGGAATAATTCGCGTGGATAATTGAATGATTTCTTTTCGCTGAGCTGCTACTTGATTTCTATTTTCTTGCATAAATCCTTCTAACAATTGTTGTTGAATGGATGAAAGCGTATCTTTTATATCAAGCATAAATTGGATAATGTCAGCATCCGTATAGAAAACATTTTCTGTTTCCTTCCATTTTACTAAGCTAGTAATGATATATTTTTCGACTTGACTCATATGTTGATGAATTTTTCTAATATCAGTCTTATCATTGAAGCGTCTTTTACCGATGCTTTCAAAGTCTCGTTCTTTCACACCAGTAATTACATCAATAATCATGCCACACGACGCATTGCTTAAGGAGCGAATAGCTGCTTCCTCTTCCCCGCCACGAAGTCTTAGTTTAAATTCATCTGTTTCAATATAATAATTTTCGTAAAACATATTCACTAACTCTGAACGACGACTAATCAAAAATTCCTTAATTTGCATAAACTTCTCCTTTTTTCACCGATATTATCTCGCAAAAATTAAGATGTTATCTGCATGTAAATTTTCAATCATTTTATCTACTTGTTCTTCTGTTAAATCAAAGTCTTCTAATAATCTTTTTACAGATTTATCGTCTGTTTTCGAGAACCATTTGGCAAAGGGCCCCGCCGCGTATAATGCACCGTATTTAGGGTTATAGGCTTGAGGAATAACAATAGCTCCACTTAGGGATTGTAAGATTCCAGAAATAATACCGAAAGCTTCTTCGTTTACAGGACGTTCGATTTCGATATTTTCTTTTTCTGTTAGTGTTTCTAGGTTTTTGTTGTGTTTTGATTTAGCTAGAACAGAAATGTCTTCTTTTTCATAGCCCTCACTTACTAACTTGTTGATAATTTCCTCTGCTGCCTTGACATTTTGAACTGCGAATACTTCCCATTTTTTCATTATTTGTCATCCCTTCCATTATCCAATTGTAAAATTTGTTTTATTTCTTCTGTGCTTAATTTTCCTAGCATTTGTTCACCTGGTTGGATTAGTTCATCCACTAGCGCTTGTTTTTTCTTTTGTAAGTCAAAAATTCGTTCTTCAATCGTACCTTTTGTAATCATTCGGAACACTTGGACGATGCGTTTTTGACCGATTCGGTGTGCACGTCCGGTTGCTTGTTCTTCTACGGCGGGATTCCACCATAAATCATATAAAATTACAGTATCCGCGCCAACAAGATTAAGTCCAGTTCCTCCCGCTTTCAAGGAAATTAAGAAAATATCATTCTCCCCTTCATTAAAAGCATTGACCATATCTAATCTTGTTTTCGATGGTGTTTTACCATCCATATAGAAAAGTGTTTGTCCATCTTCTTCTAGTTTTCGGCGAATAATTCCAAGCATACCCGTGAATTGGGAAAACAGGAGAATGCGTTTACCGTTTTCTCTTGCTGTCTGTATTGTATCAAATAATTGTAGTAATTTACCAGATTCACCTTGATAATTCTCGACAAAAAGGCTCGGATCACAGCAAATTTGGCGTAAACGGGTTAATCCCGCGAGTAATTTGATTCGTTCTTCGGAAGCATTACCATTACTTTCTTCTAAATCAGCTTGAATTTTTTCTAAGTAAGCTAAGTAGATTGTTTTTTGCTCATCGGTTAATTCAGAATAAAGGTTGGTTTCAATTTTATCTGGTAGTTCTTTGACAACATCTTGTTTTAGTCGACGTAGTAAGAATGGACGAATCATTTTAGCAATGTTGTCGTAAGGTATTTCTTTAAACTTGCGTAATGAAGGGAAAAATCCTGGCATTAATGTTTGGAAAATTGCCCATAGTTCATCGATACTGTTTTCAAGCGGCGTTCCACTGAGCGCGAATACATGATTGCGTTTCAAAGCGCGCACAGCCTGAGATGCCTTCGTATGATAATTCTTGATAGCTTGTGACTCGTCAATAATAACGCTGGAAAAAGCGACATCTGCAAAATGAACAATATCTTGGCGTAACGATGGATACGAAATTAAATATACATGGCCATGCTTCATTTCTTCCATTTCAGCCATCCGGGATTGTTTCGTTCCATGTAAAACGGTCACTGGAATAGCTGGCGCAAATTTTTCTAATTCGCTTTGCCAGTTATAAAGTAGTGATGCTGGCGTAATAATTAAGACTGGTTTTAAGTTAGGGTTATCTTCTAACTCAGATGCTAGAAAACTAATTGTTTGCACCGTTTTACCAAGCCCCATGTCATCTGCTAAAATGCCGCCAAGATTATATTTCGCAAGTGATTTCATCCATTCAAACCCAGTTAGTTGATAATCGCGCAACTCTGCTTTTAATCCTTTTGGTAAAGCAAAACTGTCTTCGGATTGCGTCGTAATATCTGTAAGCAATTCGCGGAACGAACGGCTGAATTTATGATGTTCGTCTTGTGTTCCTGCTCCTAAGATATCATAAATTTGCATTCCACGATAAAGTGGCACTTGCATATTTGCTTGCACATCTTTTTTACGCACCTCTAACATTTGGAGTACGTCTTCCATTTGTTTATAGTTTTCTGACTCGAGCGATAAGAAACGACCATTTTTAAGACGATGATAGCTGCGTTTTTCGCGCAAGGATTCTAGGACATTTTGCACTTCTTCTTCCGGAATACCTTTGAAATCGAATGAAACAGAAAGATAATCGTTATCAGAAGAGACATCTAACGTTGTTACTGGGCGCACATTCTCTTCTACCATTTCTTCTAAGCCGTCTTCCATATAAATCTCTGCGTACTCAGCAAGTTTTGGAATGGTGCGATAGTAAAACTGATATAAATCTTTCTCTTGTTTATTGACGACCATTTTTGTTCCGGAAAAATGGACAGGTGCGCTTTCAATAATATTCATTACACGGGCTTCTTTTTCCACATCGCGAATCATAATCTTTTCGTTTTCTTCTTCTGAAGTTGCAAATGGATCGAATAGTTGATTGCCATAATGATATTCAAGACGTAATGTGTGCTCTCCGTATTCGAGTGCAATAAATAATTTACAATCAAGCGGTTGTTGCGTAATCCGGTCTTCAATCGAATCATCCAGTTTTAATTTGCCACTTTTCTGTAAAGCAGGCAAAACGTATGAAATAACTTCACTCAACTGGGACTCTGAAAATTGCACCACTTCATTTTTCGTTACTTTATGAAATTCCATTAACGGTTTTAACGATTCCCACACTTCTTTTGCAGGGATGAAAAAAGTGCCATCAAAGAAAAGAAGTTGGTAAGCTTCAAAAAAGATTGCTTGTTGTAAGTCTTCCATTTCTAGTTGGTATTTGTCATCTGCGCTTTTTTTGAGTTCAAAAATGAAATCAAGGTTGTCGTGGCGCACATTGATACCGCGGTATTTAATATCTTCGACGCGTTCTTTCATAATAATACAAGTCGTATCGCGTTTAGTGAGAAGCTCCAATAACCCACTCGCCATGCTAGGTGGTATCGTTAAATTTTTCTCTTCTGCGTAAGACTTGGACCAGTAGAAAGTATCTGTATCGTATATTTTTGCAATTTCGCTGATTTGCAGTAATTTATCCAAAATTTGTTTGTCTTCCTCCAAAAAGAAATGCTCATTCGGATCATAAGCAAAATTCTTGGTAAAAACAAGCCACTGTCGGTCACGAATTGCGGCTAAAAAGGTATTCATATTTTTTACAACATAAGTTCGTTCTGTTCCTACTTTGACTTCAATAGTCATTATATAACTAGACTCATCCGGCTTTAAACGGAGGATATATTGGGTTTGAAGTGGCATTTTGTTCGTATTGTCCTCTTCCACTTCAAGTTGTTGGGCCATATTTTGTTGAAAAAGGGAAAGAAGTGTATTTGATTCCTGTGTGAGAATTCGATTTTTAAAATCTTGCTTGGCTATCTTTTGTTTTTCTTTTTCCATTTTTAAATGTGTTGCATAGATGTGTTTACAAATAGCATTCAATTGAAAATCAGCACAGCTACACGCATAATTTTCACTGCCTGCATCTTCTACGACATTTTGATCAATAAAATACGTTAAAAAATGGTCTGCTGAATCCTTTTCACGAAACTGAATGATTTCTCCGTCTTCCATCAGTTTCTTTCCAGCCTGCTTCACACTATATGGAATCATTTTATTTTGAATTGCTGTAAAGTGCTCCATTACTTTCTTCCTCCCAAAAACGTCCATTACTCTAAACTACTATTATATAGGAAAAGACGAGGGACGGCAACGCATGCGGTCTTTTAGCTACTTGCAGTAATAAATTTAGTGGTACTTCCGTGATTTGTCGCTGTTACTTCGAGTCTTGCTGAAATCCGTTCTTTTAGTTCCGGCACATGAGAGATAATCCCAACTAAGCGGCCATTTTCTTGTGTTTCTAATAAACATTCCACTGCAGCTTCAAGTGATTCAGGATCAAGTGTGCCGAACCCTTCATCAATAAACATGGTCTCAAGCGAAATCCCGCCAGCCATTTCTTGAACAACTTCTGCCAGTGATAAAGCAAGAGCTAAAGAGGTTTTAAAGCTTTCTCCTCCCGAAAGTGTTTTTACGTGGCGTGTTAATCCCGTATATTCATCAAAAACTTCAAGTTCTAAGCCACTTTGGACATTTCCTTTTGCTTTTTCGATTTTTCGCTGGAGTTCAAAACGACCGCTTGTCATTTTGGATAAACGGTGGTTGGCGCGGTGGATAATCGTGTCTAAAAACATCGCTAAAATATATCGTTCAAAGGTTAGCCGTCTAGCATTTTTACCACGAGCTGAGTCTGCTAATAAACCAATGTCAGCATAATTTTCTTCTGCTTTTTCTACTGCTTGAATACTGTTTTGATAGTTTTCGGCAAGTTCTTTTCGTTTCAAAACAAAGTCACGTTGCTTAATTGTGTTTTCTTCTGACTGAGCAAGTTCAAATTGTTTTTCGTTCATAAGTGATTCTAGTTGTTCGATATTTGGTTTTTGTTTGTTTTTCAGTTTTTCTGTCAAATCAGCTTGGCGTGATATAGCTAAATGGCGTTTCCGCTCAAAATCAGCTAGTTGTTCTTCTTTACTTTTTAGTTCTTCTACTGACATTAAAGCTTGTTTATAAGCCTCATAAGTAGGAAAATCATTTTGTTTCATTGCCTCTTTAAAAACTTCGCGTTGGACTTGTAATGCTTCTTTAGCGTCCAGTGCTGTTTTCTTGGCAGATTGCAATGTTGATTCTAGCTTAGTTGTTTCTTTTTCAGCTTCTCTAAACACCTTATCCACTTGTTCGACTTGTTCCAGATGTGTTTTAATGCTGCTACTTAATTCATTCTTTTGCTTATCAAAAATAGTTTTATCTCGTAAATCAGCTGGAATTGCTTGTTCCAGATAGCTTAATTTTCCTGATGCAAGTTGAACTTCTTGGTGAAAACTTTCTACTTGAAGAGCCGTATTATTTTTTTCTGTTTCTAGCTCTTTTTGTTTGTTTTTTAATGTTTCAAGTGCGCCTTGAATATTTTCTTTTTGCGCCACATTAGTTTGCAATTGATTTATTTGATCCGATAGGTTTTTAGCTAATTGGCGATTTTCTACTAATAAATTTTCTACTGCAACTAGATTCACATCTGCTATATCTGCCCATTCAGCTAATTGCCATTCAAGTTGACTGACTGATTTTTCAGCCTCATTAATCGCTAATTGTTTTTCGCGTAGTTTGGCTTTTGCCTCTTCTAGAGTTGTGAGGCTGGCCGACTCCCCGTATTCTGCTAATAGTGGATGTGACACAGAACCACAGACAGGACAAGCGTCCCCCTCGTGCAAATGAGCTGCGAGTGTTGCAGCTTGTTCTTGTTGTAAATTTGATTCTTCTTGTTTAATAGTTGTTTCTATAGCTAATTTTTCTGTTAAAAGTTGTGCTAGTGTTTGTTCTTCTGTTTGTTTTTGTTTATTCCATAGATCCATTTTCATTCGTTTATTAACAAGTTCTTGATTTTTTTCAATGAGAGCTTCGGCAGTTGTTCGTTTATTAACAGCCTCTAAAATCGCTAGTTCTGCTTGGTTAATTTCTCCTAAACGAGTTTCCATTAACTGTAGTTCTGCTACGTTTTCCTGCTCTGTTTTCATCACTTTTTCCAAACAATCTGCTGCTTCTTTCCAATTAATTTCAGCCACTCTTTGTTGAATCGTTACTGTTTCTAATTCAATGATTTTTGGTTCCATTTCTTCTAATTGAAAAAGTGTGCGTTTATTAGCTTCTAGTGCTGCTTCTTGTTCAGCGAGTGCTTCTTTTTGTTTTTTGGCATTTGAAAATTGATTTGTTATTAACTCTACTTCATGTGCTACTTGTTTTTCAGTATTTACCGCTGTTTCTAATTGTTCTTTTAAACGGATACAAAGTGCATCCTGAGAACGCAAATTACTGGCTCTTTTAGCTGCTTCAATTCGGTCTGCTATCACTTGATAAAAGTCTTTTTCAGCATCTAATTTAGCTACTTCTTCTATATATAAATCTAAATTTTGCCAATCAAGCAGTTGTTCTTTAGCTAGTGTCACTTTTTCGACAGCTTCACTTGTTTTTTTGCGAACAACACTTAATTCACTTTCTAATTCTGTTAAAATCACTTGTTCTTTTTGAATTGCCTCGGTTTGTAGAGCGCTAATTTCACTCGTTGTCTTTCCCAAAACTTCCACTCCTGGCAAACTAAGTTCAGCAAGTTCTGCCACTTTTTTGCGCGCTTCTATGACCAAAACTTCTGCTTGTTTTTGCTTTTCCCATAGCAAATTTTCCACTTTTTCATAGTAAACGGTATGTGCTAACCTTTGCAATATGACTTCCTTTTCTTTACTATCCGATACGAGGAGCTCTCTAAATTCGCCTTGAGGAATCATCAAAATTTGTCTAAATTGGTCCACATTAAGTTGAATTAATTCTTCCATTTTTGTATTGACATCGCGAACGGAACTCGCGAGTAACTTCATTTCATTACCAACTAGCTCATATAATTCTGCTTTTTGTGGGGAAGTTGTCGTTCCATTTCCACGTTGTTTAGCAATTTCTTGTTGCGGAATGCGACTAATCTGATAAATTTTGTCTTTCAATCTAAACACAAGCGTTACTTCCGTTATTTCTTTATCCGTTGCAAAATGACTTCGCATCGAAAAACTCTCACGGTCAAATGTGTTCGCTTTCCCAAAAATCGCAAAACTAATTGCATCAAAAATAGTCGATTTCCCAGCCCCAGTTTTACCAGAAATCACAAAAATCTGCTCCGTTCCCAATTTTTCAAAATCGATAACTTCTTTTTTTGCATAGGCTCCGAAAGCTTGCATCGTTAATTTAATCGGTCTCATTCCACTTCCTCCTTTCTCGCTTGTTCAAAAACATCCGCCAACTTTTGTTTTTGTGTTTCCGTTAATTCCGTTCCATTGACATATTCAAAAAACTGGCCAAATAGCTCTAAATCATCTTTTTTCATTATCTCTTCAAAGCTATCTTGTGTTTCTTTTAAAGTTTGTTTTTTTCGTTCTAAATGTAAAATGTTCGGATAAAATTGGCGCAATTTTCCCATTGGATCAATCAAAGCCCCTTCATCCATTAAATTCACTTGAAAAAAGTCGTTTGGCTTTTCTACTAAGTTTTCCGTCAGTTCCGCTAGTGTTCCAGAAATAATGCGCATATCATGTTTTGGCGTTAGAAAGCGCTCAGTCACGCTAAGCAGTTCTTTTCCCTCCAACTCCACAATTCGCACACTCTTATGATCATTTGCTTCTGAAAATGAATACTTTAACGGAGATCCACTGTAAAAGATAGACGGGTGGCGAATTGCATGCGGATGGTGCAAATGCCCAAGGGCGGTATACGTAAAACCATCAAAACAATCCGTAGAAACACGGTCTACATTCCCGATTGCTAATTGTCGTTCAGAATCACTTGGAATCCCACCAGAAACGAAGGCATGTCCAACCAAAATCTGCGCCTTACTTTTATCCCATTTGGACCGAATTTGTTTCGTCACAGCTTGCATAGCATCTTCAAAACTCCGAATCGAATTATCTGCCAAAGCTTCTCGAATAATTGCTGGTTCGTGATATGGTACAAGCCACACTTCCGCATCCATAAAAGGAATGCCTTCAAACTCCGAAGTGCATTTACCTTTCATATATAATTTACTGCTTTCATACCACTGGCTACCAAATGCTAGCCGTTCGGCGCTATCATGATTTCCACTAATCGCAAATATCGGAATACCAAGCTCTACATTCCACTTGACTAAAATATCATTTAATACTTTCACCGCATCAGCAGGTGGCACAGCACGATCATATAAGTCTCCCGCTAAAATAAGTGCGTCGACCTGTTCTTCTTCTGCAATCTTTGTTATTTGGGCCAAAATATACTCTTGTTCTGCAAGCATCGATACGCCTGATACAATTTTTCCTAAATGCAAATCAGCTGTATGTAAAAATTTCATCGGTTACCTCATTTCTTTTTCTCAGAGATTATTTATTTTTAATGCAAAACTCGTCAATTTTAAGTATACTAGATATAGTTTAAAAAAATAACTAGCAATATTGGGAGTGAAGAAGTTGTTTTATCATTTCGCAAAAAACCTCGTTCATTTTATTTTAATTATTATTGGTGGACGATTTCAAGTACAAAACAAAGACAAAATTATCGAAGCGCCTTATGTTGTAGTTTCCACTCACACGTCTTGGATTGAAATCTTATATCTGGGTTTTGCCCTATCGCCAACACCAGTACATTATATGGCAAAACAAGAGCTATTCAAAGGTAAATTTCTTAACTGGCTAATGACGCACCTTAATGCCTTTCCAGTCAATCGTGATAACCCTGGACCGAGTGCCATTAAAGCGCCCATCCGAATGCTAAAATCTGGCAAAGTAGTTGGTATTTTCCCGAGTGGTACTAGAAAAACAACGAATCTTCATTTAAAACGTGGTGCCGTAACGATTGCCCATAAAGCAAAAGTTCCCATGCTACCTGCCGTTTACGATGGACCAAAAACATTTGGAGAGATTTTGAAACGCAAAAAAATCATTATTCGTTTTGGCGATCCGGTATTATTCAATGATACCGAACTTGACCAAAAAGAGCTACTAGAAGTTAAGTCTCAAGAATTAATGGCGACTTTTGAACAACTTCAAAATGAAATTAACCAAACAAAAAACAAATAATAAAAAAGACAGCTTCTTTTTAGAAACCGTCTCAGACAGCAAGGAAAGTAACATTTATTTTCCTTGCTGTCTTTTTTTTAGTACATCTATTTGTTTTTGTACAGCTATTATAATTTCAGGATCATTTCCCCACATATCTAAAAAATCAGAATCTGGTTCAATCATTAACGTTAACAAATTAATTAGTTTCTCCACCATTTTATCTAGATCTTCATAATAGTCAACTGGCCAAATATATGATTTTCCAAGCATTTCTACTATGTATGAGACCGCTCTAATGCGTTCATAATCATATTCATTATTTTCAACTTCTTCTACAGTCTGGATGATAAAATCGATATCCACATGTTTCATAAACTCCCCAAACCAATCTGCCGCTTCATCACTATCCCAAGGATTAAAACCCCAAGCGCCCATTGCAATTCACCTCTATATTACTTTATTTTTCCTATTAAGCGACATTTCTTAAACAAAAAAACCGAAATAAAAGGGCTTTTAACTGAAAAATAGCAAGCAAATGTTATATCGTACACATTATGTTTCGCTTTTATCTTTTCAATTGATAGTCTTTTATTTCGGTTTCTTTATTATCAGGAAGCTGTATCTGTTGTAATGCTTGAAGGATTAAGTCCAGCATCTTTTAATACGCCAGCAATTGCTTCGTCCGCTTTTGCCATCGCTTCGTCTGCTTTTGTTGTATCGCGACCACTAGCTTTAAGTGCGTCTGCTTCTAATTTGTAAGCGTCACTTAATTGTTTCACAGCTGCTTTAAAATCATCTGTGGATTTACCAAGGTCTGGTGTTTTTTCACTCGCAAGTGCTTCAGATACTTTTAGTGCTGATTCACTAGCTGGTTTTGCAAGAGATGCAAGTTCTGCTTCAGATGGTTTAGGATCTGCGCCAACTGCTCCTACATAAGCGTTGTAATCGCCATTGTTTTCATTAACAACGTCTACTAAGTCCATGTAATAATTTAATACTTTGTCTTTATCACTTGTTGTTTCTTTTTTTGTGTCTTCTTTTTTGTCAGAACTGTTAGAACCAGAACAAGCCGCAAGCGACAATCCTAGTGCTAAAGTTAAAACTACTAATAACCATTTCTTCAAGATGATGTCCTCCTTTTTTTCAAGCCAAACTCGGAAGCCCTTTTGTAACTGGCCGCGTCAGTCTCGGATATGCTTCACCCATCCGGCAAGTAACATTACTCACGATGTAACATTATTCATTATAAGCTATTCGAACGGCATTTTTCAAGCTGTTTTAGAAAATGCTTTCACTATTATTCGTACTCTCCGCTAACTTCTACTTTATTAAGCTCTTTTTCGGTATTTTTATATTGAAAATACATCACAATTCGCCAAGGCACAATCATCGCAAACGCCATTATCCAGAACATACCAGACAACTCGCCCACTTCTAAACTACCACTAATCCAGTACTTAATGAAGATCCGAATGAGTAACAGTCCCATCAAAATAACCGGAAAAGCTTTTGTACGTTTAATAAATACGTATTTATGACGAACTTCAAATTTCGTTGTCCAAATTAAAATAACAGAAAACACCAGCCCCATTGCTATAGCTTCTAAAATATCTACCCACGAAACACGGAAAAAAGGAATTACAAACATGAGAGCGCCTGTTGACATCATAATTGGTGGTATGATAATCCCTTTCACACTTGCTGGACGCTTTGATGCTTTCATTCTTATCATGATAATTCCAGCCCCAAAAACAAGTGTAATGATAATTGAAATGATTAATGACACTTTTAATTCCCCCTACTAATCTGCTGTAACACTTCGCTCCTCATTATATTCCTTTTACCGTCTGAAATAAACTTCTCTGCTTAAAGCGCTTCGTCTAAATCCATTCCGCTATTTTGTAATTGATACATCGAGTGATATACACCTTGTTCTGCAATTAACGTATCATGGGTACCACGTTCAATAATTCTTCCTTTGGATAAAACTAAAATTAAATCGGCATCCTTAATTGTCGAAAGTCGATGCGCAATCGCAATTGTTGTACGTCCTTCTCTCATTCGTTTTAATCCCGTTTGAATTAAGCTTTCTGTCTCGGTATCAATATTCGCTGTTGCTTCGTCTAAAACGAGAATTTGTGGGTTTGTCACGACCGTTCTTGCAAATGAAATCAATTGTCTTTGTCCACTTGAAAATGAAGCACCTCGCTCAATTACTTTATGCTTGTACTCATCGGATAATGTTTGAATAAAGCTGTCCGCTTGAACAAATTTCGCAGCATCTATAATTTGTTCATCTGTAATGTTTTTATCATACAAGCGAATATTTGTATTAATATCGCCATAAAACATAAAACTATCTTGCAGGACAAGCCCGGTTTTCTTCCGTAATTCAGTAATTTCATGAGACTTAATTGACTTACCATCAATTAAAATATCTCCACGTTCAAATTCATAAAAACGCATCATTAAATTAATAATAGAACTTTTCCCGCTCCCTGTATGACCAACAAGTGCCACTGTTTGCCCAGGTTCTGCCGTAAAGCTAATGTTTTTAAGCACATCTCGTCCACCTTCATAAGCAAACGAAACATCTTTAAATTCAATTTTGGCGCGCGTGATTTTCGCTTCTGGATCATTTAATTGAGCTGGGACTTCTTCTGTTTCATCCATAATACGAAATACTCGTGAAGCCGCTGTAATTGCTTCTTGGTACATTGCCAGCCGTTCCATTACGTTATAAATCGCCTCTAAAAAACGGTCAAAGTAACTAATAAACGCATAAATCGTCCCAATTGCTACTGGTCCAATTAATGATTCAGCCCCAAAGAAACTAAGAATAATCACAACCGCTAACGCATAAATTAAATCAATCGCTGGTCCAAGTAATAGTGCATTAAATTTGATATTTTTCATCCCAACGTCATAGTAATCTTTGTTAATTTTCTCAAATTCTTTTACTAAACGACGCTCTTGATTAAATTGTTGAACAATTGACATCCCCGAAATCGACTCAGCGATTTTCGCATTTAATTGGCTTAATTTTTCTCGTCTCGCCCGGTAAAATTGGGAACTATATTTTCGGTAAACAAAAATAATAAAGACAATAAGTGGGAATAACAGTAAACTATATAGCGCTAATTGAACATTGAGCGCAAACATTGCAGCATAAATCCCGACAAGCATAAACAAACTTTGAATTGCTGTTGAAAGCACATTAATAAACATATCTTTCACAGCTTCGGTATCATTTGTCACGCGCGAAACAATACTTCCTGCAGGCGTTTTGTCAAAGTAACGCATTCCTAGTGAATGAAGTTTTGTAAAAATATCAATCCGCATTTGTTGAACAATTTCAAGCGCGATTTTTTGAAAGAACAACAGTTGGAAATACCAAACAACCGATTTCCCAATCGTAAGTCCCAAATAGCCCGCACCAAGAATTAACAAAGCTTGCATTTCCAAATTCATCGGTGTCAAATAATCATCCAAAAATATTTTAATCAAGATTGGCGCAAACACATCCGCAAGTGTCACAAGAAGAACAAGCACACCTGTCCAAATCAAACTTGGAATATGGTATTTGGTATAACTAAGCATTCGTTTTAAAACCTCACGATGTTCTTTGCCGGACATCACTAACATTTCATCTTGCTCATTCATCGCTTCCATCTGCTGCACCCCCTTCTTCTAATGCTTCTTCCAGCTGTTGCTCCTGAAACATTTCTCTATACCAGCCATCTAAATCCATTAGCTCCATATGGGTTCCACGTTCCACAATTCTGCCTTTATCAATGACAATAATTAAATTCGCATGTTCAACAGAGCTTAATCTGTGTGCGCTGATAATCGTCGTTTTATCTGAACGATTCTCTTTTAAATTAGCTAAAATTTGTTCTTCTGTTTTCGCATCTACCGCCGAAAGTGCATCATCTAATATAAGCAATTCAGGGTTCATAATTAGCGCACGTGCGATGGCAAGACGCTGCTTCTGTCCACCAGAAAGTGAGACTCCACGCTCGCCGACAATCGTATCATAACCATTTTCAAAACCAAGAATGTCTTCATCTACAGACACAAGTTTTGCAATATTACTCACTTCTTCTTGTGATGCTTCTGGTTTTCCAAAACGAATATTATCTCGCACCGTTGTTGAGAATAAAAACTGATCTTGCGGCACATAACCAATTGCTTCTCGTAAAGCTCGAACTGTGTAGTCTTGAATTTTCATGTTAGCGAAAGCAATCTTACCTTCATACGTATCATATTCCCGCATTAACAGTTTTAATAAGGAGGTTTTCCCAGAACCAGTTCGACCAACTATCCCCAGTGTTTCCCCGGCTTTTAAATTAAAATGAATATCTGATAAAACTGGAACACTTTCATCTGGATAAATAAATTTATCTATTGCTACTTGTAAGTTCCCAACTGGAACCGTATCTACTGCACCTTCATGGTCAACAACATCTTCTTTTTCGGCGAGCAAATGTTGCACTCGATCATAAGAAGCATTCCCGCGCTGGATAATATTGTATAAGAACCCAAATGCTAACATCGGCCAAATTAATAAGAATAAATAATTTGAAAAAGCAATTACTTGCCCAATAGTTAATTCTCCGTCTACAACGAATTTCGCTCCAAACCCTAATGAAAGAACAAATGAAATCCCCACAATAATAGAAATCATCGGATCGAACATTGCATCCACTTTAGCGACAGAAATATTTTTTTGAACAACTTCTTTCGTTTGTTTCGCAAAATCTTGAATATCCTCTTTCTCTTGCCCAAATGTCCGAGTTACTTTAATTCCAGAAATACTTTCTTGCGTTTTATCATTTAGCATCGAAAAAGCTGCTTGCGCCCCGTGAAAGCGATCATGTAACTTTTTACCTAGAATCGAACTTCCGAGCACCATAAACGGCATTGGAAGTAATGCAATCAAAGTTAAGCGCCAATCAATTGTAATCGCCATTGTTGCAATAACCGTTCCGCCTGTTAGAACAGAATCTGATAGGGTCAAAACACCAATTCCTGCTACTTGTTGAATGGCTGTAATATCATTCGTCGCATGGGCCATTAAATCCCCAGTACGATAACGTTGAAAGAAAAATGGCGACATCTTTGTAAAATGTTCAAATAATCGCAAGCGTAAAGTTCGTTGTAATTTATTATCAGAACCAAAAATTAACATTCGCCACACATAGCGACCAGCGTATGCAAGAATTGCTGCTACAACTAGAATAACCATCCATTTAATCAATTTGTCTTTTGTCAGTGAGTCATTCGTTACAGCATCAACCGTATAGCCAATAATTTGTGGCGGAACTAACTGTAAAAGCGCAATCGTAAACAAAATGGTTACCCCAAATGCATAAGGTTTCCAATTTTCTTTAAAAAACCAACCTAATGCTTTATAAATTTTCAAACAACAATCCCTCCCTTTTCTCCTTAAAATTGGACAAATAAAAATAATGGACCTATTTCTGCCCATTATTACCCGAAAAAATATATTTATTTGTCACCACTTTGTATAAAATAAAACCAAATTAAAGGAGAGCTCCCTTGTTTTTGAAATGGTCCGGTGAAATAAATTCTATTTTTAAGCGCAATAATGCCTTGTTTGAAGCCTTCATATAATTATTCATCGTCCATTCCTCCTTTGTTTTATTATGCAACGTTATTAGTTTAACCGATTTTTTTTGAAAGCGCAACAAATAATTGCAAATTGTTTAAAAATTATTTTTATTATACTTGCTCTCGGGATCAATTGGTTATATAAAAAAGCATAACAATATATCCAAGAATTGTTATGCTTTATCATTAGAATATTTAATTTTCTTCTGAAGTGACTTGATTTTCAACAGCCTCTTCATATAATTCAAACTCCTCTGTTTTGCTCACTTCTTTTTCTGTATCAATATTTTTTGTTTTTTCATCGAAAGAAATAGTAGAATTTCCTCCTGCTACAAGTAAAGAGCCATCATCTTGTATGTAAGCATTGAATAGGTAGATTTTGCCTACTTCTGGAAGTTGATCATCTTCAAAAACGTCATAAGCCGACCCATCTTCCCGAATTCCACCTTGTTTTTGAAGTGCAATTTCTTTATCCATTGCTAATTCATTCTTTAAATTCGAAATGACTTCTACTTTATAATTTGTATATGCTTCGCCAATATATTCGATTGAACCATCTTCTTGTTCCATTGGTGTTTTATTTTTGTAATCTGTTCCTGTTTCTTTCGTTACTTTTCCTACAAATACATGATCCGCATCGCCAACAACTTCATTTGGATTGTCTACATCGAGTGTATAATCGGAATGAATAGCATATGTTGGTACTTCTTTTTTCTCTGGTTTAGTCTTCTCGGCATGGGTGTTTACTGTTAAAATACTGCCGATACCTAAAATACTAATTATTGAAGCGATAATGCCAATAGTTGTTTTTTTCAATTTAAGTACCCCTTTTTAATATTTTTTATATGCTGCATCATATGATTGTTTATCATTCGTAGATAAAGTTGTTTTAGAAGTGCTATATTGGTACATTACGTCACTAGATGCATTATGACCTAATCGCAAACCATGTCCTAGCTCATGTGTAGCAACATTTTGTTTCCCAGCATTATTTTTTTTATCCATATTTTTCTTGTTAAAAGTGATTTTTCCGTTACTGTAAGTTGTCGCGTTGATATTATTATTTGCTGAAATATCACTACAATATACGTCTGATTTGTTTGCTCCTGAAGCTGGTCTAATAACTCCTTTTTTATAAGCATTCCAAGTATTAGCCCCAGATCGGATAAATGACATATACTTTGAATTCCCTGAATAATCTAGGTGTTTACTAGAATCTACCAAATCCCAGCTATTGATTTTTGCTGTTGCACTCGCTTCTTGTCCTGGAAGTAAAACGCTCCACAAACATACAAATGCGATTACAAATGATACAATCTTCTTCATTCTGTCTTCCCCCTCTTTGTAAATAATAAAGTGAAACCGTAAACATATTGTGATAAAGTAAATAATTCTCTTAGAAAAGCTACCCCTTTTTTGTATTCACCTCACTTTTAGCTGACACTATCACCCATCATTTTCCCGTAGTAAATCATGGCTTTTATCAACTTTTTCGAACAAAAAAAGTGTAACATGAAAATAGAATGTATAACCAAAAATGTAATGAAATGTCTATTTCTTGTCATGAATGACGAAAAACCATTCTTATTTAGAATGATTATTACTCATTTTGAAATAAAATTTGAGAAAAAAGAGATTACCCACTCGTTTCGGCGTGATTTTCCCCGTTTTATTCACTTTGATATCCACACTTCACTAAATGTACATAAATGAAGTTTGAATCATTAATATTTAGTACAGTTAACGGAT
>NZ_JAARZJ010000039.1 GCF_014229245.1 Listeria farberi | reverse complement strand
ATCAGAAAAACAACCTTTACTTCGTAGAAGTAAATTGGTTAAGTTAGAAAGGGCGCACGGTGGATGCCTTGGCACTAGGAGCCGAAGAAGGACGGGACTAACACCGATATGCTTTGGGGAGCTGTACGTAAGCGTTGATCCAGAGATTTCCGAATGGGGGAACCCACTATCTTTAGTCGGATAGTATCCTTACGTGAATACATAGCGTGAGGAAGGCAGACCCAGGGAACTGAAACATCTAAGTACCTGGAGGAAGAGAAAGAAAAATCGATTTCCTGAGTAGCGGCGAGCGAAACGGAAAGAGCCCAAACCAAGAAGCTTGCTTCTTGGGGTTGTAGGACACTCTATACGGAGTTACAAAAGAAAGTTATAAATGAAGCGGTCTGGAAAGGCCCGCCAAAGACGGTAACAGCCCGGTAGTTGAAATGGCTTTCCCTCCAGAGTGGATCCTGAGTACGGCGGAACACGTGAAATTCCGTCGGAATCCGGGAGGACCATCTCCCAAGGCTAAATACTCCCTAGTGACCGATAGTGAACCAGTACCGTGAGGGAAAGGTGAAAAGCACCCCGGAAGGGGAGTGAAACAGTTCCTGAAACCGTGTGCCTACAAGTAGTTAGAGCCCGTTAATGGGTGATAGCGTGCCTTTTGTAGAATGAACCGGCGAGTTACGATTTGTTGCAAGGTTAAGCGGAAAAAGCGGAGCCGTAGCGAAAGCGAGTCTGAATAGGGCGCATAAGTAACAGGTCGTAGACCCGAAACCAGGTGATCTACCCATGTCCAGGATGAAGGTAAGGTAATACTTACTGGAGGTCCGAACCCACGCACGTTGAAAAGTGCGGGGATGAGGTGTGGGTAGCGGAGAAATTCCAATCGAACTTGGAGATAGCTGGTTCTCTCCGAAATAGCTTTAGGGCTAGCCTCGAGGTAAAGAGTCATGGAGGTAGAGCACTGTTTGGACTAGGGGCCCTTCTCGGGTTACCGAATTCAGATAAACTCCGAATGCCATGTACTTATACTCGGGAGTCAGACTGCGAGTGATAAGATCCGTAGTCGAAAGGGAAACAGCCCAGACCACCAGTTAAGGTCCCCAAATATATGTTAAGTGGAAAAGGATGTGGGGTTGCTTAGACAACCAGGATGTTGGCTTAGAAGCAGCCACCATTGAAAGAGTGCGTAATAGCTCACTGGTCGAGTGACCCCGCGCCGAAAATGTACCGGGGCTAAACATATTACCGAAACTGTGGATGAACCTCTTTAGAGGTTCGTGGTAGGAGAGCGTTCTAAGGGCGGTGAAGTCAGACCGGAAGGACTGGTGGAGCGCTTAGAAGTGAGAATGCCGGTATGAGTAGCGAAAGAAGGGTGAGAATCCCTTCCACCGAATATCTAAGGTTTCCTGAGGAAGGCTCGTCCGCTCAGGGTTAGTCGGGACCTAAGCCGAGGCCGATAGGCGTAGGCGATGGACAACAGGTAGAGATTCCTGTACCAGTGCTAATTGTTTAACCGATGGGGTGACACAGAAGGATAGGGAATCGCACGAATGGAAATGTGCGTCCAAGCAGTGAGTGTGAGAAGTAGGCAAATCCGCTTCTTGCGAAGCATGAGCTGTGATGGGGAAGGAAATTAAGTACGGAAGTTCCTGATTTCACGCTGTCAAGAAAAGCCTCTAGGAAGAGAAGTACTGCCCGTACCGCAAACCGACACAGGTAGATGAGGAGAGAATCCTAAGGTGAGCGAGAGAACTCTCGTTAAGGAACTCGGCAAAATGACCCCGTAACTTCGGGAGAAGGGGTGCTCTATTAGGGTGCAAGCCCGAGAGAGCCGCAGTGAATAGGCCCAGGCGACTGTTTAGCAAAAACACAGGTCTCTGCAAAACCGTAAGGTGACGTATAGGGGCTGACGCCTGCCCGGTGCTGGAAGGTTAAGAGGAGTGCTTAGCTTCGGCGAAGGTACGAATTGAAGCCCCAGTAAACGGCGGCCGTAACTATAACGGTCCTAAGGTAGCGAAATTCCTTGTCGGGTAAGTTCCGACCCGCACGAAAGGCGCAACGATCTGGGCACTGTCTCAACGAGAGACTCGGTGAAATTATAGTACCTGTGAAGATGCAGGTTACCCGCGACAGGACGGAAAGACCCCGTGGAGCTTTACTGCAACCTGATATGGAATGTTTGTACCGCTTGTACAGGATAGGTAGGAGCCGAAGAGACGTGTGCGCTAGCATACGAGGAGGCAATGGTGGGATACTACCCTGGCTGTATGACCATTCTAACCCGCCACGCTTAGCGCGTGGGGAGACAGTGTCAGGTGGGCAGTTTGACTGGGGCGGTCGCCTCCTAAAGAGTAACGGAGGCGCCCAAAGGTTCCCTCAGAATGGATGGAAATCATTCGCAGAGTGTAAAGGCACAAGGGAGCTTGACTGCGAGACTGACAAGTCGAGCAGGGACGAAAGTCGGGCTTAGTGATCCGGTGGTTCCGCATGGAAGGGCCATCGCTCAACGGATAAAAGCTACCCCGGGGATAACAGGCTTATCTCCCCCAAGAGTCCACATCGACGGGGAGGTTTGGCACCTCGATGTCGGCTCGTCGCATCCTGGGGCTGTAGTCGGTCCCAAGGGTTGGGCTGTTCGCCCATTAAAGCGGCACGCGAGCTGGGTTCAGAACGTCGTGAGACAGTTCGGTCCCTATCCGTCGCGGGCGCAGGAAATTTGAGAGGAGCTGTCCTTAGTACGAGAGGACCGGGATGGACACACCGCTGGTGTACCAGTTGTTCCGCCAGGAGCATCGCTGGGTAGCTATGTGTGGCAGGGATAAACGCTGAAAGCATCTAAGCGTGAAGCCCCCCTCAAGATGAGATTTCCCATTTCTTCGGAAAGTAAGATCCCTGAAAGATGATCAGGTAGATAGGTTTGGAGTGGAAGTGTAGCGATACATGGAGCGGACAAATACTAATCGATCGAGGACTTAACCAAAAAATGAAACGAAGTTACCTAACTGAAAACTTTCTTCTCTAGTTTTGAGAGAGCAATCTTTCAACAACT
>NZ_JAARZJ010000038.1 GCF_014229245.1 Listeria farberi | reverse complement strand
GTATAAAACAACGCTTACAAATGAATAGAACGAATTGGAAAAATATTGTTTTCATCCACATATTACATAAACTTGAATATAAAGGAGCTAATAACGACATGATTCAAGCCATCAAAAAAGTAACCGATTCATTAACTATAAAATATGATAAAACGACACAATTACAAGGCATTATTGATAACAATAGTCAAGAAATAGTGCCATGTATTTATGAAGAAATTTCTTATGTGAAAACCTTTGACCAATTCATTATAAAGCAACAAGGAGTATATGGGATTTTAGATAGTAGTGGTCTAGTTATTGTAAAACCAAAGTACCAGATGATCGGCACTAAATATTATTTAGGTAATATATTAGAAGAAGGCTATTATATCCAAACCAATGAAGGAATTGGTAGAATTGATAAAAACGGAAAAATAATAGTGGAGCCGGAATACAATGAAATAAATAGCAAAGAAAATAATTTTTATGAAACGGAAGCTTGGTCTTATAATTCAAGTAAAGTGATTTATAATACGGCAGGTCAAAAATTAGAACGAAATTTTAATATATTGAATGAAGGATATTTATATAAGAGCATAAATAATCGAGGAATTGGAAGAATAGACGAACTATACAATGAAAAATTAGAATTAATAAATAATCAGGTGGAAATAAATTATAATTCTCAATTTTGTCATGGCTATATGCAAGTTACCATTGTTGAAAAAGAAGGGGAAAGCTATCTGGGTTTTGTGGATAAAAAAGGAAGAATAATAACCAATAAATCATATGATAAAGTGCGGAACTTTACAAAAGATGGCGTAGTAGTAGTGGTTAAAGATGGTAAAATGGGTGCTATTAATACAAATGAAGAAATAATAATTCCCTTTGAATATGACAAAATTTCTGATTTTGGAAATGGATTTGCACTTGTTTTTAAAAATAACCTATGGGGTGCATTTAATACTCACGGAAAACAAGTTTTGCCTAATGAATATGGGGCACTATCAAAAAATTATGGCGAAGGGTTTATCTATATAATTGGTGAGGAAGTAGGTTTTGTTGATAGAAAAAATCATCGTTATCAATTAACTACAATGGATGAGGGGAGAACTTTTTTTTACTATGATAGTAAGGGTAATAAAGCATCAATAGATAGTCTGGACCAAGCATATCCATTTTTAGATAAAGGAATTGTTGCGTGTCATAAGAACAAAGAAGGACTTATCAATCCATACGGAGAAGTGATTGTCCCAGTAAAATATGATAAAATTTCTGCAACGATATTAGGTGGAATTGGTTATGTGAAAAAAGGGGACTATTGGGCAATTATTAATGAATCTGGTGAGGTCGTAACCGATTTTAAATATGATTTGATTGGTTTTTTAGCACCAGGTTATTGTGTAGGAAAAATAGGAAACAAATGTACGTTATTAAATAGTCAAGGAGAAATTAGTGAGAATATCTTTGATTATATTGGTGATAAAGATGAGGTTGGTGTGTTTTGGGATTTTGGATTACATTATAATGCCTATATACCTGTTTCATCTTCTGATTTTAATACAGTCTTGAATCCCAAAAAGTTTAAAAATATCCATTCGTTAGAAATAAACAAGGATAAACTGTACTTTATGACCAATTTGGGTTATGTAGATACAGAAGGTAATATCACAGAAATAATAAATCCTATAGTATCTTCGAAACTGGCTACTAATTTAATTGATAATGAAATCCCTTTAATCATTGAAGAAAGCGGCATTATATCTCTAAAAAATAAAATTGGCAAGATTCCAAATTTATTATTAGATGAGATGAACTATGTCTATTATGTAGAAGTTTATCAAAAAGAATTATTAAAAACGATGTTGCATTACGAAAGTAGTTTTTTACTTGGATTTACTGGGGCAATGATGGAATGGGCTTTATACAGAGTTAAAGATGTTGCTGAAGAAAGAGTTAATTTTAATGCTTGTTTACAAAGAATCCAATCACTATATGTGGGGAGTTTTAATCTCTCTTATCTTACTAATAGTTTTAATTGGCATGGTGGATTTAGTAAAAATATTGAAAAAGATATTATAGACCCTAAAGATTTGAATAAATTAGAATATCTTTCATTACTAGATTCATATATTTACCATTTTAATAAAGGTACATTACATTCCAGATTTATTGCTAGTGGAAGAAGATTAGGCCAAAATGCTACAGAAATATACGTACTTGTGAGAGCCGCTTTACCTAAAAAGTACCAACCATTGTTTGAAGAATGGGCATATGATGTACTAAAACGCGCCAAACCCCATTGTTTTACTGGTGTTCAAGATATTTATACAAGGAGCATACCATACGATCAACAAATGGACCAACTAGTTCCCCGCGAGTTTTATTTTGACAAAGAATATCATTGGGACAGACTAAAAAATGAAAAGCGAATAAAAGCCTATCTAGGGCAAGCAAGTATTAAAGAAAATCCTTATATTGACCATCAAGTACTAGAAAAAAAACCGATAACATTTTTTGATTGAATAGTTAATTGTCCAAATCTTGCTGTATGAAATGAGGAAATGATACATTTGAAAAAATTTCAATATAATAAAACAATAGATCATTTTGAAATTGATCCTCTTTATCTTAATGAAGGTTTAACATATGCATATAATAATAGTTATAGTAAAATAAGGATTTTTTCTCTTAATATCAAGGAAACTAATATTATGCTAGATTTAGCTCCATTTAAAAACTTTAACCCTTAAATATAGTCGTAATTTTTCTAATTTAAATCAACTGAAATTGGTGGAACAATTGTCTTTAAGATCATTTAATGAAGAGGATTGCACTCTTATTAGTGAGATGGAAAACATCCAAAATTTTTGATATCTCTGAAATAAATGAATTAGAAAAATTAAGTTCTCTCTATATTGAAAAATGCAAGAGATTACTAAACTTTGATTTTTTGAAGAGAAATAATAGTATGGAGGAACTTTTTATTTCTGAATTAGACTCTCTTTCCTTTATTCCAACGATGAAAAAGTTAAAAACAATAAGCTTTTGGAATGTTAAAGATGGAAATTTAGAACCATTATTAAATTCATTAACTTTGAAAAATATTTATTTTTATCCAAATAGAAAATTTTATGATTACAAATTACAAGATATTTTATCAAGATTGACTTTACAATAAATACGGATTCCATTAATAAAAATAATCAAAAGAAAAGAGTGAAAATAATGTATAAAAAAGTAATAAAAACTTACAAAAAGAATTTTAAAGGTGTAGGGTTACCAAGTTTATTAAAAGAAATGCTTTATATAGATGAATTTGTGGAAGAATATGGCATAGCAGAGGGTTTTATGTTGCGTAATGAAAATAGTGATGAAGTACATTCAAGTATGCTGGGAATAAGTATGGAAAGAACAGAAATACTCAAGAAATTTATTTTTTTAGCACAAGCAGATGGGACTGGAAGTAATTATTCGATTTTTAGACTTAATTCGAGTACACCGATTGAGGAAAATCCAGTTGTTTTCTTTGGAAGTGAGGGAGAAATTCTTTTTGCTGCTGCTAATTTTAAGGATTGGTTACGTGTCATATCAACAGGTGTTGAACCAAATGCATTTGATACACCGCTAGAATATCGGATTAATGAAGATGACATGGGCGATAGCACTGATGAATTCAGAGATTGGCTAGAAACAAAAGGCGTTAAACCGATTATTAATAATCAAAAAGAAGTGGATGCTTTGGTTGCTAAAGCAGATAAATATATACCCGAGATTATAGAAATACTTAATATGTGTAAATGATTGATTAGTAAGCAATTAATACATTTCTGTAAGTTCACTTTTAAGGAGGAACTCACCAATGCAAAAAATACTGCCAGATTTTACATTAAAACAAACCTGGGAAAATTTGGAAATAGAATTATGGGAGCTGCTCAGAAATAAACAACAAATTAATGTTGATGTATTTTTAAGTGATCGAGGTATTACTTCTGATATTTTAGCTTATTCCAAAAATGGGCGCTTTATAAGTAATTTCCAACAATACATTGTTTATTTATATTGCTTAAACGGTGAATATCAAAAAGCTGTAGATTTTATTCGAACAGTTGCAGACTATGATAGTTATCATGGTGCTGAAAGAAGTTTTAGTATCATAGGGACTTTTATAAATAAACCGAATTTTGGCTTAGACAAGTCCCCCTATATCCATCATTTACATGAAGAATTAAATCAAAGTATAGAGTGGGAAAATTTTCTTAAAACGTTAGATTATAATCCATTT
>NZ_JAARZJ010000037.1 GCF_014229245.1 Listeria farberi | reverse complement strand
AGTTTATATCGTTTATTTTAATAATACTACAATATCATATTTTATCAATGTGCAGCTTTTTTAAGCCTCTGACTGCTCATATTAGGGTGAATAGTTATTCTGGTAAACTTTTTTCTAAATTGATAAGTTTTTATGCGCATTTCCACTTTGTTACTCGTTAAATTTCGCATGAAAACTATCGTCCCGTTTTATTTCTTCTAACACCACTTCTGCTTTTTCCTTGACTGCAATTGAAATATCTCGCTTTAAAAGTTTTTCGATATTTAATACTATATTTTCTTTATTTGTTTGATTAACAACGTCTCCCAGAAAATCCAAGCTTCTAATCACCGTCAAATGATAATTGTCGTCTAGTAAAGAAAGGAGCTTTGGCAACATTTCTTCTTGACCAAGAAAATAGAGCGCATAATAAATACCTACTTTTGCAAAAGAATCCGTTTCTCTATTTAACTGTTCTTGTAGTATCGCTTTCGCTTCATCAGTTCCTACAAAACCGATTGATTCAGCAGCAAAACAACGTACATTAGGGTTTTTATCGCCCAACGCCTTCTTTAAATACGGGAGACTTTCTACTTTAGCCAAATTCCCTAAAATTTCTATGGAGCACATTTGAACTAAATCATCGTCGTCTGTTGTCCCTATGAGGGCTGCTTGAAAAACTGCTTCGCTATCAAAATAATATAAATACTCATAGGCAAATATTCGAGTATTCTCATCGCTATTATTTATGCTAGCTAGTAAGATGTTCTCCAATTCTAGTGGGGCCTCTTCAAGATTTAACTCACTTATCAAATTTTCTGCCTTCTCATAATCAAAAGGTTTTTGCTGGATAATAGTTTTAATTTCATTGAGAATTTTTTTCGTTTTTTTTAGCATATACTCCCACCTCCAAATGGAATCTCATCGTTGCTTCCACTTGCGCACAATCTTCTTCAGAAAGCTTTCTTTTTCCACCTCTTCATCCGCCCTGCAATTTATAATATGTTTAAAATATCTCGAAAACTCCGAGTCAAAGTTAAAATTATCTTCCCCATACTGAATAAGTTGCTCTCTGTTCGCTCTTTTCCATTTCAAATAATCTTTTTCCGGTATACCAAAAGAAGTCAAAAAGACGTCATCCGGGTTATTTATTGCTACATTTCGAAGCATTTCCTGGCCTTTCTCCTCAAGTTCCAAATAATTATCATTTTCTTCAAAAAAGATTGGGTTAATTAGCATGCAATAACCCATTATCCAGTCGACCTCTGTAATATTTCTCAGCTCGCTAATGCCAAAATCAAACATACTTTTTAACTTATCATCTTCCGTCTCATTTTCTTCCATTCCATACATTTAGGCTATCATATCCCATCTAATATAAAACGCCCGTACAAAATAACGAATATTCTTCTTATCAGACATCCAGGTATTATAGCTATAATCTAATACCTCTTGAACCTTTTCTTCTATCTCCAGTTGGTCTAGTTCTTCTCATTCTAGGTTTATCATAAAATCCCTCTTTTCTGTGTATGCTTAGGACTTCGTTTATTCCGTATCACACAACCAATCAATATATTCCATCGTCAAGTCTACCGCGCCTTCAACAGCAATATACTCATCTAATTCCTCATCATTAATCCACTGATAGTAATTTCTTTCCGCCTCTTTTTCACAAATCCCTTAGCCCAACAATCCGACATAAACCCCGAGATAAGCATACATTCCAACTGAAAAAGTACATAGGACAACAGCACATATACCTTTAAATATCATACTTATCCTACTTCTTTTAATTAAATATAATCCTGCAATTATTACAAGGTTAATCAAAGCTGCAATGGAGATAGCCATATAGGAAAACCTCCTTAATAAAATAAATATGACGTGATTACTGTTATACCAAGTAAGGTTAAAAAATATATTTCTATAATTCTTTTTGTCCGCTTTCTTATCTTTTTAACATCCATAATTTCTAGTGAGATAATGACAATAACAATTGTTTCTAATCCCAAAAACACAGTTACAATAATATCTGTGAGAAAATTATAAAAAAACATATGAATTAAAATGGAACTCATGAGAAATAATATTAAAAACAGTAGAAAGCTATTTTTTCTGATAAAAGCCAATAAATATTCAACTCCAGTCCTCTTAAAAGTTAGTGTTTTTTAGTTACTTTAATACTGAACAAAAGTCAAAACCACATAAGCTACATAAGTAAATTTATTAACTACTGTTAGAACTTATACGCATATACCTATTAAAACTTCTGATTTTACTCGCTTACTTCAATAGTTCATGAATATATTCGCTAAAAGTAGTCCTACTTCAAATTTCTGTTTTTTTGCTAAATAACTTATTAATAAATACTATTCTAATACAGAGTAAAGGTCATTTATAATATCCCCTTTTCTGCAGTATTTTCTAGTCAGCATCATTAACAATATCTACCAAATCTTCTATCTCTAAACCATAGTTATTTGGTTTGTCATTGTCTTCCAAACCATAAGCCAAAAACGCGGATGTAAGGATATCTATAATCGCATCGATACTCTCACGTTTAAGATGGTCTACTCCATTATTTTCAATTTCGTTAATGTATTCAGGATGCCGTGTTAACAGTGTATACAGCATTGCTCTTTGCCTTGTTTTCATGTCTTTACCATCTTTCCATTATGATAATTAGCTATCAGTTCTGTTAGAAATTTCTCCTCATCTTTTAGCCATGGACACCATTCTTCTCCTGGGTTCGCCGCGAACAACTCTACTTCTTTCCAATTTTCAAGCGAATTTTTGATGGAAAGAGATTTTTTAATTGCCAAAATACTAATTTCACTCTCTTTATCACCAAAAATAAAACAGTCGGAATTAAAGTACCAGTATAAATAATCGAAATCCGTAAAATCCATTTTTTCTGTCTCGCTACACCATAAAATTTCACCATATTCCTTTTCCGTTATACCTGTACTTAATTCAGCATATGGAACATCTATTTGTTTTATCTTTTTAAAAATAAATTTTCTTATAGTTTCATAATAAGAATGTGGCGTAAACAACCTGACACTTTCTTGCTTAAGCAGTTGTCCAATTTTATTTAAGTCGTTTATGAAGTCATCGTCATAACAATGAAAGAAATAGGTAAAATAAAAATCATATAACTCCGGCTTTTTAAAAATTTGCTTTGGCAATTCCGCCTTATAATCAACTAAGTATCCAATCTCATTTCTCAAATTTTCATTATGATCCTCAATCAATCGAGATTTTGCTCCTGTTCCTTGTACAGTATCCAGTAATTCTGTATTAGTAATTTGTTGAAAAAGCCGCACCAAATCTATCCCTTTTGAAAATATACCTATCGCTCTAACATCGAGTATAGGGGCGATAATAGCCATGCCATCTTCTAATTCGACTTGTTTCCTACAATCTAATTCTATTTTTTGTTTAAATAAAAATAGCCTATTCAGATATGGACTATAATATCCTTCTATAAACAAACGGAACATTTCTTGTTTAAGTTGTTGCGATTCCCCCTGCAAGATAACCTTTTTATATCCACCTATTTCGTCTCCTTGCAACTTTTCATAAGAAGCATCTTCATCGTTCAAAAAATAAGCAGAAGTCATATATTCGCCAAAAGCCTCGCAAATATCAACTACATCTTGCTCTAACAGTTTTCCCTGGTCTTTAAAATAGTAAATATATATTTGGTCCGCTCCGTCGATTCCTATATCACTTCCATACTCGAGTGCATCTTCGGCTCTGACAATCTCTATTTGTTCTCTATTTAACATATGGTTCACCTTCTTTTTTTAGATAGACAATCAGCTAAAGCATTCAATATTGATCACTGTTTTTTATAAAAGTAAATCGCCTATCCGTATTGTAAAAAACACGCCCAAAGCAAACACTAACCAAAACAAAACTTTGCTCTTTTTCGGCTCTAAATTAAGACACGTTATTAAACAAATAATTACTAGAAATATATACATTGTTAACAGCAATTGAATAATCTCCTCTCTAAGTTGTAACTAGTTTTTATTTGTTCTTGATTTTCTAGTGTGGAAATGCTTTTTTCTAAAATATAGACTACCTTTTTCTCTTAGCTGAAATACGATTTTAAATTTTTTTCAACTTTAGGCTATTATCCAAAACATAATAAGTCCTATTGAAGATAAAACTATGCCAAGCCATGCCCAAATATATGCAATTACTTTATTGCTTACTTTTCCTGCAATGTAAAAACATAAACCGAATATTAGCATGCTTAATATAAGACAACTAAAACCAATTAGAATATTCATTTCCTAGCTCCCCACTGAATTCGTTGTGCTACATCATCTAAGAAAAATTTCTATAATTCTTTATTAATCCATTACTGAATCTCTTTTTAATTATTTCGACAGAGCAAAACTCCTCAACCTCATACCAACTAACATCCACATCGAGCTTTTTATCAATGGCTAATACGGCTATTTCTAAATATCCATTAGCTAAAATAAAAATTTGCTCAGATGGAAAATACATGAAAAAATGGATGAGCATGTTTTTTTCCATTATATTATCAATATCTAAATCATTAATAATATCACTGTCGCTCTGAGAAAAGTCTATTTTCCGTCTTAACTCTAAACTTATTTTCCACTTCTGCAAAAATTTCTTTTCTTCCAAAATTTCACTGATATAGGCTTCCTTATCATGCGTCTTTTCAACAAGCTGTTTTATCATCTTGATAAAATCCTCATCGTCTATAGAGATAGCCTCTGGTTCTTCAAAGTAGTAGTTGTATTTATTTGGTTCGAAAAATATTTGTTTTGGTAGTGTTTTTTCAACATGAATGAGTTTGTTTATTCTTTCTTCAATCTCAAAATCGGATAAATTATACATAAAATCATTCATTCCCTCATTTTAAATTTTGCAATATGCCTATGATTATTAGATTTCGATCAAAAAAGCTATCAATAAATTACTAATTAAACAATCCATTAATAGCATAGTACTCATATAATCCAAAAATCATAAAAACAATCAAAAAACGGTCATTATATATGTATTTCTATATTTTTTAGGGGTATTATCTGAAAACACTTGGAAATAGATTAAAATTATTATATTTGCTATTAATAGAAAGATTAATACATCAGGCATATTTAAGTTCTCCTTAGACTTTAATATAAAAAAAATGAACTTATAATAACAATTACAAACATGCTTATAC
>NZ_JAARZJ010000036.1 GCF_014229245.1 Listeria farberi | reverse complement strand
GTATACAAATTATAAAGTTTAAAGTCTAATTTCTTTTTTGATTATAATTTATTTGCACAAATTTTAAATAATTCTCAACTTTTTTTATTATATTCAAAGCTGATTCATTAGTTATATATACCTTTAAGTATTTAGCATACCGCTTTTTTCCTTCATAGAATACTTTATAAAAAGTATACCTATATTCAGTATGTCCTTTCACTTTTGAACCTTCTACTACAAGCATTGTTGAACGTGATAATTCTTTTGTATAGACTAAATAATCAATACCAACCAAAAAACCTAATCGTTTCATTTCTGAACTCATTGAAATTTTCTTGAAAGCCATATTAATCAAATATCCGCTCGAGTTCTTTATAAACATTTTGACGGACAGCAGATTTACAAATTTCAATTACTTCTTCATGTATGGACTCGGGCTTATTTCTAAAATAAACATAAAGAAATTTGTTGATATTGTCATCATAGGTGATTTTCAAGTTGTATTTAGTAAGTTCAGAAGTTTTGACAAGTCATTTAAGTGATATATCATTTTCTCTTGCCGCGTCAAAAGTATTTTTCCATGTATGCTCAATCTTTAATAAATCTTTTTTATAAGCAGAGAAAAAAGCATCGCAAACTTTTTCTATTTCTGCTTCACTTTCAATTATAGACATATACATAACTAGCTCAGACCTTTCTTAAAATATTCACCGGCAAAGATAAAATGCGATAGTCTGGACGAACCCAAGCAGTTTTACCGTTATCTGTAACATCAACCACCTGCAAGAGCGTACCTAATGGCAAGTTTTCATGCTCACTCTTTGAAATTAATTCGACAAAATCATCAATTTTCAACATTGTTTTCCCTCCTTTTTATATATTTGAAGTATCTACATTTTTTCTTTTTTATATGAATTCTAGCCCAAGATATTCAAATTCTGATACATCTTCTTCAGCAGAAACAACCCGTTTAAAGATTCCAGCTGGAACATATTCACACCAAAATTGAGAGAAAATTATATTAAATGTTTCTCCTTCTTCAAACTCATTAAGGGGTATTTCAGCCAACTTTCCACGTACTTCATCTATATTTTTAATATCCCAATCACGGTCTAAATCTTTTTCGCAACGAGATTCATTTTGAATTATTACTCGCATACTTTTACCACCTATTCATTTATTATTTAACGAATTCTATTTTTAAGGCATTAAAAATAACCATTTTCATAGTTTCAGTATCTTTTATCAAGGTATTTGCAATGCCTTATCGTTACCCGTGAAGTAAAACGAACCCTCTATTTCCATATCACGTGCGTAAGCATCATAATTGAAATATCTCTGAACATTATCAGGGATGTTCGATAGCAAACCTGTTTCTTCAATGAACTGATAAGCGATGTCTAACATCGAATTACATTCATGATAGATATAAATATTATCAATTTCTTCAAGTGCATTTTTTATATCAGAATAGAATCCTTCTTTTACTAAATCTGGTAGATAATCAATAACTTCATGACCACTATGTTCTTCATACAAGTTTGCAATTTCATTCAATCTATTAATATTATCTGTTTCATTTATAGTAAATGGTGCTGTATAGGAGTCTATTAAGAATGTTTCTTGGGCATCATCAATATCGAGCCGTGAGCAAATTTCTTCACGCGAAGTTGGTAAAACGAACCAAGCTGTTTTTGTTCCATTCTTCACACAAATTTCAATATCAAGCATTTTTTCATCCTCCAATTTATATAAATTAGTTAAATAACTAAATTAGACACATCCATCAACATAACTTCTAACATTTTTTCTTGCTTTCGACTCATTTCTGCATTTACTACCATATCAGACAAGTCAGAAGTTCCAAGAACTCTGTCTCCTTCTAGCACCATGCGCATAGTAGGCGCCGCAGAATGAGCAAGCCACCTTTTCGATTTTTGAAAGAATTCATCTGAAGGCTTAGTATATAAACTTATTTTTTCGATGTCACCAATAAAATTCTGCCACTTTTTATTAACCTTCCAATTTTCCTTTTTTACTCCTTTTTCAGAATCAGTAAATCTAATGTAATTATGAATAACTTGTAATCCAATCTCATTCATATTTTTTTGTCTAGTGACATTTTTTACAAATTCTTGCGCGCGATCGTTCTTCATTCGTATTTCATATCTGTTCCACAATCCAATATCCTCAACATGAATTTTAAGTTTTTTTGCTTGTTCATAATTTTTTTGATAAAAGCACATGTAAAGTTCCGATTTCTTAGAACCAAAATACATCGTCGTTCCTCTCTGTTCACCTGTATTTAAATCAATACCACCATTAAAATCTGAAACATCAAATCGTGAAATACATTCTCCTTTTTGAGCTTTTTTTAGCAAAGCAGGTATACTTAGTCTTGTTTTAAAATCATCAATAGCTAAATCAAAACGTGTATACTTACCTTCCAACGAGTCACAATCATTAAAAAAATCAAACCACGTCTTTCGACGAACTTTCAAAAATGCTTCAAATTGTCTGCAACCTTGTCCAGACATTTCAATCAAAATCCCTCTATTGTCATCTGGCGCAGAATAATAAACTTTAATATTATCTAGTTCAAATGTGCCAATGTAACCGTACATGCCATATTCCTTCTCAAGCATATATTCTTTCTTTAAATGCAGTACTGACTCAATAATTAAGTCAACATCATGCGTTTTGAAACTTACACGAATGTAGTCAAGCAAAGCTGTAAGCTCTTTTTTTGAATCGGTTACTACCCCCCTGTTAGAGTGGGGGGGTTCTGAAATACTCTCCACTCGCTACGCTCCTTCCGTGTTAGATTGCGTTCTGGCGCTGTCACTGCCGTTGTCGGCAAAAGCCGACCACGCGCCTACACTTCATCTAACTTTTTAGCATTATTTTTTTGTATTACCTTTTCCATCTCAATTAGAAATTCAAAGTTTTTTGGCACTAAAGGTGAGTAAAATTCTGATATTTGCATTGCACCTGTATCAGCATATCCTCTACCTCTTATTTTTTTGTATACAAACGCTTTATCTGTATCGCCAAACATCATCGTGTAACCTGTTTCAGACATTTTCCCTAGTGATGCGCGAAATCCAAATTGGTCGCGTATGCCATCTGCCAAATACTTTGCATCAGGTCTTTGAGCAGCTAAAATTAAAAAGTAACCTGCCTGTCTACCTAATAGAACAATTTGTTTAACTAAACTCATTGCTTCAGCACTCTCTTTGTAATCTAAAGTGTCCATAAATGCTGCATATTCATCAAATATCAAAAACACAGGAGATAAACCAAATACAGCATAATTATTGCCTGTCACATAGTCTTCTCTTTTTTTAACGTTTTCCCAACGTTCCATCATGTCTTTAACTAAGTTTCGAAGTAAACCAATAATTCCACCTTTCTTATAAAATACTCTTCCTGGCAGTATGGTTTCCAAGTCAGCTAAATCAGCGTTTTTAGGGTCAATCACCCAAATAGCCGCATCGACTTTTAAAAATGCATAAATTAAAGCCAAAATAAAATATGATTTTCCGCCACCAGTTCCACCTGCTATTAGCATGTGAGGTACTGAGTCATATTCCCACTCAATATGTTTCATTAATTTTATTTTTCCATTTTTTGCTATTACATCGTTAATCTCAATTCTGTTTATACTAGCATCGTATAATAACTTATACTTTATAAATCCGTCTTCTAACTCTTTTTCAATCAAATCACAGAATAAACCATTTTCAAAAGTCTTACCTAAATCTAAATACTTCTCTTGAAATTTAGACATATCCATCGGAAAGCGTACAAATAAATATTCGCCACTTACCTTGTAATATACTTTTGGATAATAACTGATTTTATCCTTGCTAACAGATTTTCCATTTGTTCCGTTCTTTGTCACTCTTTTAGTTTCATAAAATTTATTAGATTCTATCATTCTTGCTATTTTTTGTTTTTGCCTCATTTTATTAAAACTATTACTTAAAGGTTTATAAAAGAGCCAAAAGGTCAGTAGACCATTAACTATTAAAGAAACACCCAATGCTATACCAAAAAGCATCATTTTTTCAGTGCCAACGATAAAGTACACCAACAATCCAAAAAATATAAATAATGGAATAGCTATTAATAGAACATACATTAATAAGCTTTTACGATAGAACCTTCTAATCCTTATCCCTTTTCTTCTAATAGAAAGCACTTCGAACAACCTGTACCTTCCTTGGCTGATGTAATAGGGTCAATGTTATCTTCAAAATAATTTTTAGAATAGTAAAGGTGAGCTTAGAAACACAACAAGTTAACGCAACTATCAATTTGAACAATGTGATTACCAATAAAATAGATAAGTTTAAACATCTTTTAAACATCTTCTTAGCAACTCCTTTATTTTTTTTGCATAGAAAAAGCAGTATAACTTTATGCTATACTGCTTTCTTTAAATTATTTTTTTTGTAAATCTTTCTCCATAGGTTTATTGTTTGTAGAAACCAGTACAATATTATCAGCAAATACTTGAGTAACAATATCTGTACTATTATATGTTGCTGTAGCAAAAGCATTAATAGTTGGATTTACTAATACTACCTCAGTATCAAAAGGGAAATCAACATCGACAGTTGCTGGTAAATAAATCATGACAGTACCTTCTTGTTTATCACTCGCAACACCATACCTTTTATTTACTACTTTATCGTTATCTCCACTATCAAATCTTTCTCCATCATATCCAATAAAACCAATTCTTCCAAACGTTTTTTCAGCATCAATAATCATATTTTTTTCACTAAATTTCATGTCTTTTCCTCCATTTTTTCAGGTTTATTTAAAAGGGACTAAATCGTCAACATATAATTCCCAAGATGCAAATGCTCTATTTGAGTTACCATTAAGTCTTACTGCAACAGGTTTGATATAAGGATTCAATAGATTTACCTTTGTCTTAAATTTAAAATCCTTATCCCCCATTTCTACCGGAACAAATACTTCAATGCCTCCAGAAAAATCTGGTGAAAATAGTTTGAAACAACGATGCGTTACAACTGTATTTTTTCCAAAACCTTCTATTTTTTGTTTATCGGCATCTTCCCCACCAAAGAACACTTGTTCAAATGAATTGTTTTTTAAATAAACAAATTTTACATCCATTTTAAATTCCTCCTTATTAATTGTAATTTACTTCAAAGCATTCATTTGTTCTCTATTATTCAATGATTTAAAATTATCTTCTATAATTAAGGACAATTTCTTCCAGTACTTCATTTGTAACTAAAAGATATATTCCGAAGCTTGGATGTTCTCCATCATCTTCTTCAGAAGAATATTTTTTTAGTAATTCATAAAAAC
>NZ_JAARZJ010000035.1 GCF_014229245.1 Listeria farberi | reverse complement strand
TCATTGCTTTTCGTCTTCTTCTTTGTTCAGTTTTCAAAGGTCAATTTCTTTTGCTGCTAAAGCGTTTGTCCGTATCAGCAACGTTTATAAATATACCAAGATTTTTGCCTTTCGTCAATACTTTTTATGAAGTTTTTATAATAAATATGGAATTATTTTTCCTGCTAAAGTTTTATAAGCTTCTCCCAACTCACTTGTTTCATTATAGATAGCTGATGTATAGCCATTTTTATTGCCATCTGGTTGTTCGATTGGCAATTGAATTAAAAGTTGTGTTGCTAGGTCAGCAGCAACTTTTTCTCCACCACCTTGTCCAAATATCTTTAAAACATGCCCATTTTCAAGTTTGAGGTAAGACATATTTTCAATTATACCAATAATGTTATGGTTGTTTTTTGCGGCCATATACCCAGCACGTGAGGCAACTGACGCTGCAGCAAAATGTGGTGTTGTAACAATGAGTTCATTGCATTTTGGTATTAAGGTGTGGATATCTAAAGCCACATCTCCAGTCCCAGGTGGTAAATCGATTAACAAATAATCTAATTCTCCCCATCTCACTTCTTCTAAAAACATCTTTATCATTTTCCCTAACATCGGACCGCGCCAAATAACTGGTTCGCCAGACTCTACAAAGAAATCCATCGAAATCATTTGAATACCATTTGTTTCTACGGGGATGATTTGGCCATTTTCTTTACGCGGAGACTCTGTTACTCCAAGTAATACCGGGATACTGAAACCATATATATCTGCATCTAGTAAGCCTATTTTTTTACCTTGGCGTGCGAGAGCAATCGCTAGGTTAGCAGCGACTGTTGATTTCCCAACGCCTCCCTTACCACTTGCTATTGCTAAAAATTTAGTTTGACTAGTTTCTGCAAGAATATTATCTCTTGCTTGAAAAATGCGATCAATTACTGCAGCAGGTAAGTATTCAAGTTCAATATTGATTTCTTTTACACCGAATTGCGTTAGAAGTTCTTCTATATTATGAACAAAATGGTCTGTTTCTATCGCTGGATCTGCTAAAGCAATTTTAATATTTGCGCTTTCCTCAAGGGCTTGTACTTCTAATACGCCTTCTGTTTCTTCCAAACTAGCCTCCAAAACAGGATCTTGTAGGCGATATAATAATCTAGTAATTTGTTGTTCATTTAACATATTTACAAATCCCTCCATAAATGAATGCGCTGACATAATGAATATTATAGCATGCCTCCTTCTTTTTTTCACATATTCATTGTTTTAGTTCTTTCCTTTATGCTATAAATAATTTCACAAATTTTACACATTTAGAAAATCATCGTTGAAGCTATATGTACCAACCCTTCCAAAAGTTTGTCTTCGTTTCGTCATCGAATTGTAATAGAATAATTTCTTTATTTCTTGCTAAAATAAGCGCAGATATAGTAAAAAGGAGTGCGTTTGATTTTGGAAAGAAAGTTCATAAAACCAGGAATTATTGTGCTTATCGTGGCATTTTTAGTAATTTCTTTAAATGTTGGAGCAGAAACGAGTAATTCAAAAGTTGCTCAAAAATCATTAACTTCTTCACAACAAGCTTTCATTGACGAGATTCTACCTGCTGCAGAAGAAGGTTACCGAGATGGCAAACTTTTGACTAGCGTAACGCTTGCCCAAGCTATTTTAGAATCTAATTGGGGCGAAAGTGGTTTAAGCAAGAACTCTAATAACTTGTTTGGCATTAAAGGGAAATTTGAAGGGAAATCTGTTTCCATGGGTACAATGGAAGCATCTGGGGCAACTACGGCAAATTTCCGAGTTTATCCGAGCTGGAAAGAGTCAATTGATGACCATACTGATTTAATTACCCAAAACGCTCGCTATCAAGGTGCTGTAGGCGAAACTGATTACCGTAAGGCCCTACAAGCGATAAAAGATGGTGGTTATGCCACTGATCCTAACTATGTTTCTAAACTAGTTGCTATTATTGAACGATATAATCTAGATCAATATGATATTGTCTACGATAAAATTGAGCACCAGAATAAAATCGCAGCGATAGGTACAGTAGCTGCAAATAAAGAACAAGAAACTATTTGGTCTGCGCCATTTAACACTACTAACTCACAGGAAATAGGAGAATTGACGAACTATACAAATCGCAATTTAGAAATTTCTTGGGAAGCGAAAACAGAAAAAGGTTTGTGGTATTTTATACGTGAAAACAATAAAGACATCGGCTGGGTAAATAGTTCGGCGCTTACTTTGAGTTATCATCAAAATAACGATGAAAATGTAGATACAACAAAATATGTAGATGATTTAAATGCTCATATTTATCGTTTACCTAATCCGGAACAGCAGTTTGACAATGGTACAATTGCAAAATATGACCGAAAAGCACTTCACGCTGATAAGAAAATAACACGCGATGGTTATGCGTGGTTCCGTCTTTCCGAAAGTAACAAAGTAATTGGCTGGGTTCGCTCAGATAAACTAAACGACCGTTTATACGATCGTATCACTGAACAAATTAGCTTTGATGGTTATGCAACCGTAAGTAAAGCAGCAACCGATAATGTTTGGAGTGCTCCTTTTAATACAAAAGACGCGGAAAAACTCGGGTCTCTTAGTGACTATGATACTTCAAAACTTGAGTTAGTAACACGTGCCAAAGTTGGCAATACGCTATGGTATGAATTCAAACTAGAAGGCGAAATAGTTGGTTGGGCTAGTGAAAAAGACTTAAACATCATTTACACACCTGAATCTGAAAAACCAACGACCCAAGTAGCCTACTTAAAAAATCCTACAGCAATGCTCTACAACAAACCAGTTGAAGCACCAAGCACTCAAACAAAAGCGGTTGGGTTCTATTATGGTAAATTGCTATTAGTAGACAAAGAAGCGACAATCCAAGCCGAACAATGGGTGCATATTAAAGAAAATAATAATTCCCTTGGTTGGGTTAAAGCAACAGACATTCAAAATTAAAAAAGAGTCCTCAGATACACACTGAGGACTTTTTTCATGTATTAAATATTTATTTTGCGACTTGCCATCCATTTAACCATTTCTGGATCCGCATGGGAGAAAAATTGACTTTCCCCTTGGTTAAGCGTCGCAATTGCAAGCTTATCTTCTTTTGCTAGTTCAAAATCAAATACATCTAAATTTTCTGCCATTCGTTCCGGCTTTACAGATTTAGCTAAAACAATAATATCTTGTTCGATTAACCAGCGTAAAATCACTTGTGCTACTGATTTCCCGTATTTTTTGGCAATTTTAGTCAAAATCGGATTAGTAAAAATATCATTTTTCCCTTCCGCAAAAGGAGCCCACGCTTCAACAGCCACGCCTTCTTTTCGTAATGCTTCAATATTCTTTGTTTGTTGTTGGAAAGGGTTGATTTCGATTTGATTAACTTGAGGTGTTGTATCATTGAAGGCTGCTAAATCAACCACCCGGTCTACACCAAAATTCGAGACACCAATAGCTTTAATTTTACCTTGAGCTTGTAGTTCTTCCATCGCCATCCAAGCACCGTACACATCATTATATGGTTGGTGAATTAGTAATAAATCAATATAATCTAGCCCAAGACGTTTTAATGAGCGATCAAATGAGCTCATGACTCCTTTATAACTAACATTTTCCACCCAAATCTTTGTTGTGATAAATAACTCTTTGCGCTCCACACCAGATGCGGCTATCCCGCGCCCTACCGCTTCTTCATTCATATAACTTTGCGCAGTATCAATATGACGATACCCAGCAGCAATCGCCTCTTTGACCGCTTGTTCCGCTTCACCAGCATCAGTAATTTGGTACGTTCCAAAGCCAAGAATAGGTACTTCTACACCATTATTTAATTTTACTGTTTTCATTTGAAAATCCTCCTCTTATATTTAAAATTTGTCCCGTTCCCATAATTTTTCTACGTTATCTGCAGTTAGTTCGCCTGTCTTAAACTGGGCAATGTGACTATCGTACGTATCGATTTTATATACAAGTAAATCTCTCACTTGTTTCATCTCAGCTAGTTTTTCGTCTAATTCTTTTAGTTGGTCAATTAAAACTTGTTTTTGCGCAACTTCGACATTCTCTGTTTCTCTTAGTTGGGCAAGTGTTGCAAACTCTATTAACGACTCCACCGACAACCCCGCATTCCGCAGATTCTTCACAAGATAAACCCAGTTCAAGTCGCTTGTCTTATAGTCTCGGTAGCCACTTTCATTACGATGGACAGGCGGAATAACTCCAACCCGCTCATAGTAGCGTAATGTATCGACCGTAAGCCCAAACATCTCGGCTGCTTGTTTGATATTCATCATCAATCACCTCACTTCGTCTTTACATATTAAATTATAAACCCTGGAGTTCACACCAAGGCAAGGATTATAGGTTTATTTTTTTGAGGAAAGAAAAAACTCTCTGCGGGTGAGAGAGTTTTATTTGTTTAGTAGGATAATTTTTTGAATGTATTTGGGGTCTATTTGTCCCGGTGAGGTTTCTTGGATTGGGTAATCCTTGGTTAAAATGATTTTTACGTTGTCGTTTTTGTTTAGTTCGGTTAGTTTTATTTTGTTTCCGTTTTTGTCGTAACATTTGTCTGCTATGTCAAAACGTATGGCGGATTCCGGATTATCCTTATCATTTTTCTCTTTGAAATTGTTAATTAAAATTGCATTCGTTTCTACTTGCTCTATTGTCCCTGTTGCTTCTGTATATTCTATTTTTGTTTGTTTTTCGGCGGTGGAGCATCCTGTTAGTACTACGGTTATACATAAAATAAAAATGATTGAGGTTTTTTTCATAAGGTTTCTCCTTTTTATTTTAAGTGCTGTATGTAAATGTCTTATTTTTAATTATTAATAGTTCTCTGTCTCTTAAAACCAACTTTTCTGGTGTTAAAATTTCTATGGCTAATTCTGTTTTATTCGTCAAAGGTAAGTTTTCTTCGCCGTTCCATGAAGTGTATAGTTCAAAGGTATTGCTTTCTTTACTAGCTTTTATAATGTAATCGTGTAGTATTTTCAAACTTTTAGATTCCTAATCATTCTTTTGCTCTTCGCCTTTTAACGGTAATTTCCCTTCACTTATAGCGAGTTGGAAATTGCAGGTTGGGTTAAAATGTTTGGAGTCCCTCTTTCATAATGGTGTAACTCTTTCTAGCTGGAGTAGATTGAGAGATGTGGTTTTTAGTATTCGAAATAGCATAGCTCTAAAACATTTCCGATTATTTAGAGTTCATCCTCTCTGTTTTGTTAGTATTCAAAATAACATAGCTCTAAAACCACATTGGACAATATTTTATACAAATTTCTGTTTTGTTAGCATTCAAAATAACATAGCTCTAAAACCGAAGCTGTGCAACACCACGTTAGGCGCAAGTTTTGTTAGCATTCAAAATAACATAGCTCTAAAACGTGAAGCTGATAGAGTAAATCCTAGTCCCAGTTTTGTTAGCATTCAAAATAACATAGCTCTAAAACTCACTGGCGTGAGATAGCAAACAGACCTCGGTTTTGTTAGCATTCAAAATAACATAGCTCTAAAACGCCTCGCGGGAAATAAATACTATCCATGACGTTTTGTTAGCATTCAAAATAACATAGCTCTAAAACCGAAGCTGTGCAACACCACGTTAGGCGCAAGTTTTGTTAGCATTCAAAATAACATAGCTCTAAAACTTCAGCTGATTACTTATTAGTGCTGGCGTTGTTTTGTTAGCATTCAAAATAACATAGCTCTAAAACCTCGTAGAATTTTTTATTCTCCTAGATTTCGTAATCGCGCCACTTATCCATAGCAAGATTTCAATTTTGAATACTTATTTTATGGTTCATATAAAATCTATTTAGTTTTCAAAGATCATTTGAAATTTATATTCCTTTTTCCACTTGTAAAAAATAATCTGAATCTAGAATAACTTGCGAAAATCCTTCTACTTTTCGAGGTTCAACAAATAAAACTTTTACTTGGTTTAACGAGATATAGCGCCTTAGCTCTAGTAACTCAT
>NZ_JAARZJ010000034.1 GCF_014229245.1 Listeria farberi | reverse complement strand
ATGAGTTACTAGAGCTAAGGCGCTATATCTCGTTAAACCAAGTAAAAGTTTTATTTGTTGAACCTCGAAAAGTAGAAGGATTTTCGCAAGTTATTCTAGATTCAGATTATTTTTTACAAGTGGAAAATGGAATGTAAGTATCCAAATGTTCTTTGAAAACTAAATAGATTTTATGTGAACCATAAAATAAGCATTCAAAATTGAAATCTTGCTATGGATAAGTGGCGCGATTACGAAATCTAGGAGAATAAAAAATTCTACGAGTTTTAGAGCTATGTTATTTTGAATGCTAACAAAACGGATTATATCCCACCATCGAACCTCCTCATGTTTTAGAGCTATGTTATTTTGAATGCTACCAAAACTTATTACTAGATTTCTTATGGCACACGGAAGTTTTAGAGCTATGTTGTTTTGAATGCTACCAAAACCATTGCTTCTTGTAATTTTCCGGATGCGCCGTTTTAGAGCTATGTTGTTTTGAATGCTACCAAAACCATTGCTTCTTGTAATTTTCCGGATGCGCCGTTTTAGAGCTATGTTGTTTTGAATGCTACCAAAACCGATTGCCAACTATCATAACCAACAAAAACGTTTTAGAGCTATGTTGTTTTGAATGCTACCAAAACGACAAGAGTTATTCGAAAAATGCTGGAAGAGTTTTAGAGCTATGTTGTTTTGAATGCTACCAAAACTAGTGATGGCGAAAAACCTAACATCAGGAAGTTTTAGAGCTATGTTATCTTGAATGCTAACAAAACTAACCAGCGAGATTACATGTTGTTTTTTTGTTTTAGAGCTATGTTGTTTTGAATGCTAACAAAATGAAAAGAAGAGTTGGATGCTTCACTTGATGTTATTGTTTTAGGGCTATGTTATTTTGGAATGCAAGACAAGCTACCTTTAAAGGCTTCGATGATTAAAGCGTTTTAGAACTATGTAATTTTGAATACTAGCAAAACAGATTAACGTGTAGAAGAGCACTAGCAATGTTTTAGAGCTAAGTTTATTTTTTGAATGCTAGCAAATTTTATTCAGCACCAGGATTAGAAAGGCACGTTTTAGAGCTATGCTATTTTGAATACTAACAAAACAAAAAAGATATTAGAAGAATGAAAGTTCGATTGATTTTAGAGCTAAGTTATTCTAACAGTACACCTATTTACAAGAACGGAGCTATGTAATTTTTATACTTAGCAAACTATGGTAAACCGTTATCTCTTAGGAAATGGTTTTAGAGTTATGCTATTTTGAATGCTAACAAAACTACTAATTTGAAATCTATTGTGGAGTGTTGTTTTAGAGCTATGCTATTTTGAATACTAGTAAGGCTAAAGCTTAGGAGATTATATGGACAAAACAATGAGCCTATAAAGTGTTTTTAGTGAGCGGAAAATAAATATGTATCGCTTCTATACATACTCAAGAGATGAAATTAAAATATAGCATCAAAAATCATCCTGAGTAATAAGCCACTGTAAACTTTGGTTCCTTGTCATTACCTTTTAAAAAGTTTTTTCTTTGTCATTTATCATGTACTTCTTTAAATTCTGCGTTTACTACGGCAAGTTAATGCAAGCTCAAATGAGGATAGGTTAGAGCTTAGCTTAATTGTGATTCTAATTTCATTCAACAAGCACGTTTAGTAGATCAAAAACATGGGAGAGAAAAAAACAACAGAAATTCTAGGGAATTTAAGTAGCGTATTGTTGATGGTTAGGTCTGTGTTAACTGGATTTAAGAGAAAGAAATATGATTAAGTAAAAAAAGCCAATCTACTCTGAGTTAGTACAAGAATAGATTGGTTATTGTAATAGGAAGAAACTCGGTATAAAGGTTGCTAATGATTTGTTGATAGAGATTTAGATAGTTTCTTTATTACTTAGTACATAAGTAAATACTAGCAAATTCGTTTTAATATATTTGTACTAGTAATTAGTTTTCGCACATAGATGAGTGAGAATCTATGTCAATACTTTGAGGGTTGAGTGAATAATTTCTCCTAGTGGTCCATCGTTAAAAACTAAAATCATAGCTGGTTTTATAAATAGTTTATACATAATCCAAATAAAGGAAAAAGAAATAGTATATATACTCCATCTAAAGAATTTTTTATGTCTAATCATGCGCATTTTTCTTTACTTTTTTGTTCGATTGTTTCAAGGGATCCCAATGAGTGATTCCGTAAAAAAAGAGGAATAGACTGTAAATAAGTGACAGAGCATCTACGATGAAAATATTCTGTTGTAGACTACCAGAATTTGAAATGGATGCCAATAGGTTAAATAATGTATGGAAAATAATAACAGGATAAATGGATTGTGTCTTCAAATAAATCAGAGAGAAGACTGCGCTAAGAAGCAAAGTATTGCCAAATTGTAAAACAACTAATATAGGAGTAGTATCAGGATTAATCCCACTAGTTATGTGTAAGACTCCAAATACAATACTTGAAAATAAGATATAAACAATGGCTGTTTTATTCTTTAAATAATAATAAAATACGCCTCTAAAAAATGTTTCTTCGACCAAACCAACGAGAATCATTTGAAGAGTAATTAAGAAGATGTTGGAGAATGAAAGCGAGTTATCTATGCCTAAAATAAGAGGCTGTATAGCAACAACCAATAACATAAATAAAACTACTACAATAGAAAATATTTCTATTTTTATTTTTCTAAAGCCAAACGCTTTTAGTGTGTTATCTTTTCTTTTTATGTAAAAGTATAAGCAAATTGCTGAAAAAAGAAAGGCCGTCATTTGAAGAATAGTCATTTCTCGGTCAGTTGCTTTTAATAGAATACCTGCTATAGAAAATAGGCTGAGAACAAACATAAGAATAAAGGCTAATCCAATTAGTTTTAAATAAATTTTCATATCTATACTCCTAATAGTTTTTGAAATCCTTTTTAAGGATGTATAAAATGCTACAAAATAAAAACACCTGATAAACCAGTTTTTTAATATTAAGAAGTAGCACCGTTATTAAAAAACAACTTGAAGAGCTAACACAGAGACAGTGCCATAGAGCTTCAAGTCGCTTTTTAATATTTTTAAATATCTTTGTCTGATTTTTTATTATCTTGATAGGATTTAACGCGTGAGTCTTTTACAAGTTGGAAGACAACATCATCATTCGCTGAATAATAATCACCTTTTTTAGTCATAGTAAATTCTAAATCAACGGGGTTAGAAACTTTTACTGCCTCATAATCCAAATCCCCATAATACATGGCATATAATTTTAACGTAATTAAAGACTTGATGGTTTTAATATCCTTATTTTGTGATTGACGGATAAATGTATCTTCGTCGATTCCACCGAATAGTTCACTTCTAGCTGTCCCGATAGGGTTCGCTTCTTCTAATCCTGCAATTGGATAGTATGAAATCGTTATAGTAGCTTCATCTCCTGAAATATCGACTTGTTTTATGTTATAAGAAATCTGCTTTGTCTGTTTCAAATAAGCGTCAGCATAATCTTTAATTATATCAGAGGCGTAATAATTGGATCCATCAATAACTAAATAATAATCATCTCTATTACCGTTTTCTGCAAATGCCTCCTCTTGTTTCTTAGATAATCGATTAATCATATGAGTATCAACTGCGTCTGGGTTTTGATACAGAACATCTTCAAGATGTTCTGCTCTTTTTCCACCATACAAAAAATCTAGTAGTACATTTGCATCTTTTTTAGCTTGTTTAACTTTTTTCTCTTTTGTAGTTTTTGTTGGAGTACTCGTTTTTTGTACATCTAACCCCATACAACCTGTTAACATTAAGATACTAGCTCCTAAAACAAGGGATTGTAATATTTTAATTTTCAGCTTCTTCTTTCTGTTCATTTTAAAATTACTCCTCTACTATTTTTATTTAAACCCACAAAACTATTGTTGGTTGTGAATGCGTTCAATGATCCTCCTTCCAGAAAATTTACACCTATACTAAGAATATATAGTATAGAAAATGAATTTTTATACATTTTATGATGGTTAAAGTGCATTTTAAGCCAAATGGTGAGAAAACTATAGTGTTAATTTGCAATTGGAGAGTAGTTAATGAGAATAAAGAAAAATTTACTGTATGGTAATTAAGGTAAGAATAAATACTAAAAGTAATCCCAATTATTACAGGAGCACTTTTAGTATTTTTATTTTTTAGACTATGTTTAATAATTGGTTTGCAACATCTAACATCTTATCTTTATGGTTATAGATATCTATTGCATCTAGAATGTCTAGTTCTGTTTTGTAGCAATCATTGAATACTATGTAGCTACGATCATTGTTTATATGTAGACGAAATAGCCATTTTCGATTATTTGTATCTAGTAGAACGCTAAAATGAGATTTATTGTCATCGCAGGACACTCGCTTTAAATTAATACTATCCTTAAGAATGAGTTTAGTAATGGTATATGCAGCTATTTTTTCTTTGGTTACAACGATATCATCATTAGATAACTTGCTATCTTTTTCTGTTACATCCATTTTTTTATTTTGGTGGATAGAAGAATTCAAAATGGTGTTTAATTTATTACTTACTGCATCAGTAATAAACTGATGCATGCTTTGTTTTATCATTGGAGAAAATCGTTTTATAACAGAATGTCTTTTTCGCCCCTTATAAAATGAATTTAAAATAAAGGAAACCGATTCTTTAGAGGGTGAGTTAAATTCTGTATCTAAAAAGTAGCGTATTTGTTTCGTATATTTTAAATCTAGGGTGGTTTTTAATATGGAATTCATATTGAAATTATTTTTATAGAACTTACTTAATTCAGTGATTTGTTTTTCTTCGATAGTGGAAAGGCAAAATGATAGAAATGGTGCAGAATCCATTTTATTGGGTTCATCTAAATCTGTAAAGAAAAGATATTCATCTCCATTAGTTAAAATGCCAATTTTTGTGTTTGAAGTGCGGAAATAGTTGAATAATTGAGAATCATGTTTTTGTAAACTCTTATCAACAGGCTTAACATTAATCAGTATGATAGGATTCCCGTCTTTCATAATAGCGTAGTCTATTGTTTCCCTTATTTTAATATCTGAATCTGCCGTATAGTCTGGTACGAATTCTTGTGGATTAAAAATGTCATAATTTAAAGCTTGAAAAAACGGAAGTACGAGAGTTATTTTTGTAGCTTCTTCCGTTTTTATGGTCCTTTTTATTGTTTCTAGTCTTTCGATAATAATATTTAAGCTATTTTTATAATTGTTAAAATCCATAAGCATTTATCCCTTTCTCTAATTAAGATATATTGTTTTTATCTTAGCAATTCATGTATAAAAATAAATACATCTTATGTTGGATTCAGTGCACTTTATGTAAAAGCTTTTTTACTTTCTAGTGGTATTGGAAATAATGATAGCAAAACAAAATTAGCTTAAGAATTTATAGAGATGATAAAACGAAAAAGTTTTATCATTATTTGGACATTAGAAATCTTTGGGAAAGAGACAGCATAGATGTCTTGTTTCGTTTGGGTAAAGGGAGATTATATTTTCTGTCCTATTGACTTCTTAATAAGCTCGCGGCATACTATTTTTGTGAATAATTTCTCATATTCATTTATTACTCCTTTAGCAAGTGAAGTAGTTAGATTATTGGACTTATAAGTTGCTAATCCCCCGTGCAGTATGTGCTTATAAACCGATAATCAACGCCAAGGGTGGAAACTTGGCGTTTTTTTATGGGAAAAAATTAAGAAGATATGTAAATTAACTTTCGCGCTACAATGAGTTTTAGTGCGAAAGTGGGAAGTTTGATGCATCAGAAAATCCTGCAGTAGGTAAATTACGATGCCGTTCATAAAATATGAAATTTGTTGCATAGTAGGATCTGTTTTACTATAGAACGAGAAGTTTTTTGAGATTGCTAAAATAAATCCTCCTCTCCCATGAACAAATTTTATAATTAAGCCTTTTGATATGCACTGAACAAATAAATATACGATAATAAATAGCCTTAAAAGAATCTAAGGGAACTTGAAATGTATTTTTTGAAAGACAGAATAAGTAATACTTAATTATAGTTAACTGATTTTATTTTACAAAAGATAGGAGTGAAGATAAACTTGAGATTTTCGCGAAGAGCTAGGGAGCAAAAACAAAAAAATTGGCGTATGTGGAAAAAAGGGAAGCAGTGGCTCTGTGGAGCGGCTTTGTTTTTTACTGTAGTTGCATCACCAGGAATGCTTGTTTTAGCAGATGAAGTAAATGCTGGTAATTCAACAGAGGTAACAGCTGGGGAAGTGGAGACGCCTCTTCCAGAACAATCTACCGAAACTGAGGTGGAAGAGGAGGTAGCAGAGGAAGGGGAAACGACTTCAGCTGAGGCTAGCGCATCAAGTCAACAAGAAGAAAACACCCCAAGTACAGCAGGAAATAATGAAACAAAGGCTGTTGAAGGAAAGAAGGAAAGACCAA
>NZ_JAARZJ010000033.1 GCF_014229245.1 Listeria farberi | reverse complement strand
ACGGGGTAGCTAGCTTAATTGTTCTTTTCCTTGTTGGTGGCATTTTATTTTTATTTGTAAAAGAGAAAAACTTAGAAAATCTTTAAATCCTTTTAAGAAAGTCCTTATTTTCAAGTGTTAAGCTAGATGTACGATTTGAAAAGGAGGACACCAGGATGAAAAAATACTTCATAATTCTTGTTTTACCAATCATTTCTTTAATTGCTGCAGTAACTATGTATTTTTCCTGGTTCCAAGGATGGCTTTATTTTTATTTAAAGCACGTAATGGCAACAGTAAGCCATATGGGCTACATTACGGTTAGCATAACGGCGATTTTACTTTATTTTGTCGCAGTTCAATTAGTAAACTGGAAAATAAATAAAGCATTACTTGTATTTTGCTATTTAATCTATTTCAGTATTCTTGTTTGCTTACTATTCGGAAAAGCTTCCGATACTCAAGGATTTTCGAGTGATACTTTTGGTTTTATTGACACATTCTTGGCAGGGAATTTACGTGTTATTATTGTAGGAAATGTACTCGCTTTTGTTCCAATTGGTTTTTTATTAAAGAAATTAGGATTTTTTACTGCATTACTATCAGCAGGAATGTTGATTTTCGCAGTAGAAGGGATGCAGTATATAATGCATGTGGGGTTCTTTGATACTGGAGATGTATTCTTAAATGTTAGTGGTATTATGCTAGGATACATTCTTATCCGTTTTTTGTCCCCAAGAAAATTTAAACGATTCAAAGTAAAACCGACTAGCTAAATGAGCCTAGTCGGTTTTTTGATAGTTATTTTTTTATATATTGACGTTTATGATCTTGAATTCCTGTTAAAATAATTGCCGCTGGATCGCTAGCAGGATCAATTTTAAGAGTAGTACCATCTTTTGGTAATTGTTCTTTGAATTTAGTTTCATAGTCTGGAATAGATAGCTTCGTACGGTTAGCTAGTAATTCAGCGTGCGCTTCTTTATGAATATATTTTTTATAGTCTGGTTGAAGCTCCCCATGGAAAAATTCTCCAACAGCTCCAGATCCGTAACTAAAGAAGCCAATTTTATCATCTGCTTGTAGATTCGCTTGATTTTCCAGCAAGGAGATAAAGCTTAAATATAACGAACCAGTATAAATATTACCAATATTACGGCTGTATAGTGTACTTAAACGATAATTCTCTAATAATCTTTCTTGTACATCACTTGGAGCCGTTTCAATAATTGTATCTAATGCCTTTTTGCCCATTTTTGTGTATGGTAAATGAAAACAAATGGCCGCAAAATCATCTAGTTTCTTACCAAATTTCTCTGAATATTTATTCCAAATCGTTTGGAAAAAGTGAATATATTGTTCTGTCGAATATTTACCTTCTACACAAGCGTATTCAGAATACACAGGACGCCAGAAATCCATAATATCTTCTGTATAGAATATGTTATCATCTAAGAGCGTAATACAGCGCGGATTAGCTGAAATAACCATTGCAACTGCTCCAGCACCTTGTGTTGCTTCTCCACCAGTTTCAAGGCCATAACGTGCAATATCAGAGCCAATCACAAGTACTTTACTATCAGGATGTTTTGCAACATAATCTTTCGCTAGATTAATGCCCGCAGTGGCACCGTAACAAGCTTCTTTAATCTCAATAGCACGAGAGAAAGGTTGAATTCCTAGTAAACGGTGAATATAAACCGCACCAGCTTTTGACTCATCAATTCCAGATTCAGTTGCTAAAATAACCAAATCAATTTTTTCTAAATCTTTTTCATCTAAAATTTGTAAAGCCGCATTTGCACCCATTGTGACAGAATCTTGGGTGATAGGGGCAAAAGCCATTTTATCTTGGCCAATTCCAATAGTAAATTTATTTGGATCAATGTTTCTAGCTTCAGCAAGTTCAGTCATATCAACATAAAACGCAGGAGTATAAAAACCTATTTTATCAATTCCAATTTTCATATGTTCGTCTCAAGTCCTTTATATTTTATTTGTAAGTACTTCAATTTTAGTAGAAAAATGCACAAAATACAATACATTGGGCTTAATCTAGTGAGTTTTTAGCAAGTTTCATGATATAATACGGATAGATTACATTTAAAGGAGATTGCTATGAAAGAAGTAGTTATAATAGATGCCGTTCGAACACCAATTGGAAAATTTGGTGGTAGTTTAAAAGATGTTAATGCAGTAGACCTTGGCGCTACCGCTCTACAAGGTGTTTTAAAAAGAGCTAACATTGCTCCAGAACGTGTGGATCAAGTTATTTTTGGTAATGTTTTACAAGCTGGCCTCGGTCAAAATGTAGCTAGACAAGTCGCTATTAAAGCCGGGATTCCTTATAAAGTACCAGGTGTGACAATTAATGAAGTTTGTGGCTCTGGTTTAAAAGCTATTATGCTTGGTAGACAAGCAATTCAACTAGGAGAGGCTGAGATTGTAGCAGTAGGAGGGACCGAAAATATGTCCCAAGCGCCGTTACTACTTAACCCGGAACTAGCTGGTGAAGAAATTAACCCGAAAGATTTAAAAAATAGCATGCTTGTTGACGGACTTACAGATGTTTACGGGGAACACCATATGGGAATTACTGCAGAAAATGTGGCAGATAAATATTCCGTTTCAAGAGAAGAGCAAGATAAGTTTGCCCATAATTCGCAAATGAAAGCTGCTCGCGCGCAAGAAAAAAACCTTTTTGAAGAGGAAATAGTTCCTGTTCAACTTCCAGATGGTTCATTTTTCGAAGCTGATGAAACAATTCGCGCTAACTCTACTTTAGAAAAACTTGCTACACTTAAGAGTGCTTTTCAAGAAGGTGGAACTGTTACTGCAGGCAATGCTTCTGGTATCAATGACGGGGCTTCTGCAATCATTTTAATGTCCAAAGAAAAAGCTGTGGCAGAAAACATCCCTTATTTAGCAACAATTAAAGTAACTTCAGAAGTCGGGGTTGATCCAGCTTATATGGGTTATGCCCCGTACTATGCAGTTAATGAAGCGCTAGAAAAAGCTGGCTACTCAATAGCTGATATTGATTTATTCCATTTAAATGAAGCTTTTGCATCTCAATCAGTTGCAGTTGCAAGAGATTTAAAAATACCTGAAGAGAAACTTAATATTTATGGTGGAGCAATAGCGTTAGGCCATCCAATCGGTGCTTCAGGAGCTCGCATTGTTGTTTCATTGTTAAATGAGTTAAAACACGAAAATAAACATACAGGTGTAGCTTCCTTATGTATTGGTGGCGGTATTGGTATTGCAATTATTATTGAAAGAGTATAAGTAGTATCATTTAATATTCATAAAAAGCTAAAATCACTCAACAACTGATTTTAGCTTTTTTATGATTTGGTTTTTGTCTTTTTTGTGAACAAAACTTAAGTTGATTGTGTGAACTTTTTTACAGATTGAAGTATCTGCTTGGCTTTGGTGCTAGAATATAGTTATTCCAACAAGCAGGAGGTCCTATGAAACATTTAAAAAAATTTTTATTTGCGTTACTAATTCTTAGTTCAATTATTAGTATCACATTTCAACCATTTTCTGCAAAAGCTGCACCACTAATGCTTAAATTACCCGAGCCTCAAGTAGATCAACTTTATATTGGAGATGACTATATTACTGGAAAACTACAGCAAGAAGTACCAATGCACTATCCAGGTAACGCAGCCTATGTCCTTTTTAACAATAAGCAATATTATATCACTGACTATACCGTTGAAAATGACGTTAATTTTCGGCTCAAATTACCTAAAACACTTGAAGCAGGAGACACGCTTAATTATTTTACTATTACAGGTACCGTTCTTGACCCAGTCGCATATCCAGGACAAAATTCATACGATTTAGCTGGTCCTTTTACACCAATCGAAAAAGCAAAAGTACAAGTGAACTACCTTGATGAATCGAATGAAACATTAGCAACATCAGACGTTTTGTCCGGAAAACTTGGTGAAAATTATACAACATCCCCAAAAACAATGGAGGGATATCAAGTAAAAGAAACTCCAAGCAATGCTACTGGCAAGTACACATCAAATACCGAATCTACACAAGTAAATTACATCTATGAAAAAAGTATTCCAGAAGGCGAAAAAGTATCCGTCACGTATGTAGATGAAGCGACAAACGAAGAAATTGCCCCAACAGAAACATTTTCAGGCAAAAATGGTGCTTCTTTTCAAGCTGTGGCTAAAGAAATCGATGGCTATGAACTCAGCGAAATGCCAACAAACCAAGCAGGCACATTCAGAGACGAACCACAATCTGTTATTTTCAAATATAAAAAAATAACAACGCCTGTTGAAGTCGCAAAAGCTCTTACAGTAATCTATAAAGACACTGAAGGAAATCAACTTGCCGAACCAATCGTTTTAACAGGCGAGCTTGGTGCAGCTTTTGAAACAGAAACAAAAACATTTGAAGGCTACACGTTAACTAAAACACCAGTTAATCATGCTGGACTATTCACAAATCAAACACAAGAAGTAGCTTATGTTTATAGTAAGGATAGTAAAGTTATTGCTTCAACTGATTCTTCTGAATCTCCAACAAAAGAGATTTCAAGTAAAGAAGATTCTACAGATTTAATTGTTCCTCAAATTACTGATAATGCAATAAAAACTACTAATCAAAGCATAACGCATATGAGTGATACACCAACAGAAAAACCTTTCAAACCATCTAGCATTATAAAACTACCAAAAACGGGCGATACAAACAATCATTTACTAGTATTTATCGGATTTAGTTTGTTAGTTGGCGGAGCAGCATATATCATTATTTCAAGAAAAATAGCGAAATAAGAATAAATTAACCTTAATCATAGTTGTGATTAAGGTTTTTTTGTTTAAAAGAACGATGGTATAATGAAAATAGATTATACATAAAGGAGAATTAGCTTAATGGAATGGAAACAAATAAAAAATGAAACCGATTTGGTAAAATTAATGGACTTATTAAATTATTTCCATGATAGTTGCATTACTGGTTTAACATACTTAAGTAGTACATATGTAACAGAAAGCGACTTATCAATGGTGATAGGAACGAATCCAGTAGTTAAACTCTTTATTCAAAGACAAACAGATATATTAGCAACTCTAGAATTTTATTTAGAAGGCGTTACTCATTTTTGCATACATAACGATTTAAACGCATCATCAGAAATCCATGAAGCCAATATTTACTACGAAAACGGTAATTTTCACTGGAATATGGGAGATGAAATGGCAAGTTTTAATTGTAAGAAAATATGTTGGAGAGAAATTCAAAACAAGTATATATAATAGCGTAGAAAAGTCGCATTTATTAGTAAAGGAGATGCTTAAAATGAAAAAAATTATTATTGCTGTGTTTTTCGGAATTCTTATTCTAATTATTGTTGGCCTATATGTTGCTTATATTTATATAAATCAAAAATTTATATGGGTTGTAGGGATACTTTTGTTGTTAGGTACATTATTCAATTGGTTTTTATATAATAAATATCTCTCTAAAAAATATAGAATAAGGGAATGAAAACATTAACTGTGTCTATTAATCAAGAGAGGGCAAAAGTTCTTTCTTGATTCCATAGATATCTTATTTTCTAGTTTACATAATATATAGAGTACTATATATTTCGAAATTCATAAAAATACACTTAGAATTTATCTGAGTGTATTTTTATTTTAGATTAAAGTGAGGTGAGGATATGAAAAGAGAAGATACAAATAATTTCATGAAGCAAGCTGTCCCATTAGCACGTGAAATGCAGGGTGACTGGAATATACGAATGAAAATGGCACTTAACAGTGTGATTATAGACCACTTATTTCAAAGTGCATTTTCACCATCAACAGTTAAAAAGTTAATTGACCGAGGTGTGTCGTATAGAAGAATTGGTCGCCATTATGGTGTTTATCACCGCCAAATAAAAAAAGCATATGAAGTTTAAGTTTTATTGGATGTGAGTTTAGACCATCCAAGAAGACCAAAAAAATAAATGCTTAATAAAAAATTCAATTGTTCATTGAAAACTACATAGTCCATTAAACTTATATTAATTAGAATATGAGAAATGGGTATAAGAAAAGCGCGCTTGACAATGCAAGAACGCTCAAATAAAACTTAGACACTTTTATTATAGAGTAAAAACTTGTTATTGTCACGTGTGCGTTTCGAGTTTTCTCACTTACGAGGATAAACGTGGCTTAAAAAAAAGGGCACGGGATTACTATCATCCTAAAATAGTATCGTTGGTATACGGTTAAAACCTACTAAGTAATATTCTATGTGAGCGTTAAAAAATAATGCGATGATACTTAATATTACCGATAAGCGCCTTGATGGTTAAAACCTAGCGAATTATCATTTATTAGGAAGTGATTGCTATAGAATTTCAAATTAACGAAGATTACTATGGAGATATTAAATATAGTGTACTACGTAGATTGAGGACAACATATTCATTTGTGCAAGAAGATTATTATGAGGAACTTTTAAAAGAATTTAGAGGATGTTTTTATG
>NZ_JAARZJ010000032.1 GCF_014229245.1 Listeria farberi | reverse complement strand
TTGTATGGGAAGGATTGCCTAATGAATATCAAGAGCTTATTTATGCATGGATGATGGAGAGCTACTCTCCTTATATAAGTTTTTCAGGAGAAGTGCGTATGGATGTTGAACCTATAGATGAACCTGGTGAAACAGGGCCAGGAGAAGAAAATACTGGTGGTTCAGGTTCGGAAGAGGGAAACACGGATGGGACGGATCCAGGAGAAGAAAATACTGATGGATCAGGTTCGGAAGAGGGGAACACGGATGGGACGAATCCAGGAGAAGAAAATACTGATGGATCAGGTTCGGAAGAGGGGAACGCGGATGGGACGGATCCAGGAGAAGGAAATACTGACGGATCAGGTTCGGAAGAAGGGGACGCGGATGGATCAGATCAAAGGGAAGGACATGCTAATAGATTAGGCTCTATGGATAGTGGGGACGACAAATTAGATTCTAAAGATAGTAATTCTGGTAATGTTATTTCCAAAGATAGTGACACAAATAATGAACGTAAAAATGGTTCGTTGGAGCTACCTAAAATGCAAGAGCAGAAGCTAGTGAAAACAGGAGATGTAAGTATGATGCCTCTTCAAGGCGCAGGATTATTAGCCTTTCTATCAGGTATATGGGTATGGGTGAGAAGAAAAAGAATAAAAAATTAAAGTAAGAAGAGAAATCAGCGGGTTGTTATTCAGAAATGGATGGCTACTTGTTGATTTTTCTGTTTGTATGAAAAGGCAGAATACTTATTACAGATAACAGAAAGTCTGAATCAAGAGCAATAGTCTAAGCTAGTATTTACTTTGTTTTTTATTTCAAATTATTTTTGATTACTTTTGGGTTGCTAACTATACTTCAAAAACAGTTTTTGCTTGAAATGCGCTAAATATAACATAAAATGTATTTATTATTTATTGTAGATTGTTAAGATGGTGAAAATGTTATTGTTTAATGGTGGAAGGATGAGGCTTTGTGGAGAATGGAAATAAGCGAAGTATGTCAAAAAAACAAAAAATAGTGTTTCTAGGAACAATTATAGTAGTAATGAGTCTTTTAGTGGCTATAATTATAGGGTGGTCTACTGATAAACCAATGCAAAACAGTAGTTTATCTAAGACATATAGAATAGGCGATAAATTTAAATACAATGGGATGCAATTAAAAGTTAATAAAGTGAAGTATAGTGGTGGGACGGAGTACAATACACTTGAAGCTGGCTATGAGTATGTCATTGTAAATGTGACAATCACAAATAAATCAGGTGAAACAGAAGGCTATGACGCGTTTGATTTTCAATTAAGAGATAATGGGAAAACTGGAAACTTGGATGTCATTTTTTTAGATGATACGATTGATGCGTTACGTTCTGGGACACTCTTAGATGGTGAGTCTGTAACAGGGGATATGGTAGGTAAAGTTAAAAAAGATACTAAGTCAGTGAAAATTACTTACAAACCAGCTTTTTTAAATGGGAAATCAATAGATTTCAAATTAAAATAACGAATTTTTAGGGGAAGGTGAAAATGAAAGAAATTAAACCAACGTATACGTGGATTATATCAAGTATGCTATGGAGCTGGTGTTTAGCTTTTATCCCAACAATAATTACTACTCTTAAAATGGCTAGAACGAAATATATTATTTCAGATACACACTTAGTAATGATTACTGGACTTGTTCATAGCAAACGAGAAAGTATTGACTTATATCGAATTAGAATAGTAACTGCTAACCAAACAGCTTGGGGTTATGGAAATATTACGATTATAGATCAAGATAGTATATCCTATGTTTTGCGTTATATAAATAATGCAAATTATATTGCTAATGTTATCAAAGAAAAATCGCGAACTGCTTGTAAAAATCGCAACTTTACAGTAGTTAAAAGTTTATTTTAAAGAAGTGGAAATAAATCGCAACTATTTGTAAAAGTAAATAGTTGCGATATTTTTAGTTTTTTAGATGTGAGTGTAACCACCACCAAAAGATAGGGAAAAGGTGAATTTTAAACAATAGAGTGTTGGATGCTTAAGCAAAGACAATAACTTATAGATTTGTTGGATGAAAAAATAAATTTCGGGATAAAAAATAGAGCTGTTTGTTGCAATAAAAGAAATGCCTTAAAAATCCACTTTTCATTAATTTGATAGTGGATTTTTAAGGCGTTTCTTTTTACTACACTTAATAATTTAAAAGATGATATGAGATGCCCTATACTTTGTTGTAGCACCCTGTTACGTTGATGGTTAACTATATTAGTAGGATTTACGATTAGTTAAAAATGATTGAACTTTATCGATTAGTCTAGGTGTTAAAACCAGAGAATCTTCATTTTTAAAAATAATTAAAGATTCCTTTCTATAAATCTCTTGAATATTGTTCACATTGATAATAGTAGATTTCAACCCCGTAAATAGATTAGTTGAATCCAAAGTTTTCTTTAATTTTGCGATAGTACTTCCTAAAACAATCTCATCATTAATTAGTTTAAATAAGGTGTTATATCGATTACCTTCAATTGTCTGTATATAGTTAATGTCACTTTCTTTAAAAATATACATTTGACCTCTAGAAGTTACCGAAATATTTTTGTCATTAGAAACGGGATTTAAATTCGCTATTATATCATCAAATGTTTGTACGAGCTGACTGTGAACCGTAGTGATGCTGTTATTTTCTTTTATGATGTAGGCGAAAGGATTAATGCGTAGATTTAAAATATCTACGCCTTTATTTAATTCTGCTGTAACAAAGATTAGAAAGCAGTTAGTGTTATATTCACGTATAATTTCTCCGATTTGCACTCCATCGAGAAAGGAAGTGAGGTCAATATCTAGAAAAAAGATATCTGTATCGGAAATGCTTTTTCTAGATAAAGAACGAACGAAGGTAGGGATATTGACGACGGGTATTAAATCAAAAAATATTTTTTGATTATTTAATACCTTAGTAATTTGGTTAAATAGATATTCGCGGTGTAAAAAATTGTCTTCTACCAAGTAAATTTTTGGCATTACGGCACCTCCTGAAAAATAGCTTAAAAATTAGTAGAACGAAAAATGGTTAATGTTACACTAAATCAATAGTAAGGGTTACTACAAAAAAAACATCTTTTGTTCCAAAAGAGTAAGTTACATTAGTATATTTATTAGTGATTTTCCCCAAGTTATATAAACCAAGACCTTGATGATTTGGTTTACTAGAGAAATGTTTTTTACTGATTTGTGAAAGGTTTAATTTTCCCTCAGAATTGAACGTGTTTTCAACAGTTAAGATAATTGAGGAAGTAGATTGACTGATACTAATTTTAATTTGAGGCTTATCTGCATTTTGAGAAGCTTCAATGGCGTTATTAGTGATGATATCAAGACACCGAATAAAGTCTAAAGGAGCCATAGAAGAAATATAAATTCTGTTATCGATAGTAAGAGAGTACTTAATTTTCAGCGCATTTATTTTCTTGATTTTTTCTACCAGAATAGATTGGATAGGTATGGGCTGTATATTATTAATCATATCATAAGAGCTATCTGTTAGTAATTCATTGGAATAGTCTGTGATAGAGGATAGCAACTCTAATGCTTCAGTCTTTTTGTTTTGTTCAATGTAGGTTGTAAGAGAAAGCAACAAGCCTTTAAAATCGTGTTTAAAAGAATGTGCATTATCAATATAGAATTGTTCTGTTTGTAAGCGATCGTTTAATAGCAAGAGTTGCTTTTTTTGATAATTTTCAGAAAGTAGATGATAGACAAAAAGGCAAACAGTAAGTAAATAAATCAAGATAATAATATTTACAAATACTAGGAAGCTCTTGGAAAAAGCGTATAAATGAGCTAAGTAAGTAATATAATAACTAGCAATAATATAGATAGTAATAGAAGGTAACTTTTTGTTTATGGAGAAAATCAATTCGAAAAGAGCATGTTTGCGCGCAATTATTTTGATAATATAAAGAATTACACCTAAAATCAGACACTCAAGGAGAGCAAATAAAATAGGGTAGGGATGATTAGGTGAGAGATATGGGTCGAAATTAAAAAAGATGATGGAAGTATCAGTGAAACCAGACCAAACAATTTCGATTATGGAAATAAAAAACAGAAAAATAATAGTAGAAATAAGTAATGTTCGAATTCGTATAAATAAGTAAATGCCAAGAAAAGTTGCAACCACTAGAAAACCGATTTCAGTAGATATTTCTAAATAAAATGTTAACAGTAAGGCGATAATAGAGGAAATAATACCAAACAGTAGTATATCTTTGAATGTGAAATGTAGCTCCTCCCGGAAAATAAAGAGGCATAAAATGAAGTTGATTAAAAATAATGCACATATTAGCAAACGAATATCCATGGTAAATCCTCCCTTGCAATCCTTGTTAGTACCATACCCAATTAATTATACATAAAAACTTGGGAGAATAGAGTGCCTTATTCAGAAAAATGGATAAAAATTTTTATTTGTGAATAAATGTTCACAAAAGTGTTTTGCAAATGGAAATATACTGAAAAGTATTATAAGTAACATGAAAAGTATTTGAATGGATAGGGGAAGAAATATAATTGTTTTTAGATAAACAAATACTGCGAAAGGAAAGATATGCTTATCGAAAGGGTTAAGTATACGGGTGAATAACATGGAATATATTGAATTTTTTAACCATATTTATCAGGAACCTGTTTTAAAGGACTATATTTTTAAGAATTTATTAGCTAAACAAAAAAAAGTGAAAAAAGGCGAGAAAATTATTATTTCTAATGATGAAGTTGTATATGTAAGTAGTCCTTGCTTCTTAAGAAAAATACATTTAGGGGGAGAAGCTTATTATAATTTGTTGGCAGAAGACAGTTTTGTTTTTACAACAAAGAGTCATTCTAAGATGGTTTTAATTGCTCTAATGGACACAGGATATAGCAAATTAAATAAAAATACTTTATTTAATTTACTTGAATCTGAGAATATTTTGTCTTGTTTTTATTTAGCGTATGCAAAAAAAATACAGGAAGACATACGTTTTGATTTGAAAATGTCTGGGGAAGATTCTGAAGGGAAAGTTCTTATGTTGTTAGATAAGTTGCTTGGGAAACAAAAAGAAGGTAGTTCTATACCTAATTCGTTGTCTATCTATAATATCGCTAAAATAGTGAGTTCATCAGTGGAAGAAATTGAAGAGGCTATTCAAGAGCTAAAAGCAAAAGGATACATTCAAGGGAAAGGAAAGAAACTTACCTATCATGCGAAAAAATCTATTGGAGAGGAGGGTGTTACAATTGATTAGTAATTCATCTTTTTTTATGAAAATTGCAGAAGAAGTGGAGCACGAAGCAATTAGCTTGAAACATGGAGAACGTTTATTAGTAGAAAAAAAATATGTAGTTGTAGCAGCCGGAAAAGCAAAGCATTTATATTATAAAAAAGAAGGATTAGAAGTACCAGAATATCAACTTATTCAAGACTTTGAAAATTTCTTTCTAGAAGGCAAAGAAAAAGTGATAAAAATATATCGATTTAACAAAGAAGCTCTTTTTTCTTATTTAGAGGATAATAATCTATTAAATCTTTATTTTTTAAAGGAAGTTGATTATTTCAATGGATTTATGAACAAGGATTAATTAGTCTTTTTTAGGCTTAAATGATAGTTGTAAGCAATGGTAAACATAAAAATTGACGCAATAATAATGGGTTTTGCTAAATAGACATTTGCGCCTCGCGAATATATTAGCGCTTTAATGGAGCTAAATGTATGGAGAGGGACATCAAATGTGATTTTTGGAAATGCAAGTATTAGATAATTAATTTTGGTTATAAATTTTACGTTTCATTTCATTAAAAACAAAGATAGGAGTTGAGAGAGACTTTGAGATTTTCGCGAAAAGCAAGGGAGCAAAAACAAAAAAATTGGCGTATGTGGAAAAAAGGGAAGCAGTGGCTCTGTGGAGCAGCTTTATTTTTTACTGTCGTTTCGTCGCCAGGAATGCTTGTTTTAGCAGATGAAGTAAATGCTGGTAATTCAACAGAGGTAACAGCTGGGGAAGTGGAGACGCCTCTTCCTGAGGAATCTACTGAAAACGAAGCGGAAGAAGACGAAACGTCTTCGACAGAGGCTGTAACTCCAAGTCAACAAGAAGAAAACACACCAAGTACAGCAAATAATGAGACAAAGAGTGTTGAGGAGAAGAAGCAAAGACCTAAACAGGGAAGGGTTATCACGGAAGCCACTGCAATTAGTAATATCTTTCCAGATGCTAATTTAGCAGAAGCGGTGCGAGCTCAATTATACAAAGGTTCTGTGGATGATCTGGTAACACAGAGCAACTTAGACGGACTGACCCAATTAAACAATGTTAGCAACAAAAACATTTCGGATTTAAGTGGTATAGAACACTTAACAAACTTGACAAGCTTGTATTTAAATAACAACGCGATAAGTGATATAAGTGCGTTAAGCGGCTTGACAAGCTTAACAACCTTGCAGTTAAATAACAACGCGATAAGTGATATAAGTGCGTTAAGCGGCTTGACAAGCTTAACAACCTTGCAGTTAAATAACAACGCGATAAGTGATATAAGTGCGTTAAGCGGCTTGACAAGCTTAACAACCT
>NZ_JAARZJ010000031.1 GCF_014229245.1 Listeria farberi | reverse complement strand
TTTTTTCAATTAAATCAAATAACATATATATATTTGCAAGCAGAATGAAACCTACACTAACCTCGATGATAGATTTAGCCCCTGGTAACTCCCATAAATAATACACAATTACCGTTACTACTAGCAAAAAGCATAAACTTAACTTAAAATATTTCCAAGATTTATTTTTTTTATTCATCTTATCTCCCTCCTACTTGTAATTCTTGCTCTCACATACGACCTGCTCCAGTAATGCCAGAGTCTTCTTGATAGAAGAATAAATATTAGTCTTTTGTGATACATGATTGGTTTTTGTCTAACATTATTTTTTCCTTATCAAGGATTATTTATTTTTAATGCTATTTCTTCCCGATAGACTTTCTTCAAAGTTTAGAAAGTTGCACAATGCTGAATTCATTTTCACTTTCTAAAACCACTTCACTATATCCGGTGCTTAGTTTTGTATATTAGATACCTAGTATAATTACAATAACGTCTAACTCAATCGCTTTTACTAGCCAAGCCTCTAACCTCTGAACCAAGTTGATTAATGAATTTATTATTTGTATTTTTTCAATGTATTTATCTTCTTTAAAACTGTTTTTTATAACCTTATCTGCAATTCCTTCTAGGTCTATCTTTTTTAGACACTTTAATAAATTGTCTACTTCCTCAAAACTAAAATAATTCTCCCCCAAACATACTGAAATCCTCTTTACTTTTTTCAAAAACACCAAGTAAATATTCAAAAATATCGCTATCAATATAATACGAATCTTCATTCCAAAATTCTTTTTCGGCGGAACTGTATTTAAATTCTACATACATCGTTCCTTATAATTGATTTTTTCTTAAAAACAAGTCTTTATCTATGTTTTTCATAATTAAATTTCCGCCTTTAGGATTGTTTTATCATTTGAAAACACTTTCCTCATCCCATTAAAATCTTGTCTATTCAATATCATTACTCCTTTTAGCATATAAAATCTCTCAATTAAAATACGCTTTCAATTTATCTTCTAAGTCCGTTTTAAAACCATTTTCAATCTTTTCTTTCAACTTTTCTTGAAATGCCCTAAATATTAAAGAACGATTCCTTTCATTCAACACGGCTATCAAATTATTCATAGCTCTGTAACTAGACGTCACATTGCTAGAATATAGGAGTTTAACAAGTTGATTCAAAGCGAAAATTTCATCAGATTCATTAGACAACATATAAATTCCGTATCTCTGCCCTACTTTTGCTAAATCATCTACTTCTACTTTGTTAACTTGAACAATATCCATTAATTGTTTCTTACAATTCATATCTCCCAAAGCTTCTGCTGCTGTACAGCGAACTCCAGCGTCTATGTGTCGAAGCAAATTCTTGATATAAGGAACAGCTTCCAAATACTCATACTCCGCTAGCAATTCTATGCAACTCATCACAACAATGTCTTCATCATTTAAATGTTCTATCGCTTTTTGAGCTATTTCTGTATCTTTAAATTCACTTTTTGCTAAACCTTCAAAAGCAATACAACGAATGAGTGGACTTTCATCATCCATATATGATTTAAATAATTTTTCTAGTTGACTATTTGTTGGATATTCTTTCAATTCTTCTAAAATATTGCTCAATTCATCTACATCAGAAACACTATGAACTTTTCCAAGCAAATCGTGATAATTCATATCATTATGAACCATTTTATCCTCCTATGATATTCATTCATCTAAATTAAAAACCACATCGTTTAATTTAATTTTTTTACATTCTATAACATAGCTTATTTCATCTAACTCAAGAATTAGATTTCCTTCAGCAATAAAATCCGCTCGATCCTCTCCTATTTTAAAAGGAGGCTTCACTACTTCAAGCGTCTCTAGCAGTAATAACGAACTTTCATCAGTGTCTAAATCAAATCTACTTTCTCCATAATTATGTTGAAAATAATAAGCCGTTACCCCTTCTATTTTTAATACTAGCGGGTGAATATCTTCATCATTTTCAGCAAACATAAATTCCAAATTTGCCTCACATAAATTCACATGCGTTTCATGAAGTCTTTTTTCAGGGTATTTATACAACTCAGTTATTATCGCTTGATTTAAAATATTCATTTTCTTTTTCAATGACGTGTTTATCTCCTTAATAATTATTCTTTTCTGTAAATTTTTTCTATCTTTGGAAAATAATTTTCAATAAATAAAACTCGCTATAACATAATAAATATATATTCCTAAAGCGACTATACCTAATATTGCTGATAGGATGGATAAAATTGTAGACTTTCCTTTACGTTTACTCCATAAAACTAATATGAGTTCGATGCACAAAATAATTATTTGCACTACCAAAATCACATAAATATATGATTTCAGGGTTTCACTACTGCTTATGAAAATACCTGTTCCAACTATCATAATCCCCGCAAAAAGTATGCTTGCACCTATGATTTCCAAGATACCTTTAGTTTTTTCTGAGAGAAGCAGCGGAATGAAACAAATTGTAAATGTAATAAAATTTATTGATACATCGATAATAAATTCAATCATAATCGTTTCCCAATTCCCTCCTTTTATAGCGACAGTTTTTCAGTAAAAAACAAAAGTCAAAACCACATAAGTTATATAAGTAAATAAATTAAATATCGTTAGAATTAATACACATACACCTATTAAAACTTCCGATTTTCCGAATTTACTTAAATAATTCATGAATACATTTGCGAAAAGTATCACTATTTCAATTACTAATATAATGTACATATATGTGTGCAATTCCTCTACACAAGAAAGAATTAACCCCGTTCCGACTATCGCCAATCCAGCTATTGATAAGCTGCCAATCACTTTTCCCATTAATTGCTTCTCTTTTTTAATTGCATTTCCACCAACTAAGAAGCATACAAAAGCTATAATATTAATTAAAATATTTAAAATAAAATCCATTTTTCATTCAACTTTCTATATTGTTATTACGATTCTTTATTAACTTTTTAGTCTTAAATGCTCACTGAATAGTAGTTTTTTAAATATGCTTCTTTAAAATCTTCTGCTTCTGATTCATCTGCTGCATCTTTTTTAATAAAATAATCTACCACTTCATCTTTAGAAAGTCGAATCTCACTATTCATTTGCTCCATTTTATTAGAAAATCCAATGATGACTAAATGAGAACTACGATCAAATTTTATTAATATACTCCCATCTAGCAGGAATATAGTAGGGCTAATATCAACTAAATTAATGGGATTTCTTGATTCTTTTGTGAGGATGTTCTCGCCGAATACTCCATCCCATTCATTTACACTTTTTATTTTTATTTTTCCAAGTAATAGCCAACTTGTTAAAAACATTCCAAAAACATCTGAGTGAAAATATATATCTTTTTCTTTATCTAACAAAAGTACGGATAAAATTCGATTTCCTTCTTTCGTATTTTCAAATGCATCTAATGGGAAATATAAATAGTTATATTCTTTGTCAGGTACACAATACGGGAAGTCTAGTCCTGGAAAAGTTAAATCTTTATAGGCTTTATGTAACATATTTCGAAATTTAGCAATCCCTTTAACTTCAAAGTAATCAATAGATTGTTTTTGGTTTCCCACTTTATCCCTCCTGCATTTATATCAGTTCTAAATTCGATTTTTCCATTGAATACGCCATTAACTCACTTGAATCTGATAAAATGACTAATAATGGGAAAACGGATAACAATTTGGCTCTAATATTTTCTATCCTTGGTATTTCGCTAAGCACTAATTTATCTATCTGCTCAGAGATGTCGCAATCTTTTTCTACTAAAAAATACTGGTCATAGCTAGATCCCTCTTCAAATCGTTCTTCATCCTCTTTATAAAAATGAATATATGTCTTTCTAAATCTAGTTTGTTTCACAAGGACTGATTTATCAGCAGCTGCTTCGAAATTACGGGAAATATGAAATTGATATATATCAAATTGAAGAATTAGCCGCTTCATTATTTTTTCAATATCTTCATGAATTTCTTCTAAATATTTACCTTGATTATCATAAGCACCCGCAGTAGTTATACCTTTTAAATGAATCATTTATCTATGCTTCTCCAATTCTGTGTTTAGTTTGTTCGGTGGGATGGTGTATTCTTAATAACATAATGCTTTTTCTTTCTCTCACTTATACCGTCAATTTCCTAAGTATTTAGATACACATGAAAGTCATTATTTTTTGGGAGAATTAATGTTGCATACGGGCTTTCAAGAGGTTCTATATTCCCAGGATTATGAAACATATCCACTTCTGCTTCTGTGTCAATAAAACTAAAATAATAAGGATAATATGAATAAATAGTTATTAAAATACTGATTAATTTATTTTCCAAACTTTTTGCTGGAAACATCTCGGGCAAGTAATCATACGATAGATCAAACAAAACCCCTTGATAGTTATGTTCCTCATAGAAACGTACAACAAATTCCCAATCATCTCTTATCTGCTTGCAATTAATATGAGTCACTTTTGAAAAACTATTATCTTTTTTCACTTCTTCCAAACTTTTAGTGCTAGATAAGTCGCTTTCCGGACTGTAACAAACTATATTTTCAATTTCCACATTTGCTGTACTACTTATCAAATCAATATATTTTTTGACTAGGTTTTTATATGAACTTTGTTTATATACACATCCTGAAGATATGAAACTAGACATTCACACTCCTCCTAAAAAATTTTTTCTCCTTCATTCTGAATTTCACAGCTCTGACACACTTGCTAGGATAAGCCCCAGTAGGTCTTCTAACTCTGAAATTTTATATATAAATGACTTTGACTTAAATTAATTTGGCAATTATTTGCCTCACATCGTCTACCGCTATAAAGCTAATTCATCAACTAAAAATTTCAAGTCTTTTGCATAGAAATTGATTACTTCGCCTTCTAGAATCTGGTAAGTCATGATTGTATTTTGCACTAAAAAATATTCAATGTTTTCGCGTCTATTAAGGTCTGACACTCCGCTAAGTAATGCCTTTATATCTACTCCTTTAGTTACAATTATAAATTTGTTATATTCCATTATTCCAGGGTTTTCCCTCAGCGGCTCTGACTTAAAAATGTTTAGAAAACGCTTAGGCTTTAATGGGAATGCTAGATCACTTCGCTTCTTTCTATCTACTGTATATTCATATATATCATATTTATCAAATAGTGGATTTACCACTGTTCTTATTTCGGGCATGATACTAAAATACTCTTGTTCTTTTTCATCATATGAATCCATAGTAGTCATACCTATACTGTATATCATGTTGTCACTCCTCACGTTTTTTCACTGCATTTTGCAATAGGCTTTCTAAAATTTTTATTCCTTATTAATAAATTATTTTTTATAACTCTTCCCTAAACGCTTCCTGAACTTTCTGTATAGCCTATCTTTCATCCCCAGATTCTCCACAGTCAAAAATGTTTCTACATCATACCAAGGAACATCAATATCAAGTTTTTTATCAACCGCTAAAAGGGCTGTGTCTGAATATTCATTAACGAAAAGAAAGAGTTGCTCAGAAGGGAAATACATATAGCAATATAAAAATATCGTTGTCTCTGTTATATTTTCAAAATCCAAATTTTCTACTATGCTACCCTCTTCCTGCGTAAAGTCTATTACTTCCTTTAAATTCAAGATAGTTTTGCTCTTTTGTAAAAATTTATCTTCTTTCAAAATTTCACTAATATACGCTTTCTCATCCTGTGTAATTTCCACAATTTGTTTAATCATATGGATGAATTCTTTCGTATCCATATAAATAGCCTCTGGTTCTTCAAAATAAAAGTTGTATTTTTCAGGATTAGGAAATATTTGTTCTGGTAAATTTTTTTCTAAATCGATAAGTTTTTTTATTTTAAATTCTACTTCATCACTAGTCAATTTGCTCATAAGGCCAACCTCTTTCCAACCCAAAATCACTACATAAGCTTAGAATCATACACATATTATGCGATAATCTTACCTGCATCATTCATCAAAGTACTAACATCGCCATGTGTATTATAGTGATACTATAGTGTTTTATCGTTCATTTCATCTGCAAATGTAATAAAATTTATTGATATATTGATAATAAAATGAACCACGATAACCTCCTAAACGCTCTACTACAGTACTGCCATTATTTCTTTATAATCTCCCACGCATGGGTTAGAAAAGAATATAGAACCTATAAATAAACAAGGTTACATATGTAGGAAAGCACTCAAACACCGTTATCAATGTTATAACAAACTGTACTTTAAAAGTTTTTTCTTTAAGTTTGAAACTAAGTATAAAAATAATTTGTTCTTAACTTCTATAGTGACTTTCATTCCTTAAATACCCAACCGAGGGACTAGCATTATACAATAAATTATAAGGGCTAACAGGAAAATAATGATAGCTATACTGTTAAGGACGGTTTTATTGTTTTTCTTACGTCTCGTTTCATAGCCAATAATTAATATAAGTAGAAAAACAAAATATATTATTATCACAAGTAACATATTATCCCTCGATCCTTCTTAAAAGTAGATAATTATTCCCGTAACCGCAAATAAAGTTAACAATATTAATACTTGCATACACCTAGAAAAGAAGTTGTCTTTCTTAAAATCTATAATAACTATACACATTATAATTATGCCGATGAATTCCAAATCCATTATTAATTTCAAAATTGAATCCATTTCAATCTCCTAATTTGGTTATTTTCTTTCCTTTTTCTTTTTTTATGTTCTCTAGGATTGTATTCTTACTATCTTGCTTATGCTCACGCAGAGATTATTCTTTTGATATGTATTATTTACATCTCTTACTTTTAGAATAAGCCCTCCCTGTAAAAATGGAGGGCTTATTCGCAGTTTATTTTTTTAGTCTGTTCATCAAATCTTGTTCTACACTGCCGCCGAAACGCAGGGCTAGAATATCTTCTTTCTTTATCCAGCAAGTTCCATCTAATCGACCTTCGTCATCCACTAAATTAATTTCTAATCCTTCATATTCATTTTCAGCAATCATTCCAATTGCTGGTGTCTCGTCGCCAATGATGTCAATAAAGATTATCTCTTTACTTTGGTATACATAATCAGCAGCAATTTCGAAAAGAGAATGCTTTTTGTTTGGTGCTTTCTCAAATAATCCTGAGCTGATTGGTTGATTAAGATGTTTTGCGAGTAGTTCAGCTGATTTTAAATGCGCCGTGTCAATTTCTATTCGATACACTAATTCTAACGGGAGAACAACATGTCCCTCTTCGTAACCGTCCGAACGTCGCGAGCGGAACATAACATCACTCGCTGTAACTGCTTCAATGTAGCCCGCCTCGAAATATTCGTCTTCGCGTGATGCGTAGATGGCTACTAGTTTATTTGCTTCCTAACATTTTAGTTTCTTCTCTTAAATTTGTAATCAATATATTTAATCTTTTTAAATTTTTATGG
>NZ_JAARZJ010000030.1 GCF_014229245.1 Listeria farberi | reverse complement strand
CTCTAATGGAGGGGAATATGAAGACTCATCGATAAAATGGGAAGATCTGCTTAATGAGGAACAAGAGGTAAGCTATGTCTGGCAGGATAACGGAGTATCACAAAGTAATATTTATTTTAGTGGGACTCATTCTGAAATGAGGAAGTTAAGAAGGAGAAAGCATGTAACGGATAAAGAAATATTTTGGTAATAAAGCACTAAATGAATAGTTTGAAGTACTACAAATACCTATATTGGATGTTAAAGGAGAAACAATCATTTATTACATACAGGAAATGACTGCTAGACTACTACAGAATGGCTATTGTTGACAGTGATACATCTAATAAAAAAACACCCTAATTGCTTTCTTAGCAGTTAGGGCGTGTTTACTATTTATGGGAGACTAATCCTCATACAATTTCTTTTTCCACTCATCATTACGTTTTAAAAAAGCAAAATGTTTAGTTTCTCTATATATTTCAAAGCCTTTATCTCGAAAAAATTGCAATTGATATGTATCAACTTTTTTTACATCTGTAAAGAGATGAAAGCTAACTTCATCTTTAGCTATTTTTTTTAAGGTGTTCGAAGTTATCTTTCTCCAAGCCTCTTCAGTAAGGCCATAAATTTCGCCAATTTCAATTCCTTTCTTTACCACCATATAAGATGAAAAGCCAATTATTTTATCTTTATCAATTAAAAGACACCATTTTTTCTCGGGAGTATTTACTAAGTATGGGAATTGGTATTTCCATATCTTTTCTGCGAAAAAAGGGGCCATTAAGTTATAAAAGGCTTGTTTATTATAAGGGGGGATATACCAAGTGATTTTCAATGTACTCACTCCTTTGGATAATAGGTATCTTCAAATTCTTTCCAGCTTTTAGAGAAGGTATGATGCATAAAAATATCTTTTAAAAACGTAGATTGTTTTAAACGGATTACTTCTTCATGTTGCATCCCTAAATTTAATGCAATTTCTGAATCTTTCCAGCCTAAATTTATGAGGCTTTCTATTAAGTTAGTCATTCCATCAATACTGTGTGTGCCCCGTGCACGATTATGTCTGACTGTACTAGCCATTCTATTTACTAGAGGCTTGTTAATTACAGTTACTGGAATTTCTTTTAGATGCAAAATATTTTTGGCTACAGAATATCGATGGTAACCATCTACAATTTTGTATTCATCTTTTTCTCCATCATAGTAGCAAACAATAGGTTGTGTAAAACCATCTTCAATAATAGAAATTTTTAGAAGCTCTAATTCTGGAGGAGCAACTTTATTAGGGTTATAATCATTTGCTACAATTTTATCAATATTTACTAAGCACACATTTAACACAGGAAAGGTAATGTTAGATTTCAAAGTACAATTCCTCCTAACTGGTTGGATTTAATAAATTATGAATTATTTTTTTATATACTTTCCCGTTTAAACTTTGAATTCCTAAGGCCCCTTGGAATTCATCGTATAAATGATAGAGTTCTTGTTCATCTATTTTCGTTAAGCTATATTGTCTAGTTACTAGTGCAAAATCATTTTTTTCAAGTACTCTTGCTAAAGATTTCCAGTTGTGCCACAAGCGCTCATCTTTTTCCCATTCTTTTCTAGATGCTTCTTCGGGGATATCATCAATGGTCATTTGGAAGTTTTTCTCATAATAGGTCATCAGGATTTTAAATTTTCTATAATAATGATCTCTAAGTATGGGAGTATATAAACCATAGCTCTCTAATAAAAATATCACATATTCCTGCCAACTCATATGAGCAGGTTTTTTTGTTTTTGAATAACCTAATAGAGAAGTTTTAGAATATAAGCTGCCAAAATTAGCTCCACTGACTCGATTGACAACACGTTCCCAAATAAGAGGCTCTATTTTAGCAATTTGTTCTAATCCGATTCTTTGATGCAGGCCAAAAGGCTGGCAGATTCTCATTTTTCTAAAAGGAGTACCTATTTTATACATTCGATCATATACTTTATTATAGTCCCAATTAAATTGATAAACCGCTGCCCATATATCATCAAATTTCCAGTCAAATATAGGATAAAATTTATAAATACCGGGTATGTAACGATTTATCCAGGGTCGCTTTTTGTATTTATTTCGCCCATGTTTTATTGCAGTATATCTAACTAAACTTTCGTCCATTCTCAAACCAATACCACAAGCGACGCTTTCGAAGTTATGAACTTCGTGGTACCAATTGGAAAAATATTGCAAAAATTTATCTGGATTACCATCACATTTGAAAAATAATTTTAAAAGGCGATCATCCAACTTTTCTAGTGTAATGGCATCTTCTGGCATTGGTTGAATCCATTTATCTTTTTCTTCTGGATTCCACATAATCCATTGAGGTTGAAATATACTTGAATTATTATCTTCGTAAAAAGGCAAACAAAAATGAAAAATTTTATGAATACAAGAGAGTTGTTTAACCCGATCTATAAAGCGAACAGTATCTGTATAGTTTGCTTCAATATCTAATATTAGTATATCGAAACATCTATTCATTTCTTTCGCAATTTCTTCTGCTAGCATTAACATAACTCCACTGTCTTTTCCTCCACTAAATGAGAAGTAAACATGATCAAATTCTGAAAAAATAAATCTTAAGCGTTTACGTGCGGCGTGTAAAACATTTGAATTGTATATAGTTATCACCTCTTTTAGATATATTGATGCTACCAAATAAGGAACGCTTATTTGGTAGCATCTGTATGAAAGCTATTTATTTTTTAGTGTTTTTTGATATTGTTTGATTGTAGATTTTGCACCATGTTTCTGTTCTAATGCATTTACCAATTCATTTTCATACTTAGGACTAGTAATAGCTTTTTGCAACATTTCTATTAGCTTTGAATAATCAACTAGAGGATGTAAAAACGAATAACGTGGATTTTTAGCAACCTCTTCAAATCCTAATATTACATATTTCTGGCGATAGGCCTGATAAACACAATCATCTACTTCGCTACCAGCATTGATATCTAAATAAATATCATGTGTTTTAAGCAAAGTAGCAATATCTTTTTCAGAGACTGAAGGAATGAGAGAGATAGATGCATGTTTTTCTTTTAAGCTATATAATTTTTGACTCATTTCTGTTGGGGCAGCGATTGTGAGCTCAAGTTGAGGAATAGCATCTAATATTTCTTCGATGTGGTGTAAATTATCGCTCCTAGTTAAAACAAGCGCTTTATGTGTTTTCTTATGTGCGCGTTCAAATTTCTCTAACGGTGATAGATAATGTAATTGCACATGGGTGTCTTTAGCATGCAAAGTATAGACTTTTTTATATTCGGCATCGGATTCAAAAATAATTTTGCGAACGGCCTTTTTCTCGTTCAGATGGTTCACCATATTTTGAGGAATAGCATCTTTAATAAGTTCTTGCCAAAATAATGTAGTCGGAATAGTGAGGTTGTCAGCAACAAACAATGGGAAAGAAAGACTATTAATAAATAATTGGTCTATTAGGCCAACTTCACCAGATTTTTGAAGTACATCAACAAAGTAAGAAGTAAAGTGTGTAAGCGTAGAAAATTCATGTGTTTTATTATTGGATTTCAACGTAATTGTACCACTACTTAAGTTCCAGTTAATTACTTCATTGCCTTCTGCGTCTAAAAAGTTTTTTTGAAAGAGTTTCTTATCCGGAGAGTATAGCTGCGTTGCATATTTAAATCCTTGAATAGAATAACAATCGCTAAACACAATGCTTCCTTTTAAATCTAACCAATCGACTTGCTTTACAATACGTTGCGTATTTTTAAAGTAGTGGAATTTACCGACAATGAAATTTCCAGAATAAATGGTTCCACCTGCAGTATCACGATGACGGATTTCATATAAAGAAGGAACTTCAATTTCATTGAAAAATAATCCTTCCCCTTCATACTTGTGCCATCCAGTAAAATAAGTGAATGGAGAATAGAATCCAAAGGGAAGGTCTCCCTCATAATGGATGACTGCTGTTGTATATTTAATAGAAGCTAAAGATAAGCTTTGAATTAATCGTTTGGTTTCCTGTTGATGATAATCAGCTAGTAAAATATTCATGCGTATCCTCCTTAAAAAGACGGTTCCACTTCTCACCGATTTTTTCTATGGTATATTCAGCTGCTTTCTTTTGACTAAAAGCAGTGGATTTTTCCGAGTTAAAACTATTACTTAATAATTTTGCAATTCCTTTAGCGAGGTTAGCTATATTTTGTTTTTCAGTAGATTCTTTTTTCACTAAATAGCCATTTACTCCATCTTTTATAAATTCGGTGTTTCCGTAAGGAACCTGGAAACCTACCATTGGAATGCTATAGGCAATCGCTTCTAATAATGTTAAGCCAAATCCTTCTGAATAAGAGGCTGTGATATATCCTCCATAGTTCGGGTAATGTTCCTCCATTTCTTGATGACCTTTTAAAAATATATAATCAGCGGCATCTAATTTTGTAATAAGTTGTTGTAAAGAAGATCTAAGACCACCTTCTCCGTAAATTGATAAAGTGAGTTGGGGGAATTTTTTCTTTGATGTTGCTACAGCTTCTATCAACAAATCAAGATGTTTTTCACTGGCTAAACGTGATACTGTGAGCAGATCGTACTTACTATCTTTGGAAGGAGTTGTATTTTGGGGAGTGATACAGCCTACAGAAATAGCATGGATTTTTGTAGTGTCCTTATGCATTAGTTTAAAATGTTTTTTTAGAGTGACTGCTTGTTCCTCTGTTGCTGTAATATACCAGGTTACATATTTATCATTTTCAAAGACATATTCGTAAAAATTATTCCAAAGGACTCTATTTTTATTAGAATAAGTTAAATTATAGTGTTCTGCATGAATGGGAATGCCGATACGTGCACCATTTGCTTGAGGGAATACAGCGTCAGCAAGCTCAGTACTACGATCTAGTATAATACAATCTTCAGAATTCCAATTTAATCGGCGGAAAAATTCTTGAAAAAAAGCATTTCTCCCAATTAAAATTTTGTCATCTATAACTGTTAAGGATATTTCTCTATTTTCATAATACTGCCGATAAGCCACCTTACCATCTTCGGCGAAAAAAGTCCGAGAGATTACTTGTCCATTGCTATAGTATTCTGTATTAGTAAGTCTGTCTGAATAATGTTCTGCACGAATTAATTTTTGGTTATGCAAAACATCCACTCGGTCCACAAATTTTTCATTAATCAACCAAACTCTGTACGAAACAGTGGAATTAGGCAATGTATAGATTACTTGGTTGGGTAATTCTTTTTTTTGAAAAGAATCATTTAATTGTTTTTCGAAAGATTCTAGCTCATAAACAGATGAATGGTTTTGTTGGTTTGCTAGAAAACCATAAATACCAATTATATCCTCAGAGTTTAAGCCTAATAGTGTTGTAAAGTAAATCAAGTTTGTACCTAGATAATCAGTAAAAATGAAACGTTGCTTCATTTTTACTGATTGGAGAGCTAAATCTCTATATTTTTGCGCATATTCAACACCAGAAGAAGCAAGTCCAATGGCTTTATTAATATGGTAGACTGTCATAATTAAACATCACTACTTTCATTTGTTTTTTGTGAATCCACATCGGATTCGACTGCTAGTTTGAAATCCTTAATCGTTACAGGTGTAGGAGTAAACGGTTGAATTAATTGGTTATCAATTAGATAAGAAACTTTTTCAATAAAGTTTTCTATAGAAGTGTCTCCTTCGATGCCTTCGAAATCTGTGTAGGCGTAATCCCACCACTGTAAACGTTGTAACTCTTTACAAGTACTTTCATCAAAACGATATTTTAAAACTTTTGCCGGAACTCCTCCCACAATAGCATAGGGGGGGACATCCTTTGTGACGATAGAACCAGCAGCAATTACTGCTCCATTTCCAACGGTAATTCCTGTAGCTACAAAACAAACATCTTGACCAATCCATACATCATTTCCAATAATAATTGGGGAGTAATTAGAAATTGAGGATGGTTTGCACGCAAAGCTTTCTTCAGTATCAGAGGTATATGCATCAAAAATGGAAAGGTTTTGAGAATAAGTTAACATTGATGTGGTAAATCGATCTGTAGGATGATTACCACCTAACCGTTGAATATTATGAGCTAATGAAGAATATCTACCTACAACTGTATTAATTGGTAAGGAACTAAAAGAAGAGGAGAAAGCGCCCATTGAATGAAAAGTGTTCCTTAGTAAAAACGCGGTGTATGGTTCAATAACAGCGTGATTACTTACGATGAGCTTAGGATTCCCGATATTTTGTATAGCTTTATCATTCATTGTATAAATATGATGCTCATTAAGGAATTCAATCATTTGTTTGTTGAATTCAAACGATGAGCTTGCATGACTTTGAGTGGATACTAGCCCATTAAATGGGAATTCTATAGTACCAAGAACGCTCTTTGGGCTATCATTTTTCGATGTGTTTTTCTTCCCAAGGAAATTTCCCGTTTTCATTTCTTTCATAAATTTCTTCAATTAATTTTTCCTCCTCCAAAAAGTCTCTTTTTTTATATTGTTTTTTATTTTTAAAATATCTAAACCCAAGTAGGGTAGGCCCGCATAAAATGAATAGCGAACAAATTGTCATAAAGATGCGCATAAAGTGAGGTGAGCTAATAAAGGCCAAACTAAACGCATATATCATAGAATCACTCCTTCTATATTTAGGTTTGAAACAAGATAGATTGAGCTGCTTTTGCAAGTAATAGATCACTAATTTGTTTCGCTTAATACTCCTAGTATTTTACATGTTTGATTAATAGAGTTGTTTCTTTTGGCGTGGCACTTAATACGCTTGAAGCTAAGTAGTATGAAAATATTTTTAATAGGGCTTATCGAGCTATTTATGCTGCTAATGCAAATAAATATGTATAGTATTTATGAATTAGTTCTGTTATTGATAATAGAAGACAAACTTTTAGATAGGATGAGATTTGATTATTCTAGGCAGGTTTTGTTGAAGAAGTATTAGTGCATAAGAATTTATTATGGGGACACATGATGAAAAGAGTAAATAACTAATTATTTCATTGCTTGTTCATATTAAAAAAGCATTATGGTTTGAAATGAATGGAACAGCACAGGAAATGTGTTTTGAAAAAGGTGGAAATACATAATAATTATTATCATGTAAAAGTATTTATTGGAAATGCGGATTATAAAGAAGTTAGGAGAGAAAAAACTTGAGTTATTTGCGCAAAGAAAGGCAACAAAAAAATTGGCGAATGTGGAAGAAGGGGAAACAATGGATTTGTGGGGCTACTCTATTTTTAACTGTCATGTCATTCTCCGCAGGAGAAATATTAGCCACAGAAATGAATGCAGCTGATTCACAAGCAATAGGGGCAAGTGAGTCAGGGGAAGAAGTACCAGAGAATGTAGTGGAAGCCGAGGGGGAAATAAAGGCAACAGAGGAAGAGGAAATTGTT
>NZ_JAARZJ010000002.1 GCF_014229245.1 Listeria farberi | reverse complement strand
TTACCCTATTATAAGTTATACCAACCCTATTTTGGTGGATTAATTTAAAAAAACGATGATTTTCCTTTAAGGAAAATCATCGTTTTTTTAATTATTTTCGGTATAAACAGCCATAGCTTCTTTAAGAAAGACAGAAAGACCTTCGCCAAACTGGTCGATATTTTTAGTGAAACGTTCATCAGCCACATACATTTCTCCAAGACCTGCAAATGCTTCTAGAGAGTATAAATTCCCATGAGTATCATTTAAATATAGAAAGAATTGGTGTATGGCTTGTTGAGCTTCTTTTGAATCGGGGGCGAATTTTCTAACAGAAGCTAGCTGGCGAAATTCCGCATCAAAGCTCTCTTTTATAGCCATTTGTTCTTTTTCATTCATGTTCGTGATTTTTTCATTTGCTTGGTTTACGATTTTATCACCCCAAAGTCTTCGCGCTTCTTCTTCATATGGATTCGTTGAAAAATCAAAACCAGTAAATTTTTCTTCATTCGTCATAATTATTTCTCCTTTTTCGTTCTTGATGGTTTGGTCTAGAGTTTCGAGCATCGCTTCAATTCGCATTTTTCTCTCTACTAATAAATGGCGCTGCAAGGATAAAGCGACTTCTTTATCAAAAGTAGGATCATCAAGAATTTGCTTTATTTTTTTCAAAGGGAAATCGAGTTCTTTAAAGAAAAGAATTTGTTGTAATTTGTCGACATCTTTTTCTGAATAAATACGATAGCCGTTCCAGTCGTCTTTTTGCGGGACGAGTAGGCCGATTTTATCGTAGTGATGCAGCGTGCGCACACTTACACCAGTGAGTTCAGCTAATTCTTTTGTTTGCATGAATGATTCCTCCTTCTGATTTCCACTATAAAGTATGACGCGACGTAGTAGTCAAGAAAGTTTTTTTGTTTATTATAACTCTTTTAGTGGAAAAGTGTTGCTAATAAATAAGTTGTGCATATGAATTGTAAGAAAATAAATAAAACCATGGAAAAACTTATGACATTCTCGTATAATGGAGTGTAAATGTGTCTAATTTGTGAATGGGATTAGCGAGAATAAAAAGGGGATAGCATCATGACGGGGAAAATAAAATCCATTAGTACGTGGCTATGGCATCATCTAACACCGCAAATATTTGCGGTTATTTGTGTTTTTATCATAACTATTATTGCGCTTTTTGTGCCGCCGTATATTGGTATGGCTGATAATGGAGACTTTTTTAGAATATTCTCAAGCAATGGTTTATTTGTAAATAATGCCAATTATGACGCGTTACAATTTGGACATTTTGTGAAGGAGTTCGGGATTTATCAATATTTTAATGAAAATCAAGTTGCGATTTACTCCTCGCAAAGTATTTTCATTCAAATTGCGCTTCTTTTAAATAAAATTTTTTGGTCAACAACTGTTTTTGATGTACGTTTTTTAGGTGCTTTACAATTAGCGCTTCTTTTGCCAGCAATTTACTTATTAGTGGCTGGTTTAACGGCAAAAATGAAAGGTTGGCCTGGTTATGTTATTGCTGCGCTAACTGTCTTTATTTTCGCAGATACCGCTTATACAGCTTATTTTAATTCGTTTTTTAGTGAAGGACTTATTTTGATTATGATGCTGTATATTTCAGCGGGATTTTTACTTTTATATCACCATAAATATAACGACTATGCCATGTTAGGCTTGATTTTTGTAGCGTCCCTTATTTTAATTACGGCCAAGCAACAAAATGCGCCAATTGCGGTTGTTATTGCAGTGTGCGGAATACTCGTGTTTTTCATCCGGAAAAATCGCACGTTTCGGATTTCGGCTGCGGCTACTTTTTTTGTTATTTTCATAAGTGGTGTAGTGATGTACGCATTCATTCCGGGAGAGTTTGTCACGATAAATCAGTATCAAACAATGACGCGCGGTGTGCTACTTGATTCAGAAAATCCAGAGAAATCACTTGAAGAAATGGGCATTAATTCCGAATTTGCTTTACTTAAAGGAACCAACTTTTATCAAAAATATAAAATGATTGATTTAGATTCGAAATTAATGGAACAGGAATTTTATCCAAATTATAATTTTGTCTCGGTTTTAAGTTATTATTTGGAAAATCCAAAGCAATTTGGGGAAATGCTTGATTTATCCGCGCAAAATAGTTTTTCAATTCGACCATTTGAAATGGGGAATTTTGAAAAGGCGACAGGATATGAATTTAAAGAGAAAACGCATTTTTTCTCGGCTTACAGTGATGTAAAAGAAAAATTTGCTCCAGCGAAATTCACGTTTTTGATTTTATGGGCGCTTGTTTTTCTGATTGGATACGGAGTGAGTGCGTTTAAACATTTCCGCGAGAAGAACATTCGGGGAACGCTACTCTTTGATTTAGTTGTTTTACTGATTGGTTCTGGTTTTGCAGTGATTTTAGTGACAGTTGTTGGTGACGGAGAAGCGGATTTAACGAAGCATAATTTCCTGTTTAATGTTTGTTTTGACTTAACGATGTTGATTGGAGCGGCTTCATTACTCGAATTTTATTTGAAGAAACGAGGTGAGCGGAATGCATAAAAAAATCATTATAAGCATTCTATTTGCCTGCGTCGCTTTCGTAGTAATTGCCCATCCTCAACCAGCAAAAGCAGATAGTGATGTTGTTGTTTTTTATGATAGTCTGGCAAAGGGGACGGATAACGAAGGGAATATGGACTCGTTACTCCGGATGTTAAACAGTTTAGGAAAACGGGTGACGGTCTATTCTTGGGAAGAAAATCCAAATCTAAGTCAGGCAAGCGAAATTATCGTACTGCAAAATAAAAAGGACCAATTAACGGATAAATGGACCGAGAAATTAGCTAAAAGCAAATCGAAAATCGCATACATAGGTGCGAATCCACCAACTTTCTTCGCAAATAAATTGCAGCTAAAAACAAAAACGATTACAGATAGTTCTATCGCCATCAAGACCGAGGCGGGGCTAGCTGGAAAACCTCAGTTAGTGAGCGAAACTAATTTAATTACTTCTTATAAAGGAAAAGCATTAGGTGAAATGGACGCCGCGGAAAATGGGAAATCGGCTTACGGTATTCATGATGGTGACTATGCTTATACGCCAATGTTTCAAGCCAATAATACAAGTGAATTTGCTTTGATGGATTTACTTAAAGCAGTATTTGAAATTAAAACTACGACGAATCAATATGCGCTTATAACGGATGTAAATCCATTTGTTGATTTTGATTTACTAAAAAAAATGGCAGACACATTTTATGAAAAAGGGATTCCTTTTATTATAAGTGCTGGACCGGTTTTCTATAATCAAGATTTTCAAGCTGCCAAAAATTATGCAGAAATTTTACGTTATGTGCAAGCGAAAAATGGCACTATTATGATGGATGTCCCAGTCGTTACGTACGGTGATAGTCCGCCGGGAGAACTTGAAAACATTATCCAAAAATCGTTACATTTTTTCGCGAATCATGATATAGCGGCACTCGGTGTGACAGCAGAACTATATTGGAATTTTGATAAAGTATACGGTATTGAGGGCTTTGAACCATTTAACACTGGAATTTTACTGCCGAACCAAAAAATTATTCATACAACGAAAAAGAACAACGGTAGCGCTTTTGAAAAGTCGCCTTACAGTATAGCAAACGATTTTTACGCAACGACTAATGAAAAAAATTTTCCTGTTGATATAGCGGTGACTTATTCATTTTTCCAGAATGAGAAGGAGTTAAAGGCTGCTGCGAACAATCTAGCAAATGAAAACATAAGTGACTTCAGGTATAAAGATCATCAAGTAAAAACAAATAAAGATACGATTGTTTCAAATGCTGGCTCACTTTATATCAATAATCAGTCCGTAACACTAGATGATGATTTAAAGTATATTAAAACAAATCAAGATAAAACTAAAAAACAAGCTGGTAGTTTAGAAGGATTTTTCGGCTATCAAAATACATTTTTCACGATAATTATTGTACTTTCTCTTGGAATTATTGGTGTTTTATTCATCTTTGGATACCGGCTTTATATGAAAAAATATATGAAATGAGGTGAAATAAATGGTTGTTGCAGATTATTTAGCATTATTCGCGGTGGTTTGTATTTGGGGACTTTTACTAATTAATATTGTGTTAATCGTTGCAGGATACATCTACTATCTGAAAAACGAAGCGCGTAAGGTCCCTGAAATACCAGCGGAAGTACCATTTGTTTCTGTCATGGTGCCGGCTCATAATGAAGGAAAAGTAATCGTGAAAACAGTTGAGTCACTGCTGGCTTTTGATTATCCGGTCAATCGCTACGAAATTATTGTCATTAATGATAATTCTTCGGATAATAGCGCAGAACTTCTTGCAGCTATTCAAGCAAAGAATCCAACTCGTCAGTTAAAAATTATTAATACCGATAACTTAACGGGTGGCAAAGGAAAATCCAATGCGCTTAATATCGGCTTTGCGGAAAGCCGCGGCGAACTGGTGGCAATATATGATGCTGACAATACCCCAGAACGACAAGCGCTACGAATTCTTGTCAGTGAGATTACTAATGATGCAAAACTTGGTGCGGTCATTGGTAAATTCCGAACGCGGAATCGAAATGCGAGCTGGTTAACGCGCTTTATCAATATCGAAACGCTTAGTTTTCAGTGGATGGCTCAGGCTGGTAGATGGGCGCTATTCAAACTGTGCACCATTCCAGGTACCAACTTTATTGTGAGAAGATCGCTCTTAGATGAAATTGGTGGTTGGGATGTGAAAGCAGTCGCTGAGGATACCGAAATCAGTTTCCGGATTTATATGATGGGTTACCGAATCAAATTTCAAGCGAAGGCCGTGACTTGGGAGCAAGAACCACAAACATTGCCGGTCTGGTTTAAACAGCGCTCAAGATGGGCGAAAGGTAATATTTATGTAATTTTAAAAAATGTACCACTCCTTTTCAAACGAGAAGGGAGACGTGTACGATTTGATATTTTGTACTTTTTATCAATTTACTTTTTATTATTAACTTCCTTGATTGTTAGTGATGTTTTACTTGTATTATATGCGCTTGGACTTGTACATACGACACTTGCTGGCCTTAGCGGGGCGCTTTGGTTGCTGGCTATTTTACTTTTTGTCGCTGGTACTTTTATTACGCTCACCACTGAAAAAGGGGAAATTAGTTTTTCGAATCTATTATTTATTATGTTGATGTATGTGACGTATTGCCAGCTTTGGATGGTGGTCGCCGCATATGGGTTCTTTATTTTCTTAAAAGATACTGTACTAAAAAGGGAAACCAAATGGTATAAAACCGAGCGTTTCTAAAAAGGAGAGTGCCTAATGAAAAAATTAGCTGTTATGGGGCTGCTTGTTTTCGCCGTACTATTTCTGTATAGGCCAGACGTTTTCGCAGCAGATAAAAATTATCAAACCGTTTTTGGAACAGATAAAACCGCTCAAGGAAAATTCACGACAACCAAACAAAACTTCACTGTGGAGAATTATTGGGACGTGTCAAACGCAAACGTGAAACTTGTATACACGATTACCCAACTGAGTGAAAGAGAAGTTTCCACAATGACTTTAAAAATTAACGATGCTGCTTTTTACTCATTTAAACCTGATAAAACCGACAAAGGGACGAAACAAATCGAAGTCGAAATTCCAAAAGATAAATTAAAAAAAGGTGTTAACGTTCTATCCATTGAAAGTTTTGTCTACACAGATTTACCAGATGGTCGTTGTACGATTGATGATACGCCTGCCAATTGGCTACAATTCGACAAAACCAGTGCGGTAAATGTCTCTTATTCCGATAAAGCTTTTCAAAATACGGTCGCTGATTTTGGCGAACGCTTCACAGGAATTGATACCGTGAAAAGTGGACAAGGTGTGGTAGCTGTCATGAAAAAAGCCGATGACGCAGAACTTGGCGCAGCGCTTGAAGGCCTTTCTGGATTTTCAGCAGCGAATACATTAGAAGATAAAAATATTACTTTTGGTCAGTACGAAGAAGCAAAAACACGCGATGGCAAAAACTATGTCGTCCTTTTTTCCAGCTATAACAATTTACCAAATGACCTAAAATCACAAATTAAAGACGATCAAAAACTAGAAAGGCAAGCACTTTTCCAAGTGGTGAAAGTAGGAAACACTAATACGCTTGTGATCACTTCTAAATCAAATGATGCCCTTAAAAAAGCAGGGAAATTAGTTGCCAACCAAAATTACTTAAGTCAACTAGGAGCAAATACTAAATGGCTAACAACGGATGAACAAATTGACACACCGGCCAACAATATCGATAAAAATACTAAACTCACAACAACTGGCGATAAACTAAAAGGAATCGGTCACATCACACAAGATTATTTCATCAGTATGCCTGCAAATCGAAGTGCCTCAACAGGAACAGAGGTATCGCTTGATTTCAGATACGCCCAAAACCTCGATTTTGAGCATTCCTTAGTAACCATCTTAGTCAACGGAAAACCAATCGGAAGCCAAAAACTTTCTGCCAAAAAAGCAAATAGTGATAAAGTAACTTTCCAAATTCCAAGCGATTTAAATGTAAAAGGTGATTTTTCTGTTACAGTTGCCTTTGATTTAGTTTTAACAAATAATTATTGTGGTTTTATTGCAGATTCCGAAATTCCATGGGCGTATATCACACCAGAATCTACCATTAACCTGAATACTAGCGAAGAAACAGACTTGTTATTTGAACAATATCCATATCCATTCGTTACCGGTGGAGATTTTAACAATGCAGTTGTCGTTGTTCCAGACGAATTAACGACGGAAGATACCGATTCATTAGCAAATATTTTCAATTTACTGGGTCGTTTCCATGATGGAAATAGAGGTAATCTAACTGCTGTACATGCTGCAAACTGGAAAAAGCCAAAAGAAGGATCGAACGTTATCGCAGTGGGAACAATGAACAATAATCCAGTCATAAAAAATGCTAATGACGACCTATATTTCCAGTACAACAAATCAGGTAGTTATTTCCTTTCCAACGAAAAAATCTCGATTGAAAAAAATTACGGCAAACAACTTGGTAGTGTGCAACTGATTACTTCTGGTGGCGTACCCGTTCTTGCAGTCACTGGTCCGGGCGCTAAACAAACAGAGCTTGGTTCAGATTTAATCGCCACAAAAGCTAATTTAGCTAAAATCTACGGAGATGGCGCTATTGTTGATAATGACAACACAATCCACTCTTATAGGTTCAAAAAAGCAGCAGATACAAAAGAAGAAAGTTTTGGGACAAAAATTAGTAATAACAAAGAAGTAACTGTGTTTGGGGCATTCGCTCTTCTCACTGCTGTTATCCTAATAGTTGCTGTCTTACTAATCTTGCGTAAATATCGCCGGAGCCGGAAGTGAGGAGAAATAAACATGAAAAAAATAACGAATAACTTATTTGCAGATATCGGCTTTTTATTTTTCATTTTGCTTTGTTTCATCACGATTGGCTTTATGATTAATACGCCAGATGAATATTTGCGAAACATTATATTGTTAAATATTACTTTTTTACTTGTGATTATCACCTATTTTACGAACTTAACGCTTGGTTTGATTTTAAATATCCTCTATATCTTCATTTATGCGACTTACATTATTTATGAAATTGTTGCAAATCAAATAGCATATGGTATTGGAAGTTACTACTGGCTTATTATTACGCCACTTTTTACGGTAGCGAGTGCGATGTTTACAAGAAATACATCCAGACTACAAGAAGAAAATACGAAAATCAAACAGCAAAACTTATATTTAGGAACCATCGATCAAGAAACTTTACTTAAAAATATCGTTTCTTTCCAAAATGACGAGCGCATTTTTTCCAGCATTTCGCGTCGTTATGATTTACCATTATCACTGATGGTTATCAAAGTTCGCCACTGGCGCGAATTGAAACGATTCCAAAGCGAAGATGAAATGCGCCTGGCACTGCAAGATATTTCGGCGGTTTTAGAGACTTGTATCCGTACGAGTGATGTTCTTTATTTGCTAGATAAGGACGATGCCACTTGGGGGCTCTTGCTTTTAACAGATGAGCCAGGCGGGAAATTAGTTGCTGACCGAATTAAAAGCCGCATAGCTGAGGCCAACACTGAAGAATTTGCCGCGAAGTACCGAGTGAAGCTAGAACTTCGAATTGGAACGAGTCAATTTGATAGCGAAAAAGTGAAGACACCACTTGATTTTATTGATTTAGCAACAAAAGAATTAGAATATGACGTGTAAAAAAGAGAGTTACCTTCTATAATAGGAGGTAACTCTCTATTTTATTGGCGGAAGTCTATGAGGGCTATGGCATAATAGCAATTACAAATTTAGAGAAGAAAATGAATAAGATTATCTTTCAAAGAATGAGCTTTGATTCTAGCAACATAAACATGAAAATTTTTTGTGGAAGTTCGGTATTGCTTCATTTATAATTAATTTGTGCAGATAGAAAATTACCATAGTTGCTAAAATATTTTTAAGTGCTATACATCATTCATTTAAAATTAATGGTTATACTGATTTAAATTATGCTGTTTGTATATCAATTGAAATTAAGGATTTTAAAAATCAATGTATGTATATTTATCTTTAGTGTCACCATATATTTTCTTATTTTATGAAGGGAAGGTAATTGTTCGTAATGATGATATTAATCAAAACCTGACTAATCTTATAGAAATATTGGATTTTTATAGCTTTGTGTTATTGGATAAAAATGACCTTTTATATGAATTTGATATAGATACGGACTCCCTTTGATGCGAAGAGAAAAAAGGTATCAGTTTTGGGGTTGTTATTTTCATTTAGTTTATTAGTTAATTAAGAGTACATACTTGAGATAAATTGCGATTTTATAGGAAATAATAAATTACAAAAAATAGTTGAAAAGTTTAGGAGTAAAATCGAAATGAATAGGAAAAAAATAGGTTATGGTTCAATCATAGAAATCCCCCTTCCTGATGGACGTTTTGCGTATGGGCTATTATTTAAAGACTCCATTATTGGTATATATAATATTATTTCTGAAATTAGAGTTTTACCGGAAAACATTATTAATCATGAGCTTAAATTATATAAAGGTTGCAATGAATCTCTAATAAAAAATGGAACATGGCCGGTTATTGGGAGCATTGAACTAGATGATGAAGAGGTACACGCTCCAGATTTAGCATATTACGTGGAATGGTTACCTGAGGAAAGTGTGGAGCGCTCAGCAATAAATAGAAAAGAAAAAACAGTTATAGTAGAGAAGGAATACTACATATATCTAGTGAGAAAAGGATACACTCTCGGCACATTTAATAAACCGGAGCAACTGCCTCAATGGATATTGGAACATTTGGAAAACTGGCCAGATTTTCAAATGCCCAAAAACATTTAAGAAGTAAATAGCAAAAATGTTAAAACCATATAATGATAGATATAGTTAATATCCGTCTTTTAGAAAACAAAAAATGATTTGGGGATGTAGTTAACTTGTTTGTATCAGGTGTTTTCTTTTTCACAAGATTTAAATTTTTTATGCTATAATGGAACGTATTAACGAACTAAAGGAGTGTTGGATGTGAGAGCTGTACTTACTGTAATTGGAAAAGATAATGTGGGTATTGTCGCAGGTGTTAGTAATAAATTAGCTGAACTGAACATCAATATTGTGGATGTATCTCAAACAATTATGGACGGATATTTTACGATGATGATGATGTGCGATATTAGCCAAATTACGAAAGAATTTGATGAAGTAAAGGCAGAATTAGCTGGAAAAGGTGAAGAACTCCAAGTAAAAATACATATTCAACGGGAAGAAATTTTTAACGCAATGCATAAACTTTAGGATGGAGGCGATTCTAGTATGGAAACAAACCAAATTTTAGAAACAATACGTATGATTGAAGAAGAGAAGCTAGACATCCGAACAATTACCATGGGGATTTCTTTGCTAGATTGTATGGACGGCGACGGTGAAGTAGCTAGAAAGAAAATCTACCAAAAAATCGTGACAAAAGCGCGCAATTTAGTGGCTGTTGGTGAAGCGATTGAATCTGAGTTTGGTATTCCAATCATCAATAAGCGAATTTCTGTCACACCCATTGCGATTATAGCTGGCTCAAGCGCTGACACTGACTATGTAGAATTTGCTAAAACACTCGATGCAGCCGCAAAAGAAGTTGGCGTGAATTTTATTGGGGGCTATTCCGCACTCGTTCAAAAAGGCTACACGAAAGGTGACGAAATCCTGATTCGCTCGATTCCGCAAGCACTCGCACAAACGGAACGCGTATGCTCATCGGTCAATGTTGGCTCGACTAGAACAGGAATCAACATGGATGCTGTCCGTCAAATGGGTGAAGTAATCAAAGAAACTGCGGACTTAACAGCGGATACGCAAGGACTAGGATGTGCGAAACTCGTTGTATTTGCCAATGCAGTCGAGGATAATCCTTTTATGGCTGGAGCATTTCACGGTGTTGGTGAAGCTGACTGTGTTATCAATGTCGGCGTCAGTGGTCCTGGTGTTGTGAAGCGCGCTATCGAAAAAGTAAAAGGCGAACCATTTGATATTGTTGCCGAAACAGTGAAACAAACAGCTTTCAAAATTACTAGAATGGGTCAACTCGTTGGGCAAGTCGCTTCTGAAAAACTCGGCGTTCCTTTTGGAATTGTTGATTTATCACTTGCGCCAACTCCGGCGATTGGTGATTCAGTCGCACATATTTTAGAAGAGATGGGACTAGAAATGGTTGGAACGCATGGTACAACGGCTGCTTTAGCACTATTAAATGATGCGGTGAAAAAAGGCGGCGTCATGGCTTGTGGACACGTCGGGGGTTTATCAGGTGCATTTATTCCAGTTTCTGAGGATGCGGGGATGATTGAAGCCGTTCAACAAGGCGCCCTTAATCTTGAAAAGCTAGAAGCGATGACGGCAATTTGCTCAGTTGGACTTGATATGATTGCCGTACCAGGTGACACCACCGCCGAAACATTAGCTGCGATGATTGCGGATGAAGCGGCGATTGGCGTGATTAACAATAAAACAACCGCTGTCCGAGTAATTCCGGCGAGCGGCACCAAAGTTGGCGATATGGTCGAATTCGGTGGCTTACTTGGAACGGCACCAGTAATGCCAGTAAACGGTAAATCTTCCGCTAGTTTTATTGCACGCGGTGGTCGAATCCCAGCACCAATTCATTCATTTAAAAATTAACAAAAAGGTTTCCTCGCAAATTTACGAGGAAACCTTTTTTATGTCGTTTTTCTTTCTACTAAATGGAAATCTAAATCAAGCAGTGGCAAGTTGCTTCCAAATAATTGATTCATAATGAGCGTAAAAGCATTTTCAGCCTGTAAATTTACCGGATAATGAATCGTTGTAATATCAAGCAAATGCGCCACTTCCATATTATCAAACCCACAAATCGCAAAATCTTCCGGGACACTGTAACCCAGCCGTCTAGCTTCCGTGAGTAGGCCCGCCGCAAAATAATCGTTTGGCGTTAAAAATGCATCGGGTTTATGCTCAGTCTCACTCCACCAATGCGCAATCTTTTCCCCGTCTTGTCGCGAACCTTGCCCATAAAATTGTCTAAACTCATGCGGATCAAGCTCATAACGCGCACAAAAGTCTTTAAAAGCAAGCATGCGACTTTGCGTATTGAGTCCGGTCGTATTCCCGTAGACATTCACAAATTTTCGGTAGCCTTTTGCATACAAGTGTTCTAGTGCAAGCGTATAGCCATCATATTGATTCATAAATACAGAAGGGATTTTTTCACTTTCGACACGTTGCCAAGTGACAATTGGACCATATTTTGTATAATGCTCAATCGTTTTCCAATCATTTGACCGAATCACAAGTACGAGCGCATCGATTTGTTTTTGGCGCAGCATTTCTAAAGCTTCCAGTTCTTTATCCGGATCAATCCGTGTCATAAACAAAGTGACGTTATAGCCATGCTCTTGCGCTATCATCGTAAAACTTTTTAAAAATACATTAAGTGAATCTGTAAAGCTAGGAATGACCATGCCAATTAACTTAGTTGCGCCTTTTTTCAGTGATACAGCATTAATATTTGGAACGTAATCTAACTTGTCAATAATTGTCTGGACGCGTTTTCTCGTTTCTTCACTCACATAGTCGCGATTATTAATTACTCGGGAAACTGTTGCTGATGAAACACCCGCTAGTTTCGCGATTTCTTGTATATTTGCCAATTACAAAACACCTCGATTTCTCGTAGCTCTGTATTTAGTATACCAAAAAAGCCCGCCAAATAGCCAGTTTAGATAAATTTAAAATAAGTGCTTGACCTGTAATGCATTACATGAATTATGATGAACTAGAAGAAAAGAAAACGCTTTAAAATTCTAGGAGGTAAGTATATTATGAAAAAAGGTGTAAAAATCGTTACAATTGGTGGGGGTTCTAGTTACACACCAGAACTTGTTGAAGGATTTATTAAACGCTATCATGAACTTCCAATCAGAGAACTTTGGCTAGTAGATATTGAAGCTGGTCGTGAAAAATTAGAAATCGTTGGTAATATGGCAAAACGTATGGTTAAAGCAGCGAACATTGACTGCGAAGTACATTTAACACTCGACCGTCGTGAAGCTTTAAAAGATGCTGATTTTGTTACAACACAATTCCGCGTTGGTTTGTTAGATGCTCGTATTAAAGATGAAAGAATTCCACTTAGCCACGGCATCATTGGCCAAGAAACAAACGGAGCAGGTGGGATGTTCAAAGCATTCCGTACAATTCCTGTTATTCTTGGTATCGTCGAAGATATGCGCGAACTTTGCCCAGATGCATGGTTAATTAACTTCACTAACCCAGCTGGAATGGTTACAGAAGCAGTTCTTCGTTACGGTAACTGGGATAAAGTTATCGGCCTTTGTAACGTGCCAATCGGAGCAGTGAAAAGCGCTTCAGACGTGTTAGAAAAACCAGAAGAAGACTTATTCTTCAAATTCGCGGGAATCAACCATTTGCACTGGCACCGCGTATTTGACAAAGATGGTACCGAACTAACAGAAAAAGTGATTGACGGTCTTTACGCACCAGATGCAAATCCAGGAAAAGTCGTTGAAAACATTAAAAACATGCGCTTCTTATATGAGCAAGTTAAACATCTAAAAATGCTTCCATGTCCGTACCACCGTTACTACTACATGACGGATGCGATGCTTGAAGAAGAACTGGCATCTTTCAAAAACGAAGGTACTCGCGGAGAAGTCGTGAAAAAACTAGAAGACAGCTTATTCGAATTATATAAAGATCCAAATCTTGATTACAAACCAGAAGAATTATCCAAACGCGGCGGCGCACACTACAGTGATGCAGCTTGTGAAATCATCAATTCCATTTACAACAACAAAGGTACCGTAATGGTAGTATCTACTCGTAATAATGGCGCAATTGATGATGTTCCTTATGATAGTGCAGTAGAAATCACAAGTGTTATTCGTGCGCACGGTGCCGAACCAATCAACTTCGGTAAATTCCCACCAGCACAACGCGGCTTACTACAAGTAATGAAATCCATGGAAGAATTGACTATCGAAGCAGCAGTAACAGGCGATTATGCAACAGCGCTTCAAGCATTTACTTCCAATCCACTTGTTCCTAGCGGCGACTTAGCAAAAACAATTCTAGATGAAATGTTAGAAGCACACAAAGAGTTCTTACCACAGTTCGCTAAATAATAAAAAAAGTGATTCCAATTAGTTGGAATCACTTTTTTTATTAGTGTTTTAATTATTACAGAATTTAAAAATTAATTTGACTGACAATTCGATTTGTAGTAATATTTTAAAAATAAAACATAATTAGAAAAAGTCAAAAAATTAAAAAGGGGTTTTTACATGTCACAGATGTTAGCTTTCGTAATTGTCGTACTAATTTTATTTATTGGGGATGTGGTTGCCACGCGAACAAAAGCATGGGTGCCCTCCGTTTTTGTATGTGCTATCTTATTCTTATTTGGATATTGGACATTTTTCCCAAGTAATATTGTCGAAATTGCAGGTATTCCACCGATTGTAGCGACGCTTTTAATGTATCTATTAATTACTAATATGGGAACATTGCTATCGGTTCGTGAACTTATGAACCAATGGAAGACGATTTTAATTGCTCTTTCTGGAATCTTGGGGATTTTAGCTTTACTATTTACGATTGGGACACTACTATTTGATTTTAAAACGGTTGTAGTTGTTGCACCACCGCTAGTTGGTGGGGTTGTTTCTTCCCTTATTATGTCGGAAGCCGCAAAAGCAGCCGGACTAGTTAGTTTATCAGTATTAGCAATTTTAATCTACGTTATGCAAGGATTTGCGGGATATCCACTTACTTCGATTATGTTGAAAAAAGAAGGTAGCCGCATGCTTTCTAAATATCGTTCAGGTGAATGGAAGCCAACCAATGAAGTCGCTCAAGTGGATGGCTCGGATAACCATGAGACACCTCGAATGTTTAGAAAAATTCCAGATAAATATAATACGAGCTATTTTAAATTTTTACGTCTTGGATTAGTTGGCTTTTTAGCTTATGGATTATCTGTTTTAATTGATCCTATTTTGACAATTAGCCCATTTGTTCTTTGTTTATTGTTTGGTGTTATTGCGACATCAATAGGATTTTTAGAGCGTCAGCCATTACAAAAAGCGAATGGATTCGGTTTTGCCATCATGGGTTTAATGTTGTTTATATTTGATGGTCTAAAAAATGCCACTCCACAAATGTTGCTAGATTTGATGTGGCCAATGTTTGGAACAATTGTTATTGGTGTAATAGGAATGTACATTTTTTCCTTTATCGTTGGGAAGGTCTTAGGAGTTAGTAAAGAGCTAGCTTTCGCAGTTTCACTTACTGCTTTGTATGGGTTCCCAGCAGATTATATTATTACAAATGAAGTTATTAATTCACTTACGACCGACCAAAAAGAGCGAGATGCACTCACTAGCCACATGTTACCGCCAATGCTTGTTGCTGGTTTTATCACTGTTACGATTGTTTCAGTTGTTCTAGCGGGCATTTTTGTAGGATTCCTGTAAAATAGAAAAGGGGAGGAATGCTTAGTGCAAACAAATCTTGAACGAATTAAAAATCACCTTGAAAATTTAGATGTCTATACAGCGACTCCAGGTCAAGGAACTACTCGCCTTACATATAGTAAAGAGGACCTCGGCGCACGAAATTATTTAAAAAGTGAGATGGCAAAAGTGGGGCTTACTGTTTCAGAAGATGCTATTGGAAATATTTATGGACGACTAGAAGGTGCAAATCCAGACTTACCAGCTGTTATGGTTGGTTCTCATTTTGATTCTGTTCCAAATGGAGGTGCTTTTGATGGCCCAGCTGGTGTTATAACTGGGCTTGAAGTAGCTAGTGTTTTCCATGAACAACACATAAAGCCATATTTTCCACTTGAAATCATTGCAATGGTTGAAGAAGAGGGCTCTCGTTTCGGGGCAGGTCTTCTTGCCTCGAGAGCGATTACGGGAAAAGTCACAAAAGAAATGCTACATGAAATGAAAGACATGGCTGGTATTACAGCCGCAAAAGCCATGGCAGACATGGGATTTGATGCAAATAAAGTAGATACAGTTATTCGGTCAAAAGATTCAATCAGAGCTTTCATCGAGCTACATATTGAACAGGGACCAGTTCTAGAAAATGCAAATGAAGACGTTGCGTTAGTCGATACTATTGTCGGTCTAACTGAAATAAAAGTAACGGTAAAGGGTCAGGCTGGTCACGCTGGCACCACACCCATGCTTGGTAGAAAAGACGCACTAGTTGCGGCAGTCCAAATTATTAGCGAACTGCCAGAAATTGCTATCCAAGAAGGAGGCGGAACTGTTCTCACAATTGGTAAACTAAACGTCTACCCAAATGGGGCGAATGTAATTCCGGATAAAGTCGTTTTCACCGTGGATATTCGAGCAAAAGATGAAACGCATGTCCAGAATACATTAAAAAAAGCAAAAAAAATTATCCAATCTGCCACAAATGATAGTATTAGTTGCGAAATAGAGGATATGCTTTATGAAAGACCAACCAATTTATCAAAGGAAATTCATCAAGCTTTAACCGAAAGTGCTAATAAACTTGGATTTAACTATCGAACAATGGTTAGTGGAGCCGGTCACGATGCAATGATTTTTGCTAATTTAACTGATGTAGGGTTAATTTTCGTGCCTAGTCATAATGGTATAAGTCATGCGCCAGAAGAATGGACTGATTATGATAAGCTTCAAAAAGGAATCGAAGTCGTTTTGGAAACTGTAAAAAAATGGACGGAGGAAAGCACGAATGAATAATATAATAAAACAAACTATTTTAAATAAAGAAGAAGAGATGATTGCCTTCCGCCGCGATTTGCATATGTATCCAGAATTACAATGGCAAGAATTTCGAACAACCGACCAAGTAGCTAAAGAATTAGATAAACTCGGAATCGCATACCGGCGAACCACCCCAACAGGTTTGATTGCCGATTTAAAAGGTAAGAAACCCGGAAAAACTGTAGCTTTACGCGCTGATATGGATGCGCTACCTGTCCAAGAGCTTAACCAAAATCTCCCTTATAAATCGACAGAAGACGGTAAAATGCATGCTTGTGGACATGATTCTCATACATCAATGTTGCTAACCGCGGCGAAAGCACTCGTAGAAGTAAAAGACGAGCTACCAGGAACAGTTCGTTTCATTTTTCAACCATCTGAAGAAAATGCAGAAGGTGCGAAAGAAATGGTTGCTCAAGGAGCGATGGAGGGTGTGGACCACGTGTTTGGAATGCATATCTGGTCCCAAACTCCAAGTGGGAAAATATCATGCGTAGTCGGCTCGTCATTCGCTTCCGCAGATATCATTCAAATTGATTTTAAAGGTCAGGGTGGCCACGGAGCAATGCCGCATGACGCAATTGATGCAGCAGTGATTGCTTCTTCATTTGTTATGAATCTTCAAGCTATTGTAGCGCGGGAAACAGATCCTCTCGACCCAGTCGTTGTTACAATTGGAAAAATGGAAGTTGGCACACGGTTCAACGTTATTGCTGAAAATGCTCATTTGGAAGGAACACTTCGCTGTTTTAATAATGAGACACGTGCTAAAGTAGCCAAATCAATTGAACATTACGCTAAACAAACCGCCGCTATTTATGGAGGAACAGCTGAAATGGTATATAAACAAGGGACCCAACCAGTTATCAATAATGAAAAAAGTGCACTACTTGTTCAAAAAACAATCTCTGAATCATTCGGTGAAGATGCCCTTTATTTTGAACGGCCAACTACGGGAGGAGAAGACTTTAGTTATTTCCAAGACGAAGCTCCTGGAAGTTTTGCGCTTGTTGGTTCGGGTAATCCTGAAAAAGACACAGAATGGGCACACCATCATGGTCGCTTTAATATTGACGAAAGTGTCATGAAAAATGGCGCCGAACTATACGCTCAGTTTGCCTATAATTATTTAAATCAAGATGAGTTTTAATAAAAAAGCCTCCAGTTAATAATTTAACTGGAGGCTTTTTGGATATTATTGTTTTTCTACTACGTGAACATCTTCAAAAGAACCATATTTTGTCCACCAAGGAACGGCACCTTCATCAAGCAATTTATCAAGAGAAGTAATATTTTCTTTCCCTTGCGTACGAAGCCATTCGCGTAAAGCATCATCGCCTTGTTTGCCATACACTTCGATACCATCAGCCCAAGTTGCACGACCACAAAGTACACCACTATATTGTACATTATGTTGATTAGCAAATTGGATTGTTTTATGGAACATATAAGAAGTTACGCCAGCACTTAGATAAATAAATGGAAGCGGGCTTAAGTCAGAGCATTCTTCAAAATGACGAGCTGCTTCATCTTGCGTATAAGCTACTTCACCTTCAGCAAAACCTTCGACATATTTGAAGTTTACTGGAACTTCAAGTTTAAGTACATCCACACCATAACGAGGTTTAGAGAATTCTTTAATAGATGCTTTTACTTTCGCTGGTTTTAATTTAGCGTAATCTAAAGAACCGGAATCAGTAACTTTTGCATCATAAGTAATCGGCTCTAAGAAAAATGGAATATCAACTGCACGACATTCTGCTCCAATTCTTTCTAAAAAGGCATATTTGATTTCATTAATTTCAGCAGGTTCATCTGGATCATAATAAACAAGAATTTTAACAGCATCTCCGCCATTTTCTTTAATACGAAGTGCTGATAAATCTTCAATTAAATCAGGAAGTTTACCAGGAGTAGTTGCGTCATATCCTGTTTTTTCATAAGAAGTTAGAAGACCGCTACCTTCATGACGAGCTTTGATTGCTGGAGTACCATATTCTAAATCAAGCAAAATAGCGGAAGCATAAGGTGTCAGTTCTTCAGAAACAAGTTGTTTGAAGTCTTCCACATCTTTTTTATTTTCTGTTCCCTTTGCTTGTTGAATCATTTTCTTTAGTGAGCCACGTTGGTCAATAGCAAGTGCTGCAATGACACCTTTATCGTTGGAGAGTCTTTGTAAACCATCAAATTTACCTTTTGTTATTTGTACCATTTTTATCTAGTCTCCTTTATAGCAATTTATCGTTGCCTATATCAATTTGTCCATCCTTAGTATACCACTTAAAAGTTTTTTTAAAACATAGGTATATTTCCATATTGATTTATTTTAGATAATAAATTACGATGTATGTGGAGTGTTAGGTATTATTAGAAATTTGGGATAATTTCTTTTAATACATTCTCTTTTGGGAAGTCAGTAAGTGATTAGACTAGACCAGGAGTGATGAAATGAATCGACGCGAAAGACGTAAACGTAAAAGACGCAAGAACATGATTATCGTGTTGAGTACTGTACTTATACTTTTTTTTATGGCTACTAGCTGGATGGTTTTTGAATTTAAAAGTAAAGAACAACAAACAGTATCCGCACCAACAAAGAAAAAAGCAGCTACAGCGACTACACCAAATGAAAAACCGACTACCAAAAAAGCTGAGAAGCCAAAAGAGCCGGAAAAAGTAGAAGAAAAACCTAAAGAAACAATAGTTAATAACAAAGCAATTGATACCTATTTACAAGAAATCGGATTTAGTGGTTCAGCCCTAATTATTCGTGACGGCCAAATCATTATACAAAAAGGGTATTTGTTTGCTAATCGAGAAACACAAGAATTAAACACGCCAGATACATTATATTATATCGGTTCTTCTCAAAAGGCGATAATAGCAACAGCCTTATTACAATTAGAAGAAAAAGGTAAAATAAGTACAAATGATCCTATATCGAAGTATTTGCCTGATTTTCCTAATGGTAATAACATCTTAATTAAAAATTTTTTGAATCATACCTCTGGAATTGTCGGACGTCCGCAAGTATCTGGGAATGTGACGCCAGAACAATTAGTTGCAGCTATTGAGAAGCGTGGAATTAAATCACCACCTGGGAAATGGGACTATTTGGATGCAAATTATACTATTATGGCGTATCTCGTAGAAAAAGTTAGCGAGAAACCACTCGCCGTTTATTTGCAAGAAAATATATTTGAACCAGCAAAAATGAAACATACTGGATACTTTCAAAAAGATGTTGATGGGGGAAAAAACATATCAACAGGCTACAAAATAGATGAAAATGGAGTTTATCAAAATCCAGCATTAGTAAATTTAACGAAATTATATGGATCAGGGGACATAAGTATGTCTACTACGGATATGTATTTATTCGATAAAGCATTAATGGATAAAAAGTTAATTTCAGAAGCAAGCTTAAAAAAAATGTTCACACCGGGCAGTAAATCTAATTATGGTATGGGATTTTATGCGGATCCTGGAAGCTATAATAGTCACGGGGTTTTAACTGGTTGGGATGTTTCTAATAGCATGAGCCATACTGGTAGAACTTATGTAATCTTATTTTCTAATGTTCAAAATAAGATTGCCTCCTTTGGAAAAGTGAATAATCACATTTATAGTTTATTAAATAAATAAAAGAACTCGATTCTGTTAGCAGAATCGAGTTCTTATTTATTTACTAGTAATTTGTTTTACTGCATCTTCCATTTGATAAAGTTGAGCAGCAGCACTATAGTCACTCCATTTAGTGTTGTCTACTTTATATACTTGATTTTTTTTCACAGCTGGAATATCTTTCCAAACACCGTTAAGCATTTCGTCTACAGACTTTTCATTACCATCTGTAGGCATTAAGATAAATAAACGATCTGCACCTGCTGCATATTCAGGTATAGCTTCACTTGAAATTGCTTTTGTTTCTTTGTTGGATTTAGCTCCATCAGTAGGAGTAAAACCAGCCCCAGAGAATAAGCCATCAAATACTTTAGCATCATGAACATAGATTTCTTTGCCGTAGAATTGAATCACAGCAGCTTTTTCGTTCTCCACGCCAGCATCTTTTAACGTTGCCTTAGCTTCTTTAGAACTTTGAGCGTAATCTTTGTCCCATTTTTCTTTCTCTTCTTTTTTATTTAAGAGATTGGCAATGTTAGAAAGTTGTTTGTCCGGAGTATCACCGAAATGCGAGATGTAAACTGGTGCAACTTTTTCTAAATTCTCTAAAAGATCTTTTTGGTAATCACTAATAATAATTAAGTCTGGTTTTAAATTAGCGATTTTCTCAATACTAGGTTTGTCATTACCAACACTTTCTGTCCCTTTAGTTGCCTCAGGGTATGTAGTGATGTAATAATCAGTTGTACCAACAGGTTTAACGCCAAGAATTTCCATTTCACTTACGTTTTGAAGTGCGACAATTCTTTTTGGCGTAGTTGGAACTTCTACTTTGCGGTCCGTTGTATCAGTGACCGTTTTTGTTGCGGATTCCTTTTCTTTGCTTGAGTCTTTATCCGAAGAACTGCCACAAGCGGTTAGAACTACTGCTAAAAGAACAGTCATCAAAATAGCAGCCCATTTATGCTTTTGGTACATTTTGTATTTCCTCCCTAATTGAAAATGATTTTCATTATCGTTATAAAAGTAATTATATCGAAAACAGGGAGGATTGACAAGGTGAAAGATAACACATTTTTTTCAGGGGTTTAAAATTGAATACTGTCACCCACTGTAATCGCTGGGAAAATTTCTGGAGAAACAACCACTGCTCCTGGTAAAACTTCATTTTGTCCTGAGCGGAAATAAATAGAAATATGACCAAGTTCTTCGAGGTTTTTGTTAGCTTCTGTGCCGACTTCTTCTATTATATACGCTTGTTTGCCGATTAGTAATTTATTCCCTTTAGATAGGGTGTTATTTGGTGGATCTTGGAATTCGTGAATAACCGATATTTCGCGCAATTCATTGGTAGCTGTTGGTCCGAATAAGATAACGATTTTTTCTTCTTCAAAAGCAGGGACAAGTTGTCCGATTTCAATAATTTTACTTATAGTCATAGCAAGTTCCTCCTAAAAATTAATACATACCGATACTGAATACCCAAGCGATAACAACAGCAAGGACACCAGTAATCATCCGGCTATAAAGAATGGCTGGAACACCGAACTGAACTGTTTTTGGCTTAGCTTCTGCAAGAGATAGTCCTACTGGAATAAAGTCGCAACCAGCTTGAGCATTAATCGCAAATAGTGCTGGTAAGGCGTAAGTTACTGGTATAGCACCAATTGCAATTTGAGAACCAATCAGAACGCCAATTACTTGAGCAATAACTGCTCCGGGACCGAGAATTGGTGAAAGAAAAGGCAAACTACAAATAAATGCAATTAATAACATTCCCCACAGGGATCCAGCTAAAGGAGAGAGCGTATTCGCAATTAATTTCCCAATGCCGGTGTAATTAATAATACCGATAATCATACTAATAAATGCCATAAAAGGGATAATGTTTTTAATGAGCATATCCACAGAATCACGTCCTGCTTGATAGAACACCCCCATTGCTTTACCAATACCGCGAGAAAATTTCACGAGGAAACCTTCCTTTAGTTCGCTTGCTTCTTTTTGGTCTTCTTTAATTTTGGCATAATCTTCTTTGAACTTTTCTCTGTCAAATGGTTTTCCAGTTTCAGCGCTTCTATTTCGAAGTTCAATATCTTCAGGTTTGACGCCAGAAACAAAAATATCTTCTGTAATATGTTTTGCGAGGGGGCCTGATGGGGAAGAAGGGAGAACATCAATGGTTGGGATACGTTTCATCGGATAGACGCCAATTCTCGCAGTACCACCACAATCAATAACAACGCACATCATTTCTTCTTCAGGAATCGAGTTTTTAAAGCCATCCACGGCTTCAGCGCCAGATAATTCAGCAATTTTCAGTGCTACGGGATGAATACCACCACCAGTAATAGAAACAACTTTTGTTCTCGGTTCGCTCGGAGTAATATCTAGTCCAGCTCCCCAACCACCTTGACCTTTGTTCACATGAATTGATTGATACATTTAATTTGCCTCCTTCTATATCAGACTTTTTCTTTTCGCATTAAGAATTTTGTAATTGTTTCTGTAATCACACCACGCATTAAAATAACGACGATGCCAGCTAGGAAGTAACGAACAGCAAGGCTTGACATGCTATATCCAGCTTCGACCACACCGTTAGCAATACCTAGGTAAACGAATAATTCACCAGCATTTGCATACGGAAATAATCCTGTAACTGGGTGCAAAAACGATACCACAGAGTCATAAAAAGCTGGTTTCTGATGCTCTTTAACAAATCGACCGAATGTATAAGCCATAGGATTCGTTAACATCAAGACGGATAAAATGGGCATTAAGGTATAACGCAAAATCATATTCTTGGCTGAAAATTGGATTGCTCGGTTGACTCGCTCTTCGCCGATAAAGGCGATAATCGAGTAAGTAAAGGTTAATAGGACAATTAAAAGAGGGACAATTCCTGTCATAAAACTTACAAACTGTTTGCCACCAGCCTCAAATAGACCGATAAAGTTTGTTCCAAACCATTCAATATAATTCACTAGGAAACACTCCTTTTTTAGTTATTTAAAGCGCTTTCATACAACTGTTGACAGTTTTAATAATGGCTTTTTCTTGAATTGTATTCTTATTTTTACTACTGAGTTCCATTAATATTTCGGATAATTCCTTATGATGGTAGTTGGTGAACGTTTTGAACTGTGCAAAAATTGTCTTACCGGTTAAAATTTGGCATTCATGAACAATATGGTTTTCATTTACGACTAAGATGGCTACAGCACTCGTACGAAATTTTAGTCGTTCCATTTCAGAATAAAGATGATAACCGATTTTTCCAGCATATTTGTTCGCAACTTTGTTCATATGATGTTGATAATACCTGACTTGGAAAAAGCCAAGACACGTCTGAGCAATGAAAATGAGGGAAGCAATAAGGACAATATTCATTTACTTTTCCTCCTTAGAGGGTGGGAAGAGATTCGCCTTCCCACCAAGTTGAATTTATTTACTAAATGTTTCATCCTGCAGTTTTCTAAGTTTCCAAACAGTAGTAGATTCATCTAATGAAACGTCTTCGTCAGTAATAAATGTGCCAGCTTTGATATTTCTGCGGGCTACCACATCACCGCTGATTAAACCGATTGGAATGTGACCATTCGTTGCCATATCGACGTGAGTCTCCAATACACCTCGTACACAGAAACCACCAATTCCATCTAATTTTTCTCCGGCAACCATGTCTTTTTTAGCAACTGCAACTGTTTCGGAAACTGGTGCTCCCATTGGAACGATAGCATGATCGTGGTTCAACACAGCTTTTGCAATGGTTAAAGGTGTTTCAAGGCTAGCTAGGTGATAGGGACGATAAAGAATGTGATGATCGCGGTCACCTTTTTTCATGAGGTAACTAAGTTCGTGACTAACGCCTTCATTTTGTCCTTTTACGATAACGAAGACACCTGGTGCTAAGCCATCTACATATTCTACAACGCCGAATTTATTTAAAATACCACCTTGATCTTTTAAGTTTAGGTCTTTGATGACCGAATCAACGTCACCTGAAATACCATGCATTCCAACAACGTCTGGGACATAACCGATAGCATTAGAAAGCAAATTCATTTCTGCCATTGTTTTTGTTCCATCTTGGAAAGCAGCTAGCATGTGAGAGGCCATATTTTTCCCATCGGCTTCGACTTGACAGCTATCAGGGTTGGCGCTAATTTTAAGTTTATTATTTTTCCCTTTACCAGCGACGAGGACTTCCATACCCATGGATTTGGAAAATTCGTAAAGTTCAGTTATTGCGGCAGGTTCATCACCATCAGAGCCAGTATAAATGAGGCCAGCACTATCATATAATTTTTTCATTAGCGGCCCAATAGTGATATTAATTTCTACATTAAGTAAAACGAGTTGTTTTTTAGCAAGTAAGGTTTCCAGGGAAATTTTTGCGCCGACTTCTGGAACGCCAGTGGCATCAACAATTACCTCTACCAGATTAGAATGGATAATTTCTTTAAAATCATTGGATAGTAGAATTTTTTCTTTTTTTGTAGCGGTGGCGTTATATGCGTCCGCTGCTTTTTGTGCTGCTTCTACATGAATGTCGCTAATACCAACAACACTCATACCCGGAATAGCGGCGATTTGCGAAATCATACCGAATCCCATTTGACCAGCGCCAATAACGCCAACGCGAATCGGATTATTTTCGTTCTCACGAGCAAGTAACTGTCTATATAAAGTCATTTCAAGTTCCTCCTAGTAATCGTTTTCATTTATTAAAATAAAACTCCGGATAAAGCTATTTTATCCAATAAATGAATTTGGTGACATTTGTCACCAATTGTGACAAATGTCGTATTTCACAAATTAAATATAACACTTTAATATTTTTTCGTCAATGAAATATTGGATTTTTTTAGTTTAAAATAAATAAAAAAAGCCCAATCCATTGTCGGAGAGTGCTTTTGATATTGTGTGTTTTTCACGGATGAAATCTTACTTAATCGTTTTTTTGAAGGATATATTCGGCCATTCTATCAGTAATCACAATCACATCTATCAATCCAGCATTGAGTGCTGAAACAAGGGCGTCTTTTTTTTGTAGTCCATTTGCTAAAGCGACGACTGTTGGAATTTTTTTAAGTTCTTCTAAGCTGAGTCCAATCACATGTGTATTTATTTGTGTATTTGCTTCCTCCCCATTTGCCGTGAAAAAACGTGAATTAATATCACCAACCACATCTTTATAACGTAGTTCTTCAATATCTTCAGGTGTGATGTAACCAATTTCTTCCATTGTACTTTGGTTGTAGGGACTGGATACACCAACAATAGCCATATCAACAGTTTTACCTTCTTTAAGGACTTCGTTAATATATTTATTTTTAGATAAATCCACTTTCATTTCTGTATCTTCTACAAGGGCAGGTGCATATAAATATTTACTATGACACTGCATTTTTTTCTTTAAATCGTAGCAAATTTGGTTGGAGTGGAGGTCGATATCGCTTGATCCCATGCCTCCGATTAGCGGAATAATCGTTAAATCTTTATGAGGGATATACGGGAATTCATTGGCGAATTTACGAATTGTTTTCCCCCATGAAATCCCGAGGGTATTCACTTTGGCAATTCTTTTACTTAGTGTGTAAGCTGCTTCTTTGGCGAGGAAATTTAGCGCCTCTTCCTCAGACATATCATGTGTTGCCACGACAATTGCTTCCTCTAAACCAAATTTTTCTTCTAACTTTTGTTCTAAGTCCACCGTATAATAAGTTTCGTCTTTAATAAAAATTTCAACAATACCTAAGTCTTTTGCGCGTTGCAAAGTTTTAGAAATAATAGATCTAGATATCCCGATTTTTTTGGCGATTTGTGCTTGGGTCCAACCATAGTGATAATACCAAGTAGCGATTTTCACCATATCTCTTTTTTCTTCCCATTTCATCTTTATTACCTCCATCCTACTTTATATTGGAACAAAAGTTACCATCTATCACAAATGTTTTATGATAATAGTATCATAGAATGAACCTTCTGGAAAGGTATCAGAGGTATATAGAGCACTTTTATAAGAGAAAATAAATTGAAAAATGATTTTTGCTAATTTGTGACAAAATAACAAACAATTTTATTTTGGGATTTACGAGGAAATTTGCAACCATTCTTTATAATTTTTGAATGAAAAGTTTGTTATTTGTTCTCTCTGGAGAAACAACATCAATTCACGCATGGTAGTATAAGTTTAGTTCTTGACAAGCTAAACAATGAGCTGCTTAAAAGCTCATTTTAGAAGAGGAGTGGATTTTAATGGAAGAATTATATACATATAAAGAATTTATCAAAATGATGCAAAAATATGGTATCAAACATCAAAAACGTAAATTAAAACGTGATGAAAATGTAATGACCAATTCTTCAAATCCGAACAGTGCCATTTTATTAATAAAGGGTTATATTAGCAGTTATACTTGTGAGTCGCCTGAAAAACTGTTATCTATTTTTGAACCGGGTATATTTTTAAGTTATTCCATTTTAGAAAATTCACCACCAATAGTAACGAATATCGCTCTTTCAGAAGAATGTATAGTATATGAGTACAAAAAAGAGGATATAGAATACGCATTATCACTCTTTCCAGAAAACTTTGGCTTTCAATATTTCTTTTTAAAAATGATTGGGCGTCATTTATACTATAGGGCTTTACTTAATGGTAAAGAGCATCAAGAAAAACTATATTATGCGATAAAGTACTTAGGAATGCTCATTGGCGAAAAGGATGAAAAAGGTAATGTTTTATTACCACCAGAAATTACAATTAAAATCTTAATTGAATATAGTACCTTATCAAAGGCAGCTTTTTACAGACAACGTATTCGCTTAATAGAACAAGAAATTTTGAAGCCACACAAAAAAACTTTCTTAGTCCAAAAAAAGGTAGCAAAACATTATGAAAACAGTTAACTAGCATTTAAAAAGGAGACCTTAAAATAATGAAAATAAATTGGAAGATGGTTCTGGTTTTTGTTTTAATTTTAGCGCTCATTGTACCTGTCTACTCGAAAGCTACGGAGACGGAAAAAAGTATATTGCCGCAACAAACAGCGGAATCGGTAATAGAGGAAGCTTCAGAAAAAAAAGAAGTGACACCAGAGTCACTGAAAAAAGAAGAAAATGAACCGAAAAAAACACTAATTGAACCGAAAAAACTGAAAGCCAACTCCTTATCAATTCCTGCAAATAGTACGATAGCAGATTTATTCCCAGATCCAGAACTGGCAGAATCAGTAGCACGACACCTCAATTTTCAGACCACTTATAAAAATGATTGGGTAGTTAGCGATGTTGTTACTGAAGCGGATTTGAATAATATTTCTTCTATTGCTGATGAGTCGACAGTAATTATTAAAAATATCGAAGGCATACAATATCTATCTAACTTAAAAAGCTTAAGGATTATATCTAACGAATCTTTACAAGGGATGTCAGCTTTTTTAAAAGCACCAAATGGTTTTCAAAAACTGGACAGCTTAAGTATTTTAAAAGGAGGGATTTCTGATATTTCGCCGATTTTAAAAATGAATGCACCTATGTTAAAGCAACTAAATCTAGCGAAAAATAATATCACTGATTTATCTCAATTTGCAAGTATCCCTGATGCGCTTCCTCGATTACAGGAACTAATGCTTGACTATAATGATATTTCAAATGTTTCACCATTGGCAGAATTTTCTAGTACTGAACTAAAGTGGCTTCATTTAAATAATAATAATATTGCTGATTTATCAAGCCTTAAAAATACATCTATGCTGAATCTAGTGGAAATAACTTGTGAAAATCAAAAAATTTATTTAGAAGCAAAGGAACTATCTGCCAAATATGATTTTACTATAAAGGCAGAAGAGGCTATAGGTACAACCAAATCAATCCCAATGTCTCGCTTTAACCCAGCTGCGACAATTGACTCTACAAACTCCATGATTACTTGGGCACAAGAAGTAGTAAAATTAAAACCGTTTATACCTTTAAAAGAAGGTGGCATTAAAGAGGGTGTTTCTTATGGATGGGAAGAAGTTACACCTATTAATGATAATGGCGGTCAGTTGATGTATTCAGGATATTTTTACCAACCATTAGAATATATAGTAGCTCCGAAGATTATATCATATGAAAAACAGCTTATTTATGATATAGATACACCGCTAACAGAAGAACAATTGTTACAAGATGCAAAAGTTGTAACAGATAAACCAGCGAAAATTACAACTAATTTTAAGGAAAAAATACCGAGTTCAAAAAATCCTACTAATTATGTAGTTACAATCGAAGCTTCTAATATAGATGGAGAAGACTCGGTGAATGTGAATGTCATATTTCAACCAAAGCCACCTATTATAACTGCAGATGAAGAATATACTTATTTAGTCGGTGAAAGTATTGATGCTAATCAATTTAGGCTAGATGTTAATGCAAATTTGACTGGGGTTGGTTCGCTTGTGGATGATTTTGACTCAGTAGTAGATTTAAAAAAAGTTGGAGATTATGTTGTAACGCTATCATCTCCAGGCAATCCACCATATTCTCAAACGGCTATCCCTGTAACTGTAGTAGTTCACGTTAGAGAAAGTCTAGAACTGCAAATTCCTAGTGATTTTCGGATGGATATTGATACAAATATTGATTCGGTTCCAATTTCAAATGAAAAACAAACATTGAAATGCTATCAAGTAGGAGAACAAGTGGAGTTAAAGGTAATAGATAGAAGAAAGTCGAAGCAAGGTTGGACGATAACAGGTTCAATGACAACATTTACAAATGGCAGTGGAGACATTATTCAAAGTTCACTAAAGTATCAAAGTAACTTACCTGCGAGTAGTCCGGTTTACTTAAATAATACAAACCAGCCAATTGAGCAAAAACAAGCAACAACTACAGAATCAGGTTTTGTTTCTACTATTTTCGACTTAGAAGATAGATTAATAATAGAAATCCAACCTAATGATGCTTTAGTGAATGATGCTTATGAATCTAAGGTTACATGGACTTTAGAAGATGCACCTAGACCTTAATCAAAAGGAGCTATTTGATTTGAAAAAAATAGGATTCATTATAATTTGTAGTTTATTCTTAAGCATAACCCCATTTTATGTAGAAGTAAAAGCAATGGATAAAGCGACTAGTAAAGCAGGAGTTGTAATCAAGAAAGACCCTCATAAAGGTAAAAGTGGAACAGATGATAAAACAGGCACTTTTCCTACGAAAATCCCCCAAAGGCTTCCAAAAACTGGAGGTTCAAGTGATTTCACTCTTGTTTTTCTAGGGATTGGCCTAATTTTATTTATAGGTAAAAAACACTTTAAGGGGGTGAGGAAAGAGAGTTAATTGTTTGGCAAGGCAAAAAAAGATAACAGAAAGAGGAGAATAATATGATTAGTAGAACAGTAAAAGTAACAACAGCAAGTTTATTAGCGTTAGGATTGATTGTGGCACCAGTACTTTCTAGTGATAGTGCTTCAGCAACTACATCCGTAACACATGATTCAAAAGGGACTGTGAAATTTGATAAAAGCTTAACGCCAGATCCAGATCCGGTAAATCCAGATCCGGTTGATCCAGACCCGATTATTCCAGATCCAACTGTTCCTCCAGTAGGTACTGATGGTCTTTGGATTTTATCAGTATCTGATTGGGATTTTGGCTCTCATGATGTATCAAAATTATCTAAAGGTGCAATAACCGCGCATGCAAAAGATGAAACGATTAATACTTATGTAGATACTAATGGAAATGGTACACAAGATTTACCAGGAGAAGTTTCTGTTACTAAAGATGTAACTCCTTACGCCCAAATTAGTGACGTTCGTGGTTCGAATAATGGATGGACGCTTTCTGTAACAGGTAGTGAGTTCAAAGATTCTTCCACGCCTGCTAAAAAAATTGCTGGTGCTGAATTAACTATTCCAAAATCTACTGTCAGTACGAGAGATTCTACTGCCCAAGCTCCAACTGGGTATGATAATGTAACAATTTCCATGACTGGCGGGGCAGCAGTTCCTGTAATGGCAGCTAAAGATAAACAAACAGCTACACCAACTAACTTTAACGATGATGAAGGAATGGGGACATGGACGGATAGCTTTGGTTCCGCACAAATATCAGCAACGGAAACAACTAAACCAAAATTAACTATTCCTAAAAATGTGGCAGTAGCGGAAGGAACATACCAAAGTACATTAACTTGGACCTTAAGCGATACACCAGCAATCTAATAATTTATAAGGGAAAACTTCATTTTTTGATGTTGTTTTCTCTTTTTACATTAAGTAATTAGGAGGAAAAAGAGATTTGAAAAAAATATGGACTCTCATCTTTGTTTGCATACTTGCTATTCTTTGTTTTCCAGTCCAGCAAGTAGATGCAGCAGAAAGTAATAATTTTTCTGTAAAAGCAGTTCTCCCTGATAATCAGGCGTCTAGTGTGACTTATTTCGATTTACAAATGGAACCGAAGCAGAAGCAAAAACTAGATGTGGAAATTACCAATCAAAGTAAAGAAAAAATGACTATTAATTGCGTTGCCAACACGGCTATTACCAATGAGATGGGATATGTGGATTACTCGATACCGAAAACGAAACCGGACGAAACGCTTAAATATCCGTTTGCATATATAACAGAAGAGAGTGACTCTGAAGTTTCACTAGAACCAAATGAGACTAAAAGTTGGTCAGTAACTGTTCAGATGCCTGAAGAAAGCTATGATGGAATTATTTTAGGCGGGTTACATTTTAAAGAAAAGACTAAAGAAAAAACAGAGAAAGAAACAAAGCAAGAAAAAGAAGTTCAAATTAAAAATGAATATGCCTATGTAATTGGTGTGAAATTAACCGAAAAAACGACTGTAGTGAAGCCAGAACTAGTATTAAATCAAATTAAAGCAGGAAGTAGGAACTACCGAAATGTAGTCGAAATAAACTTGCAAAATACAAAAGCGACCTTAGTTGGTGGACTGGCCGTGGATGCCAAAATATATAAAAAAGGTAGCGAAAAAGTTTTACATGAATCAAAGCGCACAGACCTATCAATGGCGCCAAATTCCAATTTTAATTATAGCGTGGATTGGAAAAATCAAGAATTAAAACCAGGAAAGTATAAATTACATTTAGTTGCTAAAAATAAAGACGACAAATGGGAGTGGACGAGAGATTTTACTATATCATCAGATGAGGCGAAAAAAGCTAATAAAAAAGCATTAGGACTAGAGAAAGATTACACATGGATGTATATTGTAGGCGGATTGCTACTTTTCATTCTAATCATTATCGCAACTTACTTTGTTGGAAAAAGGGCAGCAAAGAAAAAAGATGATGAAAAATAAATTTGTATAAAAAAACTTGAAAACGAGATGAAAAGTCGTTTTCAAGCTTTTTTTATTTTTTAATTTTCTCTGTCTCTACAACACGAAGACCTTTACGTTCTAAATGAGTGATGATTTCGTTTTTCTTATCTTCGGTTACTCCAACTGGCAAGGAAACAAGTACGCGACGAATGAAATCTTCTGTTTGGTTATCGAGTGTAATCAAACTCGCGATGCTCGAATAACGGTCGATGATTTTAGTGATTTTAGTTAAGGCGCCTTGTACTTCACCGGTTGCAATCGTAAGTACATAACTAGTAGTTTTTACGTTCCAGCCGTCTTGAAGAAGACCAAGTAGCTTACCATGCGTCAAAATACCATAGAAATTACCTTGTTCGTTTAAAACAGCGATATATGGTAGTTCTTTAATTGTAAAGAATACTTCAAAGAAAGATGCATTCACACAAATGTGTTTTGTTGCATTTTTGATTAAGCTCATTACAGGATCGCTCAGGCTTCCACCATTTGCTGCATGTTTGTAAATATGCATTTTATAAATATTACCTAGGAACTTTTCGCCTTTTTCATCTAGTACAGGAACACAGCGATAACCAGATTCTTCTAGTAAATTGATAGCCTCTTGTAAAGTAGCATCTCCAGGAACGGTTGTTAAATTTATTTTAGGGATACAAAGGTTTTTTATCAACATGTTATTCACTCCATTCTTTTTCTATTTCATTTTAACTTAAAGTAGGTCTTTTGTATAGAAAATCACTATTATCAGGGACGATTATTCGGAATAAAAGCGATTATTTACATATATAAATGGAAACTTTTGTGTAAAGGTTTAATTTTTCTTGAAAAAGTGTATTATTAACTATGCTATGTAATTTTGTAAACAGAAAGAAGGACGTTAACATGCAAAAAGAAATGTTGAATTTTGATTATTATAATCCTACGCATATTATCTTTGGTAAAAATCGTTTAGCAGAATTAAATGAAGTGATTCCTCAAGATAAAAAAGTATTGATTTTGTACGGGGGCGGAAGTGTAGAGCGTTTTGGCACATTAGATAAAGTAAAAGCAGCTCTTAAATCACGAGAAGTTGGCGAATTTGGTGGTATTGAAGCGAATCCCACATACGAAACATTAATTAAAGCTATCCAACTAGTTAAAGAAGAAAATTATGACTTTTTACTTGCGGTCGGTGGTGGCTCAGTGATAGACGGAACAAAATTCGTTGCAGCTGGAGCATTATTCGACGGCGAGCCAATGGATATTTTTGGTAGCGGTATTGGTGAAAAACGGCCTATCACAAAGGCACTTCCTTTTGGGACCGTTTTAACCCTCCCAGCAACTGGTTCTGAAATGAATAGTGGTGGAGTAATCACTTTTGTTGAAAAGAAAGCAAAACTTGGCTTTGGTAGTGCTTATACTTACCCGGTTTTCTCTTTACTTGATCCAGAACTTACATATACACTACCAAAACGTCAATTAGCGAATGGGATTATGGATGCTTATGTGCATGTAATGGAACAATATATGACTTATCCAGTGGGTGCATTACTACAAGACCGTTATGCTGAAAGTTTACTACAAACATTAATTGAAATTGGTCCAGATGTTATCAAGGAAGATAATCATGATTATAATACACGTGCTACTTTCATGTGGTCTGCAACAAATGCACTTAATGGGACGTTATCCAGAGGTGTTCCGCAAGACTGGGCGAGCCACAGTTTAGGCCATGAAATCACTGCACTTTATGGGATTGATCATGCACGAACATTAGCAATTGTACTACCTTCTCTTTTAAATGTACGTCGTAATGAAAAACATGATAAATTAGTGCAATATGCTGAACGTGTATGGGGAATCACGAGTGGAAGTAATGAAGAGAAAATAGATCTAGCCATTCTTAAGACCCGTGAGTTTTTTGAAAGTTTAGGGGCAGGGACTAGATTTAGTGATTATGGGCTAGGTGAAGAAGTGGTGGATGTACTTGTAGACCAATTAGAACGTCATGGTTTAACAAATATTTCAGAACGTGGCAATCAAACATTAGAAGTATCTCGTCAAATTTATACGAATGCTTTATAACAATAAATGAAACTTTTCGTAACTAGCATAAACTGCATTTACTTAATTTTATATGAAAAGAGATGAAAGAGGGCGAATTTTCTTGAGTACAGAGAATGCATCAAAGGAAAAAACATTTTTTGGGCATCCGCGTGGACTCGCTACCCTATTTAATACAGAATTCTGGGAGCGATTTTCTTACTATGGGATGCGAGCAATACTTATCTATTATATGTATGATTCGGTTGCAAAAGGTGGGCTAGGATTTGACCAAGCTACCGCTACCGCAATTATGTCTATCTATGGATCGCTTGTTTTTATGTCAGGTGTTATAGGCGGTTGGTTTGCGGACCGAGTTCTTGGGCCACGACAGACAATTTTTTATGGTGGCGTATTAATTATGGTAGGGCATATTGTTCTTGCCCTTCCTAATGGTGGAGCAACGGCTCTATTTGTTTCAATGGCATTTATTATCTTAGGAACTGGTTTGCTTAAACCAAATGTTTCCAGTGTAGTTGGTGACTTATATCCAGTGGGAGATAATCGCCGTGATGCTGGTTTTAGTATTTTCTACATGGGGATTAACTTAGGTGCTTTTATTGCCCCACCAATCGTTTCCACTGTATCTGATAGGGCTGGAAGTTTCCACGCTGGTTTCGGTGTAGCGGCAATTGGTATGGCAGTTGCACTAATTGTTTATGTTCTTACAGGAAAACGTTACTTAAAAGAAGCAGGCAAAAAAGTTCCAAATCCGCTTCAAAAAGCAGAAGCAAAAAGTCTTACATTCAAAATCATTGGTATTGTTTTAGGTATAGGATTATTAATTGCTATTTTAACTCTGATTACAGGTAGTTTGACAATTAATACAATTATCCTTGCTGTAACGGTGATGGGCGTTGGCGTTCCACTTGCTTACTTTATTATGATGATGACAAGTAAAAAGACAGAGGCAGATGAAAAATCACGATTAACTGCATACATACCGTTATTTTTAATCGCAGTTCTTTTTTGGATGATTGAAGAACAAGGCTCATCAACATTGGCCCTTTTTGCGGCAGAAAGAACAGATTTATCTATTTTGGGAATTAACCTAAACCCGGCTAATTTTCAGTCACTTAATCCAGTTTTTGTGATTACTTTATCGCCAATTTTTGCTTGGATTTGGACAAAACTTGGTGACAGACAACCTTCTACACCCCGAAAATTTGCTTTAGGTTTATTCTTTGCTGGTCTATCATTTGTTGTAATGATGCTTCCTGGTATTTTACATGGAAATACGACAACACTTGTAAGTCCACTTTGGCTAGTATTAAGTTTCTTCATATGTATTTTTGGTGAAATGTTTATCTCACCAGTAGGATTATCTGCAACAACAAAACTAGCTCCAAAAGCTTTTGCATCCCAAACAATGAGCCTGTGGTTCTTGTCAGATGCGATGGGCCAAGCATTTAATGCGCAAGTAACACAATTCTTTAATGCCGACACAGAAATTGCTTATTTCGGAATCACTGGTTTTGTAGCAATTGCCTTTGCAATAGCATTATTCATTTTCGCACCATTTTTGAAAAAATACATGAAGGGTGTTCATTAAAAGAATTAAACGCACTTTCTCCTTAATTGGAGGAAGTGTTTTTTGTATAGAGAATTAATTAGTTTGCCATTAACTCCTAAGATTGCTACTATTAAAGGGAGAAGTGATAATTTAAAGGAGTGTATACATGGAATCTTCAAGTAGGGTAGTTATTTATTTAACGCGACATGGAAAGACGATTTTAAACACACTTGATCGGGTACAGGGTTGGGCTGACTCACCGCTCACTGAAGAGGGAGCACTTGTTGCCCATGATTTAGGACGTGGTTTAAAAGGGACTCATTTTGTAGGCGCTTACGCAAGTGATCGTGGACGTGCAATCGAAACAGCTCGAATTGTGATGAAAGAAAGTAACAACCATCATTTAAAACTCGAAAAATTAGCTGAAATGCGCGAGTTTGGTTTCGGTAAATTTGAAGGTGAATATAACCAAACTGTGTTAAAAATGGTTGCGAAGGCTCACGGTTTTGAGTCAATTGAAAACTATTATGATAAAACTTCTGAAAACAATTCTAATATCGTCATTGATACAGTGCATAAAATGGATGAAACCGGTATGACAGAAAACTCGACTATTTTTGAAAAACGATTGACTACTGGATTGAATGCAATTCTTCGGGATGCGCAAACTCGCGGGGGTGGAGATGTACTAGTCGTTGCGCACGGTATGGTGATTCACCGCATTATTGAAATGATTGATGCAAGTAAAAACTTAAGAACCATCGAAAATGCTAGTGTGACAAAAGTTATTTTTGAAGATGGTGTTTTTTCGATTGAAGAACCTGGAAATATGTTTTATGTAGAGGCTGGAAAAAAAGCGCAAGGAGGAGTTTAAGTGGGAGCAGAAAAACTTAATGTGTATTTAGTTAGGCATGGTAAGACAATGTTTAATACATATCGTCGTGTGCAAGGTTGGTCAGATACACCATTAACAAATGAAGGAATAGAAGTGGCCGAATTTTTAGGTCGCGGGCTAAGGGAAATTCCTTTTGATGCTGTTTATACAAGTGACCGCGGTCGAACGATTGAAACTGCTGGAATTGTTTTACGAGAAAGTAAGCAAACACATTTAGAAATCAATGAGTTGCGTGATTTTCGTGAATTTGGTTTTGGTAAGTTTGAAGGAGAATATGAAGATGTGATGTTCGGAAAAGTAATCGAGCACCTTGGTTTTCAGTCTGTGGAGGAAGCTTTTGAAAAATTCGGCTACGATGGCTATCAAATCATTTCAGAAACAGTTGAAAAAATTGATGAGACCGGAATGTCCGAAAAATGGAATTCCATGGTAACTCGCTTGAAAAATGCTTTGGAAACAGTTGCTAAAGAAAATCAATCTGAAAATGCAAATGTATTAGTTGTTTCTCATGGGATGGCGATTAATACCATTATTTCTTTCTTTGATATAACGCAAATTAATCCAGAATTAGCAAATGCGAGTGTTACAAGACTTGGATTTGAAAATGGTGAATGGACGATTGAAGCAGTTAATGATTTAAGCTATATTGAAGCAGGAAAGCTAGTCTTAGCATAAAAAAATCCAGAGTGGCGAAATACGCTACTCTGGATTTTTAAATTATTTTACGAATTTAATACAAACTGGTTCTGGAACTTTTACATCTTTTTGAAGTAAAGTAAGAGCACCAGTTTCTTTATTAACACCAAAAACAGTAACGTTATTGCTGTTTTCGTTCGTTGCAACTAAAATGTCGCCAGTGTAATTAAGGTCAAAGTCACGAGGACCAATGCCTTCTACTGGAGTTGTTGCTACAAGTGTTAAAGTACCGTTTTCTGCAACAGCATAGCTAACGATAGCATCTTGGCCACGGTTAGAAACATAGAGGAAACGACCATCTGGAGAAATGTGAATTGCGCTACCTTTATTTTCTTTATCAAATCCTTCTGGAAGAGAAGCGATTGTTTGGATAACGTTTAATTTACCAGTTGCGTTATCATATTCAGCAAAAATAACTTCGGAATTTAATTCAGTCATGATATATACATATTTAGCGTTTGGATGGAAGACAAGGTTACGAGGACCGCTCCCAGGTTTTACATCTAATTCAGTTGCTTTTTCAAGTTTACCAGAATGAGAGGAGTAAGTAGTTACTTTGTCTGTTCCAAGGTCACATGTAATAACGTATTTTTGGTCTGGAGTAAATCCGGCAAAGTGTGCATGAGGTTTTTCTTGACGTTCGTGAACACTTTTACCAGTATGTTGAATCGTTGCAACAGAAGGTTTTAAAGCACCGTTTTCTGTTGGGTAACTTACGATTGTACCTAGGTGATAGTTAGCAGAAACAACGATAGAACCATCTTCTGAAGCATCTACATAACATGGTGGATTACCTGTTTGAACATCTTGATTAATGAAAGCAAGCGAGCCATCTTCTTCAATTGAAAAAGCTGCAACTCCACCTTTATCGCCATCTTTTGCTACAGAGTAGACGAATTTTTCGTCATCTGAAATTTTAAGATATGTTGGGTTATCCATTTTTCCAGCTAATTTATTTTCTTTAATTTCACCAGTAGTTTTATCGATTACTAGGCGATAGATGCCTTGGCTTTCGACTTTGGTGTATGTACCAATATAAGCAGTTGCTTCATTATTTGACATGCCAATTCCTCCTATATATAAGATATTTCCTAATCAATTATAGCATAGTGAAGAAAAGATAGAAAAACATCATGTTTATTGCATTTTTATTACATTTCATAAAGTTAACTATATATTAGACTTTTATGAAATATTTTTGTAACAAAAGTATTGACTTGGAAATAAAAGTAATGTAAGATATACTTATCCCATAGAGATTGTCATTTGAAATGAATTAATTAAAAATAAATCACTTCCCCCATAGAAATGTTTTTAATTACTTTTTTCAAATAAACACTCCTTTAAGATGGTTGTAGCACAGAATTTCCCAGGTTCTGTGCTATAATTATGTATGAATAGAGGTGCCTAGAAAAGGTGCTCTTTTTTTATGTCATCTAGGAAAGTGGGGAAATGAATGTCTATTCAAACAATTTTTGGTAATAAAAAATACAATTGGGTTAACATTGATACGGATAAGGCTGGTAAGCTAGAAAATATTTATACTACCTATAACATTGATGAGGAAGTCATTGCTTATTCTTTAGATAGAAACGAACGAGCTCATTTTGAATACGACCAGAAAACGGATACTTTTGTGGTGGTATTTAATGTACCCGACCAGAGAAAAATTGATAATCATTATGAAACAATTCCAATGGTTTACATTATTAAAGATAAACAGTTGCTAACTATTACAAATAAAAACAACCAATATATTGTAAAAAAAATGAATAAATACTTAAAAGAGAATGAAGATGTGACTATTTTACAATTTTTATTTAGTAGTTTGTACCTTGTTATGGATTCGTTTTTCCCGTATGTAGAAGAGATGGATATTGATCGCAAAACAATTAATGATAAGCTGAAAATTAAAACGACGAAGAAAAATTTACTTTCTTTATCTGATTTAGAAACAGGAATCGTGTACTTTTTATCAGCTTCTAAACAAAACGCCGCTTTATTAGAGCAAATGAAAACACATGTAATCTTTCGAACGTTAAATGAAGTGGAAAAAGAGCAGTTTGAGGATGCATTAATTGAAGCTAGACAACTAGTTGAAATGACAGAACTTAGCTCGCAAATATTACAGCAACTGTCGGGTACGTATAATAACATCTTAAATAATAATTTGAATGATACGATGAAAATACTTACGGCGCTATCTATTTTGCTTACAGTGCCAACGATTATCACTGGTTTTTTTGGAATGAATATGCCACTTCCATTAGAACATAATGCATTTGGATGGATTGTTGCTATTTTTATTAGCGTTTTACTGTGGTTTGGACTTTCTTTTATATTACGAAAATTGATGAGATAACGTAAAAAAACCTGCTTTCAGTGTGAAAGCAGGGTTTTTCTATTTAAATAATTCCGTGAGCAATCATTGTATCTGCAACTTTTAGGAAACCTGCAATATTGGAACCGACAACTAAATTACCAGTTGCGCCGTATTCGCTTGCAGCATTGCTTGAGTTTTTATAAATGTCTTTCATAATATTTTGTAAGTGTTCATCTACTGATTGGAAAGTCCAGCTCATGCGCGTGCTGTTTTGAGCCATTTCGAGTGCTGATACGGCAACTCCACCGGCATTGGCTGCTTTTGCTGGGCCAAATAATACTTTGTTTTCGTGATAAATGTCAACCGCTTCAAGCGTAGATGGCATATTTGCACCCTCTGCAACTGCGATTACACCGTTTTTCACGAGTGCACGAGCTTGGTCGGCATTTATTTCATTTTGAGTAGCGCATGGAAGTGCAATATCACATGGAACAGACCACACATCGCCGCCTGCATAATATTCAGCAGATGGATGAAGTACTACATATTCACTGATACGCTTACGCTCTACTTCTTTTAATTGTTTTACAGTTTCTACTTTAATACCTTCTTTATCATAAACAAAACCAGCAGAGTCACTACATGCAACTACTTTAGCCCCAAGTTCATGGGCTTTTTCAATTGCATAAATGGCTACATTACCAGATCCGGAAACGACAATTTTTTTACCGCGAATAGATTCACCAGCTGCTTCTAACATTTCAACCGTGAAATAAACAAGACCGTAACCAGTTGCTTCTGTACGTGCTAGACTACCACCATAAGATAGCCCTTTACCAGTTATAGTACCAGCATCATAAGCTCCGCGAAGACGTTTGTATTGTCCAAATAAGTAGCCGATTTCTCGTCCACCCACGCCGATATCACCAGCTGGAACATCAGTATCTGGGCCGATATGTTTTTGTAATTCTGTCATAAAGCTTTGGCAAAAACGCATTACTTCAGCATCTGATTTATTTTTTGGATTAAAATCAGAGCCACCTTTACCGCCACCAATTGGTAAACCAGTGAGGGAATTTTTGAAGATTTGTTCAAAACCAAGGAATTTAATAATGCTTCCTGTAACAGAAGGATGGAAACGAAGCCCACCTTTATACGGACCAATTGCGCTATTGAATTGAACCCGATAACCGCGATTTACGTGTACTGTGCCAGAATCATCCACCCATGGAACTCGGAAACTAATTAGGCGTTCGGGTTCTGTTAACTGTTCTAAAATACCATTTGCTTCGTATTTAGGTTCTTTTGCAAGGGCTGGGATAACAGAGTTTAAGAATTCTTCAACTGCTTGGTGGAATTCCGTTTCGCCAGGATTCCGTTGTTTAATTGTTTCAAACACACGGGCTGCGTATTCTTCGGCTGCCTTTGTGTCGTTTTGAATAGTGGATGTTTGTGCCATACTATAATCGCTCCTTGTTTAAATATTTTGACTATAAGGAAAAGTAGAAAACTTAATGCAAATACGCACGATGTTATAAAGTAGAAAAACAACGGCTTTCGTGCGTCAAGTAGGTCAACTTTTCTTACCTATGTTGTTAGTTTACACATTGTTGAGAATATTTTCAAGCATAAAAACCAATTTTTCTGAAATTTTTTAAAATCAAGTCAATGAGAACGTTTGCTTAAGTTAATAATGGAAAATGATGACAAAACAATCTTTTTTGAAACGATTTCTTAACTGCCAAGCGATGTAATAAAAAATAACCGCACCAGGGGGATGCGGTTAAAGGGAGTATTAGGGAGTAGTAATATTAGAGCGAGTCAAGGGATAAGACTAAATTCGGATACTAGAATTATTGCTCTAACATTACATGCTTTCTTTTGGGAAAAATAAAAGCTCTCCACATAAACAAGTATATAAAATATGCTCTTTAAAATCATGTGCTTTTTCTTACAATAACATTCTTTAAGGTGACGAAAATGTCATGTTTTTATAAATCGTTAATTTCTTTACGATCACTTGTTATGCTTAACTTTCCTTCACGGTTTTGTAGTTCTTTTTTTATATGCTCCAATGGAATATTTTTTTCAGCTAAAAGAACAAGTAAGTGGTAAGTTAAGTCTGCAACTTCTGAAATGAGCTCATGATCATTATTTTTAGCAGCAATAACAACTTCGGTAGTTTCTTCGCCAACTTTTTTTAAAATTTTATCTAACCCTTTTTCGAAAAGGTAGTTGGTGTAGGAACCTTCTTTTGGTTGGTTTTTGCGAAGTTTGATTTCTTCATATAAGTTACTAAGCATTTAAGATTCCTCCTTTATAAGGTTGAAAAAGCAGCTTTTTTTACCAGTATGACATGCTGGACCGGTTTGAATAACGCGAATAAGCAAAGTATCATTATCGCAGTCAGTCCAAATTTTTCTTACTTTTTGAGTATGTCCACTTGTCTCGCCTTTATTCCAAAGTTGATTTCTAGAGCGTGAAAAAAACCAAGTATAGCCAGTTTCAAGCGTCTTTTGATAGCTTTCTTGATTCATATAGGCGAGCATTAAAACTTCTCCGTTCTGATCATCTAAAATAATTGTTGGGACTAAACCTTTAGAAAAATCAACAATATTCATGGGCGAATGTTCACTCCTTTTTCACGTAAAGTAGTTTTGACATTTTGGATACTAAGTTCACCGTAATGGAAAATACTAGCAGCGAGAGCGGCGGTTGCGCTTGTTTTTTCGAAAACTTCTACCATATGGCTCGCACTACCGCATCCTCCTGAAGCAATAACTGGGACGGAGACGGCTTCGGAGATTGCTTTTGTGAGTGGGATATCGTAACCGTTTTTCGTGCCATCACCGTCCATACTTGTTAGTAGAAGTTCACCAGCGCCAAGTTGAGTCGCTTTTTTTGCCCATTCAATAGCATCTAATTTCGTATCATCTCGTCCGCCTCTAGTAAAAACACTCCAATTTGTGCCGTTCCATTTAGCATCAATTGCGACTACAATACACTGGTTTCCAAATTTACTAGCACCTTCTTGGATAAGGTCGGGCCTTTTTATTGCAGCAGAATTAAGAGATATTTTGTCTGCTCCAGCTTGAAGTAAGTCTTTCATATCTTTCACGCTATTTATACCGCCACCGACTGTCAGTGGAATAAAAACTTGCTCTGCTGTCCGTTCGACAACATCTATCATCGTTTGACGCAGTTCAACGGTTGCCGTAATATCTAGGAAAACAAGTTCATCGGCTCCTGCTTCATTATAAGCTTTGGCAATTTCTACTGGATCGCCTACATCGGTCAATGAAACAAAATTCACTCCTTTAACCACACGTCCAGCTGTAACATCAAGACAAGGTATGATTCGTTTAGTAAGCAAGTTGCTCCACCTCAACTATATCTGACATCGAAATATTTCCATTATAAAGAGCTTTTCCAGCAATTGCTCCGTATAAACCAAGTTCGGCAATTGCTTCTAGATCGTTACGGCTACTAACTCCACCAGAAGCGATTAAATTTACCGTAACGTGGTTTTGAAGTGCAATCATCTGCTCTAAGTTAGGACCTGTTAACGTACCATCGCGACCAATGTCTGTATAAATAATTGTTTTGACATTCATCGTCTCCATTTCTTTGGCTAAATCTAAATAGCTTACTTTGCTAATATCTAACCAACCACTCGTTGCAACAAAGCCATTTTTTGCGTCAATTCCAGCAACGATTTTAGTTCCGTATTTTTGTATTGCCGCGTGTAAAAAGCTTGGATCTGTTAGTGCTGCTGATCCGATAATAACGCGGTCAATACCAGACTCAAGATAGTAATCAACTTGAGCCATACTTCGAATACCACCGCCAACTTGAACAGGAATTTTCGCTACTTTTTTCATTTGTTGGATAATTTCTAGATTAACAGGGCGACCTTCTAATGCACCGTCTAGGTCAACAATATGCAAATAGGTTGCACCGCTTTTAGCAAATGATTTTGCTTGCTCAATCGGATCTTCATTTACAATCGTTTTTTTTGAAAAATCACCTTGGAAAAGTCGAACGCATTGTCCATTTTTTAAATCTATTGCTGGGAAGATTTGCATGATTCAGTGACCTCCTTAAATCCTTTTAAAATTTCAAGTCCGATTTGACCACTTTTTTCTGGGTGGAATTGCGCACCATAAATATTGCCTTTATTTATCATGCTTGGGACTTCAATAGAATAGTCGCTCGTTGCGATGATGAATTCTTTTGGGCAATTTGCATAGTAGGAATGGACGTAATAGACATATTCACCACCAAGTTTTCTAGTGAGCGGAGTGGTGCGTCTTATTTCAAGTTGATTCCAGCCCATGTGGGGAACGGTAAATCCAGGTTCGGCTGGTAGTTTTTCGACATGCCCGGGAATGAGACCAAGCCCTTTAGTAAAATGATGTTCATCGCTTGATTCAAGTAGAAGTTGCATACCAAGACAAACACCGAGCATCGGTTTACCAGTTGCTGCTATTTCTCTTAACATCATATCAAGTCCACGCTGACTGAGTTCTTGCATCGCTTCTGGAAAAGCTCCGACTCCTGGTAAAATAGCGCCGTCAGCTTGTAAAATTTCTTCGTGAGTACTAGAAATTTTATTTGGCAGTCCAATAAAATCAAGTGCTTTGCTGAGGCTCTTCGTGTTTCCTGTATCATAATCAATAATAACAATCATTTACAGGACTCCTTTAGTAGAATTTACACCTTTGATTTCAGGGTTTATGGTGATTGCTTCGCGAAGAGCACGACCAAATGCTTTAAAAAGTGCTTCAATTTTATGATGCGTATTTTTACCATAAAGGACACGAAGGTGAAGGTTCATTTCAGAGTTGAAGGCGACTGCTTGGAAAAATTCTTCTACTAATTCCGTATCAAAATCGCCAAGCTTTGGATTTGTTAATTCGGCGTCAAATACAAGATAGGAACGACCGCTTAAATCAAGTGCACAAAATCCCAGTGATTCGTCCATTGGCACATACGCTGAGCCGTAACGGTTAATACTAGCTTTATCAGAAAGTGCTTCTTTTAAACAAATACCGAGTGTAATGCCGACGTCTTCAACTGTATGATGTGCATCAATATATGTATCGCCCTCTGCTTTTACATTTAAAGTAATTCGGCTATGTTTCGCAAATAACGTTAGCATATGATCTAAAAAGCCGACACCAGTTGATATAGTAGATTCTGCTTGTGAATCTAAATTAAGTGACAGTTCAATAGAAGTTTCTCCAGTAATCCTTGTTTTACTTGCTGTTCTCATTTAGTTTTCCTCCTCAAATCGAATTTGAATGGCTTTGGCATGTGCGTTTAGGCCTTCATTGTTAGCAAGAAGTACGATAGCATCTTTTTCTTTTGCAAGAGCTTCTTTCGTATAAGAAATAAAGGCAGAACGTTTCGTAAAATCTTCTACACCAAGTGGAGAGAAGAATTTGGCGGTTCCACTTGTTGGTAAGACATGGTTCGGTCCAGCAAAATAATCTCCAAGTGGCTCAGATGCATAGTTTCCTAAGAAAATAGAGCCAGCATTTTTAATTTGATAAAGATAGTTCATAGGATTTTCAAGTTGTACCTCTAGATGTTCGGGGGCGATTTCGTTCATGATGTTAAACATTTCTGTAGTGTTCTCTGCAATAATAATTTTTCCGTTTGATTCAATAGCTTCTTGTGCAATCGCTTTTCGAGGTAGGTTTTCTAATTGTTTGTATAGTTCTTTTTTTGTTTGTTGTGCGACTTTTTCATTTGTAGTAATTAAAATAGCACGGGCTAATGTATCGTGCTCTGCTTGTGAGAGTAAGTCAGCTGCAATGAAACCGGGATTGCCTTTTTCATCTGCGAGCACAACAATTTCAGATGGACCGGCAATCATATCAATATCTACTACGCCAAAAACTTCACGTTTAGCAGTAGCGACATAAATATTTCCAGGACCGACAATTTTGTCAACTTTAGGAATGGTTTCTGTTCCATAAGCAAGAGCAGCGATTCCGTGCGCACCGCCAACTTGGTAAATTTCGTCTACGCCTGCTAGATTTGCAGCTGCTAAAACATGTGGATTAACACCATTTTTGCCAGGGGGTGTAATCATCACAATCCGTTTTACACCAGCAATTTTGGCAGGGAGGATATTCATTAAAACAGAGGATGGATAGGCTGCTGTACCGCCCGGAACATACACGCCGACTGTTTCTAGTGGGCGAATGATTTGCCCGCGTATGACACCGTCTTTTTCACTATCTAGGAAAGCTGATTGTTTTTGCTTGTTATGAAAGCTTTCTATGTTTGCTTTTGCTTGCTTAAGAGCTTCTAAGAAGGCGGGATCGACTTTGTTGTTGGCTATTTGGAAGTCGCTGTTTGGGACGCGCAACTCATTTAATTCAATACCATCGAACTTTGCCGTATAGTCGAACAGGGCTCGGTCACCAGAGTTTTTTACTTCTTCAATAATTGCTTTTACTTCGCTTACGATTTGGTTTGAGGTATTACTTGAATTTTCAGCACTCAGTTCTTTTAATATAGCCTCCGTTGTTCCGGTTAAAAATTTCATCGCGGGTGCTCCTCCTTTATCGTTTGTTCTAATTGTTCAATTAATTGGAAAATTTGTGTTTTATTCTGTTTTAAGGAAGCCTTATTAACAATCAGTCGGGCGGAGATAGGGTACATTTTTTCATAAATAATTAAGCCATTTTCTTTTAAAGTGGAGCCGGTTTCGACAATATCAATGATAGCGTCAGCAAGTCCAAGTACAGGTGCAATTTCAACCGAGCCTTCAATTTTGATAATTTCTACATCTTCGCCTTTTTCACGAAAAAATTTGGAGGCTACGGCTGGATATTTGGTAGCAATAATTTTTCGGCGATAGCTCCTTGGGTCAAAATCGGGCGTGGAAGCAAGGCAGAATTGGCATTTACCGATTTCAAGGTCAAGCATTTCATAATGGGATTTGGAGGCTTCCATTAAAACGTCTTTACCAACGATGCCAATATCCGCAACACCGTGTTTTACATAGGTCATGACATCAACAGCTTTTACTAAAATAAAAGAAATTGGTTGGGTGCTATTATGGAAAATCAGTTTACGCTTTTTATCTGTCATAGAAGAACAATCAAGACCAGCTTTTTCTAAAAGAGCGACCGCGTCTTTCTCAAGGCGACCTTTCGTTAAGGCGATTTTTAAAGCTTTCATTATTCCGCCTCCTTATGAAAAATAGTTTGGATACTATGGCGCGCAACGTGAACAACAGTTGGAATTTGCCATTTTTTTGCGAAAGAGATGGCATTTGTTGGAGTTTCAAAAAAACTTAATTCACTGTTCGGTGTTTCTTGCATGAGTTTTTCTGCTTGTTGGATTGCATCTAGGTCGTAGTGGATTAAAAGCGTTGTTGGAGTTTGTTTTTTGATGATACCAGCGCGGTTTTGTAGGGTCGTGAGGGAGTCGAGATTAAGAGCTAAACCAACTGCTGGAGAGGAAGAGCTGGTGAATTGTTCTAGTAAGTGATCGTAACGACCGCCACTTAAAAAATTATCCGCAGCAAGGTCGGCATATCCTCTAAAAATAATACCAGTATAATAATGAAAATCTTGTACGAGTCCTAAATCGACACTAATATCTGCTGCGTAAGAAACAGCGCCTACGATAGTTTCCATTTCAGTTAGTGCCGTCAAAATTCCTTTATCAGTTGTTAAATTTTTAGCTTGCTTTAAAATAATTGTCGCTGGGCCGAATAAGCGTGGTAAGGCGAGAATAAAATCATCGAGCGTACTTGGATTCTCGGTAACAAATTGTCGAATGCCAGTAAGGCTTTTATTTTGAATTAGTAGACGGAAATCCGTTTCAGTAGTTTCAGGTAGATTTAAAAGATGGATTACACGCCTATAAATTGCTGCATGACCAAGTTCAATTTGAAAATTCGGAATTTCTAGAGCATTTAAAACCCCAATTCCACTTAATATACATTCCACTTCTGCTTTAATGGAAGGGTAGCCAATAATTTCAATTCCGGCTTGTGTTTGTTCGTTTTGTTCACCGCCAAAGTCTTCATTTGCACGAAAGATTTTTCCGCTATAAGAAAGTTTTAGAGGGAGCGTCACACCAGTTGTACTAACGACTCGACCAATTGGAAGGGTCATGTCTGGCCGAAGCACTGTCAAGCGACCTTTTTCATCAAAGAAACGGTACAAATTTGTATCGGTCTGATGTTCAGAAGAAAAGACATCTCCAAATTCGATAACAGGTGTTTCAATACGCTTAAATCCACGGTTTGCAAAATAATAATTCACTTGTTGCTCAATTTTGTATGCAGCTTGTGCTTCACGAAAGAGTTTATCACGTGTTCCAGTTGGTAAGTTCTTATTTAAGTTCATCTGGCTAGCTCCTTTACAATATTTTAGTTTATTAGCATATTAGCACGTTAAAGCGTTTTTGTAAATGATGAATAGAAAAATAGTGGCTTATGGTATAATTAGTGTATCATTTAGTGTAATTTGGGAAAAGAATTTTGAAAGAGGGTTGAATATGAAAAGAGACGGGCATACACATACAGAATTTTGTCCACATGGTTCGCATGATGATGTGGAAGAGATGATTTTAAAAGCGATTGAACTGGGGTTTGATGAGTATTCTATTGTTGAGCATGCACCACTTTCGAGTGAATTTATGAAAAATACTGCTGGTGATAGTGAAGCAGTGACGACAGCAAGTATGGCAATGAGTGATCTCCCTTATTATTTTAAGAAAATGAATCATTTAAAGAAAAAATATGCGAGCGATTTATTAATACATATCGGGTTTGAAGTGGATTATTTGATTGGTTATGAGGATTTTACGCAAGATTTTTTGAATGAGTACGGGCCGCAAACGGATGATGGAATATTGTCGTTACATTTTTTAAAAGGACAAGACGGCTTTCGCTCAATTGATTTTTCAGCGGAAGATTATAATGAAGGAATTGTGCAATTCTATGGTGGGTTTGAACAAGCGCAACTTGCTTATTTAGAAGGCGTGAAACGGTCCATTGAAGCGGATTTAGGAGCTTTTAAACCGCGGCGAATCGGGCATATTTCATTGTGCCAGAAGTTTCAGTATTTTTTTGGAGCAGATGCAGCTGATTTTTCAAGAGATGTTATAGAGGAATTTCAGACAATCTTTGCTTTAGTGAAAAAACGTGACTATGAGCTTGATTTTAATACGGCGGGTCTATTTAAACCACTTTGCGGAGAAACATACCCACCAAAAGAAATCGTGACGTTAGCTAGAGAGTTACAGATTCCATTAGTCTATGGGTCGGACTCACACGGCGTTCAAGATATTGGGCGTGGTTATAACACTTATTGCCAAAAATGATCTTTCATTTTTACGTGTCCATTCTCTTTAAATGTTATACCTTCTGATAAAAGGAGGTCGCGCTGTTCTTCCCAACCCGGGACAAGCCGACCTGCTGCATTTACAACACGATGACAAGGTGTAATTTGGTTACGCTTCGAATGTTTCAGCGTAGTACCAACGAGTCTCGCATTTCTAGGAAAACCAATCATATAGGCGATTTGACCGTATGTGGTCACTTTACCGCGCGGGATTTGGCGAACGACTGTATAAACGCGATCTTCAAAATCTGCTGGAATCATTACGCACCTCCGTTTTTCATAATAAATTTAGTATACAGGAAATATCTATTTTATAAAAGTTAGGATGATAAAGGAATGCCAGATTTTTCATACGCAAAAATTACCAAACTCGTGGTTCATTTTGCTGGAAATAAAGCGAGAGAAGAGGGAACGGAAGTCTCGGCGAACGTGCTCGCTGATATAGGTTCGGAAATGAATCAAACACTAGCTTCTATTTTCTTAGAGCCATTTACCAAAGATGAATATTTTAAGTTTACCCATGAAACAGACTTGGATTTTAATGAAGTCCGGACTTTTGCTGCGAATATGTTTGCCATGGAAGAAGAATTTTTGGATGAATCCAAGAAGATTTTAGAGCATTTATATAGCGAAACAACCCACCCAAATATTAAAAGTGGCGATGTTTGGATTTTCTTTATTGAAGGCTGTGTTGTAGATGGCGATTTTACGAACGGTATCGGGATTTTCAAAGTCGAAAATAAAGAAGTCTTTCTTAAAAATGATTTCAACGGCAGAGAATTTCAAATTGATTATGATAAAGGGATTACCGGGACAGATCTGGATAAAGGCTGTTTGATCTTTAATGTTGATCATGACACAGGAAATAAAGTGTTAATTTTAGATCGGCTTAATCGCGGTGATTCTGTTTATTGGAAAGATAAGTTTTTAAGTATTGATAAAATAACGGATGAGAAATTTTATACGGAAGGTTTTGTGGAAGTTTGTACTGATTATATTAAGCAACGCGAGGAGTCGCTACTTGATAAATCGAATTTTGTGAAAGCGACGAGCGAATATTTGGCAGGCGAAGAAACGTTAAATATTGCGGAATTTGCCCGTACGACAATTGAAAAACCGGAAGAAATTACCGAATTCAATACAATGGTCGATACGTTCGAACGAGAAAATAATGTCCGTTTTCCAGAAACTTTCCAATTAGATGAAGAAAAGCGGGAAAAACTCTCGAAAAAAATTCGCAAAACGATTAAACTTGGCAAAAACATTTCAGTTGTCGTGAAAGATTTAGAACAACTAGAAGAAACTGATTTTGTCCAAGGTTATGACGAGGAAAAAGGCAAAAACTACATGATTGTTTATTACGATTAAAAGAAAAACCGAGGATTCCGCATCCCCGGTTTTTTTGCTGTCTAAACGACGAACATAAAGTACAGTATAAACAGCACCATCATCACATACATAATTGGATGTACTTCTTTATAACGACCTTTAAGCACCATTGTAATTGGATAGAAAATGAAACCAATCGCGATACCAGTTGCAATAGAGAAAGTAAGTACCATCATTAAGATAACGAAAAATGACGGAACAGCTACTTCGAATTTAGTCCAATCAATATGAGCGACATTGCCAATCATTAAAATCCCTACGATCACAAGCGCTGGAGTCGTAACCGCACTTGTAATGACACCAAGAAGTGGCGAGAAGAATAGTGACAGTGAGAAACAGATAGCAATAACGACAGCTGTTAAACCTGTTCGACCACCAACCGCAACCCCGGCAGTTGATTCTACATAAGAAGTAGTTGTTGAAGTCCCAAAAATCGCTCCAAAAACCGTTGCCAGTGAGTCGGAAAACAGCGAACGACCTGCGCGCGGGATTTTATTATCTTTTACAAATCCAGCTTGAGTCGCAACCGCAACAAGTGTCCCGGCAGTATCAAAGAAATCAATAAAGAAAAATGTCAAAATAACAATGAGCATTTGCGGTGTGAAAATATCTGGCAAGTGAATAATTGCTTGACCAAATGTTGATTCCATACTTGGTACAGAAGAAACAACTTGAGTCGGCACATCAATAAGCCCAAACAACATTCCAGCAACAGCGGTTGTTGCCATTCCGAAGAAAATCGCACCTTTCCAACCAATTGTCATATAAGCTACAGTTATAATAATCCCAAAAACGGCCAGTAAAACCGGACCAGAATGTAAGTCTCCAAGCGCTACAATAGTAGAGTCATTTGGCACAATAATTCCAGCATTTTTAAGCCCTAAAAAGGCGATAAAAAAGCCAATTCCAGCACCAACTGCAAATTTTAGTTCTGTTGGAATTGCATTAACGATTTTTTCGCGAAGTCCGGAAAGAGTTAAACAAATGAAAACTAAACCAGAAACAAGCACTCCAGCTAGCGCGGTTTGCCAAGGAATTCCCCACTGCGCACAAACCGTATAAGCAAAAAACGCATTTAATCCCATACCAGGAGCGAGTCCGATTGGGTAATTAGCGATAAGTCCCATTGCAAGTGAACCAACGACTGACGCAAGAATCGTTGCTACAAAAACAGCTTTTAATTCCATTCCAGTCGTTGCAAGCATAGATGGGTTGACGAAAAGTACATAAGCCATTGACAGAAAAGTCGTTAGCCCCGCGAGTATTTCTGTTCGAACAGTCGTCTTGTTCTCGCGTAGTTTGAAAAGTTTATCCATTAAAAAAAGCCTCCCTATTTATGTTGTCGCACATAACGGAAAGAGCATAGGTAAAAAAGGGAATAATAAATAAAAAAAGCAAAAAAATCCCAATTAAATTTTACAATAGCTCGTAGCCTGGCATTTTACGGTTGCCTGGTAGAAACGAACGGTCCATATTACCGAACTTATACGACTTTATTATTGTAGCGGATTAGCCGATTTTTGGCAATACGTGTAAGAAATAAAAAACAAAAAACAAACTTTTGTATAAATAAGTTTATACTTTTAAAAAAATAAGGTATAATAAAATCAAATAATAGTTGGAGGTAAAAAAATGACTTATAAATTTCCAGATAATTTTTGGTGGGGAAGTGCAGCATCCGGCCCACAAACAGAAGGTGCAGCAGATGTAGACGGTAGAAAACCAAGTATTTGGGATCACTGGTATAAAATCGAACCAGGTCGTTTCTTTAATGATGTTGGTCCTACAAACACATCTAATTTTTACTATCAATACAAAGAAGATATTGCTTTAATGAAGCAAACAGGACATAATTCTTTCCGTACCTCGATTCAGTGGTCGCGCCTTATTCCAGATGGTATTGGCGAAGTGAATCCGAAAGCGGTTGATTTTTATAATCGTGTTATTGATGAAATGCTTGCAAATGATGTCGAGCCATTTATGAATTTATACCATTTTGATATGCCAATGTCGATGCAAGAAAAAGGTGGATTTGAAAGCCGGGAAGTAGTGGATGCATATGCTACTTTTGCAAAAACTTGTTTTGAGTTGTTCGGAGACCGCGTGAAGCACTGGTTCACGTTTAACGAGCCTATTGTTCCTGTTGAAGCAGGTTATTTATACGATATGCACTATCCGAATGTCGTTGATTTTAAACGCGCGACACAGGTTGCTTATCATACTACTTTAGCTCATGCCCTTGCTGTGAAAGAATTCCATGCCCTTGAAATTCCAGAAGGCCAAATCGGTATTATTTTAAACTTAACGCCATCATATCCAAGAAGCCAAAATCCAGCTGATTTAAAAGCGGCTCATATTGCGGATCTAATTTTCAACCGTAGTTTCCTTGACCCCGTAACAAAAGGGGAATTCCCGGCTGACCTTGTAGAAATTATTCGCGAACATGACGCGCTTCCAGAATATACGGAAGAAGATTTGGCGATTATTAAAAACAACATTATTGATATTCTTGGTGTAAACTACTACCAACCGCGCCGCGTGAAAGCGAAAGAATACGCAGCTCATCCGAATGCGCCATTTATGCCTGAACATCTTTTCGATAATTATGAAATGCCGTATCGCAAAATGAATCCGTACCGTGGTTGGGAAATTTTTGAAAGAGCGATTTATGATATTGCGATTAATCTTCGTGACAACTATGATAATATTCCATTCTTCATTTCTGAAAATGGTATGGGAGTAGAAGGCGAAAGTCGTTATCGTAATGCAGACGGAATGATTGAAGATACGTACCGAATCGATTTCATTAAGAGTCACTTGAAATGGCTGCATAAAGCAATTGAAGAAGGTTCTAACTGTCATGGTTACCATCTTTGGACATTCATGGATTGCTGGAGCTGGGCCAATGCTTACAAAAACCGTTACGGCTTAGTTGAAGTTGATTTGGACAATGATTTCAAACGTACTGTAAAAGCATCTGGTCATTGGTACAAAGAACTTTCAGAAAACAATGGTTTTGAAGACTAAATGTGATAAAATAAAAGTATTATGTGTAAAGAGGTGAACTTCCGTGGCTCAGAACCAGACGAAATATAGCTTTATTGCTGAAGAAATCCGCAAAAGAATTATGAATCACGCTTATCCGCTTAATCAACCTATTCCTGATGAGATAACTTTGGCGAAAGAGTTTGATTGTAGTCGAATGACAATGAAAAAAGCACTGGAAGTCCTTGTACTTGAAGGCTTACTATACCGTAAACGTGGGCATGGTACTTTCATTATCAAATCGGCGCTGGACGCGGACCGCTTGCAGATTCATAATCAAGAGGTAAACGGCTTCACTAAACTTTTGAATGGGAAGAAAGTTATAAGTAAAGTAATTGAGTTTAAAGTCATTTTTCCAACTGAAGAAATTGCAGAGCGCCTTCATATTGAAATGGAAACGCCAATCTATGACATTCTTCGTGTTCGGCTAGTAAAAGACGAGCCATATGTATTAGAACATACGTATATGCCAGTCGGAGTTATCCCGGGCATTAATCAGCAAATTTTGGAAGGGTCGATTTATTCATATATTCAAGATGATTTGAACCTGAAAATTGCTAGTTCTTATAAACAAATTCGCGCGGATAAAGCGACACAGCTTGACCAGCAATATCTCGATTGTGCTTCTGATGATCCGGTTGTCGAAGTAGAACAAACCGTCTATTTAAATAACGGACTCGCTTTTGAATTTTCTAAATCGCGTCATCGTTATGATAAATTTGTTTTTACTACTGTGAATATTGCTAGACGGTGAAAATATAAAGCTCCTAGACTATAGATAAATGAGAAATCATTTGTCTATAGTCTTTTTATGTGAAAAAATACAAGTTTTTGGTTTTGTTTAAGAATAAAAGTGGAATAAAATAATTAAACGTCTATGAAATGCCAGTTTAAAGTATGGAGTTTCCTTACTGTTCACATAATCCTAACTTTTTTGACGTTAAATGTTCACATTGCACACTAATTGTTCACATAGTTCTAATTTTTTTTACCTTTATACATAGTAGATAAACACATAGGATAGTATAATGTTGGAGGTAAAACATGTACGTTTATGTTTTACTCAAATTAAAAAACGAAAAAGGAGGGAAATTAATATGAACAAAAAACTAGGAATGTTTTTGTTCGCAGTAATGCTAATATTCGCAGGCTTTCTTTTAGGAGATTCTGAAGTATATGCTGCTGAAAGTGATACCAGTGATATTACTTACAAATATATTGATTTTGAAACATTAACCGATGAGCAAAAAGATAGTATTATAGAAGGTAACCCAAGTGAGGTTCTTACAAATGACTATGAAAACTATTCTTTTGTTTACAAAAAAAATACTTCAGGTGGTTCTCCCAATCCAGATAATAATCAAGCGGGAGGAAGCAACAATAATGGTATTTCTGTATCTGAAGTTAGTTCAGGTGGAGATTCAAACAACGGAAATTCCGGAAATGGGAACTCAGACAATGGGAATACACTTCTGAAAACAGGAGATGTAGGTCCTGATGTTTACTTAATTATCTTAGGTTTTATTTTATTAGGAAGCGGTATTGGGCTTCTTACTCTGAAAAAAAGACATGCAAAACAGCTTTTGTTGTTCTTGGTTGTGTTTAGTGGAGGAAGCTTAATGATTGGTTCTGTTGCTCAAGCAGTAGAGAACACCAACATAAAACCAGAAGAAACAATGACTGTTACAAAAGGAACAAAAGAAACTAAAAAACCCGCAAGCATTGAAGGATACACTTATGTAGGCTATATTCATACAAGTGAGAATGATATTACGCCGCCAACACCGCCTGTGGAACAAGGAACGGTAACAGTGAATTATCAAAATGAACAAGGAGATTCCATAGCATCAAGTGAAACATTAAAAGGTAATGTGGGAGAAAAATATCAAACAGTACAAAAAGATATTGCAGGTTACGATTTTAAAGAAGTACAAGGAAATACAACAGGAGAATTTACAAACAAAGCGCAAGTAGTAACATATATTTATGATAAAAAACCTGTTCCTGCTGCAAATGTAACTATCGAATATGTGGACCAAGATGGCACACAAATCCATGAACCAAAAGTAATGAGTGGTAATGTGGGAGATCCATATGATGCAACAGGAGAAGCTAACCAACTCCAAATCGAAGGCTACACATTAGATACAAGTAAACTACCAGCAAATGCAACAGGCGTATTTACTAGTGAGGCACAACAAGTAATTTATGTCTATACTAAAAACCCTGTTCCTGCTGCTAATGTAACTATCGAATATGTAGACCAAGATGGCACACAAATCCATGAACCAAAAGTAATGAGTGGTAATGTGGGAGATCCATACGATGCAACAGGAGAAGCTAACCAACTCCAAATCGAAGGCTACACATTAGATACAAGTAAACTACCAGCAAATGCAACAGGTGTATTTACTAGTGAAGCACAACAAGTAATTTATGTTTATACTAAAAACCCTGTTCCTGCTGCTAATGTAACTATCGAATATGTGGACCAAGATGGTACACAAATCCATGAACCAAAAGTAATGAGTGGTAATGTGGGAGATTCCTACGATGCAACAGGAGAAGCTAACCAACTCCAAATCGAAGGCTACACATTAGATACAAGTAAACTACCAGCAAATGCAACAGGCGTATTTACTAGTGAAGCACAACAAGTAATTTATGTCTATACTAAAAACCCGTTAGCAGATGTTACAATAACAGTTAAGTTTGTTGATATGAATGGAAATCCATTTACTGTCCCAGATTTCACAACCATGAAAAACGGTGAATTTGTTCCTAACTACCCTAACTTAAACCAATATCAATTGAAGTTAGATTATAATCAACAATTATATAATCAAAATCAATTAGTACCAGATATTGTTATTCAGGGAAAAGAAGGAGAAACCTATTCTTTACCTTCAAGAATGACTTTTAATATAATAGATGATAAAGGTAATCCTGTTCCTTACCTTGTTTCCCTCGATCCAGATGATAGTCAGACTGGGATAATTAATTATTATAATATTACTTCTGTACCAGATAATCGTGAAGGCGTCTTGACTGATAAAGATGTTGTAGTTACTTACAAAATAGAGGGCTATGCAATATTAATCCCAGCTCCTTGATTAAGTAATGAAACATGTTTATTGAACGAAAGTAAAAATACGTATCAAAATCTACCAGTAGATTTTTGATACGTATTTTTTTTAGTTTAAAAAATTGGTTTTCCTCTATATGTGCTCTTTACGCTCACGAAATGCTCTAATACTATGATTGAATACTTCTGAGAGCATTAACCCCGCTGCTATAGCGCCAGCAACCACTGTAACTTGCACGGAAAAACCAATTGCTTCTGTGTAGTCGCCTAACACAAAGTTCCGTACAGCTTGGTAAGCAAGTCCCCCTGGAACAAGTGGTACAATTCCCGGAACGTTAAAAATCGTAATCGGTAATTTCTTATATTTCGCAAAAAAGTGACTTAGTACAGCGACAACAAAAGCTCCAGCTAACGACGATGCACCGGTCCCAGAATCCATTTGCATTAAGGTCCAGTAAGCCATCCAGCCAAAAGTACCAGTGATACCACAAGTATTCAGCGCTCTTTTTGGCACGTTTGTAATAATCGCAAATGTGACAGTTGCAACATAACTCAGTACTAATTGAATAATAATTGTCCAAACTAAATCCATCATAGCGCCTCCTTTATAAGAAAAAGCGGAAAATAACCGCAATCCCAATTCCTATTGCACAAGAAGTAAGTAGCGCTTCCGTTCCACGTGCCATTCCACTAAGTAAATGCCCAGCAATCAAATCTCGAACCGCATTCGTAATTGGCACCCCGGGAACAAGCGGCATCACACCACCAATAATCATCGTGTCTAAATTAATACCCCAACCAATCGAAATTGTTAAAACAGCTAATAGTCCAACACTCAATGAAGCTAAAAACTCTGCCAGAAACTTCACTTTCATAAAAATTTGCGTATAGTAAAAAATAATAAAACCAATCGCGCCAATAAGACAAGTTGGAATAAAATCAAACCAACCACCGCCAAAAATAACCATTAAAGAGCCACTAACGAGCGAGGCAGCGAAAATTTGCAACCAAATAGGAAAATAGCGAACATCTTTATCTAAATTAATGAGTTTTGTATGTAATTCTTTTAAGGAAATTCTCTTTTCAGCGAAATCCCTGGAAAATTCATTGACCATAGATACTTTTTCTAAATTAATTGTTCTTGTCGGTATTTGTTGTAACTGCACATTACGCTCACCTTCAAGTGACATAAAAAGCCCAGTTGGCGTCACGAAACTAATCCCTTTTTTATTACTAGCGATGGTGGCGATCCGGTTCATCGTATCTTCCACACGATACATTTCTGCACCACTTTCCATCATTATTTTACCGGCCATTAAGCATGTTTCCAGTAAATAATCCGTTGTTTCATTCGTCATAACTAAGCACCTCCAACCCTTTCGTACTTCTCAATCGTAACGCAATCAATCTAAAAATTCTAGTAGGAAGGGTGTTTTTTTGAAATTCACGATTGTTTCAATGTAAATTGGGGTAAATGTTTGTTAGTATGGTAGATATAGTTTCAGAAAGGATAAGGATTATTTTGGCAAATATTGAATATGAAATCATAGAAGAAATAGGCGTATTATCCGAAAATGCACGTGGCTGGCGGAAAGAGTTAAATAAAATAAGCTGGAACGGCCGTCCGCCTAAATATGATATCCGCGACTGGTCAGAGGATCATGAAAAAATGGGAAAAGGGATTACACTAACTGATGAAGAGGCAGAAGTACTAAAAAAACTGTTAGATTAAGGGCTGGTGTAAAGAATGAAAATGTATGCGTATGATATTTATGAGCCAATTGGAAGGAAAGATGGGGAGATTTTTCCAGTGATATTCGCACTTCACGGATTTGGTGGGGATGAGCTTGATATGGCAGGACGATTAGAATTATTAATGGATCGTTTTGTTGTTGTCTCTATGCGAGGGGACGTTGAATATGGACCAACTTATGGATTTTATCATATGGTAACAGAGGGCGATCCAAATGCACGTGAGGTCGATTATACTAGCTTACGAATCGCACAATTTATTGATGAAATTTGTAATGAATATGTTTCTATTGATAAAAATCAAATATTTCTTGCAGGTTTTGATCAAGGAGCAGTGTTAACCATCTCTATAATGCAAAGTTATGGCGGACAATACAAAGCTGCTGCGCTACTTAGTGGTCGTTTGCCACATTATTTAGAAGAAAGACCAGCTAATTTAATGTTAAAAGATAAACGTATTTTTATCGGTCATGGCATAGAGGATGCGGTTATACAAATAGCCGAAGCAGAAGAAATTGCTCAGTTTTTCGAGAAAATGGGATGTAATGTAGAAAAACATAGTTATTTTGTTGGCCATAATGTCAATGAAGCAGAAGAAGACGACCTATACAGCTGGTTTGAAAGTTTCTTGCCAAATCAAAATCAGCCAGTAAAAAAATAATAACAAAACAGCGACCAAGCAATTGGCCGCTGTTTTTTATTTATCCAAAGTGAGAAAAAGAACTTTTAAATAATTCCCTTCAGGAAAGTTTTTGTTTACTGTGAAGTCTGCTGGAAGTGAATGCGTTTCGACAATTTTATAAGTGCGATCACTTGTTTGAAACGCTTCGGCAATTAGTTTTTTAAATGCTTTCATCCCAAATCCCGCATAGTTTGTAGAAGCAATAATGGTGCCATTTGGAGCTGTAATATCAATAATTTCACGTAGCATAGCTGGATAATCTTTTGCAGCACGGAAGGTTACTTTTTTTGTGCGCGCAAAGCTTGGTGGATCAACCACTACTAAGTCAAAAGTTAGTTTTTTTCGTAAAGCGTATTTGAAATAATGGAAAACATCTTCTACGATTATAGTTTGCGAACCTGGATCTAGCCCATTTACTTCAAGTTGTTCTTTTGTTTTACTAAGCGACCGACCGGCAACGTCCACACTAGTTGTTTTACTAGCCCCGCCAAATAGAGCTGCTACGGAAAACGCTCCTGTATAAGAAAAAGTATTTAGTACGTTTTTGGAAACAGCATAGTCTTCGCTTATTCGTCTCCGTACATCTCGCTGATCAAGGAAAATACCAGTCATCCAACCATCATCTAAATAAGTAGCGTAATTAATGCCGTTTTCTTTAATAATCAGCGGGAAAGTAGCTTTTTGCCCAGCGACAAAATCCTCTTTTGTATCTTCTTGAAAACGTCTTTTTTCGTAAATACCTTTGACTTCTGGAAAAGATAAGAAAATCTCTAAAATCATTTTTTGGAAAGAATATACACCAAGGCTATACCATTGAATAACAAGATAGCCGTCATAAAAGTCAGCAGTGAAACCACCAAAGCCATCGCCTTCACCGTTAAAAATCCGAAAAGCCGTAGTAGAATCATCTGCAAATAAAAATTGACGCTTTTCGATAGCCGTTGTAATGACAGTCGTTAAAAAGTGCTCATCAAGTTGTTGCTTTTTATCCCAGGTGAAAAGCCAGCCATCGCCTTTGTTTTGTTTTCCGTGATACCCTCGAGCTATAAATTGACCATTGGTATCTATTAATTCTACTAGGTCGCCTTCTTGTAAATCTTTTGGCCATTTTTCGAAACGTTCTTTTAGAATTAAAGGATAGCCTTCTTTATAGCCTTTAGTAAATTTAGGAAATAATTTTAGTTTTATCGAGTTTTTCATCATGCACCGTCTTTCATTAAGATAAAATTCCAACAAAAAACCTGTGAAGCGAACTTCCTGCTCCACAGGTTACTTTAAGTTATTAATTAATTATACGCGACCAAAGCCAACAAGATATTTACCCCAGCCAGAACCGTGGATATTATCATATTTAACGCCATTGTCTTGCGCGTTAATCATTTGACCATTACCAACGTAAATACCAACGTGAGAAATTCCGCTACCATAGTCAAAGAATACTAAATCACCAGGTTTTGCTTGTGATTCGGAAATTCTTGTAGTGCTAGCGTATTGTGCGCCAGACGTACGTGGAAGAGAAATTCCAGATTTTGCAAATACGTATTTAGTGAAACCGGAGCAATCAAATGTAGTTGGTCCGTTACCACCCCAAGAGTATGCTTTTCCAAGATGTTTTTGAGCTTCAGCGATTAAAGCACTTGCACTCGCATTGTTAGTGGAACCTTGGTTTGTATTGGTATTCGTGTTTGTATTCGTATTCGTATTAGTGTTCGTATTTGTATTTTTTGATGGTGTACTTGCATTTGTGTTGTTGTTTGTTGTAGTTGTTTTATTTGTGTTAGTAGACGGAGCAGGAGCTGGTTTCGCAGCTTGAGTTGGTGCTTTAGTAGTTGTTTGTTGTTCCGTTGCAGTTTCTTTTTTCTCCGTAGTAGCAGTATTCGTATTTGAATTTTCTTTTACTACTGGAGCTGTTTGTTTTTCAGCTGCAGGAGCTTGAGTTTTTGTTTCTGCTTTTGGAGCTACTGTTTTAGTTGGTTGTTTAATAGCTAATTTTTGACCTACATAAATAGAAGAAGAAGATAAATTATTCCATGACATAATATCTTGAACAGAAACACCGTATTTCACGGATAATGCCCAAATTGTGTCGCCGCTTTTAACATTATGTGTAGTAGCGTTTTGATTTACTACTGGAGCTTCTTTAGTTTCTGCTGCTTTTGGTGCAGGAGCAGTTTGTTGCGTAGTTGGTTGTTTTACTTCTGCTTTTGCTTCTGTAGCAGGTTTAGCTTGTTGTGTTACTTCTTTTTTCACTTCTTGAGTAGCAACAGCTGGTGTGCTAGTTGCTTTGTCAGTTAAGTATTTACCGTTAACGTAACCAGTTTTTCCATCATTGTAAGTAATTTTGTGCCAACCGTTTGATTCTGTTGTTTCAACAGTTACTTTAGTTCCACCTTTAATGGAAGTAAGAATGCTGTGGTCAACTCCAGCGCCAGAACGTACGTTAAGCCAAGTTGCGCTAACAGATTTCTCTGCTTTTTCTTCAGTAGCAACCTCGTTTACTTGTAGTTTTTGACCTGGTACGATTTTATCAGTGGTTAAATTGTTTGCTTTTTTAATGGCGTCAACAGTAGTCCCTTTGCTTTGAGCGATACCCCAAAGTGTATCTCCAGCTTCAACTACTACTGTGCTTGCGGATGCGATAGTTGGTGCAGCAAATGCTGTAACCGCAATCCCAGCTGTAGCCGCGATAGTTGCTTTTTTCATATTCATAAAACTCCTCTCTTTTTTTCAGAAAATCTCAGTACGCAATTAGTAATTGAGAATTAATTTTATAGTGATTAATACTTAGTTTACCCAGTTTTTACGCAAAAAACAAATGAATAAAAACTGTTTTAAAAAGAGATAGCGGACTATACCAACTATTTGTAATGAATTTGTAATAAAGGAAAAGCGAACGTGCATTCTTAGGGCTTGAGATGTACTGCTGGGGAGTCCTTTAAGGTGTAAGTGAGATATGAACAAAAAGCAATAACTTTCGCTATGAGAAACCTATTGTTGTTCGTTAATAGAAAAATTTAATACATTTGTAATATAATTCTCATCAATTTTTCGTTTTTACTAAACCTGAAATAAATTGCCAGATGACTTTGTGGTATTCTATAATAGAAGGTATGGAGGATGTTATATAATGAGACAGAATTATGATGATCGCAAAATTGTGAAACAGTACAGAGAAATAGCCCGTCAAATCGTTAGAAAAGAGGGCTTATATAAAAATATGGACCAAGATGAACTTCGCGAACAAACGAATTATTGGCGCGAAAAATTTAAAACAAAACCAATGACAGAACGAGATAAGATTAATATTTTTGCATTAGCAAGAGAAGCGGCAAGTAGAATTATTGGCTTGGATGCCGTTGTCGTTCAATTAATTGGTGCGCTTGTTCTTGGTGATGGTAAAGTGGCAGAGATGAAAACCGGTGAAGGTAAGACATTGATGTCATTATTTGTGATGTTTATTGAAGTGATGCGTGGCAACCGTGTCCACCTTGTTACTGCGAATGAGTATTTAGCAAGACGGGATCGGGAAGAAATCGGGCAAGTGTTAGAATATCTCGGTATTTCGGTTGCTTTAAACGAATCTGGTTTAGATAAAGATCAGAAAAAAGCGATTTATACAGCAGATGTCATTTATGGAACAGCTTCTGAATTTGGTTTTGATTATTTACGTGATAACATGGTTCGTCAAAAAGAAGATAAGGTACAAAGTGGACTCGATTTTGTTTTGATAGATGAGGCAGATTCCATTTTAATAGATGAAGCACGAACTCCTTTACTTATTTCTGATCGTAAAGAAGAAGATTTATCGCTTTATCAAACTGCGAATAATCTTGTGCAAACAATGATGAAAGATGATTATGAAATAGAAGAACATAAACGTTTTGTCTGGTTAAATGATGCAGGAATTGAAAAAGCACAAAAATTTTGGGGTGTTGAATCACTTTATTCCGCGGAAGCACAAGTGGAACTCCGTATTACAATGCTTCTAATGCGCGCTCATTTTTTGATGCATAAAGATAAAGACTATGTCGTTCTAGATGGGGAAGTTTTAATTATCGACCCGCATACTGGACGTGCGCTTCCAGGACGCCGCTTTAATGATGGCCTTCACCAAGCAATTGAAGCAAAAGAAGGTGTGGAAGTAAAAGAAGAATCGCGCACGCTTGCGACCATTACAATTCAAAACTATTTCCGAATGTATAAGAGACTCTCTGGTATGACAGGTACAGCGAAAACCGAAGAAGAAGAATTTCGGCAGATTTACAATATGGATGTAGTCGTAATACCAACGAATTTACGCGTGAATCGTGAAGATATGCCGGACGATATATTTTATACGAAAAAGGAAAAAGGGCGAGCGATTGTTTACGAGGTCTCTTGGCGTTATGAAAAAGGTCAGCCAACTTTAATTGGAACTTCTTCTATTAAAAGTAACGAATGGATTAGCGGTTTACTTGATGCCGCTGGAATTCCTCACCAAGTTTTAAATGCTAAAAACCACGCCCAAGAAGCGGAAATTATTGCAAAAGCTGGGAAGCGCGGTATGGTAACTTTAGCAACGAATATGGCAGGCCGAGGAACGGATATAAAGTTAGATGCGGATGTTCATAAACTTGGTGGATTAGCAGTAATCGGGACTGAACGTCATGAGAGTCGTCGAATTGATTTACAGTTAATGGGCCGTTCTGGCCGACGTGGTGACCCTGGTTTTAGTAAATTTATGATTTCATTAGAAGATGATTTATTAGAGCAATTTGAAAGTAAAAGTTGGGAAAAACTGTCCACAAAACTTAAACGTAAAGCACCTCGTGATGGAAAGCCTGTTAACTCGCGCAAAATTCACTCTGTCATTGTAGATGCTCAGAAACGTTTGGAGGGTGCAAATTACGATATTCGGAAAGATTTGCTTTCTTATGATGAAGTTATCGATTTACAGCGGAAAATGGTTTATAAAGAGCGAGACCAACTTTTAGAACGAAATAAGCTTGGTATCTCTTCGGAAAAAATTCTTCGGGAAGTTGCGGAATATTCATTTATTCATCCACTTGAACTCGAGGAAGAAGAGCTGGAGAAATACTATAGTCGCCAAAAAGAATTACTTGGTGGCACTAAATTTCCCATCTCTTTCGATCAAGTGACATTGATGGATCCAAGAGAAGTAGTGGAAGAAATTGTCTCTTGGCACAAAAAAGAACGTAATAAATTTCCAGTTGAAACAATTACTGCAATTGAAAAAGAAGTGTATTTAAACTTAATGGACCAAATGTGGGTAATGCATCTCGACGCTATGGTTCAATTGCGGGAAGGCATTCATTTACGCGCATATGGACAACAAGATCCGCTCGTTATGTATCAAAAAGAAGGCGCGCAATTATTTGAGAAATTCCAAGCTGACTATCATTTTTATTTTGCACATGCTTTACTTGAATTAGATCCAGATGGATTGATTCAAGGATAAATTACAACTTACGCCTGATTTTTTTCAAATTTATGGGTAATTTAGTGAGAACGAGGGTATTAACCTATATAATAGTAACAAACAAAAATAAATTTAGACAAAAGAAGGTGGAAAAGTGAAGGGGACATTAACAAAATTCAAACAGTTTTTTATTGAGAATAAGTTTGTACTAGGATTATTAATTTTCTTGCTAGTAGCGCTTGATATTTATGTATTAACGAAGATTGCCTTTATTTTTGATCCACTAATGGTAATACTTAAAACCGTTGCTGCACCAATTATTTTAGCAGGAATTTCCTATTACTTATTTAACCCAATAATTGACTGGTTGGAGAAAAAAAAGTGGAAACGAGGCTGGGCAATTGCCTTGTTATACTTAGTAATTATCGGTTTAATCATTCTATTATTTAGTTTTGTTATTCCAGCAGTGAAAGACCAAATTGTTAGCTTATTTAAATCATTCCCAGGTTATTGGGACCAAATCACTCAAAAATTTAATGAATTTAGCCGTTCAAGCTTATTTGATCAAATAAAAGATAAATTAAGCACTAATATGAGTGATATTATGAAAACTCTTTCGACGAAAGGGACTTCCGTTATTAATAGCGCAATTACTAGTATAGGAAGTATTGTTGGAACTGTAACTGAAGTGGTACTAGCTATTGTGACTACACCGCTTGTATTATTTTACTTATTAAAAGATGGGAAAAAGTTGCCAGACTTCCTATTAAAAATGCTACCTGTAAATGGTCGTGCGCATACACGTCAAGTACTTGGTGAAGCAAACCACCAAATTAGTTCTTATATTCGTGGCCAAATTATTGTTAGTTTGTGTATAGGTATTCTGCTATTTATTGGTTATTTAATTATCGGTTTACCGTACGCATTAACGCTTGCAATTATTGCTGCATGTACTAGCATTGTTCCATACTTAGGACCAGCAATCGCTATTACACCAGCTATTATTATCGCAATCGTAACTTCTCCTTGGCTATTAATTAAATTAATTATTGTATGGTGTGTTGTTCAATTATTAGAAGGTAAATTTATTTCGCCTCAAGTAATGGGTAAAACATTAAAAGTACATCCAATTACAATTTTATTCGTTATTTTAGTAGCAGGAAATCTGTTTGGAGTGCTCGGAGTTATTTTTGCAGTACCAGGTTATGCTGTACTTAAAGTAGTTGTAACACATGTATTTATCTGGTTCAAACGAATTTCAGGGCTTTACGGAGAACAGCCTGAGAGTGAATACGTTGTAACGCCTCCTGAAGAAAAAGAATAAAACTAACAAGAGTTCTATTGGTTAGAAAGGTATTTTCTAGCTTAATAGGGCTCTTTTTTGATGAATAAAAAATGAATAAAAAAGTTCACAAAACAGACATAATTTTTTTCTTTACAAGGTGAGTCCGTTAACAGAGCGGTTTCTGTGTAATTTTTTTAACGTTTATAAAAAATAATGTGATAAAATTTATCATTTTTCATAAGTTGTACATATTTTTGGAGCTCTTTTCATCATATTATAAAGATAACGTATGACGAAAGGAGAAACAAAATGATTTTCAAAAAAACATTAATTGTAGGATTAATTGGCATAACTTCAGTCACACTTTTTGCACCGTCTGCTTTTGCAGTATCTTCAGAAGGGGATTCAAAAGCATCAATTAAATTTAAAGCGGGGACTGGGATAGTTAATCCGGTAGATCCAGAAGATCCAACAAAACCAATAGATCCACTAGATCCAAGTAATCCGACTGACCCTGGAACTGGAAATACTGGTTCACTAACAATGGATTACGTATCTTCTGTAAATTTCGGAGAGCATGAAGTTTCATCCACAGAACAAAGCTATTCTTCTACTTCTAGAAAGCCGTTTATTCAAGTATCTGACCGCCGGGGAACAGGCGCTGGTTGGACAGTTACGGCAACAGCTACTGCTTTTAAAGATGAGGAAGGAGCTGCTTCACTATCAGGAGCTAAACTGTCATTTAAAAATGGGGAAACTGTTTCTTCCAGTACAACAGCAACAACTCCAACCGCCGTTCAAACAGTGGAATTACCTGCTGACGGAACTTCAATTGTAAATGTTGTTTCGGCAAAAGAATCAGAAGGTATGGGAACATGGATTAATCGTTGGTTTGGCGCGACACCAAATGATGTAGCTAGCTTAAATGACAATGTTAAGTTAACGATACCAGCAGGAAGTGCAACACTTGGAGACCATGAAGCAACAATTACATGGACATTATCTGACGCACCTGGTGTTTAAAAAATTTGCGTTTAGAATTTTATTTCTAGACGCAAAATTTTTTATTAAAGGCGATGAAAGGAAGGTTTAATTGAAAAAAAGTTTTCTTAGCATATTATTCCTCGTTCCATTATTAATGACATTCGGCAATTTTACAGAAGCAAAAGCAGCAGAAGGGGATGTCGGCTATTCCGTTCAAGCTAATATTCCGGACAATCAAATAGATAAAAGACAAACCTACTTTGACTTGAAGATGAAACCAAAACAAAAGCAAACAGTAGAAATAGATGTAATGAATAGCTCGAATGAAGAAATTCAAGTAGAAGCATCCGTCAATTACGCAACTACCAATCGAACAGGTGTGATTGATTACACGAAAAACGACCTTTCTAAAAAAGATAAAAGCCTAAAGTACCCATTACCCGCATTAGCTACAATACCAGACGACCAAAAACTTCTAACGATACCTGTAAACGGCAAAAAAACCGTTCAAGTTACAATCGAAATGCCAGACGAATCAATCGATGGAATTGTTTTGGGCGCAGTACAATTCAAAAAGAAAAATCAAACGGAGACCAAAAAAACAAAAGGTGTCTCACTTAAAAATGAATATTCCTATATTGTTGGTATGCAGTTATCTGAAACCGACAAACAAGTCAAACCACATATGAATTTATTAAGTATTAAACCAACTCTTATCAATTATCACACAGCGATAGTTGCCAAATTACAAAACGACCAACCAGTTATTATCAAAAATCTAAGTATTGATGCAAAAGTGTATCAAGATGGTTCGGATAAAATGCTGTACCAAACTAAAAAGGCAGATATGACGATGGCACCGAATTCCAGTTTTGGCTTTGGAATTGATTGGGAGAATAAACCATTAAAAGAAGGTAAATACAGATTGAAAATGACTGCTACGAATGGCGTAGAAACTTGGAATTGGGATGAAACATTTACGATTGGTAAAAAAGATCAAGGCTTAAATAAAGAAGCAGTGAATTTGAAACAAACGAGCCAATGGTTGTATGTTGCGATTGCTGCAGGTGTTTTACTTATAGTATTAATTATTATTCTAGTAATTAGAAAACGAAGAAATAACCAAGAAAAATAAAGAAAGGAGCTGGCACATTGGCTTTCAAAAAATTAATGATTGTATTGACCATAGCGGCTCTTTTTCTAAGTTTTAACCTAGTAGTAGATGCTGAAACTGGTAGTGATAATTTAGCGGCAAATGAAGCGGTAGTCACTAATTTCGCGGAACTGAAAGCAGCCATTTCAGAAGACAACGGGATTAATACTGTTTATTTAGGAGCAGATGTTGAATTATCTGGTGGCATTGTTATTCCAGCTTCGAAACAAACTTTTACTTTATCAGGAAAAAATCCAGCAACTGGTGAAATTCACACATTAACCGAAACAATGGCATCAGCAGGAGCGCAGAGCAGTGTCATCACAGTTAACACAAATACAGGTACAAAAGAAACCACATTAAAAGATATCAATGTTATTGGGAAAAACTACTATGGAACTATTTCGGTTTATGGGGCTGCAAAAGACGTCGTTCAAAACTATGAAAATGTTCATTATCAAGGTCCGCAAATGATTTATAATTTAAATGGAATAGCAAATTTCAAAGGGACAAATGATATAACGATTGCCTCCGTTGTAAGCGGATCAGCAGCAGTAAATGAAGTTGCGGAAATTAAAGGAGTAAACGTTTCTGGAAAACTAAATATTAATCATGCAAGCGGAAATGCGAATAGTGCGTTCTGGTTTGGTGGCGGAACAGCTGATGTCAATACTTTTACAGTTGAAGAAAATGCAGATGTAACCGTGCTTTCTAACGGGACAGGGATGTTTTATCGCTCAGGCGCAAAACCAATTGATATTGATGTAAAAAAGAATGCGAAATTAAATATTACCTCAAACAATAATGTTTTTCGAGATACGCCAGGTGGGACAGTTAAAATTGCTGAGGGCGCCGATGTGACAATGACAAAAACAGCAGGCTCTAATCCACTTCTTTGGTCAGCGGATGATATTACTGTCAGTCCAAATGCTCGCTTAATCTTAAATAAAACAGGCGGTACTGGCTATATTATCCAATTTTATAATGCAACTGCGAAATTAGACATTCAGGATCCGCTAAGCTTTTTGATTGCAACGAATAGTAATACGCCAATGTTTTACTGGCCTTATGCAAATACATTTAATTTAGATGCACAATTGGTAAATTACTGGAATACAGCTGGAGCAATTGATCGGACAGACCAACCAGCACAAATTTTTAATTTACCGAATGGGGAAAATGTTACTGGGAGTTTAACTTATTCAGGAACAACGACAAAAATTCTGTCTACTAATGCTGGAATGACGCCAACGAATTTTAACCAAAATACGGCGCGAATGATTGCGATGGGGCGCCTTGAAGGAACGATAAATCCAGTGACGGATGGAGACAACGAAGTCACCGGAACAGCGACACCAAATGCATTTGTTAGTATTGCATATACAGAAAATGGTGAAAATAAGCTATTAGCAGGACAAGCAGATGACACAGGCATTTATCGAATTGCTATCTCGAATGGCTTTATTAAACCTTACACTGATCTAGTAACAACAATTACACAAGACCAAAAACGAATTACCTTAGATCCGGTAACTGTAAAAGATGTGACTCCTCCAAGCGGAGATGCTGTTCCGCAAGTATTAAACATAGGGGATTCGCTCCCGGATGCATATAAATTAGTTACGAACATTACAGATCACTCAGATGGTACGACAGGTGAAGGTGTTACTATTACCATACTAAATGAACCAGATACGAATGTATTTGGACCTACAGAAGCAATTGTTAGGTTAGAAGACAAGGCGAATAATTACGCTGATATTCATGTACCAGTTTTTATTAAAGATGATTTGACAGAAATACAAGATGAGCAAGCATTACGAGCAAAAGATTTTTCCGCCAATGTAAAAGACTTCATTAATCTTAATGATGAAGAAATGAAACAATTCATTCTAGATAAATCGGAAGCACAAGCGTTCAATATCTTAACTGGTAAAGATTTAACGCCTGATGTGAAAGTAACAAGCACAAATCTAAAAAAAGAAACCGGAACATACACAGCCACCATCCAAATTGGAACTTTGACAAAAGAAATTACCATTCAAGTAACTGGTGAGCTGAAATTCAACCATGTGCCAGCAACAATGTCTTTTGAATCGATCGAACTTAATAATCAAAAAAGTATCGCGAAACGAAATACGGATTTTGATTTATCTGTACTTGACTCACGAGGAGCAGGTAGCAAGTTCAGCGTGACAGCATCAGTAAAATCACCGCTAACTTCAACAACGAATCCAGCACACACATTACCTAATGGGCTTATTTTCATTGATAACAATGGCGAGAAAAAACCGCTTTCAGATGAACCAATGACTATTTACCAGTCCAATGCGACCAATGACATGATTGTTCCCATTACGTGGGCAGAAAATCAAGGCATCCTTGTAGAAGCAGACGTGGCTCACGCTTATACGGATGAGGACTACGAAACAACGATTGAATGGACATTGACGGATGCTCCGTAGAAAACCTATTAATTAAAGTTAATAGGTTTTTTGCGTTATAAGCCCTTTGTTTTTCTATATCTAGTCATTTCTCGTATAATAACGATAAGTAATGTGCGAAAGGTGGGAGCAAATGACTTCAGCAATGTGGTTTCGTAGAGATCTTCGAGTAAATGATAATAAAGCTCTTTATCATGCCTGTAAAGAAGAAGATTTAATTTTGTTATTTCAAGTAAATCCAGAGCAATTTATCAAAGGGAGCCCTAGTCACCAAGCATTTTTCGCGAGTGTAGCCCATTTTCAACAAGAACTAAATAAAAACACCCATTTGCAAATCATGTTTGGCGAGCCAATCGAGCTCTTAAAACAATTAAAAGAAAAAATACCAACTTGGGATAAAGTTTTCTTCAACCGCGATGAAACAGGCTACGGAGCAAGTCGAGATGAGGCAGCTCAAGCATTCTTTGCTGATAAGGAAATCACAGTTCACAGCTATCACGATAGTTACCTTCATTCAGCCGAAGAAGTGAAAAAATCCGCTACAGAATACTACAAAATTTTCACTCCTTACTACAAAAAATGGCGCGAAGAAATAAAAGAAATACCTTTAAAAGTCGCTTTAAAACCAGAAAATATTAGGAAAGAAAGCCTATTTCCAAAATATGAGGAACAGTTTAGAGAATTGATTCAAGATTTACCAGCCTTTGATTCCGGTGAAAAAGCAGCAAATACGAGACTTGCAAACTTTGTAAAAGAAGACTTAGCAAACTATGATAAAGCAAGAGACGTCCCAGCACTTGATAAAACGAGTCATTTATCACGCTATTTACGAACGGGAGAGATTTCGATTCGTACAGTTTGGCAGGCGCTTCAAAAAGAAGAAGCTACAGAAGGACGAGCAACATTCGAAAAAGAACTGTGCTGGCGGGACTTTTATAATATGATTTATGTTTCTTTCCCAAAGCAAAAAAATGAGCCTATTCAAGAAAATTATCGTTTTATTGAATGGGAAAATAATCGCGAATTTTTTAAGAAGTGGCAAGACGGGCAAACCGGTTTTCCGCTTGTCGATGCTGCGATGCGCCAATTAAAAGAAACCGGCTGGATGCATAATCGCCTAAGAATGATTACGGCTTCCTTTTTAACGAAGGATTTACTGATTGATTGGCGCTTTGGCGAAAAATATTTTCAACAGATGCTAATTGATTACGACCCAGCGAGTAATATTGGTGGTTGGCAGTGGGCGGCTTCGACTGGAACAGATGCAGTGCCGTATTTTAGAATTTTTAATCCAACAACCCAATCGGAAAAATTTGATCCAGATGGTAGATTTATTCGGAAATATGTAAAGGAATTACGGGATTTGCCTGCTAAATTTATTCATCAGCCAGAAAAAATGTCTGAAACAGAGCAACAAGAGCATGGTATGATTTTAGGAAAAGATTATCCACTTCCGATAATTGACCATAAAGAGCGACGAAAATTAGCGATTGCGCGATACGAGTTTAGCAAGGAGCATTCTAGGGGAAATATATAGATAGTGAATCAATCATTGCGTTAAATGATTGATTTTTTTATGGCAGAAAGTAAGAAGAGTGGGTCTTGAGCAATCTTTTAGGAGTAAGAACCTAGGTATGTTAAAATTCACTTATCAAGTGATAAGGGGGAGTCGAAATGGCGCAATTTTTAAAGCTATTTGTAACAAGTGCTGTAGTTTTCTTAGTTTTCGATCTTTTTTGGTTACTCGTAGTTTCTAAGAAAATGTATCAGCAGTTTATTGGGGAGTTAATGGGGGATGTAAGGCTTGCTCCAGCAGTAATTTTTTATTTTATTTATGTTGTTGGGGTTACTTTTTTCGTATTAATGCCTGGAACGGAGAAAGGTAGCTTAGGTTACACGATTTTAGCCGGAGCATTATTTGGTTTAGTTTGTTATGCTACGTACGATTTGACGAACCTAGCAACATTAAAAGATTGGCCAATTACGATGACAATTATTGATCTTATTTGGGGAACAGCTGTGACGACTGTGACTTCCGTAATTGTCTACTTCATTAATCTACATTTCTTCTCGGGAGTAGGTTCCTAATGATGGAGTCTGAAAGCAAACGTCTATTACAAAGCATGTTGAACGGGGCAGCTGAAGTAATTAGTAAAAAAGATGAGCTAAATCGAATTAATATTTTTCCCGTAGCAGATGGTGATACAGGAAGTAATTTAGCTTCATTAATGCAAGCGATTATTGATCATGTTTCGCCACGAGAATACTCCACGAAAGAACTACTTGATGAAGTGGCCAGCGCGGCACTAATAGGAGCCCGTGGAAATTCTGGGATGATTTTTGCGCAATATTTAAATGCCGTTGCGGAAAGTTATCATCACTTCGAATCTACTTTTGACGGATTAGTTCTAGCATTTCAAAAAGCGGTTTATAAAGCTTACGATGCCCTGTTAGATCCAAAAGAAGGTACTATTTTATCGGTAATGAAGGCTTGGTCTGAGGCGCTTGCTGGGACATATGAACAAGAACGTTCTTTTCAACAATCGCTGTTAAATGCGCAAAAAGTTGCGGAACGAGCATTAATTAATACCGAATTTCAAATGGCTATTTTACGAAAGAACCGGTTAGTCGATTCGGGGGCGAAAGGTTTTTATTACTTCATTGCCGGGCTGACCAATGCTTATTGTGGGGAAACAGTTTCTACACCAAATAATTATGTGGAGCAAGAAATATCGAAAGAACACAGCCATTTTGAGACAAGTGAACCAATTTATCGATATTGTTCTGAATTTATTATTAAAGAAGCGACTATCTCCCATCAAACATTACGAGAAGTCCTTGCGCCAAAAGGAGATTCCTTGGCGATTGCAGGGAATGAAAAACAAACAAAAATACACATTCATACAAATGAACCACAAGAAATAGTAAGTTTACTATCAGAATTCGGAAAAATGACCTATCAAAAAGTAGACGATATGCGGCTTCAATATGATGTAACGAGAAATCCACGAGCAAAAATTGCGATTGTAACTGATTCGATTGCTGACTTACCTAAAGATTTCTTATTAGAACATCAAGTGCACGTTTTGCCGATGAATATTTTAGCTGGGGAGGAAAATTTCCTCGATAAATTAACAGTTGGACCAACTTTGATACAACAAAAACTAACACAGCAATATAAAATGAGCACAGCGCAACCTACCATTCGAACAGTTGACGCATTATTATCGTTCTTAGAAAATAAGTATCAACATGTACTGGTTATTGCAGTTTCAGCTAAATTAAGCGGGACGTATCAACTAATCAAGCAACGAATTAAAGCGCGCGATTTGTCGTCAGAATGGATTCGCGTTATTGATTCCAAATTGAATTCCGTTGCTCAAGGGCTTCTAGTAAAGCAGGCAGTGGGATTAGTGGAAACTGGAAAGTCTTTTGATGAAGTTACTTATAAAATCGAACAGTTAACTACTCAGATATTTATTTATGTTGCAGTGGCAGATTTATCGCCAATGGTGGAATCTGGTCGGATACCGCGAATTTTAGGCATGTTGGCACAGAAACTTTCATTATATCCAATTGTTAGTCTGGACAGGAACGGTGAAGGGAAATTAATAGGTGTGTCATTTAGTCAAAAACAAAGTATGAAAAAAATCATTAGAAAAGTTGCAAAATTACGACTGAAAGAGCTTGCTATTACGCATGTTTCTTCAGAGCGTGACGCGAAACTTTGGCAGAAAGAACTTGAGGCGAAAATAGGAGGAAGTAGCTATTTAGTGGATAGTTCAGCTGCAATTGCCATCAGTGCCGGACTTTCTAGTGTCGCGGTCGCAGGAATTAAAAAGGAGGAAACAATATGATGTATTGGATAGTAGCACTCGCTTTACTTGTCTATTTTGTACTTTGGTTTATCATTTCAAAAATAAAAGGTAAATATTCATTAGTAGATATTGCTTGGGGTGGGGGATTTGTTGTTGTTGCTTGGACCGGGTTTTTAACTACCTTTAGTGTAACGGTGCAAAGTTTGACGATTCTTATTTTAGTTACTTTATGGGGCATACGTTTATTTTGGCATTTAGCGCGTAGAAATTGGAATAAGCCAGAAGATTATCGCTACGTTAATATGCGCAAACGCTGGGGAACGACATTGGTTAATTTAAAAGCATTTTTAAATGTTTTCGTTTTGCAAGGTATTCTCTTATTTATTATCGCTTTACCAATCACACATAGTTTTGCCAATGAATCAGCGGAATTTACTTGGTGGCAAATTGCAGGAATCGTAATATGGGTTATTGGTTTTGTGTTTGAAGTTGGTGGTGACCTTCAGTTAGAAAACTTTAAAAAGAACCCAGCTAATAAAGGAAAACTACTAACGACAGGTTTTTGGTCTGTTACAAGGCATCCTAATTATTTCGGCGAAGCTCTTAGTTGGTGGGGTGTATTTTTAGTCGCGTTAACACAAATAACAGATCTTTGGCTGATTACGAGTCCGATTGTTATCACCTTATTATTACTATTTGTTTCCGGTGTCCCACTACTTGAAAAAAAATATCGAGACCGCGAAGACTTTCAAGCTTATGCCAATAAAACCTCTAAATTCTTCCCATTTATTGGTAAAAAAGGTCTGTAAAAGTACTGATTTAAGTAGGAAGGTGCTATTAATTGCTATTTGCCGACTAGTGCGAGTAGAATAAGAGTTGGGTATGAAAAAACATGCCTAAATACAATGCTTTATGAGGCGAGAGGGGTACAACAGATGAAAAAAGAAAAAACAGTGTTAATTATGAATTTCGATGAAGAAAGTATTTCTTATCAAGCTTTCTCTGAAATGAAAAGATTGCACCAAGAACGCAAAATCATTGGTTATCAAATGGCGGTTGTAAAACATGAGCCAGGAAATAAACTTGTTGCACAAGATTTTCTTGATTTTACTGGTGCCGATAAAAATATGAAAGATAGCCTTATTGGTATGTTAATTGGTATTTTAGGCGGTCCATTCGGTATTTTAATTGGTTGGATGGTCGGAGCAATCGTTGGTTCTATGCAAGATGCTGGTGAAGTGAAAAACGCTCTATCCGTATTTGAAAGAACGCTAAAAACAATTCCAGAAGGTTCGACAGGCGTTATCCTGATTGCGACAGAGCAAGAATTAGCAAATGTAAACGATGTAGTAATGGATGAGTTACATGGTCGTGTGCAACGCATGGATGAAGCAATTGTAGCTCAAGAAATCAAAAGTGCTCAAGAAACAGAAGGAAAAGCAAAAGATTCAGCTAAAAAACATTGGTTTGGAAAATAAATCAGCTAAACGAGGACAGAGAAATCTGTTCTCTTTTTTTGGTTTTAATAATGATAAAACGGGGAAATTAACAACATAAAACTTCCAGATGAAAAAAAATTCAAGATGATAACGCTTAACTCATTTTTATTTTCTGAAAACTATTTGCATCAAATTAAAAACATGCTACAATAAACAAGTTGTGAATTTCACAAGAAAATTTTTTGTTTGGAGATGAAATAATTTGGATGTGGAAAGTAGTCCATTAATGCAGAAAATTGATTATAGTACGCGCAAAAAAATTGATTTAGTAAATAATAGTATTCTTCGTTATATCGTGCGCGCGATGTTAGCATGTTTATTCTTAACACTAGGGACTGCGGTCGCTGTAATGATTGGTGATAAAGTTGATCATTTTGCTCCAGGACTTGGTAAAATCACGTATGCGTTTATGTTTAGTTGGTCACTCGTGATGATTATTTATATGAATGCCGAGCTTGGTACTTCTAACATGATGTATATGACAACTGGTGTTTATCAAAAAATTGTTAAACCAGGAAAAGCGTTACAAATTTTGATTTTATGTATTGTTTGTAATTTATTGGGTGGAATTCTTGCAGGGTATTTAGTTTCTCTGACATCTGTTTTCCATAATTTGCCTGCGGATCATTTCTTATTTACTGCCGTTAGCGGTAAACTTGAAAAAGCGCCACTACAAATTTTTGTAGAAGGTATTTTCGCCAATATTGTTGTAAATACGGCTGTGCTTTGTACGCTCCGAATGAAAGATGATGCTGGTAAAGTCATTGCGATGATTTTCATTATTTTCATCTTTGCATTCTTAGGGTTCGAGCACGTTATCGCCAACTTCTCATCATTCTCATTAGCATTTTTCGCTTCTGGTGGAACACTTGCTGCAATGACAGCAGGCAATGTGACCGTCAATTTAGTCCTTGCTTTACTTGGGAATTTTGTAGGTGGTGGCCTCGTTATCGGACTAGGCTATGCGTGGCTTAACCGAACGAAATCTATTTACAAAGACTAATAAAAAGGAGACCTCTGAAATTTTTAGAGGTCTCTTTTTTTATATGCTTTTAACAGGTAAATTACTTAAAAATGACCGAATGAGCGGCTCAAACTTCGGTACTTCCTTTTCCACTAGAAATGCGTCATGACCGTATTCAGAGGCCACTTCATGATAAGTAACCGGCACATCCCATTCTTTTAAAAGCTCGTAACCACGACGTAAATCATGAATTCGGAAAAGCTGGTCGGTCGTAATACCAATGAGCAAATACGGAATTTTAATTTTTGAAAAAGCGGGTAAATCATCTTTCGCGGGAGTCGTAACGTCAAATAAATCAATCGCTTTTGTTAAATATAGATAACTATTTGCGTCAAACCGCTCGACAAAAGTATCCCCTTGATATTGTAAATACGATTCAATTTGAAAATGCTCTTTTGAGAAAGCAGCAGGAGAAGACTCGGCGACAGTGAAACGTTCAAACCGTTTAGAGAAAAGTTCGCTCGTCCGGTAAGTCATCATCCCAACCATTCTCGCAGTCGCAAGCCCGCCCTCAGGTTGACCAATATAGTTGCCGCCATTAAAATCGGGATCATTCAGAATCGCCATCCGCATAATTAAGTTATAGCCAATCGCATCAGGTCCGGCAGCGAGTGGGGAAGCGATGTTAATAATGCTATCTGTTATATCCGCATAATCAATCGCCCATTCTGTGGCTTGCATTCCACCCATTGATCCACCAATCACCGAAACAACCCGCGTAACTCCAAGTTGTTCCAAAAGTTCACGCTGCACTTTAATAATGTCTTTAATAGAAAACCCGGGAAATTGTAACCGGAATGGCTCACCTGTTTTTGGATTAATAGAGGAGGGGCCAGTCGTTCCACTACAGCCACCAAATACATTCGTACATACCAGAAAATATTTGTCTGTATCAATTGTTTTCCCTGGTCCAATATAATCATCCCACCAACCAGGAGCATCATCTTCAAAATGCTTCGCCGCGTGAGCTGTCCCAGTGAGCGCATGTTCTAACAAAATACAATTATCGCGTGATTCAGAAAGGGTCCCGTATGTTTCGTAGCCAACTAAAACAGGGCTTAACGTTTCTCCGTTTTCAAGTAGAAGAGGACTTTTTTGAAATAGTTCTTTTTGTTGTAAGGTCAATTCTCTTCACTTCCTCCTAAATTTGCTCTAGCGCTTTCGTTAAGTCTTGAATAATATCATCCGTATTCTCGATTCCAATAGAAAGACGAATGGACTCAGGTTTCACACCAGCTGTTAATTGTTGTTCTTCACTTAGTTGTTGATGAGTTGTGGATGCTGGATGAATAATAAGCGATTTTGCGTCACCAACATTGGCTAGATGCGAGAACAATTCTACAGATTCGATAACCTTTTTCCCAGCCGCGTAACCACCTTTAACACCAAATGTGAAAATGGAACCAGGGCCTTTTGGTAAATACTTTTGAGCTAACTCATGGTATTGATTGTCTGTTAAACCTGGATAATTCACCCAAGCTACTTTAGGGTGGTCATTTAAGAAATTAGCCACTTGTTTGGCATTTTTTACATGTTGTTTAAGACGTAAAGATAGCGTTTCTAGCCCTAAAATGAGTAGAAATGCATTAAAAGGAGAAAGCGCTGCACCAGTATCACGAAGGAGTGAGACGCGTAGTTTAGTAATGTAAGCCGCTGCGCCAACATCATTTGTATAAGACAAGCCGTTATAACTGTCGTCGGGTACAACTAGCTTTGGAAACTTACCATTTGTCCAATTAAATTTACCGGAATCAATGACCGCGCCACCAATTGCAACCCCGTGACCGCCGATAAATTTCGTTGCTGAGTAAACGACAATATCTGCGCCGAAATCAAACGGGCGATTTAAATAAGCGGTCGCGAATGTGTTATCAACGATGAGTGGAATATCGGATGCATGTGCAATTTCTGCTACTTTTTCGATATCGACAATATTTATATCAGGATTGCCAATTGTTTCAACAAAGACAGCTTTCGTATTATCTTTAATTGCTTTTTCAAAATTTTCAGGTTCGTTAGGGTCGACAAAAGTAACGTCAATTCCAAACGTTTTAAATGTATGCGAGAAAAGAGTGTGTGTTCCACCATAAAGTGTTGCAGCTGCAACGATATGATCTCCGGAACCAGCAATATTTAAAATAGAGTAAGTAATAGCAGCCATGCCAGAAGCCGTTGCAACCGCACCAATGCCACCTTCAAGTAAAGTTAATCGTTCTTCTAATACAGCTGTAGTAGGATTCATAATTCGTGTATAAATATTTCCAGTTTCCTGTAAACCAAATAAGGCTGCGGCATGTTCCGGACTATCAAATGTATATGATGTCGTTTGATAGATTGGCACGGCTCTAGAATGTGTATCTCCGTCTGGTGTGTGCCCGCCGTGTACTTGAATTGTTTCGAATTTATACTCATTACTCATAAAATCCACTCCTCTTTAATATGTATTTATCAGTAATTTCTATCAAAAAACCTCCCTAGCAGTATATAAGCCGCCAGAGAGGATAGAGTTTCCTAAACTTGGATTTCCGACTTATCTTTCAGAATATACTGCTGGAATTAGCACCGTGAAAATAAATTCCGGTTGCTAAGGCTTCAAAGGGCCAGTCCCTCCACCTTTCGTGATAAGAAAATACTATTAAATTAAGTTATATATTACGCTGGATGAAACAAATTGTCAACTAAGTATTTAAAAGTCCCAAAATAGTGCTTTTGTATGGAGTTTTTGTGACAAAGCTATTTTTAGGTTAATATTTAACGTTAAAAAGGTTTTAAAATCGTTTTTTTAGGCTATTATAGTTAAGACTAATTATATTTCATTAAAAGTGAGGTTGTATTAGAACAAATAAAGGGGAGTTGAAATAAAAAAATGAAGACATTTACACGAATTCTTGTTTTATTAGCAGGGATTGCAATGATTGTACTTGGGATTTGGTTTTTATTCCATCCAGGTATTTCATTATTAACCTCAACATTGATGATCGGATTCTTACTACTGATTTCAGGTATTTTCCACACTATCTCTTATTTTTCAGATAGAAAGTCGCAAAATGTTTCTGGTTGGGTGCTAGCTGACGGAATTTTATCAATCTTATTAGGTTTCTTGCTATTATTTAATGAATTTGATGGAACTTTAACGCTTGTATTGCTATTTGGTATGTGGGTGTTGTTTGCTGGTATTATGCGTACAATAGGCGCATTTACAGCTAAACAAAACAACGTACAAGGCTGGGGCTGGATATTAACTATTGGTATTATTGGTATCATTGTTGGCTTCATTGCTCTATTCAATCCAGTTGTTTCCGCAATTGGTATCGTACTTATTGTAGCGATTTTCTTCATCGTTCAAGGTATAGGCGCAATCGCAACATTTTTCTTTATGGGAAAAAATTATTAATAAAAAGTGAAACCAGTTTTAAACTGGTTTCACTTTTTTTGTGCTATTTTTTTCGTAAAATAATTACTGAACTACTAATTAAGATAAAACCAAAAAGTGTGAATGGATTTGGATTCGCATCGCCAGTTTTTGGTATGATTTTTTGTGTGACATTACTATTCTTAGTATTACTATTTGTAGTATTACTATTTTTAGTATTTATCGTTTTTACTTCAAAGGGTGATTCATTTAGTTCTCTAATTTTTAACGTTTCTGGGTCATAAATATAGTATGTTTCTTCACTGTATTCTACTTCAGTACTGCTATATAAAGCAAATATATCACCTGGTTGTAAGGGTGTTTCGAATGTAATGGTGAAGTTTCCTTTTTCATCTTCTATAGACCATCCAATCAAATTTCCGTCCTCATCTTCTGCAATTACACCTAAGTTAGGCATAGTAACTCCGTAAAGGATGGAAGGTGTACTTCTATTCAAATCAAGAGTAGGTGCTTTAAGTGTGGGTTTATCACTAACGATAACGTAGTAAGAATAAAACTCTGTTGTATTTCCTGATGGATCTGTTGCGATAACAACAAAGGCATGCATACCAAGTCGAGAATATGTTGGTTCATATCCAGGTTTAAAAGTTAAAGTAACTTTACCCGAGTTATCAGTAGCTGTTACAAATGTAGAGGGCGTTATAGTTTCTCCTTTGATAATAAACGGATAGTCGTCTGGATTAACACTAATCTTTGGTGGTTCTTGATCTAGAACTTTGTAAGTAACTATTAATTCAATAGTTTTTCCATCTTTAGAAGCTACTATTGTTGTTGTAAAAGTACCAGTTTTCTTGGTAGAAGGCGCTCCGGATTTAAAGCTTAATTTTGCTCCTGCTGCAGGTGTTGCGAATTGATTCGGTGTTGGTTTGGAGCCTAATTCAATCACAGGTGTTGTTGTTTTTAGCGTTGCAAGTGGTGCGGCTTCTTTTACTATGTAGTTCACTGTTATATCTGTAGAAGTATTATCATCGAAAGTCACCTGAATTTCTATTGAGTAGTTTCCAGAAGCATTTGTTACAGGTTGTCCGTTTTTAAAAGTAAATGTTGGATTATTTGAAGCATCATTGACTGTTACAAAATCTTGTGCAGCGGGCGTATCTCCAATTTTAAAAGAAAGGTTTGTTTTTCCTACTACTGCATTTGCGTTGGCTTTTAAAAGTTCTTTTTTAGTTTTTTGTTCTTCAACCGAATTATTTTTCGTAGTTGTTTGTGTTGGTGGAGCTATTTCTGTTGTCGATTCATTTTGTTCTCCGGTTTCTGTAGCAAAAACAGGAGTGCTAATTGATAAAATTAGTCCAAATGCTAAAATTACGATTAACTTTTTTTTGATGTTTTTCATTCTATATCCCCAATTCCCTTTTTATTTTATGTTGCTAATTAATTATACAATATTATTTAACTTTGTGAAAGAGAATATTAAATTTATTTTACGAAAAAATTACCTTAATGTTACAAAAATCCGAGAAATTACCTTGCCAAACTTAAATACTAAATTTTATCTCTTTTTTTAATATGAAAAAGTCGCATATTTTAAAATATGCGACTTTAAAACTATTTATATGTATTGCTTAAATTTTGTTTGCGGTTCTCGAAGTCAGTTATACGCCAAGGTTTCGGCGATAAAGCAATCACACCATCTTCTTCCAGTTTCCGCAAGTTGGTAGCAACATAAGCTCGAGCTAAATTTAAGTAATTGCCTAAGATTTTTTGTGTAAAATAGTATGGAATTAGGCAAGAACCATCTGACTCCATTCTTCCAAACCTTTCCCCACAAGCAATTAATCCTGCCAAGACTTTCTCGCTAGAAGGTAAATTCACATAAGCTTCTCGTTCCAATATTGGAGCAACCATACTTTGCATAAGGTTATTCATTTGCCAGAATACCTCTGGTGAGCTTAAGAGCTTATTCAGAACATATTTACGTTCAAATTGATAAACACTCACTTCGCTTATAGTGGTATAGTTTGCAGGTGATTGAGCTCCTCCAAGTAATGTAAGCGGACCGATAGAATCATGTTTACCTAAGAAACTAATAATGCTATCTTCTTTACACGTATTTTTACTCATCGAGACGACCCCGTCTTCAATAATATAAAAGTATGTTGTTTCTGTGCCTTCTGTTAAGATTTTCTGATTTCGTCTAAAACGAATTCTTTTATATGGAAGAACCGCTTCATTTGAATCTTTTAATAACTCAAGTAAATCTGTGTTGTAAAAGCTATTTTCATCATTCAGTAATGACATATACCGAGTCCCCTTTTCTCAGTGCTAATCATTATCATTATATAGGAGATGAATCAAAATGTGTATTAATGGGACTTATGATGCTCTGAGTAGTTTTGCCTTAATTAAACGATCACGAATGAGAATACCTAATAGAGCAGCAAAAATCGCTTTAATAATACCTGGGATAATAAATGGTACCATCCCTGTTAAAAAGGCAGTTGGCCAGTCAAGACCAGTACTAACTTTAAGCCATAAAACTCCGAAAATAAGCGTAACTATAGCACCTAATATATTAGCGACGATAGCATATGGAACAGTGAATTTTGTTTTTTCAAGTAGCCAACCTGTAAGGAGTGCATTAAAAATAAATCCGACAATAAATCCACCAGTAGGACCAAAAAGAATTCCAATACCTGCTGTCATGCCTTGGAAAACTGGAATACCAACTGCTCCAAGAACAATATAAACTAAAACAGATATCGTACCATGACGAGCTCCAAGAATTGTTGCAGCTAAACCAATGGCAAATGTCTGTCCAGTAAGAGGAATAGGACCAAGTGGAATAGCAATTTGTGCGAGTAAAGCAATGATGATTGCGAATAAAGCATCTACGACTAAAAATTTCAATTTCTGATCACGCATAAACTTATCTCTCCTTAATGTAAACTTAATACTAAAATAGGTTAACATTTATTAAGTGAAAAAACAATACTATTTTTTTTAGGCAGTACCTTGCAATGAACACTAGTGTATGATAAACTATAGCAGTAGTGAATAATATATAGTAGTGATTACTTGTTACTAGTGGTAATTTAGCAGAATGGAGGAGTTAGCATGGAAGTTAACCCGCAATTCAAAAAAGGTGTGTTAGAACTTTGTTGTTTGTTTTTAATTCAAAAAAAGATTGTTATGGTTATGAATTAGCAAATCAAGTGTCTAAATATATTGAAGTTGCAGAAGGAGCCATTTATCCAGTACTTAGAAGATTAGTAAAAGAAGAGTATTGCTCCACTTATTTAGTAGAATCAAATGAAGGTCCATCAAGAAAATATTATCAGCTGACGGTAAAAGGAGAGATTTACTTGAATGAGCTTATCTCTGAATGGAATAATTTTACAGATAGTGTCGCTAAGCTTTTAACAGAGGGGGAAGCAGTAAATGAATAAACAAGATTTTCTAAATGAATTAAACCAGCGCCTAGAATTGCTGGATCCAAAAGAGCGGAGAGAACTATTATCTGATTACCAAGAGCATTTTAGAAATGGTGTAGAGGCAGGGAAAAGCGAAGAACAAATCGTCTTTGACCTCGGAAGACCTGAAGAAATTGCAGCAGATATTTTAAGTGAAAGGGATATCCGCGAGGAACAAGTGGAGACAGACTATTATTATGTACCTCGAAAAAATCAAAATGAAAATAGAACAGTTAGTAAACAAGTTTTAATTGGCATAGGTTTATTCTTCCTGGATATTTGCCTTGTTGTTCCAATTATGGCTACGTTATGGTCGGTAGTTATTTCACTTTGGGTAACGGTTGGTGCGTTTCTCCTTTCGCCAGTATTATTCGGTGTAGAACTTTTATTTGGCGCTGACTTCGAATTCTATCAAATGTTTGTGTCTATAGGACTTGTAGGACTTGGTCTCATGCTGCTTTTTGTAGCGAATGCACTTACTAAGTTTACAAGTAAAACAACTATGGGAATTATCCAGTGGCACAAATATGCAGTCAAAGGAGGCGGGAAAAATGCGTAAACATCATTTAAGTAAGAAATTATTTTTCGCCGGTTTGGTGCTATTTATTATTGGTGCTATTGGCGTAGCATTCACAATGAACTCAGGAACTATGATTGAAAAAGGGGAACCACTTACTAAAAAGTGGGACTTGTCATCTGAAAATATTAATACAATTTCCTTTTCTTCCGAGCGAGATGCACTAATTGAATGGAAAGAAAGTACAACTGGGAAAAATTATATCGAACTGAAAGGAAATTATTCTGCAAAGGATAAAAAAGCAATTCAAAAATTAAAACCAGTTTCTGAAGATGGCACTTCATTCAATATAACAGTTCCAGAAGAAAATGTTTGGTATAATAATTTTGGGAAAATCTATGCATATGGGCAGCAAAAAGTAACTGTCTTTTTAACTAAAGATACAAAAGTGGCTGATTTAAAAGTAAAATCTCAATCAGGAGATATTGATGTTACCGATTTTAAAGTAAAGAAATTTGTTAGTTCTACAAATTCTGGTGAGTTAAAAGTGAATAATTTAGAAGCGAATAGTGCTCAAATGACTACTTCTTCTGGAGATTTGGATTTATCGAAAATTAAAGCAAATACATCGATTGAAACAGACTCTGGAAAGACTGAGCTTACTAGTTTGACGGGTGATTTAGAGGTAAATGGTGGTTCAGGGGATGTTAATACTACTGGTGTTAAAGCGAAAAAACTTAAAATTGCTATTGATTCCGGTGACATCGAACTGACAAATAGTGCTGTAACCGACTTGGCTGTTTTAACCACTAGTTCTGGAGATATTGATGCAAATACAAAAGGTAAAGTACAAGCTGAATCCGATTCAGGAACAATTGAACTCGCAGGTGTAACAAATAACATAACGGCGAAAACGAGCTCAGGAGATATCGATGTAGCATTTATCAAACAAGTGAAAAACATCGAAATCAATACAGATTCTGGTGAGGTAGAGATTGAAATACCAGGTAATTTTAAAGCTATTTATGAAGCAAGCAGTAATTCTGGTAGCGTTAAAGTACCAACAAGTGATTCGAATACCGATAACCGCGTAACGGTGAAAACTAGTTCCGGAGACATTAAAATCGATAAATAAAAAATCAGTGCGCTAATTATTTAATTAGCGCATTCTTTTTGTTAAAAAGGGGTAAAGTCAGATAAACTGTTTCATCAATTAGCGCAATTGAAAGGAGAATGGATGATGGATTTTCATATTAGAAAAGCAACTAATTCAGATGCCGAAGCCATTCAGCACGTGGCGATTACTTCGTGGCATCATACTTATCAAGATTTAATTCCAAGTGATGTACAAGATGATTTTTTGGAAAGATTTTATAATGTTGAAACGCTTCATAATCGTATTTCAGCAACTCCTTTTGCAGTCGTGGAACAAGCAAGCCAAGTAATTGGATTTGCGAATTTTATTGAGCTTGAAAAGGGGAAAAGTGAACTCGCGGCTTTTTATTTACTACCTGAAGTGACACAACGCGGGCTTGGAACAGAGCTTTTAGAAGTGGGGATGACTCTATTTCACGTACCACTGCCAATGTTTGTTAACGTGGAAAAAGGTAATGAAACAGCAATTCATTTTTATAAGGCGAAAGGGTTTGTGCAAGTGGAGGAATTTACCGAAGATTTTTATGGCTATCCTCTTCAAACGATTCGTTTTAACTTGAGTCATCATGCGTTTGAAGAAGAATAAAAAAATGTCTATTCTAGTTGAATGAATCAATTAGGATAGACAATTTTTTATTTGGTAGCAGCTTTTCCACTTGTCGATTTCCCACCTCGCAAAAAGAAGAAAATAACAGCTAAAATTGCCATAATTACCCCTGCAAGAACAGAAATACCAACAGAAATCAGCATACCAGAAACTTGGATAAAGCTAAGGATAATGACAGTTACAAAAACGCCGTAGACAAATCCCCATACCGCAAATGTTAAGTAGCTCGATTTTTTGCTAAAGCCATAAAATATTTCACCTAACGTGGAAGCGACTAAAATTACGGGAGCAGCAAAAAGAATTGCTGAAAAAACAAGCTGAGGTGTAACATTTTCATAGAGGATTGTTTCGATTAAAAGTGCTGAAAAAATACCTAAAACAAATATTGATAAATAAGCAATAATAAAACGCATCAAAAAACCTCCTAAAGTACACTATATTATAGCATAAATTAGGAAGTTAGCTTAACATCTAGCCCAGTTATCGTCACTATGCTTTACGATACGTGTAATACCTCGAATCAAAGTAAAAATAAGTATTGATACATTAAGAAAAACGATAAAAAAGACGGTAGCTAGAGCTAAAAAGTTAATAGTATCCGCACTATTTGTACTAAAAGGAACATTATTATAAAGCAAAATCATTACAGTGATTCCAGCTACAAATGTTGTTTGTGTAAGCAAAGCCCATTTCACATGGTGACGAATTTCTTTATCTTTATTTGTAAACCATAAAATAGCAGGCGTGATAACTGGGGCAAAGAAAAGACTAAAATAACTAAGTGCACTAATAATTTTTTTATCTAACATTTCTCCTCTATCCTCTCATTTGTTTATAAGTCTAGTATAGCGGGGAAAGAGAAATGGAACCATCGAATTAGGTGACGATATGAAATTAAAAATGACAGTTTTGTCATATACAAAAACGCCCCTTCGAAAAAAATCAAAGAGACGTTTCTTTATATGATTGACTTTAATGACCAAACTTTACTGCGCCATCTTCGGTACATAAGAACCGCTCGAACTCCTTCATCAATAATGTAGGCAAGCCAAACACCCACAAGTCCTAGCCCAGCGGAAATTCCAAGTACATAAGAGAATGGCAAACTAACAATCCACATGACTATAAGTCCACATATGAAAGGAAAGCGGACATCACCAGTAGAGTTAAGGCTACTAATGATAATAATATTGGTGGCACGTCCAAGCTCAAGGAAAATCGAAAGCAAGAATAATTCTTTCGTCATCGCTATGATTTCGGTATTGGTTGTAAATAGACTCATAATCGGTTCGGCAAATAGATAAATCGAAACACTAACCACAATGGCAACGACTAATCCTATTTTCCAACTGCGGAGACCTTGCTTATAAGCTTTATCAATTTCTTTTGCGCCAACCGCACGACCGATAATTATTTGCGAGGCCTGGCCGAGCGCGATAGCAAAGAGTGCGACAAATTGGCTAACTGTTGAAGCATATACTTTTGTTGTAAGCGCCTCTGTACCTAAAATAGCAATAATTGCGGTAACAACAAGTTGTGAACCCGCATAGGACAAATTTTCTCCAGCAGAAGGAAGACCTAGACGTAAAATAGAATAAAGTAGTTTTTTGGACACTTGCTCCAATTTTTTGAAATGAAAAGTGTAACCGATGTATTTTTTTAACATCCAGATAGCTAGAACCATTCCGACAAAATTCGCGACAGCAGTAGAAATCCCAACACCTGCCACCCCGTAATCTAAGTAAGCAAGTGGTCCGTAAAGAAATAGGTAATTACCGACAACGTTGATAATACTGATTGTCACAGGGACGAGAATGGATTGTCTTACATAACCATGTGCCCGGAGAATTGGTAAAATGGATGCATGAATGGCAATTACAACTGAACTTCCTCCGATTATTTCTAAAAAAGGCGCACCAACTTGAACTAAATGAGGATCAATTCCCATCCAAGTTAGAAAGTTTTTCGACATAAATATGAAAATAATACTCATCGCGATACCGATTAAGAAAGCTACCACTAAGCCATTTGTAATCACGTTCTCGATTTCTTTATGTTTTTTCGCACCAATCATTTGTGCAACGATAATCTGCACACCAACACTGATGAAGCCATAAATAATAATAGAAATAACAAGAATCTGATTAGCAACCCCAGTCGCAGCCACCGCATCATCAGAATAATGCCCCAACATAAATACATCAATATAACTAATCATCAGTCGTAAAAATTGCTCTAGAAATATCGGCCAAGCAAGTGTAAAAAGACTGAGGCTAGCAACTTTATGCACTGAATTCAATTGTTTCCCTCCCTTCGTTTTAAATACAATTAAAGCCATTATAAGGTAATTAAAGTTAAAAGTATAGATTAATTTTAAAATAACGCTAAGATATTGCTTGACAAAAAATGAATAACTCATATAATTAGTTAGGTAAACTAATCAAATAATAGAAAGAAGTGGAGAAATGTCTTCAAAAAATCAAGACTTGGGGCACTCGGTAATCAAGGCTTTCATGAATTTTAAGCATGCTGAAATAAAGAGTTTCCAAATTCCAGGTTACAGTAAATCTGAAACAAGATTTATTTTTATTTTATCTCGTGGGCTTAAAAGCAGAGGGCCAAAAATTCGTGTTTCCGATCTTGGTCACATGCTCAGAATTTCAAAACCAAGCGTCACGCAAATGATACAATCTTTGGAAGGGAAAGGGCTCATTAAGCGAGTTCAGAACCCAGAAGATAAGCGCTCGATGTATGTGGAACTAACAGAAGTCGGAGCAGGTGTATCGAAAAAAATGTTTGATGAGTTTCAAGCTAGTTTTGAAGATATGCAGGAATTTTTAGGTGAAGACGATATGAAAAAATTGATTACACTCCTAGAAAAACTGACAGATTATTTAAACACAAAATCCGAAAATAAGGAGGCATAAACGCAAATGATGAAATTGATGAAAAGATTAAAACCTTATTGGCTGAGCATTACAGCCGTATTAGTCCTTACTTTCGGGCAAGTTATTGGACAGCTTTATCTGCCGACACTCATGTCGAATATTATCGACAAAGGAGTCGTAACAGGCGATACAGATTACATTTGGAGCACTGGGATGCAGATGCTTTTAATCTCGTTTGCTTCTGTTATCTTATCGGTTACCGTAGTTTATCTTGCATCCAGAATTTCAATGGGATTCGGGAAAGATTTACGCGATAAAATTTTTACAAAGGTAGAGGACTTTTCCTTACAAGAATTTGATAAAGTAGGAACTTCTTCCCTAATTACTAGAACGACAAATGACGTTGTTCAAATCCAAAATGTTCTTTATATGATGATGCGACTAATGGTAATGGCGCCAATTATGTTGCTTGGTGGTATTATTATGGCAGTTGGTAGGGATGCGAAATTATCGCTTATTTTTGTTGTTGTTTTACCATTACTGCTTCTATTAGTAGTTGTTCTCGGCGGAAAAGCAATGCCGATGTTTAAATCACTACAAAAGAAAATGGATAAATTAAATCGTGTTATTCGCGAAGGTTTAACAGGAATTCGTGTCGTTCGTTCCTTTAACCGCAATGAAGATGAACTTGAAAAATTTGAAGAAGCAAATGCTGACTACGCGACTACAGCAATTAAAGTCAACAGGTTGCTTTCCCTAATGAGTCCATTAATGATGTTACTTATGAACTTAACTTCTATTGCGATTGTTTGGATTGGTTCAATTTTTATTGGAAATGGTGATATGCAAGTAGGGGACCTAATGGCATTCATTCAATACGCGATGCAAATTATGATGTCCTTTATGATGCTCTCTGCTGTATTTATTATGATTCCACGTGCTGGAGCTTCTGCTGAACGTATTAATGAAGTATTAGACATGAATGCAGAAATACTTAACCCAGAAAATCCAAAAACAAGCACACCACCAGCAAAACTTTCTTTTGAACATGTGACTTTCCGTTATGAAGGGGCTGAAAAACCAGTAATTGAAGATATTACTTTTGAAGCTAATGCTGGCGAAACGGTTGCTATTATAGGGAGTACTGGTGCTGGTAAATCTACTTTAATTAATATGATTCCACGTTTTTATGATGTCGAAAGCGGTGTTGTTAAAATTAATGGAATTGATGTGCGTGAAATGGATCAGTCCAGTTTGCGCCAAAAAATTGGACTTGTTCCGCAAAAAGCAGTTTTATTCACTGGAACAATAGCTTCGAATATGCGCTACGGTAAAGAAGATGCAACCGACGAAGAAATTTGGGAAGCACTTCGAACAGCTCAAGCGGAAAATTTTGTATCTAAACTTGCGAATGGGCTTGGTAGTCGTGTAGAGCAAGGTGGTAACAACTTCTCTGGTGGACAAAAACAACGCCTTTCCATCGCTCGTTCTTTAATTAGAAAACCAGAAATTTATATTTTTGATGATAGTTTCTCAGCGCTTGATTTCAAAACAGATGCGAAACTACGTGAGGCACTGAAAGCTGAAACAACCGAAGCCGTGACACTCATTGTGGCACAGCGAATTACATCTGTTGTCAATTCCGACCAAATCATTGTTATGAATGAAGGTAAGATTGCTGGCATTGGAACACATGAAGAATTAAAAGAAACAAATCAAATTTATCAAGAAATTATGAGGTCACAGCTGTCAGAGGAGGAAATCGCATGAGTGGTCCAGGTCCAGGTGGTGGCATGAGAATGCAAACAGCCGCCAAACCAAAGAACTTTAAACAAACACTATTCCGGCTTCTTGGCTATATGAAACCTCGTTCTGTCGCAATTATTGTCGTCTTTATCTTTGCGATTTTATCCACGATTTTTAATATTTTTAGCCCGAAAGAGCTCGGGAAAGCAACAACAGAAATTTTTAAAGGTGTTATGAGTCCAGCTGGGATTGACAACGATAAGATTTTCAATATATTAATGATTGTTTTAGTCTTATACCTTGGTAGTTCCTTATTCAGTTTCATTCAGCAATACGTCATGTCGAGCGTTGCGCAGCGAACTGTTTATGATATGCGGAAAGATTTAAAAGCAAAAATGGCACGTCTTCCACTGAAATATTATGATACGCGCTCAAATGGTGATATTCTAAGTCGTTCTGTTAATGACATGGATAACATCGCGAATACTTTGCAACAATCACTAACACAAGCTATTACAGCGATTGTTCAAATGATTGGTGTTTTAATCATGATGCTAACGATTAGCTGGCAAATGACGTTAATCGTTTTAGTAACCGTCCCAATCAGTATTATTTTAGTCGCAATTATTGCTGGTAGATCACAACGTTACTTCGGTGCACAACAACGTAACCTTGGTATTTTAAATGATACCGTAGAAGAAACTTACGGTGGTCAAACAATTATTAAAGCTTTTGGTCAAGAAAAGAAGACGCTTGGAAAATTTGATGAAGTAAATGAAGATTATTTCAAAGCAGCGAAAAAAGCGCAATTTATTTCCGGGATTATGATGCCGGTGATGCAATTTGTTGGTAACTTAGGCTATGTAGGTGTCTGTGTGGCTGGTGGTATTTTTGTTACTAATGGAACGCTTCAAGTTGGGGATATTCAATCATTTACGCAATATGTCCAATTATTTACACAACCAATTTCTAGTGTGGCCAATATTGCTAATATCATTCAATCCACTATTGCTTCGGCAGAACGTGTATTTGAAATGATGGATGAAGAAGAAGAAAAAGATGAAATTCCAGCTAATGTTAATCAGGTTGCTGGTGAAGAACACAGTATAGTATTCGACCACGTGAAATTCGGTTACACGCTAGACAAACCATTAATGACTGACTTGAATATCCATGTGGAAGAAGGGCAAATGGTGGCGATTGTTGGTCCTACTGGTGCTGGTAAGACGACGATTATCAACTTGCTGATGCGTTTTTATGACGTGGATGGTGGACAGATTCGTATGAAAGGTATTGATACTCGCGATATGACCAAAGAAGCTGTCCGCGAAAAATTCGGAATGGTTCTACAAGATACTTGGTTGTTTAATGGAACGATTGCCGACAATATCGCATACGGTCGCGAAGGCGCAACGAAAGATGAAGTTATTGGAGCAGCAAAAGCAGCTTATGCAGATGATTTCATTCGAAGACTTCCAAATGGTTATGATACTATCTTGAATGAAGAAGGTTCTAATATTTCACAAGGTCAAAAACAATTATTAACGATTGCTCGTGCAATTTTGTCAGATCCATCTATTTTAATTTTAGATGAAGCAACTTCCAGTGTAGATACTCGAACAGAATTAAATATTCAACTTGCGATGGGCAATTTGATGGAAGGGCGCACAAGCTTTGTTATTGCGCATAGACTTTCAACCATTCGTGATGCGGACTTAATTCTCGTTATGAACCATGGTAGCGTAATCGAGCAAGGTACCCACCAAGAATTACTTGATGCAAAAGGCTTCTACGCTGACCTTTATAACAGTCAGTTTACTGGAGCTCAGGCAGTTTAAATTTAAAAAGACAATGTGGCAGAGAGCCGCATTGTCTTTTTTTGAGCAGAAAATTTGTTTGATAATGAATTAGGAGGTATGGTTGTTAAAGAAGAAATTGAAGAGGTGAAAATAGATGTATGAGTCCATTACGGCAAATGATTTAGAGCAAGAATTAAAAAAGTCACAGCATTATATCTTAGATGTCAGAGATGCGGATGCTTTTATTGAAGGACACATTCCAGACGCAATAAATATTCCAATTAATGAACTTCCAGAAAAACTAGCAACACTGGATAAAGAAAAACCTTATACGATTATTTGTTACGCAGGTGGTCGTTCTGAGCGCGCAAGTCAGTTTTTAGCAGCGGAAGGTTTTGAAGTAACGAATGTAATGGGCGGTATGGGTGCCTTTCACGGTACAGTAACTAAATAAAAAAAGCAGTCGTGACTTAAATTTTAGGTCACGACTGCTTTTTATTTAACTATGTTTTCTTTTACGGAAAAAGATAACGGCTATACCTGCTAAAATGATACCGATTAATACAATCATTTCTTGGTTTGAGTCACCCGTATCCGGGAGAGTTGCTTTTTTAGAAGCTTTTTTTTCAGTAATCGGAGTAGTTGCTGAGTCAACCGATAGAATAGGATCATTATTATCATCAACTACAACTGGATTATCAGGATCTGGCATAGGGTCTAGTGTGGGGGAAGGAGCAGGTGGCGTTGGTGGTTCAGTACCTGTTACCACATTTACTAAAACAATAACTGGGTCTGCTTCAATCCCATCAGCACTTATCGCATTTAGAGTTACTTTATATGTTCCGACTTTAGTTAAGTCAACAACACTATCAAAATCACTTGTAACTGGGCTATTATCACTTGTTTTAGCCGAAATATCTTTTAAAAATTGTTGCGCTGTCTTGGTTGTATCTTTTACGTAAGAAATGCTCTTATTAGCTGTAATTACTGGTTTTGCAAGGATAGTCACAGATACTTGTGTCGGAGCCGCTTTTAAACCAGCCGCATTTTCGGCATTTAATGTTACTGTATAAACACCAGGTTTATTAAAATCTACTACAGTATCAAAATCACTGGTGACAGGTGTTCCGTCATCGGTTTCAGCATGAATATCTTTTAAAAACTGTTCTTCGGTAACAGTCTTCTGCTCTGCATAGCTTATGGTTGAATCATTCGTAATAGTTAGAGAATGCTCAATGTCAAAAAAGTGGTCGTATGTTCCAGCAGATACAGAATACCTATTAAAACTAGGAGGGGTTGGATAACTTCCAGCAGGATTATCGTAACGGGCATTATACTCCATTTTAGTAATAGAATCAAAGTAATCCTTTGTAATACCATTTACAGTTATACCTGTATCAGTAATACTTAAGCGGTCGCCACTAATTTGTACACCATTTAAAGTGAAATAAGTATTAGAACTTCCTGTATTAGTTGTAAAGGGGAATAGATAACCATCAAAATTAATGCTACGTTCAGTCATTAAAGTAAATGGCACAAAAATAGTTTGGTTTGTTTCATTATAATTTAAAGATGAGCTTTTAATTTTGCTGTTGATTAAAACAGCGTTACCAACATTTTGCCCATAGGCTGATAAATTAGTCAATTTTGGAAAAGAATCAATTCCGCGGAAATCATTTACCCCACAAAATTGGATAAATAAGGTGGTTAAATCTGGGAGTGATTTGAGAGGCATGACATTTGTGATAGCAGGATTGCTGTCTAAATTTAAAAAAGTTAAATTGGGGATTTTATTAAATTTTGTCAAAGCACTATTGTCGAGCTTTCCAGAGGTTAAGGTTAAGTTATTTAAGTTTTCTAAACCATTTAAATTAGGTAATGAATTAGTAGTTAAGTTATCTCCAGAAATATTAAGATTAGTTAAACTAGTTATTTTAGTAACGAGAGAGTAGTCAGTCACACCAGTATTTGTTAAATTTAAAAAAATTAGGTTGTGGGCGTAATCAAGCCCAGTTAAATCTTTCAAACTACTGTTATTAATAGTAACGTTTATAATAGTATCCATTTGCGCTTCGGTAATATCACTTGTGCTAGGTTGTCCTAAAAGTCCATTTAAATAACTTTTTAAAACAGGATCAGGAATGTTTACAATATCTTGTGCAGCTCTCACATTACTCTTTTCTTCAGCTGAGACATCCATAGAAAATAAAATAGTAAATGACATAATTAAGAGAGTATATATACCAATTTTGGTAACTACCTTTCTCACAGATTGTAACCTCCTTTAGTTGTATTTATAATATTTTATCACATAGTGTCTTACTCCAATTCCACTTTTAATAGTATTGTAAACAAAAATATGTCGAAAATGTTAACGAGCTAAATCGAAAAAAGTCGCCAAATAGAGAAAATCTTTTTGGCGACTTTTTAAAATTAAAATATTTTAGCTAACTCTACTGCTTCTTTTGCTCCAGCAGAGATAATATCTTTTGCTTGATCTGGCTTAGCATTGTGACCTTCTACAATAACCATTTCTGGTTCAGAGATACCAAAGTGCGCTAGAACATTTTTAACATAGTTTAAAGACATTTCAAAGCTTTGCATTGGACCATCTGAATAAATACCACCACGTGCATTAAGTAGAGCAATTTTTTTATCTGCTACTAAACCAACTGGACCATTAGCTGTATATTTAAAGGTTTTTCCAGCTTGATTTAAATAGAATAAGTAAGTTAAAAATTGTGCTGGGATACTGAAGTTCCATAGTGGGAACGCCATAACGATTTTATCAGCAGCTAAAAATTGATCTAAATACCCATTTGCAATATCAGCTAATCGTTTTTCTTCCGGAGTTAAAGTCTCACCAGCTACTTCTTTATGTAATCCACTCATCATTGTTACATCATAATAAGGTAGATCCGCTTCGAATAAATCTAATTCTGTTACATTATCGTCCGGATGGGACTTTTTGTATTCAGTTAGGAAAATTTCGTATAGTGCCACGCTGACTGAGCGTTCGGCAGGTAAACCATTTGCTTTGATGAAAAGTACGTTTGTCATTACATCTTGCCTCCATTTTTTTAAATTATCTATTAAGTGTAGCTTATTTTAGCAGTTAACGGCAAGTATATTGCTTACAAAAAATTAGCCACTAATATTTGAGCAGATATTTTGTGCTTTAAAAAAGGAAGCGTATAATAGTTGATATATCATTTGACATGTCAACTATGGAGGTGGAAATGCTGGAACCATGTACGAAACGTTCGGAACTGCTTTACCGGATGCATTTGTTATCTAAAGAAATAAGTCATGTATTTGAACAACAAACGAATATGAGCTTTACGAAAGTAGAGATTTTATTTCATATTAAACAAACGCCTGGTCAAAGTCAGAACAGATTAAAAGAAAAGCTGTATATTGATTCAGCAAGTATTACCCGTCATTTGAAGCGAATGGAAGAGCAAGGGCTTATCGTTCGTAAAAAGCAAGATGAGAATAAACGCTATACGTATTTATTTTTAACACCAGCTGGCGAGGCAGAGTTAGCTTCTTTACTTATGGAAAAAGAAAAATTCCAAAGTGGGGCTTTAGAAGAATTTTCTGAGGATGAAGTCAGTGCGTTACTTAAATCAGTCACAAAAATGATGAATAATGTAGAGAAAATGGAGGAGAAGTTAAAATGAAAGCAGTTGTAATTGAAAATTATGGTGGTAAAGAAGAGTTAAAAGAAAAAGAAGTAGCAATGCCAAAAGCGGGTAAAAATCAAGTAATCGTAAAAGAAGCCGCAACGTCAATTAATCCGATTGATTGGAAGCTTCGTGAAGGATACTTAAAACAAATGATGGACTGGGAATTCCCAATTATTTTAGGCTGGGATGTAGCGGGTGTTATTTCTGAAGTTGGAGAAGGTGTAACAGATTGGAAAGTTGGTGATGAAGTATTTGCTCGTCCTGAAACAACGCGTTTTGGTACGTATGCTGAATATACAGCAGTAGATGATCACTTACTTGCACCTCTTCCAGAAGGTATTAGTTTTGATGAAGCAGCATCGATTCCACTTGCAGGTTTAACAGCATGGCAAGCATTATTTGATCACGCAAAACTTCAAAAAGGTGAGAAAGTATTGATTCATGCTGGAGCTGGCGGCGTTGGAACACTTGCAATTCAACTTGCAAAATATGCTGGAGCAGAAGTTATCACAACAGCTAGTGCGAAAAATCATGAACTACTAAAATCTCTTGGAGCAGATCAAGTCATTGATTATAAAAAAGTGAATTTTAAAGATGTCCTTTCAGACATCGATGTTGTTTTTGATACAATGGGTGGTCAAATCGAAACTGATAGCTATGATGTATTAAAAGAAGGAACAGGTCGTTTAGTAAGTATCGTTGGTATTTCAAATGAAGACCGCGCGAAAGAAAAAAATGTGACTGCGAATGGAATTTGGCTTCAACCAAACGGTAAACAACTGAAAAAATTAGGTGAATTACTTGCAAATAAAACAGTGAAACCAATTGTTGGCGCAACTTTCCCATTTTCTGAAAAAGGGGTTTTCGATGCACATGCATTAAGTGAAACTCACCATGCAGTTGGAAAAATAGTAATTTCTTTTAATAAATAAGATTTTCGGAAAGCTAGATGACAGCATCTAGCTTTTTTTGCTGTTTGCGTGTGTAGAATGGATAGGCTATAATAGCAAAAAAGGTGGTGTCTGTATGGAAACTAGCGAACTTAAGAACGGACAAATACTGACGATTAGAGAGGCTACGAAAGAGGATGCGAGCAATATTGTTACTTATCTGAATGAAGTAGCAGGTGAGACAGATTATTTATCTTTTGGGCAAGGTGATTTTTCATTTAGCGTAGAAGAAGAAGTGGAATACATAGAAGAATCGGCTAAAAACCCAGGCTCTATAATGTTATTAAGTTTTATTGAAGATGAACTTGCAAGTGTTTCTCAACTTATTGGCCATACAAAAAAGCGAGAATTACATACATGTGAGCTAACTATTTCTACACAGAAGAAATTTTGGGGTTTAGGGATAGGGTCGATTATTATGGAAGAATTAATAAAACATGCTAAAAAAACTGAACGTTTAAAACTCGTTTACTTAGAAGCTGTTTCTGAAAACAAGCGAGCACTTAATTTGTACAAAAAGTTCGGTTTTATTGAAGCTGGTGAGATTCCAGCATTAATGCAAGTGGAAGGGCGGTATTTGGACGTAACAATGATGTACTTAGTTCTTTAATCCTCTATAAGAAAGGCGAGGTCATTAGCTACTTCTAAATCGCTAAGTTGTTTAGCGACGATATCCGCTCCCGTATTAAGAAAAATAGCTATTTGGCTGAGAACACGAAGACTAATATCAGAAGTGCGAATATCTTTATCAATAAGTTTTTGCAAACTACCTTCTTTTAAGCGAGTATTTGATTCAATATCAATGGTAGTAATATGTTTATTTGCTAACAATTGTTCAATCGGATGCATCATATCACCTCTTTTTAAATAGTTAACTTTATGAATTAATTATAACTAAATTTGCTTCGTTGATAAACTATAAAGCCTTGAAAATTGAACAAAAAAGGGAGAAGCAAATGAAAGATTTAAAAGACAGTTTGAAAATTTTATATCAATTTAAGACAGATTACCTAAAAGTAACCTTGTTGTTGACGATTTTGCAGGCATTTGTGATTGGGCCTTTTATTTATTATTTCTTTTTCTTTATTCTCCGAGTTATCGGAGTGCCAGGAATTACAGACGCCAATCTCGGAGAAGTTTTTTCGAGCCCAGTTGCTGTTATTATGCTGCTGATTTTAGCTTTACTCATTTTACTGTTTGTATATTATGAGCTGGGTTTCTTTATAATGATGGCCATTTATCAATTGCGGGGAGAAAGCTATACCGTATTCAAAATCATACAAAGGCTAAACGTAAAAGCGAAATACTTTCTTAGTTATCAAGCGATTTATTTTCTGCTATATTTCTTTTTACTTTTGCCAATTGCAGGATTATCTTTACCAATTACGATTACAGAAAACCTCTATTTGCCGCACTTTATTACAGATGAATTAATGAAAACGACGACGGGAACGTGGCTATATGTTATTGCAATGGCGATTATTTTCTATATTAGCGCGAGACTCGTATTCGCATTACCATATTTTATTGAAGATAAATCACTCAAAATAAGTGGAGCTATCCGAAAAAGTTGGAAATACCCGCAAAAACACTTGTTTTTCATGTTACTAAAATGGGTTTTAATAATTGTTGTGATTGGCTTTTTAGTATCTATTATCGCGACGATTATTATGTTACCACTTCTCTTAGTAGAAAAAATAACTCCGGGAATTGCGGTTGTTATAGCTGGTATTACTTTAACCATGTTGCAAGTGATAGGCTTTTTTGCCGCCGGGATTTTTCAAGGAATCATTGCGCAATTATTAGTGAAGAATGCCTTTGCTATCGAAGGGCAACCAGCTCCTGTCGCGCGCAACCAGTTTCCGCATAAAAAGAGATTTATTATTGTAGCGATAATCGTTTTCATTATTTTTAGTGGTTTTAATATTTATACAGTAAATGCGACTTTATATGAACCAAACACAAAAATAATAGCCCATCGCGGTGAAACAATGAATGCTGTTGAAAATACGGTGGAAGCAATTGAATCAGCTGCAAAGGCCGGGGCAGATTACAGTGAAATTGATATTCAAGAAACCAAAGATCATCAATTCGTTGTTTTCCATGATATGACACTGAGAAGACTTGCTGGCAGTTCTAAGCGTGTCGCAGATATGACTTTAAAAGAGTTGCAACAAACTAAAGTGAAGAGTGGCGACTATTCATCTCATATAGCTTCTTTCGATGAAATTATCAAGACAGCGAAAAAGAATAAGATAGATATACTCGTGGAAGTGAAGTTGCATGGCGGGGAATCTAGCGATATGGTAGAACGTCTTGTCACATTGTTAAAGAAAGAAAAAGTAACTGATAAATATTTAGTCCAATCGCTGGACCAATCAGTTATCGAAAAAATAGAACAGGCCGACCCTACACTTGAAACTGGCGTTATATTAGCGCTTAATATTGGAAACTTACCAAAAACATCAGCTGATTTTATTGTTTTAGAAGATTTTTCCATCAATAAACGATTGCTTACACAAGCCAGGCAAAATAATAAAAAGGTGTTTGTTTGGACGGTAAATAAAGAAAAATTAATGCAAATGTATTTACGGAAAAATGTAGACGGAATCATCACCAATTATCCTAAAAAAGCGATAGAACTTAGGGAATCATTTAATGAAAATGATTCTTTGCGAAGCCGTATCGAGAATAGGTTAGGATTTTAAATTAAAAGCCGCAAACATTGATTGTCTGCGGCCGATTTTTTATTTTAATTCAAATGATTTTTTGACTGTGTTTTTGCTGAAACTAATTAATTCTTTGGCTTCAACATCTACTTTATTTTGTGTATCTTGTAGTTTATAGTAATCGGTTATTTCTAAAGTAGCTCCAGGTTGAACATCTTTATCTACACCGCCCATGCTGCCATCAGCGGATACGGTTGTTTCTAATTGTGTCCCATTTTGGAAAACTTGTTGATCGATGGCTACCATAAAGGAAGTATTTTCTTTACTGTTATTTGTGAATTTTGTTTTGACTGCAATTGCATCGTTTCCGGCATAGTCTTTTACGACTTCAGAACTAAGGATTTCCACTTTATAATCGCCAAGTGTATTTGGATCTGTTTTCTTTTTTTCTTTCGTCTCTGCTTTTGCTGTTTCTGTTTTTTCTGTACTTGTTTTATCTTCTGTCCCACCGCATGCAGTTAGGGCTAGGGCAAAAGTAATAATCCCCATTAATAGTAAAACGCGTTTTAAATTTTTCATTTTCTTCTCTCCTTCTTAATTTATCTGTTTCTATTACACCATGCGGAGATAAGAAAAGTCCTATGCAACGGGCATAGGACTAAGAAAAGATTTCTGTATAAATTCCATAAATTATAATACAAACAAAAATATATACGATAATTCCAGCTTTTCTTGTTCCTTTAGATGAGGACTTAAGTAAAGGTAATTTGGACCAGATGCCGCATAAATTAGTAAATATAATGAAGGCAGGAAATATCAAGAAAAAATTAGCAAAAAAGTTTTCGATGTTATTCATTTTAACGCCTTCTGTTGGTGGGGTAAATAATCCAAATGCCATGAAAATATAGCCTAATATTGCAACTACCATTTTCCAGGTATGACCAGTTCTAAAACCGGGAATATGTTTATACCAGGGAATAAAATCTTTTTCGTATTCATTTGTTTGAGTTGCCCAGTTTATTTCGTCTGAGCTGTCTTCTATGGTAGCGAAGTCGCCTAAGTCTGTTAACTCGGAAACAAAGGTAGGTCCAAGCGAATCATTTTTAATAGCGGTTCGGAATTCTTGGATGGTTTGGAAACGCTGCACTGGATCGAATGATGCTGCTTGCATGGCGATTTTTTCTAAAGAAGTAGCGGTTTCTTTGTCAGGTAAATTATTTTTTCCACGTAAAAGTTCAAGCATGAGGACGCCGATACTATAAATATCTGAACGAGCGTCGGTTTGCGAGTAGCCATATTGCTCAGGAGCAGCATATCCAATCGTCCCGAGATTGACTGTATCTTGATTTTTTCCCACTTCAAAAACACGAGAAGCATCAAAATCAATTAATTTTAAAACGCCATCACTTGAAATCATAATATTGGACGGTTTTATATCACGATGGATAATTGCATTTGTATGAAGTTCTGTAAGCGCGTCAGAAAGCATCAACATTAGTCGTGCCACTTCATCTGCATCAAAGGGCGCATTTATTTTCATTAAGTCAGCTAAGTTTTTCCCATTAATATATTCTTCATATACAATCAGTTCGCTGCCATTTGGAATCATCACTTCAATTTTGGGCAAATAGTTACTTGATAATTTTTTAAGTTCCTCTAAAACTGGAGCGAAACTAATAGGGATTATTTTACGAACTAATAATTCTCCTGTTGCGGTATTACGCGTTAGTACAGCAGGATTTTCTTTATTATTTAGATTATCTAATTCTTTATATTGTTCTTCTATAAAAGCGAGTGTCATTTCTCCCATTGATTTAAAATCCCTTCTACACTTTATAGTAAAATTATAGCATGAAGCATAGTAGTCGGGTACTTACTTCGTGATATAATATAAAAAACAATCGGGGGTGTGCCTTATGGATGGGGAAAAAGAGACAAGTAAATTACTTCATGAATTAAAAAAAGCGACAAATCTACGCCAGGTTTTAGATGAAAATGAGGCGGAATTTAAATCAAGTGAAATGGTAACATATTTAAAAGAGTTATTAGTAGAGAAAAAATTAACAAAAGCAAGTGTTATTCGTGCGGCAAGGCTCCATGAAACATATGGCTATCAGATTTTTAGTGGAGTTAGAAGACCTTCTCGTGACCGGACCATTGCACTTTCGTTTGGTTTTAAGCTTTCAGGTAATGAAGCGAGTAGATTATTAAAATATACCGAATATCCACCTTTATATGCAAAAAATCGCCGCGATGCCATTATTATTTTTGCGCTGGATCACGGTTATACTTTAGACCAAACTAATGATTCTCTATATGATTTGGAAGAAGCACTTATTGAAACTTTTAAAGAAGAAAAACCGCTTGTTTAGATTAAGCTAGAAATCAGGTATAATATAGAAAACTTACTTGATTGGAGATTAGTTATGATAAACAAACAAATGATTTTGCAAGCAGCAACAAGTGAAAAAAATGCTAGTGATTTTCCGCAAGTTATTCAAGGTTTTAAAGAATTAGGTATTATTAAATATCAATTTTTAGTTCAAAAAGGTGTTTATGTATTTTGGGACAATCAAAATAACATGGTAGAAGCGCAGTTAAATGGAGTTGCTATGCCTGTTTCTAAAGAAAGTTCAGTAGAAAAATTACGCGAGGCAATAAAACAAGCACAAGCGGGACGAATAGATTTTGAGAAATTTATTGAATTAGCAGGTTTGGCAGGAATCGAACTGTGGGAAGCCGATTTAACTGCAATGAAAGTAACATATATAGATAAGGCTAGTAATAATTTGATGGTTGAACCAATCCCTAGCATTTAAATTCAAAAGACAATAATTTATTGTCTTTTTTTAGTACTTTTAAAAACGGGGAAATATGTTAAGCTGAAAAAGGTGAAAGAAGAGAGGTAACGGAAAATGGATATGATAACATACTTTCTAATAGCGCTTAGTACAAGTGTTGTGGGGAGCTTTTTAGGTATTGGTGGCGGAGTAATTCTTTTGCCAATTTTACTGCTAATGGGCGTGGCTCAAGGAACTGCGGCTTTTAGTTCTGCGCTGACAGTTTTCACGATGGCGATTTTTACTTGTAGTATTTATTATAAACGGAAGCAAGGAAACGTAGGATTAGCACTAAAAATTGCTATAACGAGTATTCCAACTACTTTTCTTGGTGCAATCGTGAACCAAATGTTACCGGAAGCGGTTTATCGTTTTATGTATGGTGCATTAATCGTGATTTTATTACTTTTGATGGTTTGGAAAAAGAGACGCAACAATGAAAAGCCTCATTTTTTAAGTAAATATCGGATAATGCCTTATTTATTTGGGGTGATTATTGGATTTTTAGCTGGTTTATTTGGAATCGGTGGCGGGCCAATTGTTATACCAATTTTATTACTTATTTTTATGCTAAATCAAAAGACTGCCTCTGCGACATCAAGTTATGTGACACTTCTTACTTCTCTTGCTAGTATAGGCTCTTACGCGATTGTTGGTGGAAGTGACTTTTCTATTGGTGTTTATATGATACCAGGAGCGATACTAGGTGCGCTTATTGGGACAAGGTTAAATAAACTTTTGGATGAAAAATGGATTGCCATTTTGTTTAATATTTTACTTGTAACTCTTTTTGCCTTAAATTTAATTAGAATTTAACAATTTACAAGCTATGAAAATTAGCTTGTTTTTTGTTGTCATCCAATTTTATGTTAAGCTTAGAAGGAGTAGGAGGGGTTATGATGAAAAGGAACTGGCAAGATTTTGTTGCATTTTTACTAACAATCCTAACTGTAACTTGGATAGTTTTAACTTGGGGATTACATATTTCAGATATTGTACCAGGAGGAGAGAAAGGTATCTTTTATAAATTAATTCCACTTTTTTTAGGAATTATTTCAACAATTAGTGTCTTTTTTGTGAAAGAAAAATTGATAAAATGGATGTTGCTTGGTTTTAATATTTTATTCCTCATTTTAATTTATTTTGTATACCATATTGGGGAAATAGGGATGTTGTAAGCGGAGGTTGATAGAATGGATGAGCCTACGGAAGCGGTAATCTATCAAATTTTATCTAAAACAGAAGAAAAAAATGCGACGATGGATTACTTAGTTTTTGAAATGATGCAATTTCCGGGAGCCGCTGCATTTACGAAAAATGAATTACTTCTTGGCGTCTACTGGTTAGAAATGTTTCATTATATTTTTCGAAATACAGAAAATCACACTACAAGATATTTTCGAACAACAAAAGGTCATGAAAAATTGGCAGAATTAGAACTTGAAAAAAAGAAAGGCTTGAAGTCCTAAAAAATAGGACTTCAAGCCTTTCTTTATATATATTTTGCCATAGTGATGTCGGTATTTTTAAATCCAACTTTATTATACAATTTAATGGCGGTTTGGTTATGAGCGAAAACATGAAGTTCGATTTTAGTAATGCCCATTTCTTTTGCAAGAACATCTAGCGCCTCAAGTGTTTTCGTACCAAAACCTTTTCCTCGAAATGCTTCGAAAATCACAAATTCATAAATGAAAGCCTGTTTTTCATCGACATGAAACCATAAATAACCGATTTTTTGGTCAGTGAAAATACTATAGAGATGCTCATTCGGTGTAGTAATTCCGTCATATAGTAATTTGTTGAAAGAAGCTTTTGAATTGGTTAAGGCTTCCTCTTTGGTCCATGTGCCGGCTGCTATTTTTTCTGCGGCATAGTCTGGAATTGCTGTAGTTAAAAAATCTTCTAAATCAGAAGCGGTCATTTTTTGTAAATGTAAGATAGGATTTCCTCCTTTTATTTATGCTCGATGAAAACTTGCATATTGGATGAATTTACGTGACATTTTAATGTGGCCTGCTTCATTCGGATGAATGCCATCAGCGCAAAGTAAATTTTCATAATGGAATTCGGCAAGAAAGCTATCGCGAATATCGATAAGGTGGCTGCCTGTTTCGGCTGCAATCTGCGAAATAGCATTACTATATCTTTCTTGCCAGCGGTAAATCATCTCTACATCGCCGCCCAAAAATCGCAAAATATTATCTTTGTTCAGCCCATCTCTTGTAATGAAATCAAAATAACGTTTCGCGTGAAGAGGGGGCAATGTCATTAAAACAGGTTTAATATCCAGTTTTTTTAGTCGTGCAATCATTTCAAGAAGTTGGGTTTCAAAAATGTTAATTGGTGTACGCGGAATGTGTTCAGCTGTCGGATTTTCGGACACTTCTACCCAATTGAAATCACAGTCATTTCCGCCAAATTCGATAATGGCAATATCGTTTGTCGCATCTTTCGCTAAGTCTTTTGTCAGAATTTCGTGACCTTTTGTTATCGTTCGACCCATTGTGGAATGATTTTGAAAAGTTAGGCCAAGTTTTTCAGATGCTCGTTTAATGCAGTTGTTTTTAAGCAAAGTATAGCGGTTTTTTTCTGGATTGAAAAGAACGCCTTTCATAATACTATCGCCCCAAACACCAACTGACTGAATGGTTTTCTTCATAATCATCACTCCTTTCATTTATCATACCATAAAAAAAGAAAAAGACCCGGTTTGCATCCTAAAAAGAGGATTAAACGAGCCTTTCTGCTTCTTAATCTGTAACCTTATATAAATAAATTTTCCAGTAAGATGCTTTGTTATTAAATGCTTTTTCGAATGTTAGTCCAATATCAGAAGCATTGTCAATTGGAACGGCAGACAAGATATACTCGCCGCCAACTGCTTTAAATGCATCAATATTAAAGTCTAGTTTTTTAATATGCTTTTTCGAATCTTTGCCGAAATCGTAATTTTTCCCTAACTCAGCAGAAAATAAATAACAACGATTTCCCCAGTTATCATAATAATCTTTTAGAACGGGGCTTTTGTCTAGCTCTTTAGCGATGATTTTCCGAAAGGCTCTTTTATAAGCAAGCGGATAAGAATTAACATAGCCATCCACAGTGTAAAAGCTATTTTCTTGAGAAACAGATGGATGGAGTCCGATACTACCAACGCGGTAACTTGATTGTGGTTTACCGATATAGTTTTTAATTTCTGTAAATTGCTCTGTTGCATAAAATTGATTGATAGTAGGGGAACCATTTCCAACCCGGTAGTAAATCTCAGAGTTATTCGCGAAAACGACGACAAGTTGCAACACAATTGCTACATACGCTAATTTGCGCCACCAATTTCCTTTTTTGATTAAATAAGCGATTGCGATTGCGAATAAACCATAAAATAAAAACGGTTGTAAAAAATGGAATCGCGAAAAATTAAATGTCCGCATGATTTCTACATTTTCTTTGATCCAGTTCCAGCCACGATACCACCAAAAACCGTACCAAAATGATAAAAATACATTTAACCCTAATAACCATAAAAAAAGCTTTTCTTTAACCCATTCTCGATTAATAATGATTAACACAAGCACAAGTAATAATATGGGCAAAATAACATATCCAGCCAATGCCTGATCATGCGTATGCCCTAGAATGAAATTTTTAAAACTAAGTCGAATTGAACTTAAAAATGATAACCCTGGTAAACTAAATTCGCTTCTTGAATCTGGTATCGGGTTCAAAAACATTGCGTAAATAAAACGATAATTTACAAGTGCATACAACAAAACCATATAAATCATACTGAGCAAAAAGCGAATATTAACCTTCTTTTCCTTAATGACATCATATAACCAAATACAACTAACCATTACTAAAAAGAAACAAAATCCTAAAATTAGACTGGAATAAAATGGTAGCAGTGTCAGTATAATTATATTCCATATCCGCCGCTTGTTATTTCTAATGTTTAAAAATGCCCATAAAGCTAGTGGCATCCCTAGCGTACTAAGCATACCTGATGGCCAAAAAGGCGTGAGTGCAAAAGCTAAAGAAACAAAATAAAGTGGCACGAGATATTTTTTATCTTTTATAAGATAATCCCTTGCCCATAAAAACAATCCTAAAAATGCAAATACACGAGTAATCAACTGGCTCACCGCAAACGCAATAGGTGTACTGAAAATCATATAAAGCCAATCAATTCCAACAAATTCTGAATCAAATGAATCTCGTGGAACACTATCATCCATTATTTGATCAATATTTGCTGTCCCAACTTTGGCCGTATAGTCCCCGCTATCCAAGACCATTTTGTACCATGTTACATTAGAATCTAAATTATCATGTATCCGCACGTGACTATTCCCGCCAAGAATAAACAATGGAGCGACATAAATTACCAATAATAATACTGCAATAATTAGCCACTTATGCTTTTTCCACATAGTTCTCCTCCTTCTTTATCTCTACTATATATGTACCCAAGAAAACTATTTTCAATTATACCAAAAGAAACTACATTTGTTCATTATGAATTGTATTGTTAAGTCAGCAAAACCCAAGATTTTATAAGCTAAGTATGGAAGAGGAACGAATTTGGGTGAACTTATTTACTAGTCTTTTTTAGTACTAATTTAAGTTTACCTCGTGAAATAAATTTCTGTTTTTATCTTTACAAATGGCTTCATACCAACAGCAAATTCATTTATGTCAAAATAGACACAATTTAATTTGCTTTGGAGGAAATCCTGCTTTGTAATCTAGTTCTCTTAAGTGTTTTTAAATAGTATCATACTGGATAAGTATTGTAGCTTAGCATAAATTTTGGAAACAATAATTTACAAATAAGCAATACTACAAAAGGAGAATAACAAATATTACTTTAAAGTTTTGATGAAGTTAATTTGTTATGTTCCAGTGGGGGAGGATTACTATGTTGAAATATAATTGGCAAAAACTGTTTGTTGCAATCGTTGCGATAGCATTAGTTTTCCAATTAGTACCGTGGGCAAATATCTTTGCAGATGCTAACGGAAATAATCAAGAAACTGTAAGTACAAAAGAAAATAAAGAGAAGATAGATACTACAGTCCAAAATAATCAGCTATTAAAAAGCGGGACAAATTGGACGTTTTCAAATAAAGTAACTGATGTTAACGGGAATACAAAAGCAGAATACCAACCAGGAGATACTATCAAGTTGGCAGTAAGTATAGCGATCCCATCTTATTCGGAGTCGGTGTTAAATGATACGTATACATTTTGGATTCAAAAGTCCTTTTTCCAAGGAGATAAAGCAACCTTTGTTAATCCAGTGATTGACGGAATGACGCCGAAGCAGTATATATTCACAGAAGATTCCATCAAGAATCCTACTGGAAGCAAGATAATTGATGGAATTGAATATGTAGGTTATACACTTCAATTTAATAAAAACCCCGAAGTTTTAGAGAAGTATGCAAATGAGCCATTAACGAATGCAAAATTTGATATGTTCTTTACATTAAGCTCAACAATCTCTCAAAAAGATGTTTATACACCAATTATTATTGAAGATAATAGTGATATTAAGATTAGTGAAATTGAAATACCAGTAACGCCGATAACTCCAGATGACAAAGATGGAGTGATGCGTACAGTTAAGAAATTGGAATCTGCTTGGCGAATAGATTCAAATACTGGAAATTATATAAAAATAGCGGATAATCCTGAGAATTATGTTCCGCAAAATGGGGATTTGGTGTATTTCAATATTTATACAAATAACTATTCTGGAAAAACAGCAGTAGTTAGCAAAATGACGGATGAACTTCCTTCAGGTTACGCTATTCTTGAAGAAGATTCTACGGAATGGCAGGCGTTAATAAAGGCAAGCGGAAGTCAATTACAAAGAGGCTGGAAATTATCTGATGATCAAACGAACCTAGCACCAGGAGCAAAAAGATATGATTTTCCATATGATCCAGCAAAAGAATTTGCACCTAATGGAGGAGAGAATAGAGGACTTGCGGCTAAAGTAGTAGACGTAACCAAAGACTTAACTAATATTGCAAAAGTTCCTTCAGCTGGCGGAGAAGGTTCCACAGGGTCCGTAACTCCTAGTGGAGAAGATATTTATGATATGGCTTTAAAAACCAAAATTACTGAAACTTACGATAAAAATAATAAATTTGTAGGTAAAGTTGCTTCAGATGTTACACCTGTTTCTATTTCAGAAGGAGCAACAGTTAGTATTAATTATACAGCAGTTAACCAAGGCAATTATACGAAAAATAATGTAATCTATGCCTATATTCCAGCAGGTTTCGAACTAAATAACGAAACTGATACATTTAAAACAGCCAATCAAAAATGGAAATATGAAAAAACAGTTTCCAAAGATAAAGGAAATGGAGTATGGAGCGACATCAAAGTCTATTCTTACACATTACCAAGCGGGATAGAATCGGGCGGAAATAAATCTACTTTACTCTATGCAAAAGCACAAGGTATGCCAGATGATGGTTCATATGAGTCAACTGATTTTTATATAGCTGGAGAAATTGGCTCATTCTCTAATTTTAATGGGGATACTACGCTAGATGGAAGCATTACAGATGTAGATTCTACGCCAGATATGAATCCGGGTAATGATTTATTAAGTAACGTTGACGGAACAGTAAAACCAATTGATAACTTTGAAAAAGAAAAAGCACATGTAATTAATCAAAACGCCAAATCAACCACTGTTTTGCAGGATGAAGATGATTTTGATTATGATTATGTAAGTTTTATTGAACCACCAGTAGTGATTCCAACGAACGGTAAAATACTTGAGAAAAAACGCTTATCTGCCGCAAAAGCACAAGAAACTGCACGTAATTTGTTAGGTGTGGATATTGTTGGAAAAGAGTTAAAGGATTATGTTCCGCTAGCTGATGATGGAGTGATTACTTCTCCAAAAACATATATGGTTTATGAGATGGACATTAATCCAGATGGCATAAAAGATACACTAAATTCCACTATTACTGATACCTTACCAAAAGGGTTAAAAATGTTGGAATATGATATTAATAGTTTAAATTCAAGTAATAAACATATATATGGCTTTACAATGAATAAGTATGAGGGGACCCCGAAATATACCAATGCAGATGGAGATGATGTCATTGTTTATGAAGACGGATTATACTCTAGTAAGCAAGTCTGTATTGCGAATAGTACTTTAAATGATATCGGCGTTAGATATTTCGGAAATAATGCGGAAAAAATGGGTGTGACTGGTTCAGTAACAAATGATGCTCGTACATTAACACTTAATTTTGGACAGCCATCGACGGATCCGTTTTATAATGAAACAAAAGCTGCGTATAAAGTGTACATGATTGTCATTATTGATCCTAATGAAATTGATTACAGTAGTATCATGCAAAATAAAGCAACTTACACTTATAATGAAAAAGAAATTGTTTCTTATGAAAATAGTGAAATGAGTTGGGCTGCTGGCGGCGGGACTGCTTATGCTAAAAAATATGTTTTAGATGATAAAACGAATAATTATTTAGGGGGAAGTCAGTACAGCATTGCTACACCGGATGCTAATGGTAATCTATCTGTAGATTATAAAGTCCGTGTGAGAAGTGCTTATGAATTTGATAAAGCAGCTATTAATATTAACGATAAAATTCCGGCTTCCAACTTCAAATCTATTTCAAATGTGTCAATTAACGGATTTGAAGCAACAGCTAATACCGGTTTCTTACAAAATGGAGAGCTCGAATCTCCAAAAGCCTTAGATATAAGTGACTATGCTTTAGATGCTTCTGTAAATGGCGATGAATTAACTATCACCAATCCGATTGATATTCCTCAAATGCAACTTTATAATGTTTTATTTAAAGTAAATTATAAAGACGTGAAATTTGGAACAAAACTAGTTAACCGGGCAGCTGGTTCAGAAGTAAACACGGTAGTACCACTTAAATTAAATATATTGAAACAAGACGATATTAGCAAAGTGGCACTGACAGGCTATGAATTCAAAACTTACTATACCGATGAAAATGGGAAGGCAGATTTAACGAAGCCAGTAAAAGATATTAATGGCAATGAGATTACTATAACTGACACTACTGGTGCGGCTTCATTTATCCCAGATGGTTATAAGACTTCTGCCGCCAATCAAGAATGGCAAATAGCGCTTGTTGAAACAAAAACACCAACTGGTTATGAATCAAATGAAAACAAAGAATTCCCACTTACAGTAAAGAGTGATGAAGCAGGTAATTTGAGTATTTCAACTATTAATGAACCTAATTATAAAATAAACAATGATGTAAATGGTTCAACTACCGCTGTAATTGATAATCGTGCAGACGTAAAAATGATTGACGTGAATGGGGAAAAAACATGGACTGGTGATAAAGAATCCGACCGTCCAGATTCTATTGAAGTGCAGCTTTTACAAGATGGTGTAGCATATGGGAGTTCCGTGACGGTCACAAAAGCAGACGACTGGAAATACGAATTCAAAAATGTTCCAGAAACAAATGCAAATGGAGATAAATACACGTATACAGTACTAGAAAACACCGTCACTAACTATACAAGTACTGTTACTGGTCTCGATATCAACAACACATTAATTAAACCAGATATAAAAATGATTAATCTTGACGGTCAAAAAACATGGAAAAACGATACAGAGAACGACCGTCCTGCATCAATCGAAATTCAATTACAACAAAATGGTCAAGATTACGGTTTCCCAGTTACAGTTACAAAAGCTAATAACTGGAAATACGAATTTAAAAACTTGCCTGAAACAACCAATGATGGCGTAGCTTACACTTACACAGTTGTAGAGAAAGCCGTTTCTGGCTATGAAACAAAAGTTGATGGCATGAACATTATAAATACGAAGATAGATACACCTAAGACATCTGTTTCTGGTGAGAAAACATGGGAAAATGACACAGTTAAAGACCGTCCAAACTATATTGAAGTACAACTTTTACAAAACGGTCAAGCATATGGTGATTTGGTCAAAGTAACAAAAGAAAACGATTGGAAATACAGTTTTAAAGATTTGCCGAAAGCGGATGCTACGAATAAAGATTATCGTTACTCTGTTGCTGAAATAGCAGTTCCAGGTTATAAAACAACGACAGATGGAATGAACTTAACCAATACTAAAGTAACAGATGATAAAAATGTAACTACAGCAAGCGGTACAAAAACGTGGGTAGGTGACAATGCAAAAACACGCCCAAATTCCATCGAAGTCCAACTTTTACAAGATGGTAAAGCTTATGGAACGCCAATCAAAGTAACCAAAGAAATGAAATGGAAATACAGCTTTACTAATCTTCCAGAAAAAGACGCAACTGGCAAGAAATACAACTACACTGTGTCCGAAAAACAAGTAGCTGGATACAGCGCAAAAGTAAAAGGCATGGACTTAACGAACACAAAAACTACAACAATAACACCAAAAAATACAGATTCTACCAATAAAATTATTAAACCAAGTAAAACGAAAAAATTACCTGGAACCGGTGATGCAAATGGTATGTTGTTATTTGTTAGTGGAGTAGCCTTATTATTCCTAGGTCTATACCTTAAAAGAAAAAGTGTCAAATAAAGAGCGGAGTCGACCCAAGTAATTTTGGGTCGGCTTTTTTGAACGAATTAAAATCGGGTATATAAAAAGAAATGAAATGGGGGGCTTCATAATGAAAGAAGAACTACTACAAGCAATTGAAGTTGGAGAGCCAGTTTTACTTGTGACAGCTATTGGATACATTGTTGGGATTGTAGAAACTAAAGGAGAATTGATTCGTTTGGCCGATGTATATATTAATTGCATATCAGCTTCCCGAGTGAATCGCTTTAGTCGAGGCTTGGCAGTGAATATCAACCAAGTAATCGGTATGCAACTACTAAGTAAATCAGAAAAAGACGAAATGATTGGCGGCTGGAAAGCTTATGTGGCGCCAACAGCAGGGTGATAGAAATTAGGAAAAGTTATGAATAGCTTTGACGGTCAAAATATATCACCAAACATATCCACCACAATTGGATTTAAATAAAATAGCAAAATAAATGAGAGAGCCTTGGTATCATTCTTAGGCTCTTTCTACTTTTTTAATTTAATGGTAGAGTAAAAGAAGCGAATTTTGCAGGAGGAAATGATGATTAATTTAATTTTTGATATTGATGATACTGTCTATGACCAATTAAAACCATTTGAAGAGGCCTTTAAAACCATTTTTGGGAAAACTGACCGCCTGAAAATTGAAAATTTATATATTAAAAGTCGATTTTATAGTGATGAAGTGTATCACAAGGTTGTTCGAGGTGAAATGCCAAAAGCAGAAATGCACGTTTATCGAATTACACAAGCATTGAACGATTTTGATTACCAAATTACGAAAAAAGAAGCAGAAGCATTTCAACGCGCTTATGAACAAAACCAACGTAAAATCGAACTTTCCCCGGGAATTAAAAAAATCCTCACTTGGGCTAAAAAGAAAAATATAACGATGGGAATTATTACAAATGGCCCAAAAGACCATCAACAACACAAAATAAATGATTTACAAATAAACGACTATATTCCAGCTGAACATACTTTTATTTCTGGCGGAGTAGGTATCGAAAAACCAGATAAGAAAATATTTAAGCTAGTAGAGGAACAAATCGGCATTAATAGCGCGGAAACCTATTATATTGGTGATTCTTTTGAAAATGATGTGATCGGTTCAAAAAGTGCCGGCTGGAAATCAATTTGGCTGAACAGACGACAACACATACAACCTAAAAATGCCGCTTACCAACCAGATTATTGTATTAAAAATGAACAAGAACTAGCTGCTTTATTGCAAGATTTATTTTAAATGCTAAAATCTTTTCCTTTTTTAGGGGAAGGTTTTTTGTTGTAAATTGACAAATTTGTTTAATAAGGATATTATAGAGTTATTAAGTCTTTAATTAAGAAGGTGAAAGTATGAAATTTTCAAAAGCCACCAATTATGCGCTACATACGATGGTTTATTTAGCGAATTTGTCTCCAGAAAAATCTGTAGGCGTGAAAGAACTTGCGACAAAGCAAAATGTTTCGCCGACGTATCTTTCTAAAGTGTTAACAATGCTAGTAAAAGCTGGTTTCATTGAGTCAGTAACAGGTGTCAATGGCGGTTATAAATTAGCCGAACCAGCAAGTAGTATTAGTTTTTTAGATGTAATTCATGCTATTGAAGGGAAAGGCGCTTTATTTCACTGTGATCCTAAAAACCATAGCGAAAGTCAGCCGCACTGCTTAATCGGCGAAGTGATGAATAAAGCGGAGCAACAAATGGAAGACTATTTAAGCAAACAGACAGTAGGTAGTATTGTCGTAGAAATTGAAAAACATCAACATTAAAGGAGTGCTAAAAATGAATCACCACCATCACCACGGGGAAGCTGGTTTTAAGAGGAAAGTAGCTTATTTGGATCGACCAGAGCGAAGCGAAGTGCTGTCACCAGAGGAACTTTTACAAAAAGTCCCAATGGAAAAAACAGCGAGTATTTTAGATTTAGGAGCGGGAACAGGATTTTTAACGATTCCAGCCGCGAAATTGGTTGAAAATACCGTTTTTGCATTAGATTTAGATACGAAAATGCTAGAATTAATTGAGGCGAAAGCGAAAAAAGCTGAATTAACCAATGTAAAAACATTAGAAGTGAGCATGGATGATATTCCGCTTGAAGCTAGTTCGGTGGATGTTGTGCTGGCATCGCTCGTGTTACATGAAGCGGGTTCACTTCTGGATGTTTTGCGTGAAGTAAGTAGAGTCGTTAAACCAGGTGGCTACTTTGCTACCATAGAATTTGATACACAAGGAACGGATTTGAAAGGTCCCCCAATGGAAATTCAAATTTCAGCTGAGAAATTGAAGGAAGAGCTTGCAGAGGTTGGATTTGAAGTAGTACAGAACTGGGAGCTTGATGAGGGAATGTATGTGAGTATTGCGGAGAAGAAAGCTTGAATTTCGAGAAGTATAAATAGATAAAATTTGAAGAGTAAATTGAATAAATATAATATGTTATACATTCGATGCTCAATTATAAAGTTAATTTAGTGAAAAACTTAACAAATATATCAGATGTATTTGAACATTTGGTGTCTATTTTATAACTAATGCATAAAATAATGTATAAAAGCATAATAAACGTTTTTTTTTGAGAAACTTCTCGCAAAAGAATTCAAATCGAGTTGAAAATAAGGGCTTTACTAGCATAACTTTGTCGTTCATGACAAAAAATGGACATTTCATTACTTTTTTGGTTATACAGTAAGATTCTATAGTATGCTTTCTTTGTAACTAAATACACATAAAAAGGATGGAAAACTACATGAAAAAAAAGTTAGCAAGCAAGCTATGTAAAGGATTGGTTGTTGGAGCAATTTTTCTAAGCACCGTGAGTTTATCATTTTCACATGCAGTGAAAGCTGAAGAAGTAGAAGTTAAACCAGATGTAAAAATAACCAATGAAAAAGTAGAAGGTAATACAGAAAGTTATACTCTTGAGATAGAGGATCAAGAATTTGATTTTGAAATCGTGAAAGATGATGATTCATTTGTTTTAACTAGTTCAACAGAGGATGAAAAGCATAAATTTGAGTATGAAAAAGGGGATAATTATGCTGTGATGGATGGGGAAAAAGTAGAATTATCAATAGAAAATTTTAAAGAATCAGAATTCCTGGAAAATACGCAAGAACCAACTAAGCAGTTGCTAAAAGCTTCTTCACCATGGACACCTAAATATATGGGATCTGGAAGAGTTAATATAGCTAAAACAGTTAAAACAGTCCTAGCAATCGCTACTTTAATAAGTGGAGCTGTTGGAGTTGCAGGATTAGCAGGTGTTACAATCGCAAAGTCAGTAATAGTACAAGTTGTAAGTTCTTGGGCTAGTATTGTAGGTTTAGGTTCCCTATTAGATGGGCCTGTTTTTAGAGGGGCTGTGACATTTAAGCAATATAGGACTAGTGGGCTTGTGCCAACTGGCTATGGAAGTAAAAAATTATACGCGTTCAGATATCAAGATATAAGAAGTGTTGGTTCAGTTAAAAAGAAAGATATGAATAAACAGCTAAAAAGTGCAGGCAAATGGTTCTTTAACTCTACGCCATATTAAGTAATAAAAGGGGAGAATAATGAAAAAGTTAGTTATATGGTTTTTATTAATAATATATGCAGTAGTGTACTGTAATGTTATATTTAATGTAATTAAATATCAAGAAGGGTCATTCTTTTCTGTTTGGTTTCAAATAATTGCAGTATTTTGCTTTTTAGCTTCATGTTTATATTTTTATAAATGTAAGAAGTTTATACTAAGTGGTTTAACGGGGAGCCTTGTGTTTTTTTTCTTAGTTAGCATAGTCATTAGTTTATAATAATTTTCAAATTTAAAAGGTTTTTTTAAAATAGGTAATGGATATAATCACCTATTTTTTAAATACTTAATTAGGAGAACGCAAATAAAAAAGGTTGACTACTGTTCAAATAGTTTCTTGAGCAGTAGTCAACCTTTTTTATTTTTACGGAGAAACGGGGATTCGAACCCCGGCGCGGCATACACCGCCTAACAGATTTCGAGTCTGTCCCCTTCAGCCGGACTTGGGTATTTCTCCACTGTGACATAGAATGCCGACAAGAAGTATTGTATAATAATATTAACAAAAATACCAGTGTTTTTTATAAAAGGAGCGTGCTAAATGGAAAGAAAATTGGTTCAAGAAATTAATTTACTAGAAAATAAAAAATTGGTTATGAATTTGAATATTGTTGCGATTGTTATTGTGCTTGTATTAACTGTTTTAGGATTTGTTTTTTCAGGTGGTTTTGCAATTACGAATGCTTTTATGGGGATTATTTGGATGTTTGGTGGTTATGCAGTAGCTATTGTTCTTCATGAAGCTGTACACGGGATTTTCTTCAAAGCATTTTGTCCAAAAGCAAAAGTGAAATTTGGTTTTAAAAATGGGATGGCTTATGCGGGAAGTCCAGGAGCATTTTATTCGAGAGCACAATTCTTTATTATTTCGATTGCGCCATTTATCGTTCTTACGGGATTGTTCATTTTTCTGCGCTTTCTTGGAGTAAATGAAGCTGTTCTATATTTGATTTTTGCGCTACATACGTCTGGTTGCGTCGGGGACTTTTATTACTGCATTCTTTTGATTAATCAACCAGCCGGAATCGTTGTGGAGGATACGGATAAAGGAATTAGTTTTTATTCAGAAGGTTAAGTTTGGTAACGATTTCAACAAAGTGTTAGAATAAGGATATACTTTTAGAAAGAGGTGCTTGATTTGAAACGAATAACAATTGGAAATAGTGATTTAACAGCTTCAGAAATTTCGCTAGGATGTATGAGAATGGCAGATCTTAGTAAAGAAGAGGCGAATAAAGTAATTAATACAGCACTTGAAAACGGTATTGATTTTTTTGATCACGCGGATATTTATGGCGGCGGTAAATCAGAGGAAGTCTTTGCTGATGCAATTGATATGAATGCAACTGTTCGTGAAAAAATGATTCTTCAATCAAAATGCGGAATTCGTCAAGGATTCTTTGATTTTTCAAAAGAGCACATTATTTCTTCTGTGGAAGGTAGCTTGAAACGCCTGAAAACAGATTATTTAGATACACTATTACTTCATCGTCCGGATACACTTTTTGAACCAGAAGAGGTGGCAGCGGCTTTCACAGAGCTTGAAAAAAGCGGGAAAGTTCGTCATTTCGGTGTAAGTAATCAAAATCCCGGGCAAATCGAATTACTGAAAAAATACGTAGACCAAGAATTAATTGCCAATCAACTGCAATTTAGTATTATGCATACAGGAATGATTGATACTGGTTTTAACGTAAATATGACGATTGATCCTTCTCTTGATCGCGATGGCGGGATTTTGGAATATAGTCGCTTAAATAATATGACTATTCAAGCTTGGTCTCCGTTCCAATATGGTTTCTTTGAAGGTGTATTTTTAGATAACGATAAATTCCCTGAATTAAACAAAACAATCGATAAAATTGCTGCTGACAAAGGCGTGACTAATTCGGCAATCGCGGTTGCATGGATACAGCGTCACCCAGCAAGCTTCCAAACAGTGGTTGGTACAATGAATCCTGGAAGAATCGCTGATATTGCAAAAGCTTCTGATGTAACACTTAGTCGCGAAGAATGGTATGAAATTTACCGTGCGGCTGGAAACCAATTACCTTAAAGTAAACTGACACTTGGGCTTTTTGCTCAAGTGTTTTTTTATGTGCAATAATGATAGTGAAATTCATTCTCAATTATAAATTAATTTTATCAATTAGTTTGATATGATTTTTAAAAAATGCTATAATAACAAGTGAGTTAAAGCTATTTTCTTCGGAATTTAATTATAATAATTATTGTTTAATCTGTTTTTCGCACTTGCGAAAGCAGATTTTTGTGTTTTTTAGGGTAATGGGAATCATTATCATTTGGAGAGGATGAGTGTTATGAAAGACTGGATGGAGCGGAATTGGCAGTTTGTAACGACTGGTATTAGTGGGATTTTAATTGTTGTTGGTAGTTTAATCGGGAATGATGTCGGTGATTTTTGGACAGCGGTGATTTTCTTGAGTGCCTTTGTTATTGGCGGATTTGAACAAGCTAAGGAAGGGATAGAGGCGACGATTAAAACGAAAAAACTTAATGTAGAGCTTTTGATGATATTAGCGGCTACAGGGGCTTCAATTATCGGTTATTGGTTTGAAGGCGCCATACTTATTTTTATTTTCTCGGTTAGTGGGGCATTAGAAACATATACGACGAATAAAAGTAAGCGCGAAATCACGAAATTAATGGCTTTTCAACCAGAACGAGCTTTTCGTTTTCTTTCAAATGGTGATGTTGAAGAAGTGGCGGCAAAAGATTTGCAATTAGATGATAGAGTACTTGTTCGACCTGGGGAAAGTGTTCCAATTGATGGTGTGATTGTTCGTGGTTCAACAACTTTGAATGAAGCAGCAATCAATGGTGAATCGGTTCCAGTTGAGAAAGCTGTTGATGCTGAGGTGTTTGGTGGGACAGTTAATGTCAGCAGTGCTATCACCATTAAAGTAACGCAAACTTTTGATAATACGATTTTCAGCAAGATTATTCGCTTAGTAGAAACCGCCCAGAGTGAACCTTCAAAAACCGCTCGTTTTATTGAGCGATTTGAGGATGCGTATGTTAAAGCAGTATTATTATTTGTTTTAGTGATGATGTTTTTACCGCATTTTGCGCTCGGTTGGTCTTGGAATGAAACTTTTTATCGCGCGATGGTTTTACTTACTGTAGCTTCTCCATGTGCGCTAGTTGCTTCGGTGACTCCAGCGACTTTAGCAGCTATTTCTAATGGAGCGCGTCACGGAATTTTATTCAAAGGCGGCGTACACTTAGAAAATTTGCGCGGTGTAAAAGCAATTGCATTTGATAAAACAGGAACTTTGACAAACGGAACACCTGAACTAACAGACCAAATATTTAAGGAACACATCGATAAACAGCAAGTAATAAATGTGGCAGCAGCAATGGAGCGGCAGTCAATGCACCCATTAGCCGCAGCAATCACTAAAGCTTTGGATATAGAAGTAACGGATAAACTAACAGAAATAGAAGTAATAGATGTGCCGGGTTGGGGAGTGCAAACTAGTTACAAAGGCGAAACTTGGCAAGTCGGTAAAGCCGGTTATGTTGGGGTGGAAAATGCTGCCAAGTTTTCAAATGGCGCGTTTGAACGGCTTGCTAGCGAAGGGAAGACGATTGTATATGTCGCTAAAGCAGGCGAAATACTTGCAATGTTTGCACTCAAAGACACTTGCCGACCTGAGGCGATTCGGACCATTCAAGCTCTAAAAGCAAAAGGTATTAAAACAATTATGGTGACAGGAGACAATGCACAAACTGGCGCTGCAATACAAGCTGAACTTGGTATGGATAGGGTTGTTGCCGGTTGTTTACCTGAGAAAAAAGTAGATGTTTTAAAAGAACTGTCCATTACTTACGGAAGCGTGGCAATGGTTGGGGATGGAATCAATGATGCTCCTGCTCTAGCTCATGCGACTATTGGCATTGCGATGGGAGAGGGCACAGATATTGCAATGGAAACAGCAGATGTTGTCTTAATGAAGAATGATTTAGAAAAGATTCCATATGCTTACAGGCTTTCCGAACGACTTCACTGGATTAGTTGGCAAAATATTTGTTTTGCTATTGCTGTAATTGTTCTTTTAATCATAGCGAATGTTTTTCAAGCAATCAATTTGCCGTTTGGAGTAGTGGGGCATGAAGGAAGTACGATTTTAGTTATTTTAAATGGGCTTAGACTACTTAAATCCAACCGGAAATAGTGATTCATTTGACTGCTCGTCTATCTCTAGTCTAAGATAGATGAGCAGTTTCTTTTTAGAAAAAAAGGGGTATTGCATGATAGATTGGAGATGAGCGCATGAGAAAGATTAACTGGACACAATGGATAGCACTGTTTGTTTTTGCATCAATGGGAATTTCAGTCGTTTTTACTATCTATGAAATTTTTACAGCGCCGATAAAGCAACCAGCAACTGGGCCGCATGTGACATTACGAGGGGATTATATCTTTTTACTATTTGAAATTTTACTAGGAATTTTTATTTTGTTATTACCTTCGATTATTGCACGACGTTTTAAATTTGAAATACCTGGACTTGTTTATATTTTGTTTATTGTTTTTTTGTACGGCTCGATTTATCTTGGAACCGTTCAAAAATTCTATTCAACCGTGCCGCACTGGGATAAAATCTTACATACTTTTAGTGGGGCAATGCTCGGAGCTATTGGCTTTTCGTTCGTTAGCTTGTTAAACGCGAATGATAAAGTAGTGATGAAACTGAAGCCTGGTTTTATCGCTGTCTTTGCATTTTGTTTTGCTGTGACGATGGGGGCATTCTGGGAAGTGTATGAATATACTTTTGACGGGATTATGAACTTAAATATGCAACGCTACAACCTGTCAAACGGTACACCACTAAATGGTCGAGCAGTTCTAGAAGATACGATGACAGACATCATTGTTGATATTATAGGTGCGCTATTCATCGTCATTGTTGGCTATTTCGCACTGAAAAAAGGTCGTCCTTGGATGGAACGTTTTGAATTTAAACGAAAAAATTGGAAAAAAGAACCCAAGAAAAAATAAAATAAAAAAAGCATTTGAGTAAGTTCAAATGCTTTTTTAGTTGCACAAAATCGCCGACAACTTTGGGGCCATGAAATGATTGACTGCTTCTTAGAACTTTTCTACACTTAAATTGAGAAGAAAACTTTTAAAGGAGTGAGGAAATGTTTTTAGATACAGGGAATTTAGAGGAAATAAAGAAAGCGCTTCAATTTCCGTTTTTTGAAGGTGTAACTACAAATCCAACCATTTTACTGAAAGAAAATCAGCCAAGGAAAACCCATATTGCTCACATTCCAGCAAAATTAGTATTTGTTCAAGCCGCGGGATTAACAGAAGAAGAAATTTGGGAAGATGTACTGCGGATTCAAGAAATTAAGCCAGCTGAAGGATCTGTTATTGGCTTGAAAATTCCTGCTCATGAAGCTGGAGTAAAAGTTATTGCTAGAGTTCGCGCTAAGTTTCCGGAAGCGATTATTTTAGCAACGGCAATTTTTTCATCTGAGCAAGGTTATATAGCGGCTCTTTCTGGGGCAGACTATTTAGCACCATACTATAACCGCATGGAAGTAAGCGGGTTAGATGCAGCAAAAACGATCGAAGAATTGCGCTATGTTCTAGATTTACAAGGTCTTGAAGATGTAAAAATCATGGGGGCGAGCTTTAAAAACAGCCGTCAAATTATGCAAGCATTAGCGAGTGGAGCGGACACAGTGACAATTGGTTATGATTTGTTCTTACAAATGATGAATAAACCACTGGCGCTCGAAAGCATTGAAAAATTTAACGAACATAATGCAGCTTTACCTAAATGAAAAAAAGTAAGTATCCAATATCATGGATACTTACTTTTTTATTTGTCCTCATCACGTAACGGTAAGTTGTTTACGTAACTATCAGAATACTGTAAGAGTTTGCGACTTGTATCGAATCTTTTCTTCACTTCTTCTGAAAGTTCTTTATTTGTTCCATTATAATTTGTTGCTGCCCCTGTTTCGAAACTCTCGTCGGGCTGATACATGTAAGAATCAGTAAAGTAGCTTCCTTCAGGCATAGTGTATCGTTCGGGAACATAATTGTTTGTTGAATTAAGAATATCCGTACCAAACATTATTTGATTGCCTGTATTAATACCTAATAAATTCATCACAGTTGGCATAATATCAATTTCGCCGCCAACATTTTTGATTTCGCCAGGATTTTTCATTCCTGGATAATGTAAGAAGAATGGAATACGATAATCATCTGCTGGATCTGCCTTAAGCTCCGTAGAACGATTAACATATTTTTTTTGCTCTTCAGGGAGTTGATCTGTTTTGATAATATGATGGTCACCGTAGAAAACAACTACAGAATCCTCCCAAATGCCGCTGTCTTTTAATTTTTGAATAAAATCACCAAGCTGTTTATCCGCATAATGAACTGCTTCAAAATAATTGCCAAGTTCTGTATCTTTTAAGTCACTTGGTAAGTTGATTTCTTGTTTTTCTTCTGGAATGTTAAATGGCATATGACTACTTACACTAATTAATTGCGCATAAAATTTTTGATTGTTTTTATATTGCTGTTCTAGGATGGGGAACGCTTTGTTATATAATACTTCATCGCTTGGAGAGAAGCCAATTACATCTTCATCACCAAAGAATTTACGATCATAAAATTTATCAAAACCAACTGCAGGATAAAATTCATCTCGATTATAAAAACTAGCGTCATTTGTATGGAAAGTGGATGTTGTATAATCATTTTTACCAAGTAGTCGAGGCATAGATGGAATGACACGGTCGCCGTAAGTTTGGGTATTTGTGTAGTAACCGCTTGGGAAAGTCGATGTATAAACAGACCATTCTGCATCAGCTGTATTTGATTTAGAAACTGTTTGGAAAAATTTATTGGAATACATTGTTTCGTTTTGTAAACTATCTAGCGTAGGAGTGATCGATTGTCCATCAATTTTAATATTAGTTAAGTTACGCTGAAATGATTCTAATTGCACGATAATTAAGTTTTTCCCTTTGGCGGCTCCGAAGTAATCAGGTTTTTCTTTTAGGTTCACGCCTTTAATATCACGAACATTTTTTGCTGTAATATCTGCAGCTTTCACGTGATCAGTTCCAGCAAGAGCAGTACTAATATTAAATGTAAAAATCCCCATCCGCTTTGCTCGTTTCGAATCGCTAATAATATTTTGTTGCATCATGAAATAAGTAAATCCACTAAGCATTAGCAAAGTACTTAAAAAAGATACACCATAAATACGTTTAGTTAGGCGGAATGATGGAAATTCATGGCCTTTTTTTATGTTGAAGTAGAGGATAAATGGCAGTAATATAATATCCATGATGTAAAGCCAATCAGTTCCACTGAGTAAACTAGAAGCGCTTGTTTTTACAACACCAACTTCGCCGATAAGCGAGAAACTATGATACGTAGGCACTTCATTATAAAAGCGGGCATAAAGTACACAAACAAGCATAAGAATGCCGATAAATAAAGACATTCCAGCATACCAATAAACGTGAGAACGAACCGGAGCAAATAAATGAATTAAGCCAAGAAGTAATACGATAAACAGCAGGTCCATTCCGAGCGCCAAGAAATTGGGGTCTTTAAAAATCTGGAAATAGGCAAAAGTGAACTTACTAATAATTAATAAAAAATAAAATAAAATCAATTGAATTCCTCTTTCTAGCATGCTTTGTGCCGAATACGCACAAATCCATTCTCTCTAATTTTAGCCTAATCATGCTTACAGTGCAAATCATGAAAGATGATTCAGATATATATGGGTAATAGGTTCTAGTTTAGGAAGTTATAATTAGTTTTTGTATTTTTTTTCACAATTCTATTGACCTTTAAAGCGTAAAAGTATACTATTTTAGAAGATCGTAAAAAGGTAGGCGACAAAATGAATTCATTGTTTAGAAGAAAACCGATAGAAGATTTAATGCATAATAAAAGTGGAAGCATCCATTTAAAGCAAACGTTAGGACCACTAGATTTAACTTTACTAGGTGTTGGAGCAATTGTTGGAACCGGGATTTTTATTTTACCTGGTACTGTAGCTGCAAAAAATGCTGGACCGGCGATTATATTTTCTTTTGTCATTGCTGCGATTGTTTGTGCGATTGCTGCGATGTGTTATTCAGAGTTTGCATCTAGTGTTCCGGTTGCAGGGAGCGCTTATACATACGGCTATGTTGTCTTTGGCGAGTTAATCGGCTGGTTGCTTGGCTGGGCACTTATTTTAGAATACGGGCTTGCTGTGGCATCTGTCGCAAGTGGCTGGTCTTCTTATTTAAATGCGTTACTTTCAGGTTTTCATATTTCCATCCCTGAAGCAGTATCTGGGTCTTTTAATCCAGAAGTAGGTACATTTATTAATTTGCCGGCAATTATTATCGTTTTAGTGATAGCTTTCTTATTAACACTTGGAATAAAAGAATCAACACGTGTGAATACAATTATGGTAGCCATCAAAGTAGGTGTTATTTTACTTTTCTTAGTAGTTGGCGTATTTTATGTGAAACCAGATAATTGGCAACCATTTATGCCGTTTGGGATTAGTGGTGTAATGAACGGAGCTGCACTTGTATTCTTTGCTTATTTAGGCTTTGATGCTGTTTCCTCCGCCGCAGAAGAAGTGAAAAACCCGCAACGAACTATGCCGATTGGGATAATAGGATCGCTACTTATTTGTACTATTTTATATGTAGCTGTTTCAGCTGTTCTAACTGGAATGGTACCATATACTGCTTTAAATGTTACTGATCCAGTGGCTTATGCTTTGCAAGTGATTAATCAAGATTGGGTGGCTGGTATTGTATCACTCGGAGCTGTAGTTGGTATGATTACAGTTATTTTAGTAATGAGCTACGGTGCTACAAGATTGATTTTTGCAATGGGACGTGATGGTTTATTACCAAAAGTACTAGCAGAAATTAATCAAAAATATCAAACCCCAGTCAAAAACACCTGGATTTTTGCAGTCATTGTGGCAATTATTAGTGGACTTGTACCACTTGATAGATTGGCTGAATTAGTCAATATTGGAACTCTCTTAGCATTTATGATGGTGTCTATCGGAATTATTTTCTTGCGCAAAAATAATTCCATTCAACAAGCAGGCTTCAAAGTGCCATTTTATCCTGTGCTACCAATAATCTCATTTTTACTATGCGCCTTTCTCATAAGCCGCTTATCTGTTCACACTTGGATTCTTTGCGGGATTTGGTTTGTAATCGGATTAATTGTGTACTTTGCATATGGTAGAAAACATAGTGAATTACTTAAAAAATAATTAACTTACTTTTTGTAAGTCGTTTTGTTGGTATTTGGACGCTCCTTGTGTTGTAATGAATGTATTACAATAAAAGGAGCGTTTTTACATGGTGAAAATTAATGAAAAATTACGATTAGGCGAAGTTGTCTTAAATGTAGGTCATTTAAAAGAGATGGCAGGTTTTTATCAAGAAGTAATTGGTCTAACTTTATTAGAAGAAAATGATCGAATGGTGAGATTAGGAGTAAATGGTTCGAATGAGGCATTACTAGTTCTAAAAAAAATAGAGGGTGCCGTTGTTCCAGAAGTACCGAGGATTGGATTATTCCATACTGCATTTTTATTACCAAGTCGAGAAAGTTTAGCAGATGTACTCGTGCATTTAGCTCAGTCAGGTTATCCGATTGACGGAGCGGGGGACCATGCATATAGTGAGGCGCTTTACTTACATGATATTGAAGGAAACGGTATTGAAATTTACGCTGATCGGCCAAAAAATAGTTGGATGCGTGATAGTGCTGGGAATTTACCCATGGTAACAGAGCAAGTAGATGTGGATGACTTATTAAAAATCGCAACTGGAAAACCTTTCACTGGAATGCCAAGTGGGACAAGTATCGGACATGTTCATTTACAGGTAGCTGATGCAGACAAGGCAGAGCAATTTTATAAAGAAGCGCTTGGCATGAATTTAACAACAGCCATTCCATCAGCAAGATTTTTTGCAGCAGGTGATTATCATCATCATATTGGCTCAAATATGTGGGCTGGGCGTAATTTGGAAAATCGTCGTGAGAATGAAGTTGGCCTAGCTTGGTTTACAATTACCACCCCAGACAAAGAAGCGATAACAACGAATTTAAAGCAACAAGGTTATGAAGTAAAACAATTAGACGAAGCAATTTCAGTTACCGATTCAAATGGAATTATGATACACTTTAAATAAAAAAAGAACTGTTTAAGCGAAAAATGAGCTTAAACAGTTTTTTGATGCGATAATAAGGGAAAGGTAGATTAGATTATTTATTTTAATGTTTTCGTTGGATTGTTTTCTTGAAAAGCCAGTTGCTTGATTGGAAAAGTGTTAAAGCGATTAAAACTACGCCGATTCCAAGATTTAAATATGAAAGAGCTAAAGCTGCATTATCTGGAAATGAATTTTGTACAAGGATAAAAATGATAAAGAAACCGCTGTTTGCACAAAAAGCAATCCAAAACCAAGATAAGCCACCTAGTTTACCAACTATAAAAGATAGTCCTGAGATAATTGCTGCTAAAACAACTCCAGTAAGTATCATTGACATAAATTCCATTTTCATCGCTCCTTCGTCATAAATGAATTATTATTAATAATAATGTAACATAAATGAAATATTTTGTAAAGAACTTAGAAGAAAGGAGATACACAAATGATTGAATATTTTAAAACAACGAACGAAAAAATGGAGCAATTATCCGAGTTAGAAGATGGTTGCTGGGTAAAGGTAACCGCTCCAACAGAAGAAGAAATTGAGCAATTAAGTAAAGAAATGGATGTGCCAAGACCTTATATCTTAGATGCCCTTGATTCAGAGGAACGCTCAAGAATAGAATTAAAACGAGCAGAACAAGATGTAAGACACTCCTTAGTTATTGTCGACTATCCATATGAATCAGAGGATGAACTTGGCTACACGATGTATGAAACATTGCCTATAGGTATCATATTAACGAGGAACTATCTAGTCACGATTTCTTTGCGCGACTTACTTATCTTAGAAGATGTTCGTACCATGAAACTAGAAACTTACGATACAACGAACCATAAACAATTTTTGTTAAAATTATTGTACGCTGTATCTTATTATTACCTCAAATACTTAAATCAAATCATCAAACAAACAAATAATTTAGAATTACAGATTAAACAGTCGATGAAAAATGAACAACTGTATGCGTTTATGGCAGTTCAGAAAAGTTTAGTTTTTTTTGCAACAGCACTTCAATCGAATAAAGCAATACTCGATAAAATGGAAGATGTGGAACATTTTATGCAACAAGAAGATAACCATGATTTACTTAGGGATGTTATTATTGAAAATAAACAAGCCATTGCGATGACTGATACATATACGCAAATTATTAGTGGCATGTCAGACGTGTTTTCTTCTGTTATTTCTAATAATTTGAATATCGTGATGAAATTTTTAACATCTTTTACGATTATTTTATCTTTACCAACTATTGTGGCGAGCGTTTACGGGATGAATATTAAGTTGCCATTTATGCATAATGATCACGCGTTTGCATTAATTCTTTTATTTACGTTATTAATCACAACGGGGGTAACAGTGATTTTTTGGCGTAGAAAATACTTTTAATATATAGAAAACGAGGGATGAGCATGGAAAAACAAACATACGAAAAATTAGCATATTATACAATCAAAGAAAAAATTCTCAGTGGGAAGCTTCATGTTGGGCAACATATTTCAGAAGCGGGTATTGCAAAAGAATTATCTATTAGTAGAACTCCTGTCAGAAAAGCAATTGCGGTTTTAGTATCCGAAGAATTAATCGAATATGAGCTGAACCGGGGGGCAATTGTGATTGAAAGTAGCATGAGCGCTGGTCGTTTTATCGAACTACTCGAAATGGCAGAAATACTCGTCGCGCAAACCATTGAAAAATGTAGAAGTAAAAATTTGACTTACAAACCGGAACAAGGCAATGAATTGCTAAAAGAAATGAGGATTATTCAAAAAGAAGAAAACGTGGATGCTTACTTAACTTTGTTGAGCAAATGGCTTTTACAATTTGTCGCACAACTAGCTAATAGTTATGCAGAAGATATTGTACGGAAAATGAAACGTGATTTCTTTAATAAAGCACAAAAAGATATTAAAATAATACCAGTGCTTTTGGAAGAAGAAACGATGGATACGTTAGAACAACTTACTTTTTACATGGTAGAAAAGAAATATGACTTAGCAAAAGAGGTAATGCAAAAATTAGTGAATTTGTATATTATCCGTACATTTAGATAGTATTTCTAAAATGATTTGCTTATATACAGGAGGTGCTTTTGATGCGGAAAGTATACGAAATATTTATTTTAGACTGGCGCCGTCTCTTTAAAGCGCCTTTAGCTTTATTATTAGTTATTGCCTTAATTATTTTGCCGTCGTTATATGCATGGTTTAATATTGAAGCTCTTTGGGATCCTTATTCCAATACATCAGGAATCAAAGTAGCTGTTTCGATTGATGATGAAGGCGCAGAAGTAGACGTACCAGGAAAAAATCCTCAACAAGTGAACGTTGGGAATCAGCTTAAGAAAACACTGGAGAAAAATAAAAAACTTGGTTGGACTTTTGTTAGTGAAGAAGAAGCGAAAAAAGGTGTAAAAAGCGGAAAATATTATGCTTCAATTCATATTCCGAAAAATTTCTCAGAGGATATGGTTTCGGTTGTAAGTGATAACGTCAAAAAACCAACAATTGACTACTCGGTTAATGAAAAAATCAATGCTATCGCACCAAAAATGACAGAAAGTGGAGCAACAACGATTGTTAACCAAATTAGTTCCGAGTTTGTAGGGACGGTGAGTAAGGCTGTTTTAGAAGAGTTTAATAAAGCAGGGATTGACCTTGAAAACGAGCTTCCGACAATTAGACGTTTAAAGACCAAAGTATTCCAAGTACAAGATGCTTTACCAGAACTTAAAAAAATGGGCGCAGAGGCTGTTAAAATTGAAGCCAAATTACCTGAACTAAAAACAAAAGCGAACCAAATTGTTGAGCTAAATGAAAAAATACCTGAACTAAATAAAGCGACAGAAAACGTTTTATTAGTAGAAGAACAGCTACCGAAAATCGATCAACTTGGGCAAGATATTCTTGTGCTCCAAAAGAAAATCCCAGAAATTAAACAAATTGCAGAGTCAGTAAAAGAAGTAGATGAAAACTTCGGAACGATCAAAAAAACAGTCAATGACGCAGTAAATGAATCAGGCAAGGCGCTTGATGTGATTGATACTGCGACAGCGGCGATTCCGACAGTTGAAAAAATTGCTGAAAATGGTAGTGGATATGTCGATAAAGTATCCGATTTTGCAGACGAAATTAATAAGTCATTTGATACATTAGCGCCTGCCATTAAACAAAACTTAACGCTAATGAAGCAAATGGCAGATAATATTTATCAAGTAACAGAAGCAATCAAAAATGGTTCTATCAACTCCGAACAAGCGATTTCAGAACTGAAGAAAATGGAAAACGACATTGATTCCTTACAACAAATGATTACAAAACAAACTGCGACTTTGGAAAGCTTAAATGAAACTTTACCGAATAAGCCATTTACAGATTTAATCGCAAACTTAAAAACGATTAATAGCCAACTAGGCGCACAAAAAGAAACAATCACAAAAATACGCACAGCACTAGAAAATGGCGAACAACCGGCTGAGGAACTTTTAAATCAATTGAATGAACAAGCCAAAAATGTTAGCGCAAAATTAGACCAAATTTTAGCAAACTATGATTCGGAGATTGTTCCAGCAATCAAAACTGGCTTAAATCAAATTCAAGGTGACTTAAAAGACAGCCAAAAATTACTACAAAACTTGCAAGCAAAAATCCCAGAAATTACTCAAGTATTGAAAGATTCCAGAGAAACACTGCAAACTGGGCAAACGTATTTAAAAGAATTTCAAGAGCGACTGCCAGAAATCCAGAAAACATTGGATGAAGCAACTAAAGTTATTAATACGAAACTAGATACAATTATCGCGGGTATTAACGAAGCAGCTAATTTTTATCAAAACGATTATCCAAGCGTAAAAGCTAACATCAAAAAAGCAGCCAACTTCATTCGCGATGATTTACCAGGACTCGAAAAAGAAATAAATCAAGCATCCAATCTTATTCAAGAAAAAATGCCAGAGTTCGAAAAAGCCATTAAAATTGCAGCAAATCTTTCCAGAGAAGAACTGCCAGAATTTGAAAAAGCAATTAATAATGCCGCCAATAAAATTACCGATTTTGATAAAAATTATGATTTGCAAAGTATTATTAAAATGCTTAGAAATGATGCCGATAAAGATAGTTCCTTTATTGCGAACCCAGTTAACTTAAAAGAAACAAGTTACTATCCGATTCCAAACTACGGCTCGGCAAGCTCGCCATTTTATACAGCACTTTGTTTATGGGTTGGGGCGCTCTTACTTATTTCATTACTACGCGTTGATGTAGAGGTGCCAGCGGGTATTTTCAGTCATTACCATCGTTATTTTGGCCGATTATTAACGTTCTTATCAATCGGGTTAATGCAAGCTCTTATTGTTACGCTTGGAAACATATTCTTGCTTGGTGTTTCCATCACCGAACCTTTACTTCATGTGCTCTTTAGCATGTTTATCAGTGTAGTCTTCATGACGATTGTCTACACACTCGTATCTTTATTTAATAACGTCGGAAAAGGGATTGCGATTATCTTGTTAGTGCTACAAATTTCAGGAGCAGGCGGAAACTTCCCAATTCAAGTTTCACCGCCATTTTTCCAAGCGATTTATCCGTTCTTGCCGTTCACTTATGCTGTTAGTTTAATCAGGGAAAGTGTAGGCGGGCTTTATATGCCAACTGTTTGGATTGACATGAGCGTTCTTGCTGGATTTGCCATCTTGTTTATTGCATTAGGCTTGTTACTCAAAAAACCGCTCGACAAAATAGTACCAAAACTATCCGAAAAAGCAAAACGAAGCAAGCTTATTCACTAACAATTTTTCTATGATATAATTACTAGCGAACAGGGGGCGGAATTAATAGTGAATAAATATAAAACATTAGATAAAATGGTTTATAACTTACTTCTCGAAAAGATTAAAAAAGGCGATTTAGTTTGTAATGAACATCTCGCTGAAGAAAAACTTGCTACTGAATTCGGAGTTAGTCGCTCCCCACTTCGAAAAGCAATTGCTACTCTCACAGCTCAAGGTATTGTTAGCTATCACGAAAATAGTGGGGCCGTTTTAAATGATGTACTTATTGATTCAGATCGCTATGTGCAATTAATGGACACTATTGATATTTTAGTTGATGCAGCAATAGTAAAAGTAGAACACTTCGGTTTGAAGGTAGACATAGAAAAATTATATGAACGTTTACAAGAAATGGAACGATTTTCTTATTTAACAGATGTCAAAAGCTATTTTGATGCTCATCATCGTTTTATTCTTTGTTTAATTAGTTTCGCTGAAAACCCATACCAAGTGAAGATTGCAAAAGATATTTTCTTTCAAATGGTTCATTTTTCGGATGGTATTAATATTTTTAAATCAGTTGAAATTAGAGAATGGACCAATAAAAAAAGCAGCCAAATATATGAGCTACTCGCGCAAGATAAAACCGAAATAGCTAGGAAGACAATTAAATCCATGTTTGCTGAACTTACAATTCAAGCGTATCGATAAAAGAGCTGTCACAAAAGTGACAGCTCTTTTTGATATAAATTAAACCCGTTCTTCTCACCAGAAAACATAAAGCCATAACGCAGATACATTTGATTAAGGGCTTTGTTTGTTTTGATGCAATCTAACCGAACAAACGGAACAGACATGTTAAGCGCCAATTGTTCAGCGAAACTAATCATTTGTTTACTTAAAGAAATGCCACTAAAATCTCTTGATACCATTATTCGGTGTAAGTAATAAGCTGATTGTTCATGCCTATCACCCCATAAATCCGTATCCCAGTCACTCGGCGTTTTTCTGATAATCATTACTCCAGCTAGTTTTCCATCAGTCGCCTCAAAAAGGGCAACCTCGCTAAGCTCAATCCGTTGTTCAATATTATGAACATCAAATCCATGTAAAATATCGCTCCACTGGGTCGAACCCGATTCTTTTAACCAGCGCGCAGTATTTACCATTAATTTATTTATTGCGGAACGATCATTTGGCAAAGCAAAGCGGACTAGAAATTCCAGTCCGCCAGCTGTTATTTTATTTTGGTTCATTATTGTCTTTTGGAGCCTCAGGAGCTTCTGGAGTCTCAGGAGTTTCTGGAGTCTCAGGAGTTTCTGGTGCTTCCTTCGTTTCAGGAGCTTCTGGAACTTCTGGTGTTTCGGGTTCTACCTTTGTTTCAGGTCCAAATCCCTCTGGATGAGTGTCTTCTACAAAAGGATCAGATTCTCTTGTACCAAATGGATCAATTTCTTCTTCCACAATAACTGTTTCTTCAGTATAAGTGCCTTCGCTTGCTGCATATAAATCATCATAGAATACAGCGATAGAAGTTATTAAATACGGATAAACATAAAGTGAAATACCAAGAGTAATTAACCAAGAGGCAAGTATTAATACGAGACCACCAAATGTAGCTCCGGCAGCAAGTGCGGTAACTAATTCAGCAGGATCAGTTGTATAAGAAGTAGTAGCCATACCACCAGCAATGATGACAGAACCTGCAATTGCTACAGCTAAAGGAATTAAATACCAAAGAAGGAATGTAAGGGAAAGACCAAATAGTCTGCCTTTATGTCCGTTCATCATATGGCGACTTTCTGTAATAGCATCAAGTGCCGAGATGTTAGGATTATCTCGTAAAATAAAGAATGTTTGCGAATAGGAATAAGCTTTAATAATTCCAGGTACGATGAGTAATAAGCTCCATAAGAATGTGAAAATGGAAATAAGTAAGTAAGCTAAAAACGTACGACCAAATTCTTTAAAGCCACTAAACATATAGGCAACATCAGGTTGTTCACGGCGGCTAATTGCTAAGTATACCCAAGCGACCCCCGTATAAAGTGGTCCTGTCAATAGAAACAGGGCAATCCAGCCAACAACAGGAATCCAACCAAGTACCCCTCCGCCAACAGTTTCAATTAACCATGCAAGAACAAATATCCCAATGGCAATACCCCAGTTGCCACGTAGCGACTCTTTCGCTGTCTGTTTTACTTGTGAAATAGTCATCATAATGAAAACTCCTTTTTAATTTATTTTAAGTATAATAGCAAAAATACCTACTTTTAAAATAGCATACTTTTAGGCACTAATACAGCAATATGAAGTGTTATAAAAAAATGTTTAAAATAGGATTAATTTTCTTTTAATAAGGGAAAAGTAACGTTATATGGTATGAATAATTTGGAGGTGGCGCAGATGGCCCATGAGAATTTAAGAGAGTTAGAAGATCAATTAATTGCATTGCGGCAACAATATCAAGAAGCTTTAAGTGAAACACGAGAATTTGAAGATCCACAACTTCAAAATGGACCAATTAACGCTGCTGAAGTAAGATTAAGTGCATTACGTCACGAAATTACTGAAGTAGAGAAAAAAATTAAAAAAGTAGAAGGTAATACCAAATAAGGAAAAGACGTCCTTTTGCTAATGTTATGTTAGCGAAAGGGCGTTTCTTTTACGAGGGTTTGGAGGTATAACGATGAAGCCTATTTTTGCTATTGGAGATGTACATGGTGAAATTACACTTTTAGATGAGCTACTAGAAAACTGGAATAAAGAGCAAGAGCGGCTTTTATTTGTAGGGGACTTAATTGACCGCGGGGAAAATCCGGCAGCAGTACTTAGACGCGTGAAAGAGCTGGCTGATAAGACAGAAGTGATAGTTTTAAAAGGTAACCATGAGCAAATGTTGCTTGATTTTCTAGATAACCCTTCTGAAAAAATGCATTATTATTTAAGCCAAGGTGGGATGGAAACAATCCAATCTTTAATCGCTGACTCATCAGACAAAAAAATGACGCCAGAAGGATTAGCTAAACGTGTAAAAGAAGAAGCTTCTGAACTCATTGATTTCATTCGACATTTGCCACTTTATTATGAAGAAGGTAAATATGTATTTGTCCATGCGGGAGTAGATTTTTCTAAACCAAATTGGCAAGATACGGAGGAACGTGATTTTTTCTGGATTCGGGAACCATTTTTATTTGGGAAAAATAAAACCGGGAAAGTCTTTATCTTTGGGCATACTCCCGTGCAAAATTTACATAATGATGGAAGTGCTAGAATATGGGTTTCTGAAGATAGAACTCGACTTGATATTGATGGCGGCGCTGTTTTTGGCGGGGAACTTCACGGAGTTGTTGTGGAGGAAAATGTCATTACAAAAAGTTTTTCAGTAAAAAAATAAGCATCAAATGAGCTCATTAAAAGAGCTCATTTGATACTTTTTTTAATAATAAGGTGCCATAAATAAGTAAACTAGTACGCCAGTTAAGCTGACATATAGCCATATCGGCATAGTCCAGCGAACGATTTTTTTGTGTTTCTCAATTTGCATTGTCCAGCCCCAAACAAGTGCAAATAGCGCTAATGGAACGACGATTGCAGCTAAGAAACTATGTGTAATTAAAATGAAAAAGTAGATTGGTCGGATAATCCCGGTTCCGCCAAACGTAGAAGTTTCTGCTGAGAGATAATGGAACGTTAAGTAAGTTACTAAGAAGAATAAAGTGGATGTAAATGCTGCTAAAATAAAGCCACGGTGCATCTTAATGTTTTTCTTTTTTATAATCGCCCAAAGTGCAATAACTAAAAATACAAAGGTAAAACTATTAAAGATGGCGTTCATGCGTGGGAAGATAGTAATGTCGAAATGTACTGCTCCTTGATACCCAATCGGTGAGAAGAAGAGTAGTAAAATTACTACAACCGCAACAAATGAAATAATCATTATCGGCCAAAAATAGTTTTTTTCTGATGTCGGTTTTGTGAGTTTTTCTTTATTTTGTTCCATGAAAAAAATAGCCCCCTAAATATAAAAAATTGCTGTACTACTTTCATTATACATGACGACCATAACGGATGCGAAAGATTGAACTTTTAAGGTATAATGGGTTAGGAAAGGGTGTTTCTAATGGCGATTATTGCGCGAGAACTAACAAAAACGGAAGAAGCAGAAATTATCCGTTTAAAAGAAGAAGGCGAAGTGATGCTCGAAACGGACGGAACTCCAGAAGAGCGAATTGAAAAAATAGCCAAATATTTAAAAGATACCTCACCAGACTTCGATTTGGCGGAGGAACTTGGTTATATTTTAGGGTCGCTGTATGGAGAAGCTGTCCGTGAAAAGTATCAGTGGAGTTGGCTATTTATTTCTGAAAATGATGTAGAAGGATACGCAATCACATCAAAAGAACATGGTTACACATTAATGGTGCATGATTATTTTATGCAAGTGATTGTTCGAAATAAACCGGATAATAGTAAGAAATTATTTGAATTAATGCCCGATATGATAGGTAATAAGGACGGATTCCGGGTTATCGGATGATGGAACGAGTACGTTATTAAAACAGATTATTTGAAGAGAAAACATGTGAATGGCTTTCTCTTTTTTTGTTCACTTTGAAAGATTAGCGATAATAGATATTAGCAAAATATTATGCTACAGTGAAAGGATTAATAGGCTAGTTTTAGTGAGAGGTGATAATGGTTGAATATAAATAAGCAAAAAGTGCAGGTTTTAAATAATTTAGTTGAGCTTTATGGTTATCAAGATTGGTGGGAAGATGACAATCGTCTTGCTGACTGGCTTTCGATGATATTAATCCAGCGTACAACCGAGAAAAATGCTAATCAAGCTTTAGCCAATCTCGCACCTTATTTAGATTTAGATAGTTTAACCAAGATGGATACGGCAAAACTAGAAGAGTTAATCTATCCAGCGGGTTTTTATAAACAAAAAAGCCTTTATATTAAAGCACTTATCGATTGGTTTGTTGGTCACGGGGCTAGTTTGGATAAATTTAGATCTTATGCAACAGAAGATTTGCGCAAAGAACTACTAGGTATTAAAGGTGTAGGGGAAGAAACGGCCGATGCAATGTTGCTGTATATTTTTGAACGTAATGTTTTTATTGCTGATTTATACGCTAGACGACTATTTACTAGGTTAGGCTTTGGCGAATTTAAAACCTACGAACAAATGCGCGAAGAATTTATGCCGATAACCGAAAATGTTCCACATAAACTGTGTAAAGAATGGCACTCAGTCATTGATGTTCACGGAAAGCACTTTGGGAAAGACAAAAGTATGAATGAATCGTGGCTGTTAGAAAGCTAGCTCTTAAGAATATCTATACCTTTTAACCTGATAAACTGATCTAATAAAATTTCATATAAATAAGCAATTTCTTCAAAACGGAGGTCATTCATAATTTGAATGGCTTTTTTTGCTTGCTTGTAACCTTCTTGGATGTGATTGTTCTGCATTTTTACTAATCCTTTTAAAAAATGGGAAATATTTCGGTAAAAGGCGCTTTCATTATAAATACATAAAGAGTCTAACAGGATGATGAGTTTGCTGGCAGAGGATACTTGACCACGCGAAATAAACATTTCAATCGTATTAATTAAAAGCGTACATAAAACACGTCTAGCCCGGTCGTAGTTTTTATAAGGATGAATTGCTTTTATGACTTGATTTAAAAATTGAATTTGTAAATCTTCTTCAAAAAAATAGATGGAGTTAGCGCAAATCTTGAGTTCTTCTAATGTCCACGTATCAATCGAAAATAAATATTTTTGGATGGTACATTTATCTTCTGGTGTAATGAGGTCAACGGTGAATTCATTATATTTAAATAGATGTTCAACCATTTTTATTCTTGAGCGAACAAACGCTTTCCATACTTCTGCTAATTCTCCGTTATATTGAGACAATTGACTATAAAGTAGCTCTAAACTCGCAAGGTCATAGATGTTTCCTCGTTCTTGATTCATGCACAAATAATTCTTTTCTGCCGATTCAGAAAGCTCTCGATGGATATAGAAAAATTCATCTAAATCCATATTCATTCGTTTTAATATTTTTTCAAATAAGCTTAGAGTGATATCATGCTTTCCTTTTTCAAATTCGATAGCGAAGGATTTGGAAATGATATTATCGTATAAATCTTTTTGATGTATTCCTTTCGAAGTGCGAATATCTCTCACTGTTTTTCCATACCCATTCATTCAAGTTACTCCTTCTGTTTCAAAATTTAGATGAGGGCTGCATCTAAGAGGTGTGGCAAGGAGTTTAACAGCCATTTTACTTTTAAATCGTAGCATAGAAAATGTGGTGGAAGAAGTCCTATTTTTAGGACTTTATGAAAAAATGGTTGAAAAACTTGATATATTAGGACTGAAGAACAGATTCGTTTAGATCTTTTTTTATGATATTTAACTATAGAAAGAAGGAAGTTTTATGGCTAAAGCAAAATATGACGAGAATTTTAAAAAAAGTTTGGTTGCTTTATATCGCAGAGGAAAAACGAAGCATAGTATCTGTCAGGAATTTAGTGTCCCTAACTCAACTTTTGGAAAATGGGTTAAAAAATTTAATAATGATGATAATATTGAATCGAACGAAATCTTAAATATCTTGCAAGCACAGGAACTTAAAAAACAGCGAGTATTACTTGAGGAAGAGTTGTCTATTTTGACAGAAGCGATTGCGGTTTTTGAAAATCCCCCTAGTAAAGATTGAATTTTGTATTGGAATGAAAGTGGTTGCATTGAAATCACGAAAAACAGTTATTCTCTTAATTATAAATAGAGGATAACTGTTTTTTTATGTTTAACAGAGAAATGTTTTCTTTGGAGTACTTTTTGTTGATTTTTAGTCACATTTAAGATGGAATTGCTTATATTAATGGACTGAAACGGGCCTCATAGTAGGTATAATTGTTCTTAGTTAGCTACAAGGATACGCAAGAAAACAGGGGAAATTGAGGCAGACAAACCATACTACAAAGGAGGAGATGTATTTGAAGAAAATTTTACATATTATTATCGCGCTTAGTGTAATTTGTTCGATAATTTTAGCGCCGGTGGATTGGTCCGCAAAAGCAGATACTAATAATAAGAGAGATGATCTCATTAAATCTGTCAGTTTTTATAAATCAAATGGTCAAAATCTAACGGCGAAGGAAAACTATAATGAAAAACTCAATTATTTTTTAGAAGTAGCTTTTGGAGGGAATTCTTTCCAAAAAGGGGACTACTTTAATATTACTTTATCATCTGACGCTTTACTCTCTACAGAGAAAGCCTATGATTTGAAAGTGGATGTTGACCCAACAGCGGGAACTAACGAACAAGTAGTTGGTAAGGTTACTGTAGAAAAAATTAACGGTTCGCCAACATTGCACTTTGTTTTTACAGAAGATTCTGAGTCTTTTTTTATAAAAAGCTTTGATGCGAATTTTAAAATACAGGTGATGCCGGCGCATGGCGATAAAAACGTTATTAATCTTTCCTATAGTGGTGCTGCGAAAAATTTTAAAAATATTGGGACGAGCAGTGTGGAATTGAACGTAAATATGGCAAGTGACTGGCCACCAGTTGGAATTAGCGATTTTTCTAAAAAAAGTGGCGATTTATATCATGCGATTTTAGTATATGAAAAGCCGAGTAGCAAAGTGAATTACGAAACAGAAATTTTAGTATCATATCCGCTTTTTGAAAAACGAATTCCGCTTGGAAATGTGCAAAATATTAAAGTTGAGGTTTGGGATGAAGCAAAGGAGATTTATAGAGTTGGTATAGAAGGCGTGGATTATGGCACGATTACATACGATGTTGGAACTCCATTTGTAGGCGGTCCTATTTTCCAAATGAATTGCACTATTCCGTTTAAAGGTATTTCTACTAAAACACGTGTTAGTTTTGATATTGATACGAATGTGGACGGGAAACCTGGAACAACAGATCCATACTTGGTTAGTCTTTCTTCCGTATCATCAGCTACTAAGTCATTAGAATTCTATCCAGTGAATAATGCTGATACAAAAATGACAGCTGCTTTTTTTGGGAAAGTAACGACACGTTTTGAGGATGAATTAGGCAATCCGGTTACTTTTGATGATTATAGTACTGTAACAACCCCAGGAAAAGTCAATCAAGACGGTAAATTTGAAATAGCAGAACCTTTTTTACATAACTCCGTCCAAAACGTGGATAAACACGCCTATGATACTCTTTTGAATACTAATAAATATAAATTATTAGAGGTAACTTCTCCTAATAAACTATCTGAAACAGCGGATAATTTAAGTATTCAAATAAAGCGTGGCTACCAAAATGATGTTTTATACAAAATAAAAGCACTCCAAAAACCTGTCATTAGCGCACTTCCTGAAATCGAATATAGTAAAACAGTGAATAGGACAATGGAAGAGTTTTTAGAAGATGTGGAAGCAAAAACAGATATTCCAGCTGATATAAAATGTGATTTAACGAATGTGAAATGGGGGATTCCGGGAGATTACCCAGTTCTTATAACCGCAGTGAATGAGGATAATCAAGTAGCAGATCCGGTTCCCGTAACAATTAAGATTTCCAAAAATCCCGCACCAGTCATAACAGTAGACCCAGAAATAACCTACGATAAAACAGTGACAAAAGATGAGAGTACATTACTAAATGAAGTAAATGCGCGAACAAATGATGATTCGACGATAACTTCTAACATTAACGATAAAGTAAAATGGGGCGTGCCAGGCGATTATGAAGTTACTTTGAACGCGATAAATGAAGATGGCGTTGCAGCGGAAGCAAAATCATTTATCGTTCATGTTTTGAAAAGCCCTGCACCAATTATTACAGTAGACCCAGAAATAACGTATCCGAAAACAATAACTAAAACGGAAGCGGAACTCCTTCAAGAAGTGAACGCCAAAACAAACGATGGTTCACCTCTTGTTTCAGATATGAATGATAAAGTAAAATGGAGTGTGCCAGGTGATTATGAGGTTACCTTGAATGCGGTAAATGAAGACGGCGTGGCAGCAGAAGCAAAATCATTTATCGTTCATATTTTAAAGAGTCCAGCACCAATTATTACGGTGGATCCAGATATAACCTATGATTCCACAATAATAAAAAATGAAACAGAGCTATTAAAAGAAGTTCGCGCAGATACTAATGATAACTCAGCTATTACTTCTGATGCTCCTGATAAAGTGAAATGGCAAACGCCGGGAAGCTATACTGTGACACTGAATGCAGTAAATGAAGATGGTATCCCAGCTGATCCAGTAACGTTTATCGTGCATATTGTAGAAGCAAAAAAAGCGCCAATTGTTATAGAAGAAAATCCAGCTGAGACGCCTACTAAGCAAAAAACCAAAGAGAATATTGTTATCAAGAAAACAACGCAACTCCCGAGAACAGGGGATACACATTCGAAAGCTATCTTAGGTGGGGTTCTTTGTTTGGGAGTATGGTATTTGCTTAGAAGAAAATAGACAAAAAACGCAAGTGAATTCACTTGCGTTTTTTGTGCTGGTTGCAGCTTAAAACCACTAGAGAAGAGATAAATTGCAAATTTGAATCATTCGTATTTTTAGAAACACGAGAAACGATTTTTTTATGGATAAAAGGGTATATTAACAAAATATGAATGCAGTTAGGAAAATATAAACTTGATGGTGGTGAGGCAAATGGACGATTGGTCAACGTTGATAGGAGAGTTAGAACATAATATCCTAGAAAAAGTTTGGATTATTAGAGAAGACCTAAATATATCGGAAGTATTTGAAATACAAAAATTAGAGGCGCATTTTATTTTAGTTTTAGAAGGTGTCTTACGTATGGAAAATGAACATCAACAAATTCTGCATTATTTTAGGAAGAATAATGTCATATATCAATCTCCATACGAATTAAGAGTGCAAAATAAATTAAAGCTAGTTGCTGAAACACCTGCTCAAATTGTTTTACTACATCGTGAATTCTTTCTTAATCATGCAGCGAACAAACCTTCTTATTCTGAAAAATTAATGCGAGCGATTATGGATAATTCCGCGAGTTTTATGTTCGAATTAATGAAAAATGATCTTAAATCAGAGGATCGATTAGCATATTCATTACAGCAGTTATGCCAAAGTTTAGAATTAGAAGTGAAAAATGAGTTTTATCTACTGCCTGATTATATTAATAAGAATAAATTGTCGCTTTATAGTAATATTTCGAGGAAAAGTTTATACAAATACCTACAAAAGTTAGAAAGAAAAGGACAGGTTAAAATGAATGGTAATCAAATACTTGTCCGCATTTCGCGATTTATAAATAGCGAGAATGTGGATTGGTTATAGAATAAAAAAGCAGCAATTGCTGGCGAAATTAATAATTCGAAAAAACGACACATGATTGATATTATGGAGTGTATTTTACACATATTAGCTCTCTTCAGCTTTGATATACTTTACAAATCAAGTAAGACCTATACGATAATTACATCTTTTAGAAAACTTGAAATTATAAAGTTGAAGGGGCAAAAAAATGAAATTAGGTAAAATAGGAGCAATATTTCTCGGTACAGCTTTAGTTTTCCAGACACCATTCCAAGTTTTCGCAACAAGTTTAAATGGAGAAGAACAGGTAAAAAAAGAAGCTACTGTGCCAAAAATATCCGTAAACAAGCAAGCCTTAACTGCTACCAGTGATTTAGAACAAACGGTTGGAGAAGAAATTACCAAAACGATACATCTTCAAGATCAAGCATTACCAAATAGTGAATGGGGCAGCTATATTTCTGACGTGAAAGTAACATTATCTAATATGAACGGAATTAGTTATGATGTGAAATATGGACCGCTAAGTGAAGACGGCACGCACTATCAATATGCAGACATAATACTTTCAGGAACACCAACAAAAGCTGGAACAGGCAGCATTAGCCTTGAATATTACGACGGGGCAGGTAACGGTGGAGTTTTCAATTATTCGGTAAACACAAAATCTAAAACAACTATCCAATATGTAGATGGTGATGGAAATAAATTAGCAGAGGATACAGTGAAAACCGGTGATTTAAATACAGCCTATACCTCAGAACCAAAAACGATTGATGGATATGAAGTAGACGAAACAAAACTTCCTAGCAATCAAAATGGTCAATTTGCTGAAACTAATCAAACAGTTACGTACACCTACTCAAAAACGAAAAGTGAAGTAAATAAAGGAACGGTTGGTATTTCGTTTTATGCTCCTGATGGTAGCCGCCGGGAACTTAAGTCCGCATTAGACTTAAGTTATGCCTACCCAGATGGTGTCCCATCTGACACCGTAACATTCGGTGATTTAGCGAAAAATACGACTTATAAAGATTTGAGAAATACTCCCGAAGCGCCTACTATTTTATGGAACGATTTGCTACATTACATGGTAGACTACATGAACGGAGATATAGATGCCGCTCAATTTGAAGAGGCAGTTGGGCTAACACCAGCGAATTTTGATTTAGATTATATTACACGAAACTTTGAAGGATATAAATTTGATGAAGCAATGTATCAAGAAAATCTAAGTAAATTAGTCACTTTTGAACAAGATGGTGATCAAGTTTATTTGCAAGTACCATTTAAGAAAGTAGAAGTTGGAGCGGATATTACTGTAAAATACGTTGACACAGAAGGAAATGAACTAGCATCTGTTGAAACATTGAGTGGTAATGTGGATGATAACTATACTTCAGAAGCAAAAACGATTGATGGTTGGACTTTAAAGGAAACACCTAATAATGCAACTGGAGTGTTTAGTAAAGAGGCACAAACGGTTACGTATGTTTATGAAAAAAATGATGATACAGATGTCACACCGGCTCCTGACAATTCAGCAGATACAAATGATGAAACTAATTCATCCGATAATACTTCGACAACAGATGATACCAATAATAGGAAAGCAACAGATGATAATAGTAACAGTACAGTGAAAGAAGAAGCGCAACCCCAAGTGAAAAGTCCTAAAGCAGAAAAAGTAACCACACAAGAAAAGGCTTCTAATAAAATTACAACACAACCAAAAGAATCACTTCCAAAAACTGGAGATAACGTATTAGAAAGCAGCTTATTAGTAGGCTTGGGCATCCTTTTGTTAGGTGGATTATTTGTATTCCTTCATAGAACTAAAAAAGTAAAATAAAGATAGAATGGTATTTTTAGAAAACAAAAAACCGCCCGAGCACTGGGCGGTTTTTGTATTATCTATTTTCGGCTTTATTATATGCACCATGCCAAACAGGACCGATGAATTTGTTTAGTGCAAATCCACCTTTGATAGCTGCAGTGACAAAATCTTTTGCTTTTGCGACAGCTTCTTCAACTGTTAATCCTTTTGCAAGTCCAGCTGTGATAGCGGCTGCAAAAGTACAACCAGCACCGTGATTGTGGCTTGGAGAGATTTTTTCTACTTCATAAATAGTAAATTCTTTACCATCGTATAGTAAATCAATTGCTTTGTCGCTTTCTAGAGCTTTTCCGCCTTTGATAACTACGAATTTAGCACCTAATTCGATGATTTTTTTTGCTGCTTCTTTCATATCATCTAATGTAGTTAATTTACCAAGACCGGACAATTGGCCTGCTTCGAATAGATTTGGTGTTGTGATTGTTGCTTTTGGAAGCAGCAAATCACGGATAGCCTCGGCGTTTTCTGGTTGGATTAATTCGTCTTCACCTTTACAAACCATAACTGGGTCGATTACAACATTTTTTAAATCGTATTTGTCGATGGCTTCTCGAGTTGCTTTAATGATGTCAATTGAACCAAGCATTCCTGTTTTCATTGCGTCAACTGGGCCGCCAGAAAGGATTGTTTTTAATTGTTCACGAACAAGTTGCGCATCAATTGGTGTCACGCCGTGTGCCCAGTTGTTGTCTGGATCCATTGTTACAATTGTTGTGATTGCGCTAAAACCATAAGTGCCGTATTCTTCAAATGTTTTTAAGTCTGCTTGTAAACCAGCACCGCCACTTGAATCAGAACCTGCAATGGTTAATGTTTTTTTGATTGTCATTCGTATTTCCTCCTAAGAATAAATATTAGTCATTTGTTTCTAACATTTTATAAATAGCTGCTGCAACGCCGTGTTCATCATTGGAAAGGGTTACGTGTTCTGCTAATTCTTTTACCTCTTCTTCGCCGTTACCCATAGCAACACTATAACCAGCCATTTTTAGCATTGAAATATCATTCATATTATCTCCAATTGCAAAAGTTTCATCAAGTGTTACGCCTAATTTTTCTACATAATATTGTAAAGAAATACCTTTTTGTGCTTCGCGGTGTGTGATTTCAATATTATCGGAAAAAGAAGATGTTACGGATAGTTCGGATTCTTTTTCTAATTTTTGTTTCGCTTTTAGAAGAATATCTTTATCAGAAGAGAAGGAAATAAATTTAAGGATCGTTAAATCTTTATTGCCTAAAATGCGTTCTACATCAGGAATTTCGTGTACGTCTTTTGATTCAAAGCGTTCTTCTACTTTATCCATAATCGTTTCTGCTGGAATGTCTGGGTGGATGCGTTTGTGCATTTCAATCATGAATTCTTTACCGCGAGCTTTATCTGTTGTGATTGGGCCCATATCAGTGAAAAATTCAGTATACATGCCAAGTTCTGTCAAGGTGTTGTAAGTGTTTCGTGCTAAGTTTCTATCTATCGGATGTTGTAAAATTATTTTGCCATGTTCATCGCGGATTTCTGCACCATTCATACAAATAGCTGGTGCATATAAATTAACTTTATTAATTAAACCCATGGCATCATCATACATACGCCCAGTACAAAGAACGAAATGAATTCCTTTGGCGCGAGCTTTTTCGATTGCCTCGACGTTTTCTTGTGCAATCTCGATATCAGAGTTAAGTAAAGTGCCATCCATGTCTGAAGCAATAACTTTAATCATAATATTAAATTCCTCCCCAATTTTACCTACCTCACTAGAATATCATTTTTTTAAGAAAAATGCACAAAAGGTAGCTGCGCGTAGTTTTTTGGGTGTTGCGATTACTTTACTATATTTCTGTCTTTCATTTAGTTATAATGGATAAGAATAAAACGTGGATTGGATGTGTCAGGATGAAGACAGAACTAGAAAAGATGATTGCAGGAGAAATGTATAATCCTAGCGACAGAGAGCTTGTACACGGAAGAAGTCGTGCGCGTAAGTTCTGCAGAGAGATTAACGATACAATGGATTCAGAGTCTCGTAAAAGCGTGCTGAAACGTCTATTTGGCGGAACGAAAGAAAATGTTTATGTCGAACCAGATTTTCGAGTAGACTACGGTTCTAATATTTATGTTGGCGAAAATTTTTATGCTAATTTTGATTGTGTGATTTTAGATGTTTGTGAAGTACATATTGGTGATAACTGTATGATGGCGCCAGGAGTTCATATTTATACAGCCACGCATCCGCTTGATCCAGTAGAACGTAATAGTGGGCTTGAACTTGGTAAACCAGTGGAAATTGGCGATAATGTTTGGATTGGTGGTCGAGCAATTATTAATCCGGGTGTTACACTTGGAAATAATGTCGTGGTTGCATCAGGAGCAGTTGTAACGAAAAGCTTTCCTGATAATGTGGTTGTCGCAGGTAATCCAGCTCGCGTAATTAAAACAATTGAGGTTGCGGAAAAATGATTATTTCAGATTCAAAGATTTTTGAACAAATGGAAAGTGAATTAGCGAAAGCAAAAGCAGCAACTACCAAAGCGAGCCAAGATAAGCACTTGCATGGTTTGATGTTGCTTGTTCAGCTTGCAAAAACGAGCGATGAGAGAAGTACGGCAGTAGAACCGATAGCTATACAGCCAACAGAACCGGTGCAAATCGCAAGTATGGATGGTGAAAAAATAGAGTTAGAAGACGGCGCGAACGGAGATTCGTTGCTTGATTTTTAGGGGGAAAGTATGAAAAAAACAATTATTACTGGAGCTGTTTTTGCAGGGCTGGCAGTTTTACTCGGGGCTTTCGGGGCTCATGCTTTAAAAGACATGCTTGGAAGTTATGCGAGTACTTGGGAAACAGGGGTTCAGTACCAAATGTTTCACGCAGTTGGTATTTTAATCGTTGGATTACTAATGGAAAAACAAGCTAGTCGGCTTTATGCTTGGGCAGCAATTTTATTTTCGATCGGAATTGTCTTTTTCTCCGGCAGTTTGTACATTTTAAGTATTTCCAAAGTATCCGTTTTAGGTGCGATTACGCCTATCGGTGGTGTTTGCTTTGTCGTTGGCTGGTTCTTACTAATTTTAGGAGTATCAAGAAGAACGATGAGTAGATATTAAATCAAAATAATCGTCTTTTCGCGTTCATTTCAGTGAAAAGACGATTATTTTTTCTTATTAGCGAATAAGTGCTAAAATAAAGGAATCATAATTTATAAGGAGACAGCAATTACATGACTTATGCACTTGAAATAAAAGGGTTAAGAAAAATTTATTCCACTGGAGTCGAAGCGTTACGCGGTGTTGATTTAACGGTAGAAGAAGGGGACTTTTATGCGCTACTTGGTCCTAATGGTGCCGGGAAATCAACGACGATTGGTATTATTACTTCGCTAGTTAATAAAACATCAGGTGAAGTAAGCGTATTTGGCTATGATCTCGATACAGATATTGTCCGGGCAAAACAGCAAATCGGGCTGGTTCCGCAAGAATTTAACTTCAATCCATTCGAAACAGTTCAACAAATCGTCGTTAATCAAGCTGGATACTACGGGGTTTCTCGGAAGGAAGCCATCAAACGTAGCGAAAAATACTTAAAGCAATCGAATTTGTGGGAGAAACGTAATGAACGTGCGCGGATGCTTTCAGGCGGGATGAAACGTCGCTTGATGATTGCGCGTGCTCTCATGCATGAACCGAAGTTGCTTATTTTAGATGAACCTACTGCTGGTGTTGATATTGAACTTAGACGTGAGATGTGGACGTTTTTAAGAGAATTGAACGAAAGCGGTACGACGATTATTTTGACGACGCATTATTTAGAAGAGGCGGAAATGCTTTGTCGTAATATCGGTATTATTCAGTCTGGGGAGTTGATTGAAAATACCAGCATGAAATCACTACTTTCTAAATTACAATTTGAGACGTTTATTTTCGATTTAGAGCCATATGAAGAAGCTTTCGAAATTACGGGCTATAATCATGTTTTTGAAGATAAACAAACATTATCTGTTGAGGTGGAACGAAACCAAGGGGTCAATCATATCTTTGAGCAACTAAGCGAACACGGTATTAAAGTGCTTTCGATGCGTAATAAATCGAATCGTCTGGAAGAACTATTTTTAAAAATTACAGAAGAAAAACATCAAGTGGGGGAGAAACATGTTTAATCTATATTATACAGCGCTAAAAAGTTTAGCGGCGAAAGAAACCAACCGTTATATGCGAATTTGGGTACAGACACTTGTGCCACCAGTCATTACGACGTCGCTTTACTTTATTATTTTTGGGAAAATGATTGGTAGTCGGATTGGTGATATGAACGGCTTTTCTTATATGGAATATATCGTTCCTGGGCTGATCATGATGTCTGTTATTACGAGTTCTTACGCCAATGTATCATCTTCTTTTTTCTCGCAGAAGTTTCAGAAAAATATTGAGGAAATTCTTGTTGCGCCGGTACCAACCCATATTATTATCTGGGGCTTTTTGATTGGTGGGATTGGTAGAAGTGTTTTAGTAGGTGCGCTCGTTACACTTATTTCGATGGTTTTTGTGCCATTACACATTCATTCATGGTCAATTGGAATTATCACATTTTTAATGACTGCCATTTTATTTTCACTTGCAGGGTTAATCAACGGGATTTTTGCTAGATCATTTGATGATGTATCGATTGTTCCGACTTTTGTGTTACAGCCATTAACTTATTTAGGTGGGGTATTTTATGCGATTTCTATGCTACCTCCAATTTGGCAAGCTATTTCTAAAGTAAACCCGATTGTCTATATGATTTCTGGGTTTCGCTATGGTTTTCTAGGTGTTAGTGATGTACCAGTGGTAGTTTCGTTATCAATTCTCATTTTGTTTATTGTAGTACTTTACTCGATTTGTTGGTATTTAATCAATAAAGGAAGAGGACTGAGAAGTTAATAGAAATTTTTTAAAGAGAGAGCGGGTTTCCGTTTTCTCTTTTTTTCAAGTTTGCTACAATTCTTTTTCAATTCGATGTTTTGCGTTTTAGCTCAAAACTACTAGGGAAAAGCTAAGTAATAAGAGGGGGTAATTAAAATGGGGAATAAGAAAGTGAAGCGAAAACTTGGTGCTAATATTTGGTGGATACTTATACTAGCTATTTTAATAATCTTCGTAGCTTATCTAGTAATGGGTTACGTTGCAAAAATATAGGAGGAATAATGATGAATAAAGAAAATCCAGTAAACAAATACTATACGGGAAAATTTGAAAAACAACGGCAAGATTATCCTGGTTTGCAAAGTAAAATGACACCTGTACCAGATACCGGTGAATCAAGTTATCAAGGCGCTAATAAACTTACCGGGAAAAAAGCTTTTGTAACAGGGGGCGACTCCGGAATAGGTCGAGCTGCGGTTATTGCCTATGCTAGAGAAGGTGCTGATGTCGCGATAAATTATCATCCGGATGAAGAAGTAGATGCACAGGAAGTTAAAGCAATTGTTGAAGAAGCTGGACAGAAATGTATCTTATTACCAGGTGATTTACGAAAAGAAGGTTTAGCGAAAGATTTAGTGAAAAAAGCATATAACGAGTTAGGTGGACTAGATATTCTAGTACTGAATGCTGGACTACAACAATATCAATTAGATATTCAAAAACTTCCAGCTGAACAATTGCGTGATACATTTGAAGTGAACGTTTTCTCTGTTGTGTTCGCAATTCAAGAAGCACTTAATTACTTAAAAGCAGGAGCAAGTATCATTTTAACGTCCTCCATTCAAGGCGTTAAACCAAGTGCTCACCTTGTTGACTATGCAATGACAAAAAGCAGTTTAATTTCGCTGACAAAAAGTTTAGCAGATCAACTAGGTGAAAAAGGAATCCGCATTAATGCAGTTGCACCTGGACCAATTTGGACGGCGCTACAAATTTCTGGTGGGCAACCGCAAGATAGCATTCCAGAATTTGGCCAAGATCAGCCCCTTGGAAGAGCAGGTCAACCAGCGGAACTTGCGAGCGCTTATGTGCTACTAGCATCAGATGAAGCAAGCTATACAACCGGTCAAGTATACGGAATTACTGGCGGTGCTCCTATTAATTAAAAGCGAGGTGAAAGATCGTGCCGTGGACAAAAAATGATTATCCGGATTCGTGGAAAAATCTAAGAAAGTCCGAACGCGAAAAAGCTATTGAAATCGGCAATGCGCTCTTAAAAGATGGCTACCCAGAAAGTCGCGCCATCCCAATTGCCACTTCAAAAGCAGAAGAATGGTATAAAAATCATAAGGAATCGTAAATTAAAAAAAGCACTTGGAATGAAATATTTATCCAAGTGCTTTTTTGTTGTAATCGTTTATTGGTAGAGAGCTTCTGTTGCATTTTAGTTAAATTCGTCATCTAATTTTAATACTAAAAAAGGGTTGGAATTGAGTGAGGCGGGTATTATATAACCATAAGCAACGACAATGCCATTACTTTTTCTCCCTTTTTTGTAGTGGGTTGTCTTTACTTACCTTAAACTCCCTTTTATACTTTTAGCGGTTGTTAGCAACCACTAGGAGTATTTTTTTGTGGAAAAGTAACGGCGGTCTGGAATTGATTTTATGTTGTTAACTATTGCCATCTTAAATTGTTCTTTTTATGTAAAGGTTTATTATTGCTTATATTTAAATTATCCTTATTTCTGCTAATTATAGGCTTAAAGACCCGTGAATATAGACTCGGTTTTCTAGGGAAATTGAATTGTGTCCATTTTATGAATTTTTATAGCATAAGCTTGTATAATGGAGTGGGGACGTATATTCTTAGAAGAACAGTAAATTTATATACATAGGAGGAAATATGGGATTTTTAGAAGCTTATAAATCATTTTGGAAAAATTACGTTAACTTTAGTGGGCGAGCTCCGCGGTCTGCCTATTGGTTTGTCGTTCTTTGGAATACAATTATTTTTGCAGTATTATACTTTTTAGCTCTTATTTTTGGCATTTCTATATTTATGGAAAGTGCTCTCGGGGGAACTGGTATTGCGAGTAGTGGTGGGGCGCTCTTTATGATGGTTCTTGTATGGTTATACTTACTAGCGATATTACTTCCAACAATTAGTCTGATGGTTCGTCGTTTACATGATGCAGGGAAAAGTGGTTTATTCGTATTGTTTAATTTAATTCCGTTTGTTGGTGGAATTATTATGCTTGTCTTTATGTGTCTTGAAAGTGATGGACCAAACCAATACGGTGATTTAGATAGTGAATTTGATATTTAAATATTAAAAACGAGCTAGAAGTTAATTCTAGCTCGTTTTTTTAATGGATTCCTTCGCTTACAAGGAACCAATTCACTTGATTTGTATTAATAAAGTAAGTTAAGTCGTATTTCGTTAACTCGATACATTTTTCGTTAAAAAGGTTTTTCAAATCTGCTTTGGATAATTCGTGGATGCTGATGTTATTAATTTTTGCATCGTCATCAAGACGAATTGATTCACCATTTACTGTATAAATCTCGATATACATCGTAACACCCCTCTCCTAACTTACATTTGTTTATAATTTTCTTTGAATACACCAAGTTGATTCAGTGTTACAACAAGTTGCTGGCTGAAAAGTGGTAGTGCTTGGATTTGGTCTAAATCACTGGCATAAGCGAAATCAGCTACTTGTAACACTAGTGTATGGAACGAGTCGGTCATTGTTTCGTTTTGTTGTTTTAAGTAGGAGTTTTCTTGTTCCAATTCATGGTATTTTGTTTGAAGATCTTGATATTTTTTGTCGAGTTCTTCTTTTTGTACGGCAAGGGAAGAGAGTGAGTAGATGCTTTTTAGTAAGTCATATACATTGTTTTCTTCACCTTGATTTTCACTTAAAAGTTGAACATTGCTTTTAACGCCGGAAAGTAAATCAACTAGATTCTTTTCGCGTGATTTGTCGTAGCTGATTTGTTCTTTGATGGAAGTTGGCGCTTTGAATTCAGCTGGAACTACTTTTCCGAAAATGTTGGTTTTTTCTTTTTTCGTATTCTTTTGTGTTTTTCTTTTTCTTCCTGGCTTATTTTTCGGAATATCTTCTACTTGGATAAGTTCTTTTTTTAGTTTGTAATAGGTGTTTTGTAGTTGGCTTGGAGTCTTTGGGAAAATCCGCAAATCATTTAGACTAAGCATTTCAGAGATATCAAGGACCTTCATATCTTCTAAAATAGCAATTTGGTAACATGCGGAAAGTAGTTCTAATTCGATTTTTAACCAACTAATATTGGAATGCATATATTTTTCGATTCCACCGTGTTCTTCCACGGCTTGATAAAATTCAGTGAGTAATTGGTAGATTTCTGCGGCAGTTTGTTCGTTAATGCCAGCTTCTGAAGCCATTTTTTTAATTTCAGTAGTAGATGAATTCCCCGGATTATCTACTTGTTTTTTGATTTCTTGAAGTAATTTTCTTATTTCTGATTTAGGCATACAATCACATACCTCTCTATCCTATAGTATTATTGATTTTCTGTTTATTTTTATAATAACAATATATGTTGGTTGTGTAAAGGGAACGTGAGTAGGTCAAAAGGATTGGGTATGAAGAACCTTTTTTTGAGTTAAATAGAAAAATATAAATCGAATAATGAGAAGTTTTCCTTTGATACAGCTGTTACAATGGCTGTTTTTTTATTTTTACACACAATTTCATTTTTTAAAAAAAGTATAGATTTTTTCAGGATTTGGTGTAAAATTTTATATTGCAGTTACAAAAAACACTTTATTGATATATATTTTGAAAAAATGATTTATTTTTGTAATCTGATGAAGGGAGTGAAAGGTGAATTTACCTTATTTGAATGGAATATTTTTTGTCACTTTTAAAAATTATTGTACTTTTAGCAGTACTTGCTGGAATTTCTTATTTTTTAGTTAAGAAAAACAAGCAAGCGAATCGCACGAGAAAAAGCGAAAATGACCTTATAAAGTTGAAAGACACCCTTTTAATCTCTCATCAGTTACGTGCAGTTCTTCTAGAGGCAGATGGGGAAAAAGTGCTGGCGATTATTTCCAATAATGATATTCGAACAGTGTCATTAAAAGGAAAAAATGACCAAAATGAAGCACTTTTCCGAGAATTACTTTTGAAAGAGGAGACTAAGGAAAATGCGTAAGATAGCTTCTAGACGAGTATTTCAAGTATCTTTTATTGTTATTTTTGCAATTTCATTGGTTGTCTTTTGGCCAGGTGTGAATGTGCATGCCGAAAGTTGGCTGGACTCACTTGGTGTGAATGGGACGGATGGAGTTAATTCTAGTGTGGCGCTGTTTGTACTAGTTACGGTCCTTTCTTTGTCTGCATCGATTGTATTAATGTTCACACACTTTACTTACTGTATTATCGTTCTTGGTTTAACGAGGCAGGGGCTTGGTGCGACAAACTTACCGCCCAATCAAGTGCTTGTAGGGCTGGCGTTATTTTTATCTTTGTTTATGATGCAACCTTTAATTACAGCTTGGTATGACGATGTATATAAACCTTCGCAAAAGGAAGAGTGGAGCGCATCCAAAGTATGGGACGAAACACAACCACTTCTAACAAAATATGTCGCGGAAAATACATATAAGCATGATATTAACATGATGTTGAAAGCAGAAGGAGAAGACCCAGTAACTAAAAAAGAAGATGCCCCTCTTATGGCTTTAATGCCTGCGTTTATTTTGACACAGATTACCCAAGGCTTTTTGACTGGGATGTTTATATACTTAGCGTTTATTTTTATAGATTTAATTGTTAGTACGTTACTGATGTATCTTGGGATGATGATGGTTCCGCCGATGACCATTAGCTTACCGTTTAAGATTCTTGTTTTTATTTTCATCGGTGGGTACGGACTGATTACCAACATGATTTTTCAAACAATTCACTTTTAAGGGAGTAGCAAAATGAATTTAACGCCGATTACGCAAATTTTTCAAGATTTTTTCTATAGTGGGCTGGCGCTTATTTTGCCGGTGTCGCTCATTTGTATCGTGGTCGTAATTGTGGTAGCGATTTTGATGGCGATGATGCAGATTCAAGACCAATCGCTGACGTTTTTACCGAAGATTATTGCTTTTGTAGTGGCGCTCTTTATTCTTGGACCGTGGATGTTTGAACACATGACGGATTTATTTGTAGGAATCTTTTCCAAATTACCCCTGATGATTAGGGTGTAAACATGGAGTTTGAATTTTTCCTTGCTGTAGTGATTGTTTTCAGCCGAGTTGCCAGTTTTTTATTTTTCTTTCCGCTTTTAAAAGGGCGTAACATTCCGAACAGTGTCAAAGTGGTATTCGGAATGGCAATCTCCATTCCAGTTGCAACCTGGGTGGATGTTTCTAATATTACAACGCTACCTGATTTGCTACTCCGGGTAACGTCTGAAGTGGTATTTGGATTAGCGCTGGCGAAATTAGTGGAAATTATTGCGGTAATTCCAAAAATGGCTGGTTTTATGATTGATTATGATTTAGGTTTTTCGCAAGTAAACTTGATTGATCCATCTTACGGGACGCAAAACTCGATTACTGCTGCGATTTTAGATACTTTCTTTGTCGTAATATTCTTGTCACTTCAAGGCATGGATTACTTAATTTATTACTTAATGAAATCGTTTGAATTTACGGCTTCGGTTTCGATTTTATTTGAAAAAGGGTTTATTGATTTGCTGCTCGGGACGCTTGGTTTTGCGCTCGCATCAGCGGTTTCGATTGCACTTCCGATTATGGGTAGTATTTTTATCGTTAATATTATTCTTGCTTTTATCTCTAAGAGCGCTCCGCAAATCAACATTTTTATGAATGCATTTATTATAAAAATTACGTTTGGGATTTTCATCCTTGCGTGCGCGGTTCCTATCTTGAGTACAGTTTTTAAAAATTTGACAGATGAGATGATTCAACAATATGTGTCGTTTTTTGATTATTTACTGAAAAAATAGGGAGGAGAAAAAAGCTTGGCGAAGGATAATAAGACAGAAAAAGCAACGCCGCGCCGCATTAAGAAAGCTCGAAACGAAGGTAATGTGGCGAAAAGTAAAGAACTTAATAATGCTTTTTCACTGCTGATTGTAGCTGGGCTTCTTTATTTTTTTGGAGAAATGTTTATTAAAAACACAATCCAAGCATTTGTTGCTCTTTTGAAACAGCCTCCAAAGCTTGCGAACATGGAAAGTTACAGTTTGTTTTACTTGATGGAGTTTGGCAAAGTGTTGATTCCAATTATGGTGATGGTTGTGATTTTCGGATTGATGAACTACGGGGTGCAAGTCGGGATTTTATTTTCCGCGAAGGCTGTGAAACCTCAATTCAAACGACTAAATCCAGCGAACTACTTTAAGCGTGTGTTTAGTGTCAAAGGAATTGTTGAGGTTGTGAAAGCCTTACTGTTAATTACACTACTATCTTATGTAGCTTACATTGGCTTTCGGGATCACTTAGATACGCTCATTAGTTACACCGGACAAAATTGGCTTTACTCCCTCGGGCAAATTTTCGCTTTATTCAAAAATGAATTTCTAGCTTTATTCTTAGTAATCGCGGTAATTGGGCTGCTTGACTTCTTTTACCAGCGCTATGACTATAAAAAAGGCTTGCGGATGTCGAAGCAAGAAATTAAGGACGAAATGAAAGATTCAGAAGGTCGACCGGAAGTGAAACAGCGCCAAAGAAGCATTGCGCGTGGGCTTCTCCAAGGTTCGATTACGAAAAAAATGGCGGACGCGACTTTTGTGGTGAACAACCCGACACATATTTCCGTTGTGATGCGTTATGACAAAACAAAAGATCATGCACCGAAATTGCTCGTTAAAGGGGAAGACGAGCTGGCACTATTTATTCGTCAGGTGGCGGATACGGACGGGGTGCCAATGATTACAAATAGACAACTGGCACGAAGTATTTACTATACGACGAATCCAGATGAATACATACAAGAAGATTTATATAAAGATGTTATTGAAGTGATGAAAGAATTGATGGACGCAGACAAAATCAAGTTCTAACAACATATGAGCGACCTTTCTAAACTTAGAAAAGGCAGGTTTCAAAATGGGGAATTTAGGTGCTATAAAAAAATATTTTGCTATCTTGATTGCGGTCTCGTTTGTTATTGCACTTATTGTGCCATTACCTCCATTTGTGTTGGATTTAGTGCTTGTGACGATCTTGGCGTTCTCTGTGTTAGTTTACATGCGTGCCACATCAATTAAAGATTGGAATGAATTAAAGTCATTTCCTTCTTTGCTACTTTTGATGGGGATATTTCGGGTTTCGATAAATATTTCGACAACGAGAGCGATTTTGACTACTGGAGATCCAGGACAAGTAATTAAGCAATTCGGAAACTTTGTTATTGGCAGTAACTTTGTTGTTGGGATTGTAATTTTTATTATTCTAATTGTCTTTCAATTTATTGTGGCAAATGGTTCTTCGCGAACAGCAGAAGTAGCAGCAAGATTTACGCTGGATGCCTTGCCGGGTAAACAAATGGCGATTGATGCGGATTTGAATCAACGGTTGATTACAGAACCGGAAGCGAAAGAAAAACGCGCATACTTGAATATGGAAACCGAATTTTACGGGGCAATGGACGGAGCTGGGAAATTTGTAAAAGGGGACGTTCTTTTTACCGTTTTGCTTGCAGTTGTCAATATTGTATTCGGTTTAATTGTCGGTATGGTCCAAGGTGGGCTTTCGTTCGGGGAAGCTGCGGTGAAATATACGGAGTTAACAATCGGGGACGGCATCGTGAGCCAGATTGGTTCACTTTTAATGGCGATGTCTGCTGGGGTTATTGTTACTCGGGTATTTGACGGATCAGATGATAACGTTGCAGTCGGGATTTTCAAAGAATTAATGCAAAACTCGGTGGTCGTTTATACGCTCGCTGCCATGTTTATCTTAATGGGTGTATTTAGCCCACTACCAACGATTCCATTTGTCGGGATTGGCGTAGTACTTGGAATAATCGGCTATCGTACGCAATTCAATTTAAAGAAAAAAGAACAGTTGGAACTGGAAAAAGAAATGGAACTTATTCAGTCGGAAACAAATTCGGCTGAGGCAGAGCATAACCAAGCATTTGGCGCAGCACGAGAAAAATTCCCAGTGGTTGTTGAACTTGGCTTAAATATCGCGGCACTCGTGAAACAAAAAATGAACGGAGAAACGGCAAAAGATAAAGTCGTCTTAATGCGGAAATCGATTTTACAAGATTTAGGTATTGGGGTTCCGGGGATTAATTTTAAAGATAATACGAGTTTTCAGCCGCGTGGAAAATATGAAATTAAAGTCAAAGGCGTGGCGGTTGCGAGTGGCGTTTTGAAAGCGGGTCATTTGTTAGCTCTGAAAACGCCGGGTGTGATGATGGACCTCGATGCGGAGCCGACCAAGGATCCGATATTCGGGGAGGATGGTTACTGGATTTTGCCAGGAGAGTTAGAAGACGCGCAAATGAAAAACTATCAAGTGCTCGAGCCGCTTAGTATTTTAATTACGCATTTGGATGTTGTGCTAAGGAAGAACTTGCATGAACTACTGATGCGCCAGCAAATTAAAGATTTAATTGATGGTCTTGCTGATGAAAATCAAATTTTAATTGATGAAATTAAGAAAAAAGAAATTGATTATTCGCTAATTCAAGGGGTGCTACGACAACTCTTGAAAGAAGGGATATCGGTTCGCGATTTGCCAACGATTGTCGAAGGGATTATTGATGGACAAACGATTTATCCGAATGATCTTGATGGCATTACAGCTTTTGTCAGGGAGCGGATTTCAAAAGTCATTTGTGAGCAAGCGAAAAACCAAGATGGCAAAATTTACGCGCTACTTTTACAAGATTCGATTGAGATGGATACGGAAATTGTTAACACGCCGTATTATGGCTACGCGCTGAACTGGGCGCTCGATAAAGAACTACCAATCATCCAAAAAGTTAGAGATACCGTAAATAAAGCGCAACTTACTGGACGCGAACCAGTCATTTTAACAAGACGGAAAGATTTTCGTTTTGGCTTTGTACGAGTTCTAGAAAGGTATCAATTGGATGTACCGGTGCTCTCTATTAGTGAACTGTCGCCGGAAACAGAAGTGGAGCAAATTGCTTTGATTGAACCAACTTGATGAGGGAGGTAATCCGTAGAAATGGGAAAACATTTAGTAGAAAAGATGGAAATTTTTAAGGCGAACTCTAAGCGAGAAATACATAAAAAGATACGCTTAGCGACAAGTGAGCCATATAAAATTACGGATGAACGTGTCACAAAGCTTGGGATTTTTAAGAAACAATATGAAGTGACGGCGGTCATTATGAGTGAAGTGGCGATAGCTGATGGTCGAATGGACTTCCAGGAAACGTTTCAAAAATCGGTTGTGAAAACGAGACCAAAAACGGACGATTTATTAAAAAAGGAAAAACTACTAGAGATGCTTGCCGCGGGGGCGGAACTTGCTCAGTCAACACCACTCCTTGAGGAACGCAAAACACAGGAAGAAGAGCTTTCGACTATGCGCCTTGAACTGGCAGCGTTAAACCGAGAGCTTGCTGTGAAAATGCGGGAAGAACGTGAGCAAAACAGTGATTTCGTGAAATTTTTGAAGAGCCGAGGAATAAGTGATACGTATGTGGCGGACTTTATGCAGGCGGGTCGGAAGCAATTTAAACAAGTAGAAACAGCGCATTTGGATGATATTACAGATTGGTTTGTCCCTTATTTATCCGGAAAATTAGCGGTGGAAGATTCATTTGATTTAAGTAATCACCGAATCATTTCGTTAATAGGGCAGACGGGTGTTGGTAAAACGACTACGCTTGTAAAGCTTGGATGGCAGCTCTTAAAACAAAACCGGACAGTTGGTTTTATCACAACAGATACTTTCCGCTCAGGTGCAGTAGAGCAATTTCAAGGTTATGCGGACAAACTCGATGTGGAACTTATCGTTGCGACGAGCCCGGCTGAACTAGAAGAAGCCGTGCAGTACATGACGTATGTTAGTGGTGTGGATCATATTTTGATTGATACGGTTGGCAGGAACTATTTGGCGGAGGAATCGGTAAGTGAAATCGCTGCATATACGAATGTCGTTCATCCAGACTTAACGTGTTTTACATTTTCTTCTGGCATGAAAAGTGCTGATGTGATGACGATTTTACCAAAACTAGCAGAAATTCCAATCGATGGTTTTATTATTACAAAAATGGATGAAACAACCCGAATTGGTGATTTATACACGGTGATGCAAGAAACGAATTTGCCGGTGCTCTATATGACTGACGGGCAAAATATAACTGAAAATATTTTCAGACCAAAAAGTCGTTGGTTGGCAGAACGATTTGTTGGGACGGATAGGAGGCAGGTACTGGAATGAAAGGATTATACATTGGAGCAGCTGGAATGATGAACTATATGCAACATATTCAGGTTCATTCTAATAACGTGGCTAACGCGCAGACGCCAGGTTTTAAATTTGATCAGCTCACAAGTGAAATTATTTCGAGGAATAAGGTGAACTATCAGAACAGTCCTGTCGCTAAGCAAGTTGGAACGATTGATTACGGCGTTCGACCAGCTGCGGCACATATTAATTTAACGGCTGGATCAAGTTACATTACGAACCGCGACCGAGATTTCTTTATGCAAGACACAAATCCAGAACAAGGAAGTAATTTTTTTATTACTGCCAAAAATGGTGAGATTTCTCTTTCAAGAGGCGGACAGTTCCATACTGATCAATTTGGTTTCTTGCGGACGGCAGACGGCGCCAATATACTCAGCTCAACAGGAGAAGCGATTCAAGTTGGCCAAAAAACAGCTATTCGAGCCGAGGCAAACGGTGATTTATATAATGCAGAAACTAATCAATACTTGGGACGTCTTGGAACAAAATTTGTTTCAGCAAATCAAGTGGACAACTTAGTGAAAGACGGAGAAGGAAGGCTTCATGTAAATGGAATAAACACCATGAATCTACCAGCTGGACAAGGGAATATTCAAAACGGTGTACTGGAAACGTCCAATGTCGATTTAGGCGTTGAGATGGTACAACTGATGGATAACCAGCGCATGGTACAAGCTTCCAAAAATGTCGTTAATATGTTTGATAAAGTGTACGACAAAGAAGCAACCGGATTAATTCGTCAGTAACGACCTAGCTAAGGGGAGGGGAAAAAGAATGATTCCAGATTTGGAAAAGGATTATCTTTACTTTACTCGTGTCGTCAAAAGGGACTTAGGTTTAGATTTAGCGCTATATAAAGAAACACAAATGAAACGTCGGATTTTGTCATTTATTGTGAAGAAAAAATATATAACGTTTGGAGAATTTTTCAAACATCTCAAAAAAGATGCTGGACTTTTAGATGAATTTATTAGTTTGATTACGATTAATGTTTCGTCGTTTTTCCGTAATCGCAATCGTTGGGATGCGCTGGAAAAACTAGTCCTTCCAAGGTTACTTGAAGATAGCCGCGGGAAGCTTCGGATTTGGAGCGCGGCTTGTTCATCGGGGGAGGAGCCGTATTCGCTAGCAATAATGATGGAACGTTCTGTTGGCACAGGACATTATGATATTTTAGCAACGGATCTTGAGCCAGCAATTTTAAAACGCGCGGTCATTGGAGAATATCAAAGCCGCCAAATGGAAGAATTAAACGAACAAGAACGACGTAGTTCTTTCATCGAAAAAGGGGATACATATCAGATTTTGCCTAAATATCGAAAGTCAATTCGTTTTAGACGGCACGATTTGCTGACCGATTATTATGAAAAAGGCTTTGATTTAATTGTTTGCCGTAATGTGTTGATTTATTTCACGGCAGAAGGAAAACATCAAGCGTACCAAAAATTTGCAGATTCACTAAGACGTGGTGGCGTTCTTTTTATCGGAGGATCAGAACAGATTTTAAACCCAGCTGACTACGGACTTGCCACATTAAATAATTTTTTCTACATAAAAACTTAGCAAAAAAAGAAATGGAGTTGGTTAGATGGGACGAATAGAAAACATTAAAAATTTAGCGTTTTTCGAGGACAAACCTGGACTTGCAGAACAAATTCTCATGCTTGAAAAGAAAGAGCAACTTTTTTTACCAAATGAATTTGAAATTAGACAAACAGTAGGTTACGAGATCGGGGATAAAGAAGTCATTCTTGGTCGGCTCGAGTCATTTTATTTTCTCGCTTTAAAAGGCGTGGAAGAAGATAACTACCGTTCGCAAGCATTTGCAAGTGAAGCGGATGCTAAAGCGTTTTTCGTTCATTTACCAGAAATGGAGAATGAGTTAATTGCTTTTTGGTTAAACGAAGTGGAATTAGTTCGCTGAAAAAAGTAGGTGGGAGATGAAGTAACGTGGAAATAACAACGATTATAGGGCTTGTGTTGGCAGTGATAGTCATTGCGGGTTCATTTATGATTCAAAATATATCACTGGCGATGTTATTTAGCGCAGAAGCATTAATTGTCATCATTCTTGGGACAATTACAGCTGTTATGATGGCGCACCCATGGAGTGATGTAAAAGTAGTGCCGAAACTGTTTAAAATTCTTTTCACTAAAGAAAAGATGCCAGACAAAGTAGAGATACTTGTGCAGTACAAGGAATATGCTGATGAAATTAGGCGTAGCGGCGTACTTGCGCTAGAAGACTCTGTCGATGAAATTGAAGATCCATTTATGAAACGAGGCATGCGTCTAGTTGTAGATGGACAATCTTCCCCAGAATTTTTACGGGATGTTTTGGAAGAAGAAGTGGCGAGCATGGAAGAACGTCATGCTGCTTATGCCAAGATTTTTGCATCAGCTGGAGCATATGCCCCGACGCTCGGTGTACTTGGAGCAGCAATGGGACTCATTCATGCGATGGGCGAAATGTCGAATCCAGATAAACTTAGCGAAGCAATAGCCGCGGCGTTTGTTTGTACGATTTTCGGTATTTTTACTGGTTACGTACTTTGGACGCCATTTGCCAATAAATTAAAAGTAAAATCACAAAAAGAAGTGCATTTGAGATATATGATGATTGAGGGAGTCGTCGCGCTTCAAGAGCGAAATGCACCACGTGTTGTGGAAGAACGTTTATTATCTTTTTTAAGTCCAAAAGAGAAAGATGTGCTGCGAAATGGAAAAGGGAAGAAAACGAGAGAAGTGGAGGAAATTGAGCGTGGCCAAGCGTCGCAAGAAACCGCAGGAGGAACACGTTGATGAAACGTGGTTAATTCCATATAGTGATTTGCTGACACTTTTACTTGCGCTATTTATCGTTCTGTTTGCCTCCAGTTCCGTTGATGCAAAGAAATTTGAACAAATGGGAAATGCATTTAAGAAAATTGTCGAGGAAGGCGCGGCAGGCAACCAAGCATATGTATCCAAAGAAAAAGGACCAGATGATCCCAATGTGAATGCTGTCTTGAAGGCGATGGAAGAGCAGGATAAAAAGAAGGAAGCAAATGAACAAGAGAAAGCCAAAAAAGCAGCAGCGGCCTTACTTAAAAAGCAAAACGAAGAAAAGATTGAAGCATTTAAAAAACAAATCGATAGCTATATAGCGGCAGAGCATTTGGGAGCAAAAATCACGACGAAATACTCGGATGAAGGGCTATTGATTACTATCCGTGATGATATTTTATTTCAGTCGGGGAGTGCAGAATTATCTGCTGGGAAGCGAGAAATAGCAAAAGAAATTGGCGAACTATTTGCGCAAGGTAAAGGAACGATGGAAGGAATTGTTTCTGGACATACCGATAATGTGCCAATAAGCACCTCCATTTACTCTTCCAACTGGGAGCTAAGTGTAGCTCGTGCTGTTAATTTCATGGAAGCAATCATCCAAGAAAATAGCGAAGTCAACCCAGGCGAGTTCAGCGCTCGTGGTTACGGAGAATTCAGGCCCGTCGCCAAAAATGATATCGCAGCAAATCGTGAAAAAAATCGGCGTGTAGAAATAATGGTGCGCCCAATTAATCGCGATACGCTAGATGAAGATGAGTAGGTGAAAGTAATGCAACTTTTTTTAAGCGGTTCGCATATGTTAACCGATTATGACAAACAAGAAATACAAGCATACCTCGATAAATTTGCACCAGTGAACCACATTCACTTGCTTTGTTATAAGTCGATTGAAAATGAAGTTTTGCAATTTTTCTTAAAAAAAGAGCATTTGGCTCCGCGATTATCGATTTATACACTTGCACCAAAAGAATGTTTACCAGAGCCATTTTTATCCGCGATAGACTACTTGAAGCGCCTGGGTAGTAGCTATCAATCATTTAGTTATTTTGATACGGTGATTACAAAGCCGACTTATGAGAAATTTTTAGCACAAATTGTTAGTAAAATGGATTTGGTTTGTTGTTTTTATAACGGGGATAAGCCGACTGATGTGATACCAGTCGATGTAGCGAAATCGTTCGATGTGCAAAGTATGATTTATGATTTACCTAAAGCGAAAAAACATCTACTACACCGAGCGAGCAGCGATAAAATAAAATTAGTGAATTAATTGATAGAAAGAGGGAAGATTCATGCGGCCGTTAATTTCGATTTGTATGATAGTCAAAAATGAAGCACATATTTTAAGACAAAGTTTAGCGTCTTTTAGAAAATTTACAGAAGAAATCATTATTGTAGATACAGGTTCCACTGACGACACCAAGGAAATCGCAAAAGAATTCACTGATTTTGTCTATGACTTTGAATGGACAGGCAACTTTTCTGATGCAAGAAACTTTGCAGCCAAACATGCAACGGGAAAATGGATTTTAGCGATTGATGCAGATGAATGTTTAGAAGAAGAAAGTTATCGCAAATTAGAAAAACAATTAAAATCACCAATCGAACCAATTCAAATGGTACAAATTATTAGTTTTACAGGGGAAAAAGGGCGAGTGACAACAACGAATCAAATGGCACGGGTTTATAAAAATGATGGAACCATTTGTTTCCGCGGCGTCATTCACGAACAACTAGAAGCAGTTGATAAGCATGCGATTGAAGCAGGTGTTGCCGAAGTAAAAATTTATCATTATGGTTATATGTCTGAAATTGTTGAAAAACAAGACAAATCAGACCGTAATTTACGCTTATTAGAAAAAGAAGTTAAAAATAATAAAAACAGTGGATTTGTTCATTTCAATATTGGACAAGAAATGAATCGTCTTGGGAACAAAAAAGAAGCCTTAAAAGAGTTTTCGGAGGCCTTCCGTTTGCGTGATAACAACCATTATATTTGGGCAAAACTAAGTGCTTATCATATTTCCGAACTACTTGAACAAGAAAAACGCTACGATGAAAGTTTGGCAATTATTGAAGAAGCAAAAGTCATTTGGCCAAATGTACCAGAATTTCCACTAAAAAAAGCAAACATCTTATACGTTAATCACCAACTTGAGGATGCGAAAGAAATTTATCAAAGTTTGCTAGAAAATACTGTGATTGACTATCAACCCATTGTTTTATACGAAGCAACGAACTTTATGCCGCACAAAATGCTAGGAACGATTTACTTAGAAGAAAAAGATTACACACGAGCAATGACTCATTTTTCCAAAGCATATGCGGAAAATAGTTCTGATTACGGCGTGATGTTCCAAATGATTATGTTACTTAGCAAATTCCATCAACCAAAAGAAATTTTCGCATTTATGGAACGTCATAACTTTATTTCTAGTACGGAAACAGGATTGCGTTTACTTTCAATGACAACACAACAAGGATACGCGGAGCTATCTGAACTCATCGTTCAGTCACTAACGGATGTTTACCCGCCAGTTGCAGAAGCTACCGAAGTGAAAATCGCGACCATTCGTAATGTCTTCCCAGTAATTAGCGAATCGTCCATTTTATTCGGGATTAAGGAAGAGTTAATTGATGCTGCTGACTTATGCTTGTGGCACTATGAAAATCCGCAATTACCAATCGAACGCGTCATGAAAAATAGCGATGTTGGTGAAATTTATGATTTTATCTTTGAAAACGGTCCGAAAATCAGCAAAAAACGTTATTTATTTGTATTAGAACGAGCGATTGCACTTGGAAAAGGCGAGTTTGCTGATTACCTACTTGCGCTTCGTAATGTCTACCATGATAGTATTAATAGCCACATTGCTGATTTGTTCTTCCAATATGATTTTGCCGATATTGCGCTTGATTTTTACAATATTGTTGATGCGGACGAGGTGACGAAGCAAGGTTATATCAATCTAATCAATTATTTAGTAGATGCCGATGTACTGGATGAGGCGCTTGCGATTGCAGAACGAGGCATCGATAATTTTGGTACCGATTTCCGTTTCTACCTTTGGGCAATCAAAATTGATACCGAAAATCGTGCGAACCGGATCAGCGAAGCAATGGACGAATTCCCAAATAACCGCTATTTAGCAAAATTGTTAGATGAAGTTACGATGCTACAAGATACAGTTACAAACAATCGATAGGAGGCCAGTAATATGACAGAAGAAAAAGGAATTCTACTACAAAGTGGAACAAATGAATTAGAAATTGTTACTTTTACAGTAGGCGAAAATTTATTTTGTATTAACGTTTTAAAAGTGAAAGAGATTATTCATCCGCTAGAAGTGACGCCTGTACCAGATTCGAATCCAGCAATTGAAGGCGTTTCCCAAGTTCGTGGTGAAATTATGCCAGTTGTCAATCTTGCGCGTGTGATGAAATTACCAGAAATCGAACCAGAAAATACGAAATTCATTATCACAGAACTAAACCAAATGAAAATTGTTTTCCGTGTCGATGAGGTTCACCGTATCCAACGCATTTCTTGGGAACAAATTGAAGAACCAGAGAAACTATCGATTGGTTTAGAAGAATTAGCTGTTGGAATCGTGAAGCTAGATGGTAATTTAGTACTCTTACTTGATTATGAAAAAATCATTTATGAAATTAGCGGAAATGCCGATTTTGCCGTTACTGGTGAAGATCGCATTACTCGAAAAGTAAACCGCGAAGAGAAGACTATTTTCATTGCCGAGGATTCGCAAATGCTACGTCAATTACTGGAAGATACACTTCATGAGGCTGGCTATACCAATCTGCAGTTCTTTGCTAATGGTCGTGAAGCCCAAGAACATATTTTCAAACTGCTCAAAGAACAAAAAGAGCAAACGTTTGAAAATGTCAATTTGTTAATCACGGATATTGAGATGCCACAAATGGACGGACACCATTTAACCAAAGTAATAAAAGAAGATGAAATTGGTCGTGAATTACCAGTTGTTATTTTCTCTTCGCTAATTACAGAAGATCTGGAACATAAAGGTGCAGGTGTTGGAGCCGATGCGCAAGTAAGTAAGCCGAATATTCATCAACTCATTAATATTTTAGATGAACTAGTTTTATAAAAAGAAGTGTTTGGACAAACTTTTCTGTTCAAACACTTCTTTATTTTATTTAAAAAAATAATTTGTAAAAACGAAAAAACGTTGATGTTGAGCTGTTTAACCATTTTTATATAAATAAAAATAACTTATTTTTACATTTTTAACAAAAAACATTTGATTTTTTAAAAAAATGAAGATATAATAAAGCATATAGAGAAGAGAAGTCTTTTCTAAACCGAATGTAGGAGGGAAACACAAATGAAAGTAAATACTAATATCATTAGCTTGAAAACACAAGAATATCTTCGTAAAAACAACGAAGGAATGACTCAAGCGCAAGAACGTTTAGCATCTGGTAAACGTATTAACAGTTCTCTTGATGACGCTGCTGGTCTTGCAGTTGTTACTCGTATGAACGTTAAATCTACAGGCTTAGATGCAGCAAGCAAAAACTCATCCATGGGTATCGACTTGTTACAAACAGCGGATTCAGCTCTTAGCTCCATGAGTTCAATCTTGCAACGTATGCGTCAATTAGCAGTACAATCTTCTAACGGTTCGTTCAGTGACGAAGATCGTAAACAATATACTGCTGAATTCGGTAGCTTGATTAAAGAACTTGATCACGTTGCTGATACTACTAACTACAACAACATTAAACTTCTAGATCAAACTGCTACTGGTGCTGCAACTCAAGTAAGCATCCAAGCTTCTGATAAAGCTAATGACTTAATCAATATCGATCTTTTCAATGCGAAAGGTCTTTCTGCTGGAACAATCACTTTAGGTAGTGGTTCTACAGTTGCTGGTTATAGTGCATTATCCGTTGCTGATGCTGATTCTTCTCAAGAAGCAACTGAAGCTATTGATGAATTAATCAATAACATCTCTAACGGTCGTGCGCTTCTAGGTGCTGGTATGAGTCGCCTTAGCTACAATGTATCTAACGTGAACAACCAATCCATCGCAACTAAAGCATCTGCTTCCTCTATTGAAGATGCAGATATGGCTGCTGAAATGTCCGAAATGACTAAATACAAAATTCTTACACAAACATCTATCAGCATGCTTTCTCAAGCAAACCAAACACCGCAAATGTTAACTCAATTAATTAACAGCTAATAACATATCAAATTCATTTATCGAACATTGTTTACCCTTAGCCTCTCGTCACCCCGGACGAGAGGCTTTTCTTTTTATTTATAAAAATATTTTTGGATTATAAATAGGACGCAGAGCCAAAGTTAAGCAGATTAACTAATTTTATTATAAAAAATGGATATTTTTTAAGAAAAAGGTAGAAATTGTCTTATTTTTATTATAAAATGATATTATGCGATTTTTTTAAAAAATATTTATAGGTATAGGAATGGGAGTTGTATTTTATGTTGAAGTTGTTGATTGTCGACGATGCGATGTTCATGCGTACGATGATTAAGAATATCGTGAAAGATAGCGATTTTGAAGTAGTTGCAGAAGCGGAAAATGGACTGGAAGCAGTGAAAAAGTATGATGAAGTAAAACCGGATATCGTGACACTGGATATTACGATGCCAGAAATGGACGGTTTAGAAGCACTTGCACAAATTATGGCAAAAGATCCATCGGCAAAAGTAATAATGTGCTCAGCGATGGGACAACAAGGCATGGTTGTTGATGCCATTAAAAAAGGTGCGAAAGACTTTATCGTAAAACCTTTCCAGGCGGACCGAGTTTTAGAGGCGTTAGAAAAAGCAGCTAAGTAGAGAAATGGAGGTGGATAGCATGACTACAAATATGTTAGACCTGTTTATAGAAGAAGCTTCAGAACATTTACAGGCGCTAAATGATAATCTGTTACAGCTTGAGAAAGACCCGACGAACGGTCAGTTAGTAAGTGAAATTTTCCGTTCAGCACATACGTTTAAAGGGATGTCCGCAACGATGGGATTCCAGCAGGTGGCTGATTTAACGCATGCAATGGAAAATGTACTAGATGAGGTACGCAATAATCGATTGGCTGTAACAGAACATTTGGTAGACATTATTTTTACATGTACATCTCATTTGGAAACAATGGTTTCAGATATCCAGCACGGCGGGCAAGGCGCGGCGGATATTTCGAAAACTGTAGCTGACTTAGAAGCACTTTTACATCCAGAACAAGAAACAGATTTGACAGTTGAGAAAACATATCGTATTGCCATTCAAATTGAAGAAGCAGCCATTTTGAAAGCAGTGCGGGCGGTAATGTGTTTAGAACGACTTGCAGAAATTGGAATTATCTCAGAAACATCACCAGATAGAGAAGCAATCGAGCTAGAAGAGTTTGAACAGACGTTTGAAGTAGTCTTAGAGTCGGCGCAAACAAAAGAAGAAATCGAAGCGGTTATTCTAGCTATTTCTGAAATCGAAAAAGTGACAGTAACAGAAGAAGTCGAAGAAGTTCAAATTATTGAACCAATCAAAAAAGCCGCCAAACAAACAACCAAACGATTAGAAAATAAAACCATTCGTGTACAACTTGAAAAAATCGAAAAGCTAATGAACGTTTTTGAAGAAAGCGTCATTGAACGGGCGAGAATTGATGAAATCGCAGAAAAAACCAATAACAAAGAATTGATGGAACACTTAGGACGATTCAGTTCCATCTCCAAAGAAATTCAAAACGGCTTACTAAATATGCGTATGGTGCCAGTGGATAGTGTGTTCAATCGTTTTCCAAAAATGGTACGTACGCTTGCCAAAGAATTAGGCAAGAAAATCGACTTAGTGATTGAAGGTGCAGATACAGAAGTTGATAAAATTGTCATTGATGAAATTGGCGACCCACTTGTTCACTTAATCCGTAATTCAGTAGACCACGGGGCAGAAACAGTCGAAGTGAGGCGTAAAAATGGGAAAAATGAAACTGCCACAATTAATCTAAAAGCCTTTCATAGCGGCAACAATGTCGTGATTGAGATTGCAGATGATGGTGCGGGAATCAATAAACGTAAAGTTTTAGAAAAAGCGATTTCAAAAAATGTCGTTACAAGAGCAGAATCAACAAAAATGACGGACTCGGAAATTTTTGATTTATTATTTGATTCCGGTTTCAGTACCGCGGACCAAGTATCTGACCTTTCTGGACGAGGGGTTGGTCTTGATGTGGTTCGTAATACGATTCTTAAAATTGGCGGAAAAATCAGCGTAGAATCAAGTGAAAATGCTGGTTCGACGTTTCGAATTGAGATTCCACTAACATTATCCATCATCCAGTCGATGCTCGTTGCCACATCTGAACGCCGCTATGCTGTACCACTGGCAAATGTGGCAGAAGCGATTACAATCAATCCAGCGGACATTCAACACGTTCACGGTAAAGACTTAATCAACTACCGCGAAACCATTATTGAAGTACTCGATTTAGGCGAAGGCTTCCATGAAACACCTTTAAAAGACACGGAAGAATTACTATTACTCGTCGTGAAAAATGCCAAGCGAACTTTTGGACTTATTATTAAAGATATTATCGGTCAACGGGAAATCGTTTTAAAAACACTTGGCGGCTTTTTCAGCGAAAGTCAAATTGCCTTTTCTGGTGCGACGATTTTAGGTGATGGCCGTGTTGTATTAATTTTAAATTTAGAAACATTTTAAGGAGGGACCATGATGGAACAAGTATTTCAAGTAGAACTTCCTGAATGGGAACCGAAAGAACCGAGCCAAGAAGGACGCGAAAAAGGCTCTATCCGCCAAGTTGACAATATTGGCGTTAACTTAATCGTCCGCCTTGGAAAAAAAGAAATGCCAGTAGGGGACATTGCCGAGTTAAGCATTGGCGATGTCCTCGAAGTGGAGAAGAAACCTGGCCACAAAGTCGAAATTTTCCTCGATGAAAAGAAAGTCGGCATCGGTGAAGCTATTTTAATGGACGAGAACTTCGGAATCGTTATTTCAGAAATCGACTAAAGAAAGAAGGCAAGTGATTTGAAGCAAGAGGCTTATAACGCAGTGAAGATGAAAGTGGACCAAGAGAAAACGGCCATTTTGAAGGAATTGCAATTATTACTATCCAAACGGGAAAAAGTTACAGAAAAATTAGCGCATGAAAAAGAAGTGTATTACTCAAGAACAAAAAAAGAAAGACTCCAAGTGGCGGTATTAGCCGGAAGTATGCAACTTGATGCCTTCTCGCCGAGCCGCATTCAACAAATGGAGCGAGAAATTACTCAAATTAGCCAGTACATTAAAAGCAATGAACAAATCTTAGAAAAACTCGAGGAAAAAGGGAAACAAGCGAAAAAAATGTACGATGACACACGAAAAAAATGGCAACAGCTTGAAAATAAAAGAGAAGAACAAACCTTACGCGATTTAAAAATGGTGCTATTAAAATAAAAGGGAGGAAAACGCATGCTAATCCCAGATAATTTGCTACAACCACTCGTTGGAAAAAAACAGGTCGAACCAAAAGAATTGTTAGCAGAAGAATTAGTTGAACTCCCTTTTATTTCCCTTTTAATGGAAAATAGCCCTGCGCCGCTCTTAAAGGGAGAAACGGATAACAGGGAACAAGCTACGATACCACTAAAAGAAATCGCTCAACCACTCGTTTCAGCCAAACTACTAGGCGATGCACCAGAAACGAAACTGCAAGAAGCACCACTCGAACTCAAAGAAGTAAAAGATACACTTGCGGCAATCGCCAAACAAGCAATTGAACAACCCAAAATAGAAAGTGCCCCGCAAGTTGTACAGACTCCAGTAACAAATACACCGAAAGAAGCCACAAAAAACGCTACCAGAGAGCAACAACCGCCACCAGAACTTATCATGCCTACAAAAGAACCATCTAAGTTAGCGGAGACAGTAGCAAAAAATCAACCAGTGCTAGCCAAATTACCACAAGAAAAAGAAGGCGTACAACTTTTCAAAGCGAGCATTAAAGAACCGCTAACAGCAAAAGAAGAAGTTGCCGTCAAAAAGCCCGCAGAATCCAGCAATATTTGGCACGAAACAGCTAAACAACTCACACCAGCTGCCAAACCCGAAGTCCCGGTAACGCTGAAACAACTCGATAAAACCATCACAGATCAAATCGAACAGCTGCAAAAATTTCAAGTGAAGCAAAACAAAGCCTTTTTCGCAATCCAACCGGAATCACTCGGAAAAGTCGAAGTTTTACTTAAGAAAATGCCCGATAAAATATTTGTACATATCGAATATCAGGAGCAAACAGCGAAACAAAAGCTAGAACAGTTGGCACAAGATTTACATAATCGCTTTCGAGATCGTGGCGTAGAAGTTGCCGTGACAATGACGGAAAAACAAGCGCCGAAAGAGCATAACCAAGGCTCAGATGGACGACCTCAAGGCGAATCTAAAAAAGAAAAAGAACGCGAAAATCCACATCAAGAAAGAGCTAAACAAGAAGCATTTGATTTAGAGGAGGAGACGTAATTTGGACGGAATTAGTAGTTTATCAGGAGCGAGTCAGGATACAAACAATGCAGTAACATCTAGCGTATCAAAAACCCTTGGCAAAGATGACTTCATGAAACTATTTTTAACAAGTTTACAATATCAAGATCCATCGAGCCCGCTTGATACGAATGAAATGATGTCACAAATGGCGCAACTTTCCTTAATGGAACAAGTTGCCAATATGACCACTGCCGTAGATAAACTTTCTGAACAAACACAAAACTCCGCTTTACAATCCGCGGTTAATTTCATCGGTAAAGATATAAAAGGAGTTTCACTAAACGGTGAAGTAATTAGCGGCCAAGTCGAAAGCGTTCAACAAACAACAAACGGCGTCATGCTGAAAATAAAAGATCAAGATAGCCTCGTGCCAATGACTTATGTAACAGAAATTAATTAAAAATTTGGGAGTGTGAATTATGAATCAAACTATGTATACAGCTATTTCTGGGATGAATGCGTTCCAACAAGCATTATCAGTAACATCAAATAATATTGCCAATGCCAACACGACAGGATATAAAAAACAAAGCGTCGTTTTCAATGATTTACTTTACCAAAACACAATGGGATCTGTTGCAGGCGGACTTTATGCGGGAACAAACCCAATGAGCTTCGGTTCCGGTTCGAAAATTGGGGCGATTTTAACCGATTATACAGCAGGTTCCCCAACTTCAACTGGCAGAAACAAAGATGCAGCATTACAAGGTCGCGGCTTTTTCATTGCTGGCGATAACGCTGGCGGGAATATCGTTTATACACGTGACGGTAGCTTTGCAGTTTCCGACAACAATTATTTAACTACCCAGCAAGGAAAATACGTAATGGGCTATGCAACGGACAAAAATGGCAACGTTTTAAACGGCAACTTGCAACCAATTCAAATCCCGCTAAATAGCGCAATTCCAGGGGAAGCAACAAAAAATGGTAGTTTAAGCGGTAACATCCCACTTGATTGGGGCGAAAAAGATACGATTTCTTCCGAGCTTTCTGTATATGATAATGCTGGCGGAAAACATAAACTTCAAGTCAATATGAAAGCTGCTACACCAGATGCGAGCGGTAATGTTTCCTACGAATATGAAATTCAAATGGACGGCAAAGCATTAACTCCTCCAGTGACAGGAACACTTAACTACAATGCGCAGGGTGAACTAACGAACCCAGACGCACTTAAAAATATTCAAATCAATTCCACAGTAAACGGCAAACAAGTCAACATGGGCTTAAACCTAAGTGGATTAACCAACTACGGAACAAACCAAGTATTCTCACCAACTTCTGATGGTAAAGGCGCTGCGACTGTAAAAGATTATGCAGTTACCGATTCTGGCTATATTGCAGTGAGTTACTCAGATGGTACAGTTATCCCAGTTGCTCAACTTGCGGTGGCTACTTTCTCCAATGAAGACGGTTTAGTCAAAATGGGGAACGGCGAATATGTTCCAGGATTATCTTCTGGAGATGCAGTTTACGGCGTTGCTGGCCAAAATGGTGCTGGCGGAATTAGCGGCTCTTCATTAGAAGGCTCAAACGTAGATTTATCCCGCGAATTCGTTAACTTAATGACATACCAAAGTGGTTTCCAAGGCAATACAAAAGTTATTCGTGTGGCAGATGACGTGATGAAACAAATTGTGAACTTGATTCAGTAGGGAGTTTAGCTAAATGAAAATTAATCATACTATTCCACTCAGAATCGACTTCGAGTTAGGACGCACGAAACAGCCAGTCGGTAGTTTGCTAGATGTAAAAAAAGGGACCGTTTTTCGGTTAGAAGATTCAACAGCTAATGTGGTCAAAATTACTATTTCAGGCAAATGCATCGGTTACGGCGAAATTTTGACAAAAGATGGCAAGATGTTTGTCAAAATAACGAAATTAGGAGAGGGAAGTTCTTCATGAGAGCTAGGGAGTGACAAAAAATGAGCGATAAATTAAGTCAAGAACAAATTGACGCCCTGCTTTCCCAAATGAGTGAAGGTAAGGTGGTTGATGAAAGTACGGAAATTGGCGACTTTGGGCGCTTTCATCCCTATGACTTTCATAAACCAGAGAAATTTGGTGCAGAACACCTCGAAAGCTTAAAGACGATTGCATCCGCTTTTACGAAAAAAAGCATGGAGTTTGTTTCCCAGCGTATCCGGATTCCAATTCATACCGAAGCAACCCTTGCAGATCAAGTTTCTTTTGCGAGCGGGTATATTGAAACAATGCCAAATGATAGTTATATTTTCTGCATTATCGATCTTGGTAATCCGGAGCTCGGCCAAATTATTATTGAACTCGATTTAGCCTATATCATTTATATCCATGAATGCTTATCTGGCGGGAATCCAAAACGAAAATTAAGCGAGCGCAGACTGTTATCCGTTTTTGAAGAGTTGACGTTAAAATCTATTTTAGAGAAATTTTGTGAAGCACTTAAAGATAGCTTTAAATCAGTGCATCCAATCTCACCAGAAATCGTTAATATCGAAACCAATCCAGCGCTTCTACGTGTCACATCACCAAACGATATGATGGCGCTTATCAGTGTCGATATTAAATCGGAATTCTGGATTAGTACGATGCGGATTGGTGTGCCATTTTTCTCAGTGGAAGAGATTATGAATAAACTTGAAAACGTGGTTGAGTATACGTTTGATAAAAGACGGAACTTCGATGCAGAAGTGGAGCAAGAATTGCATCAAGTTGAGAAAGAAGCGCGCATTCGGGTGGGGGAAATTAAAACAACCTGGAAAGAGCTTAATATGCTAGAAGTTGGCGACGTGCTTCTAACAGAAACTCATATACGTGACACACTAAAGGGTTACGTCACCGAGAAATGGAAATTTGAATGCTATATGGGAAAAAGTGGTAACCAAAAAGCCGTTAAATTTATGCGTCATACAGGGCGGACAGAGCAGGAGAGGTAGAAGTGGAGCAATTACTAGAGAAAAATATCACGCAAATGGAACTAGATGTGATAGGAGAAATCGCCAATATTTCGTTTGGCTCAGCTTCTACGGTCTTATCTGATTTACTACACCAACAAGTCACCATTTCTACACCAAAAGTAGAGATTGTTGATTTATATAATACGAAAGACATTGATATTCCACATGTCGTGTTAGAAGTGAATTTTCACAAAGGAATCGAAATGCGGAATTTATTTGTTCTGCAATCAGAAGTGGCTGCGGCTATCGCGGACTTAATGATGATGGGCGACGGGAATATCGATCCAAACGAAGAGCTTTCAGAACTTCATCTCAGCGCCGTACAGGAAGCGATGAACCAAATGATGGGGCATTCTGCAACCGCAATGAGCAATATGTTTGGTGAAATGATTGATATTACAACACCTGACATTAAAGTAATCGCGTTAAAAGAACAATTGGAAGACACAAACGACCAAACAATGATAAAAGTCGGCTTTGATTTAATTATTGGCGACTTAATTACATCGAATTTAATGCAACTTATTCCCGTTGATAAAGGTCGTGAACTTGCGAAAAGATTGCTTGGCGACGCAATCCCTGAGCCAGAACCTGTAAAAGAAGAAATTAGCTTAACTGCCGAAGAATTAGATGTCTTTTTAGAAGTTTGTAATATCGGCATTGGCTCTGCATCAACTGTTCTATCGAAATTACTTAATCGCAAAGTCTCGCTACAAATCCCGACAGCGCGCGTGATTGATAGCAAAGAATTCGAGTTTAATGAACGACCGTGCTTAGTAACCAGTGTGGAATTTGTCGAAGGACTACGTTCAAGTAACACCTTTATCATTAGTAAAAATGCCGCGTTAATCATGGCGGACTTAATGATGATGGGGGACGGAATCGTTCAAGAAGATGCGGAATTAACAGAACTTGAAGTCAGTGCGGTGCAAGAATTAATGAATCAAATGATGGGCTTCTCAGCGACAGCAATGTCAGAAATGCTTGGAACAAAGATTGATATTAGCCCGCCAACAATGGAATTCTGCAATTTTGGTGATACGATGATTCAAAAAAATATCGCAGAAGGAAAAACCGTCGAAGTTATCTTCCCACTTGAAGTAGAAGGCTTATTAAAAACTCCCATGTATCAAATTTTTAATCCGGCAGCAGCAAAAGAAATGGCACAATTAATGCTCGGGATTCAAGCAAAAGAAGTCGAGGAAAAAGAAGCAACACCAGTAGAAATAATGGAGCATGAAACAAAAGAGCCAGCGCAACAAGTAGTAATGGAAGAAAAAGAAACACTATCTGAAATGGAACAAATTTTGGAAGATATTCCTGTAACGCTTGAAGTAGTGTTCGGTACAGCTAAAGTAAAACTTGAAAAATTTATCTCATGGTGTGAAAAAGACGTGATTATCCTAAAAGAAAGCATGAACGAACCGCTAGTCTTAGCGCTAAACGGCGTAACGATTGGCAAAGGGATTTTAGTTCGCGTAGATGATCATTTTGGAATACAAATGACTGAGTTAGTAAGGTGAAAAATGTGCGAAAACTTGGACTGATGACAATTTTATTTTGGATGTTTTTTTCGGTTCAAGTATTCGCGGCAGAACCGGAACTTCCGATGATTTCACTTGAAAAGGAACAGCAGATTTTTACGTCAGGTGAAGTGATTTCGTTTCATATCGAAAATGCGGAAAAGATGAAAATCGTTTTAGTGAATGAACAAGGACAAAAAAGACTCCTAGAAGACCAAACATATACGGTGACTGACTTTGATTTGGAGGGAAGTTACCGCGCAGAATTTTACGCAAACGACAACCCTGAAGCCATTGTTACTGTAGATGATTTATTCCAAGTGCGACAACTGAAGGAAGTTGAAAAAGATGAAACGGCGCCTAGTTTAACAGATATTACCATCACACATGACAAAGATGTTTTAAATACGAGTATCCTTCATGTGTCTCTGGATTTAGTCGATGTAGAAACAGGTATAAAACAAGCGATATTAGTTGTTCATAGTGATTTGAATGATGCAGAAGCTGAACTAATACAAAACAATTGGACTGGGAAATTTGAAGGCAAAGTACCATTAGAAAAATTTCAACCAGGAGAAAAACTCACTTTTCAGTTGAAATTAGTTGATTTTGCAGAGAATGAAATCACGATTAACTTAGAAAACACGATTCAGATGTATCAGCCGAAAGAGCCTCATCTAAGTTATGACGACGTTGACATCACCAACGACGAGAAAAAAATCGTCCAAGTTGGCAATCAAATCAAATTAACGCTCGACAAATATACAACCGAATTTCCAGAAGCTGAAACGGAAAGTGGTATAAAAATTCCACTAAAATGGCAAAAAAACGCCAACGAATGGATTGGAAGTCTCACTTTAACAAAAGAATTTTCCGGTGAAATTATCCATTTTCAAGGAATGAATATTGCAATGCTTGTTCGCTCCACAAGTGAGCCATTTGCGGAGATTAATTTAATCAATAATACGATTTTAACTGGACTAATTAATCGGGATTTTGCTTTAATTTCAGCTTTATCCGTCGAAGTAAATGGTCAAACATTCCGCACCGTTAGAACGGATAATAGTTTCAAAAGTGCGGAAATCTCATCAACCGGAAAAATCATATTACACTGGATTGACTGGGACGGCCGGGCTTATGCTAAACAATTGAGTCAAGAAATCAAACCAGTGATCCCTATACCAGATAAAGAAATAATTGCACCACCACCAGTTATACCAAATGAAAAAGAGCCAATACTTACAAAGCCTGCCCCTAAACCATCTACTGAATCCAGCGAAAAAACTCCAAAGAAGCAGGCTAAAAAGGAAACCTCAACTAAAAACAAGTCAAGTAGTATCCCGTTTTGGATTCCGGCACTCATGATTATAGGCATTATTATTTTTTCAGGTAATAGAGCAATGAAATAAAAGCAGAAGTGAGGTGGACGGAATGAAAATAGATGGCATTCAAGAATCCGCAGAAAATCGTAATCAGCTCGAACGGGAATTAATTAAACAAAATCCATTATTAAAAGAAGGTAGTGCAAAGGCACAAATGAATACAGAAGTCGCGGTACCAAAAACGCCACCAGTATCATTTTCCTTTAAAGAACTAAGCAGTTTGCAATTAAACGGCACAACAACCGCAAATTTAGAATTATATATGAAATTAATGATGAATAACGCCAAAAAAGCGAATGACTTAATTTTTTACGTCATGCGCGCAGGTATAAAAAATCCAACTGACTCGGCAAAATGGCAAACAGTCAGAAGCGAAATCAGCAGCCAATTAAGCACCATCTTAATGAAACAACACAATTTTGAAGCATACTTTTCTGAAAATCCAGCCAACCAAAAATTATTTTTAGCAAATCAAAAAATTATGAACGAAATTTCCTTTTTGCTCAAAATGTTACCAACTTTAACATTTGAAACAACTGGGAAATATGATTTTTTACGTATGATGCAAATAGCTTCTGGCAATATGGAGACAGGAGTTCAAATGTTGCGTGAGTTCCAAGGGCATATTGAGCATGCGACGAGACTAGATCCCATTGTTGATGCTAAACAAGAAACAAACTGGATGATTAAAGTGTTACGTGAATTTGGCAATATGTTCCAATCGCGCCACTTATTACCATATGAATTGCAGGCGGAAAACATCAATATTTGGAAGTTAGGTAGTGAATATTTAAAACTAATGAACCAACTTTTACCTCAAATTGGTGCATTTCCAAACGGGAATATCAAAATTTTTCACCAACAAGCAACCAAGCCGTTAACAGAACTTTTTCAAGAACTGCAAAGATTAGCGGACGGGCAAATGACGCAAGGTGGAATCGCCATTATTTTAGACCGGATGCAAGGCCAACTTACACGACTTGCACAACTGTTTCAAAAAATGGAAATTGAAGCGGGCTTTACAGATACTGAACGAATTTTAGGCAGTGTGGACGCAGAATTTGCGAGCGATATGACGAAAATGATGCTACTTGCACAACAGGAAATGTCTTTTTTTGATTTATTAGTAAAAGACTTCCGCAGTGTCTCTAAACAACCAATATTTTTTATGATAGTTGCTATATTTATTATTTTATTATTAATTATTTTATTTTAAAAAAGATATTTTTTGAAAAAATATATACTTTTTCAGCTTGTTTCAGTATAATTAAATAGAAAAATAAGGTTTAGAAAGCGAAAATGAGTTTTTCGGGGGAAAAAGGATGAATAATGTTTCAATTGGCCAAATTTCGCAGTCCAAACAGACGAATGTAGTTAGGGGAATACAAGAATTAAATCAAACACAACAGCTTTATTTTGAACAAATGAAGGCAAATGGCAAGAAACAAACTCCTTCCCTGACTGAAATTAACGAACTAATCACGAATGTCACAGATAAAAAGTCACTCGTTGAAATGGATATGACGGTAGATAATGTTTTGAGCTACAAAAAAGCAGTCCAAACATTTTTGAATTTTTATGTGAATAATGTGATGGATTACGACAATATCGAAAGCCGTCATCCCAAATACGGGTTTTCGCAAAAAATGACGATTTTAAAGCAAGTAGAAAAACAAACCAATGAACTAGATGATGTAATGAATTTAATTGATACAAAAACTGGACATTTAGATATGCTAAACCGAATTGGTGAGATTACTGGCATGATTCTCGATGTCGTATTGTAGGTGATGGGAATGCAAAATGAATTAATCAATCAATTAGAAATCTTAATCGAAAAAAATGTCAAAGCGACTGATGAAGCGATTTTATTAGGTAAATTAGTGCAAGAAGAGAACTGGATTGAAGCAGAAGAGCGCCAACTAGGGCTTCAGCGCGAACTTGCTGGTTTACAAAACGAATATCACGTTTTAAAAACAATTATTGGCGAAGATAATACACTTAGAAACTTACAAAAAACATGGACACCTGCTGAAAATACATTTATTGATGAACGTAAAAAAATGCTGCTTGAAAAAGAAAGCTTTTTACGAGTAGCCGTTTCTGAAAATCAAATTAGAACAGAAATGCAATTAGCTTTTTCGGAACATATGGTTGATGTTATTACGGGGCACCACGCGGAAACACAAGCAGAAAATAATATGATGATTAACGAAACTTTTTAAGTAAACGGAGGGATTTTTTGTGCGTTTAAGTGATTTTAATACGTCATTATCGGGCATGTCAGCGGCGCAAATCGCTAATATGGTCGCTCAGCAAAATATTAGTAATATGAATACGCCAGGTTATATTAGACAAGCTGTGGATCAGACAGCGGTTTACGGTGACGGTGGTCTGCTTGGTGGGAAACAGACGGGCTACGGAGTCAAAGTGACAGACATTAAACGTCTAACAAATACAGCGCTTACGACACAATACAATAACCAAATCGCCAAACAATCCGCTTCGTTATATCAAAGTGGGGCGCTCGGTCAAGCACTTAATTTATTTGGTACTCCCGGGAAAAATACCCCAAGTGATAATTTAGATAACTTTTTCACCGCTTGGGCTGCATTAGCAAAAAATCCCGATCAAGCAACGAATACAACAGCACTTTTATCCAGTATGACGATTTTTACTGATCAATTAAATCAACTTCATTCTGGCTTAAAGGAATTAGAAACAACGATAGCAGCAGATACAGACGCTGCGATTCAAGATTTAAATACATTGATTAAAAAACTAGGCAGTATCAATAAAGCAATCGGAAATGCAGGTTCTAATCCGCCGAACGATTTACTTAACCAGCGCGATCAACTGCTTAGTGCGATGTCGGGCTATGCTGGTATTTCTGTTAGCACTCACCCAAATAACCCAGATGTATACGATGTGACAATTGGCGGGCGACTTGTCGTACAAGGTGATGAAACAACTGAAATTACCTCGACACGAACAGCGACAGGCTTCGAATTCTCCGTGGACGGTCAAAAACTCAATATGCCAGAAGGTTCCATCATCGCTTCTGTACGAGTTAACCAAAATGAAATTAAATCTTACCAAGAAAAAATCGAAACATTTTCAAATGGCTTAGCAAAAGCATTAGATGATATTCAAGTCAAAAACGTCAATAAGACAATGGACGACTTGCAAAAAATCAATGATGCTCTCCAAGCAAATCCGAATGACGAAAAATTACTTAGCAACCGCGAAGAACTCTTACGTCAATTAGAAAAATTCCCTGGTGTGACTCGTTCTGGTGATACGCTGACGATTGGCGGAGTTGACCACGCGATTGACACGCTTGGTACAAGTACATATGTAACTGATGTGAAAGATTTTTCGATTCCAATTTTCACCCAAAGCTCTGGTAAATGGATTCTGAATCCCGCAATCACTAGCAATGCTGAAAACAAGCCATTCTTAGGCGTTATTGCGCCAGATATTGCATCTTTAAAAAACGATAAAAATATTCAAGGAACGACTTTCCCAAGTTTCATGGATGGAATCATTACAGAAGTTGCAACAGATGCGAGTAAAAGTAGCGCAACTTCTACAGCAGACACGCAAGCTTTAAATTCCCTTTCTGAATCAAAATCATCTCTTGAAGGAGTTAATATTGACGAGGAAATGACCAATATCATGCAATACCAAAGCTATTATGTGGCCAATACGAAAGCCATGAACACAGTGAACGATATGATGAAAGCTCTCTTAGCCATGTTATAAGGAGGAAAATAATGCGAATTTCAACGAATCAACAAGCAAATTCAATAATTAATCAGCTGAATAATGTCTCAGGAAACCTTGCAAAATACCAATTACAAGTATCTTCTGGGAAAAAGTATGAATCGATGAGCGAAAACCCTGGTGCTACAGCGCAAATTTTATCCTATAATCACGTGCTTAGTCAGCTAAATCGCGAAAAAACGGACGTAACCGAAGCGAAATCACTATTAAATACGGCAGAAACATCCCTTTCGTCCATGTCTACATCGATGAACCGGGTAAATGCTTTAGTCTTGCAAGCAATTAACGGTACGAGCGATAAAGACAATATGTCGCAATCAGCCGAAGAAATCAAAGGTTTACTTGATGTTCTTCTTTCTGTTGCTAACTCAGAAGACGATGGCAGATATGTTTTTAGTGGTTCTAGTACAAGCGTGAAGCCATTTACAACTGATAAGACAACTGGAGAAATCATCTATAACGGAACGACAGAAAATAAAAAATTCCGCGTAACGGACACATTAGAAGTAGAAGTTTTTCATGATGGTAGCGCGATGACGGATGTTTTTAACAACATTCAAAAAATCGTGGACGCAATGAAAAGTGGCGATAAAGATGCTTTGTCTGCCCTACAAGAAACAAATAGCAAAAATATCGAAATTATTACCAATTCGATGACAAATATCGGCGGACAGAAAAACGGCGTGACAGCCTATGACAATGTACTTTCTAGCAAAATTGTTGATTTCTCCGAACGAAAATCTAATGTCGAAGAAGTCAATATGCCAGAAGCTGTAAGTAATTTAAACAAAACGTCTATCGCTTACCAAGCCGCACTGCAATCCAGTGTGATGGTACAAAAATTAAGCATTCTAAATTATATGTGAGGTGAAACCAAGTGGGAAGTTCGATTGCAAGTAGTTTAATGGACCCAACGCAATATTATTCGCAATTTATTAGTCTTCAAAAAGCCAGTTTAGAAAAAGCAAAAACACCTTACCAGAACCAAATTTCCAGCTACCAATCACGGATTGATCTTTATGCTAGTTTGAAAAACGCTTTATCTGACTCGCTCAAAACGATGAGCTCTTTCACTACTTATGAAAGTAAAACCAAACTTGCGACTTCATCCAACGAAACAAGCTTTACCGTTTCATCAACTAGTAGCTCCGTTAACGGCAGTTATTCTATCGAAGTACAAAACTTGGCGACCGCAGACACTTACAACAAAGCAGTACCTGATATTGAAGCGAAAATTGGTGTAAGTGGAACAATTAAAATCAACGGCAAAGAAATTAAAGTTGATGCGGATAGCTCGATGAAAAATGTCATGAACTCTATTAATAGCGCTGGTGCCAAAGTAAACATCTACACACTAGGCGAAAATATGGTCGTTACTGCTTCCACTACTGGTGTTGAGAACAGCATTAAATTTGAAGGTGATTCGGCAGTTTTAGAAGCGCTTGGTTTAGTACAAAATTCACCAGATCATTTAGCTGCAGAAGATGCTAAACTGAGAATCAACGGAGCAACTGTCACAAGCGCTACAAACAAAGTAACCAACTACATTCCAGGCGTAACAATCAACCTCAAAAAAGAAACAACTGGCGCTGAAAAATTAACGATTCAAGATCAAAGTGATGAAAAAGCAGCCAGCATGATTACCAGTTTTGTAAATACATACAATGCATTAACAAGCACAATGAAAACGTACACGGGAAAAGGAACCATTTTACAAGCATCGGCTGCCGACCTCGAAGCCAATCGCGCCCTAAACAACGTATTTCAACATAAAAAAGACAGAAATACATTATTTGATTTTGGGATAAGCGTCGATAAAGAAGGCGTTTTAAAAGTAGATGAAACTGCGATGAAAAAAATGGTAGCGGAAGATCCAACCGCCGTCGAAAGATTTTTCTTTGGCATTGGTGGAATTGGCGATGAACTTTATCAATCTTTGAACAAAACATTTGGCTCGACAGGCTTTATCAGTGATGAAACAACTTCGATGACGAATGAAATTAATAAATTAAATCTCAAACTAACCGACATTACTAGCCGAAATGATACCTTACTAACGAATATTACCGACCAGTACAACAAATGGCTTGAAATGATGCAAGCTATGCAAAGCGACGCCATGACGCTAGACGCACTCATCGATGGCATGAACAGTTCTAATAAATAAAAATGGTAGGTGAAAAAAATGCAAGCTTGGAAACGATACACGCAAAATGAATTAAATACGAGCAACCCCATTAAAAACACCATTTATATATACGAACGTTGTATTATTGAATTTAAAAAATTAGACAAAGCACTCAGAGAACTACATTTTTCCGAAGCCGATCTTATTCTTGATAAAATGGAAAAAATCTTTGAAGAATTAAAATTACAATTAAATCCAGAAGCCGGCCAAGAACTTTACGATAACATTTTTGGCTTATACGAATGGATTTCTGAACAAATTCGCCAAATGCAACTACTAAAACAACCTGTTAATATTGATACCATCATTCACGTTATCACGCAGCTTAAAGAAGGCTACGAGGGAGTGATGAAACATGAATCAAGCAAAGACACATTTGGCTGAGTTAAAAGCGCTGTTTCACTCGACGGGACAATTAAACGTTAACCTCGAAGAATATCAAGCGAAACTAAATGAACTACTAAAAAGTGCGGAACATCTACCGAAAGATACAAAAGAAGTCATTTTAAAAGAAACGAGAGATGTTATAAATAAAGGTATTCTTTTCACCCAAAAACAATTAGAATCCACTGAAAATGCTTTTTCTGAAAATAAAAGTCGCAATGCCGCCAACTTGAATTATGCGAAATTTTTCTAAAAGAAAGAAGGAAATCACAAGTGGAAAATTATACCACGCATATTGGCAACTACTTGAACTATCTTCAAACAGCGAACCAAGTAGTTTCAAATAATATCGCGAATGCCAATACGCCAAATTTTAAAGCAAGTGAAGCGAGTTTTGAAGAATCACTTGGCTCGAGTTTGCGAGCATCCGGTTCGAACAATATCGAATCAACGGGAAATTTAACGAAAACGAACACCAAGCATTTAGCCGGAACCGATATAGACGAAACAAATGCAAAAATAACCACCAAAAGCGGCTCCATCAACGAAGACGGCAACAATGTCAATGTCACTTCTGAAATGATTAGCTTAACTAAAAATAACCAAATGTACGCGCTCGCTATCAGTGCACTCAACTACAATTCATCCATCAACACAGCAGCCCGTGGAAAGTAAGGTGAAGACCTATGTTTGAAGGAATCAATACAAGCGCCTCTGCGTTAAATGCTGCGAAACAATGGATGGAAGTAAGCTCCAATAACATCGCGAATGCTGATTCAAGCGCCGCACCTGGTGAAACACCTTTCCTTAGAAAACGCGTCGTATTATCCGAAATTACACCATTTGAAACAGCTTTAACAGGTACAAAAGGTGTTAAAGTAAGCGAAATATCAAGCGATACAGGAAGCGTCAAACGGGTATATGATCCAACCCATCCTAACGCAAATGAAGCAGGTTACGTCAATTACGCGAATGTGGATATGACAGCAGAAATGACCAATTTGATGGTTGGACAAAAAATGTACGCGGCAAACACTTCCGCTTTGCAAGCGAATGAAAAAATGATGGAAAAAGATTTAGAAATTGGCAAAGTATAAAGGAGTGTTTTAAGAAATGGCAATTGAAAGTATTAATGCTGCAAGCGTCTTACCTAAAGTGACGCTTGGGGAAACCGCGAAAACAGACAATGCGACAGGTGCCGGAAATACCTTTACGCAAATGCTGGATAGTATGAGTGATACACAATCAAGCGCGCAAAATTCCGTCTCGAACCTTTTAACAACTGGAGAAGGAAACGCAAGTGATGTACTCATTCAAATGAAAAAAGCAGAATCAGAAATGAAAACTGCTGCGGTCATTCGGGATAATGTAATCGAAAGCTACAAACAGCTTTTAAATATGCAAGTGTAGCGGTTAGACTAGTCGGGGGAGTTTTAGTCAATCGTCCACACGAGAAAAATGGAGCGAAGTTTTTAAGATGGCAAAAATAAAAACAATGTATTCGAAATTGAAGAATTGGCACAAAGGCGCGATTTTAGTCGGCCTTTTTGTCGTAGTCACGGTGTTATTACTCTACATGAACACGCCCAAAACAGAAGTTACCCTTTATAAAAATTTGTCCGAAACAAGCCAACAACAAGTCACCGATCAGCTAGCCAAAATGGGCGTTGATTATACTGTTGACAAAAGCGGCAATATTCTAGTTGATGAAAAAGTGGAGACGCTTGTTCGTGACAAATTTGCTGACTTAGGAATCCCTTATACAGGCCAAGATGGTAATGATATTCTACTAAACAGCTCGCTAGGAGCCAGCGAAGAAGATAAAAAAATGCAAGAAAAAGTTGGTACAAAAGTCAATTTAGAAAAAGAAATTGTTCAAAGTTACGGAACGACCATTGATAGCGCTTCTGTACAGCTAACTTTACCAGAATCGAGTTCAATTTTTGAAGAAGCAAGCCAAAAAGGGACTGCCGCAGTAACACTCAAAACCAAAAATAATCAAACCTTAACAAGCGAACAAGTTCTCGGCATTCAGCGCACTGTCAGCGCAGCAGTACCAAACGTAGCTAGTGATGATGTAGCGATTATCGATACGAAAAATGGCGTTATCTCAGAAGCAGACACATCCAAAGAAGAAGGTAGCTCTGCTTATAAAAATGAAGTCGATATCCAAAACGCGATTGGAAAAAATGTGAAATCAGATATCGAAGGTACACTTTCAAGCATTTTTGCGCTAGATAATTTCCGAGTAAATACAAATGTCACAGTTAATTTTGACGAAATCAAACAAAATACCGAACATTATCCAAACGACGGCAAAGTACGTAGCAACCAAAAAGATACATCAACAGACACATCAAAAGGTTCCACCAATACGACGGAATCAGGAACCGCCTCAAACGCTGACGTACCAAATTACACGGAACAAAATGGTGACGATACAAACACATATACAAGCGAAAAATCAAGCGAAACAACGAATTATGAATTAGATTCTACTATTCAAGAAATAAAAAAACATCCAGCCTTGGCAAAAACAAATGTCGTTGTTTGGGTGGACCAACAATCGCTCAATAAAAATGGTGTTGATATGGCTGAATTTACGAAAGCTATTGGAGTTTCAGCAGGACTCACACCTAACATGACGACCGAAGAAGCTGGTGAAGGCGGTGAAGCAGCCACACCAACATTTGAAGGAACCTTCCAAAACGGCGACGTGACCATTATGCCAATCCAATTTTTAGATAATCAAACACCAGTAGAAAAAGATACTACCGAAAAAGCAGAACCAGCAAGTAAAGCTTGGGTTTGGTGGCTTGTAGGAAGTTTACTATTTGCCCTAATTGCAGCTGGAATAATTGCCTATATCATCTTCTTGAAACGTAAAGAACAAATAGAAGAAGCCTTAGAAGTAGAAGAGAAAGACTTCATCCCAGCTGAAGAGGCGATAGTTAATCCAGAAGAGCATCCAGACTTCAACTTCCAAACAGACGCATTTGATTTATCAGAACCAGAATTAAAAGCTCGCAAAGAAAGCTTGAAAAATAAACTCGGTGAGATGGCCAAAGAAGACCCAGGGCGCGCCGCAGCAGTCATCCAAAAATGGCTCAATGAAAGGCAGGAATAAAAATGGCAGAAACACTCAAAGAAACCTTAGAAGGAACAAATGCTGAACTAGAAACTGTCGAAGTAGAAGAAACAGAAGAAAAAACAACTACTTCCGCAGATTCAGGTATTTCAAGACGTGAAAAAGCCGCACTTATTATTTGGAGCCTCGATGAACAAATCGCGACCGAAGTGGTAGATTTGCTCCCTGATGCATCCAAACAACGCCTTGCACGAGAAATGGCCAAAATGAAAGAAATGGACGGCGGTGCAGTAGAAGAAGCAACGAGAGAATTTTTAGGAGAATTAGAACTTCTTTCTGGAGGAATTGCTAAACTCGACCGTGAACACTTACAACGCTTGTTCCCAGACATGACAACTGAAGAACTAAATCAACTCATTTATGGTGTAGAAGCAGAATCACGTATTGGCGAAACCGCGCTAGATATTCTACGCGAAATTGATGATGTTGATTCCTTGTTTACAATTATTAGCGATGAATCGCCACAAACTATCGCGATGATAGCCTCATATATGAAACCAGAAGAAGCATCGAAACTTCTAGCCTTATTGCCGGAAGAAAAAATGATTAACACCGTTATTGGTATCGCGAGCTTAGAACAGTTTGATAGTGAAGTCATGCAAAACGTATCTAACTTATTAAGAATTAAGCTCGACACAATGTCGAATAGCTCATTGAACAAAACAGACGGCATAAAAAATGTTGCAAATATCTTAAACAACGTTACCCGCGGTTTAGAACGAACAATTTTCGAACATCTCGACGCCGAACAAGCAGAACTTTCCGAACGTATCAAAGAGAAAATGTTTATGTTTGAAGATATTATTCTGCTTGATAACATGACCTTGCAACAAGTGCTAGCAGAAATTCAAGATAACAACAAAATCGCTCGTGCACTTAAAAATGAAAAAGAAGAACTCAAAGAAAAAATCCTTTCTTGCGTATCAAAAAACCGTCGCGATATGATTACCGAAGAACTAGAAGTCCTTGGTCCAATCAGACTTTCCGATGTCGAACAAGCCCAACAAGATATCGCCAATGTCGTTAAAAATCTGGAAAAAGATGGCAAAATAGTTATCCAACGGGGGGAACAGGATGTCCTTATCTAATCCGCGAATCCCAAAAGGTAAAGTCACTTTATCCGACGTGAAAATGGAACTGTTTTATTTAGATGATATAGAAGAAACAGAAGAAATCGAGTCACCATATTCGAAAGAACTTGAACAACTAGAAAACCATCAAAAAGAACTCGAAAAGCATATGTCAGCTATTGAAATTGAACAACAAAAGCTAGCAAATGAAAAAGCGGCACTAAAAGCTGAGCGCCAAGCCCTTGAGGAATTAAGACGAGACGCTGAAGCTGAAATCGAAGCAAACAAACAAGCTTTTGAACAAGAAAAAACACAGCTTTACCTAACAATTACCGACTTTTTGTGGGATGAAAGCATTGATCTCGCAGAAAGAATCGTCCACCAAGCAATTGACACCCGCCAAATTGAAGTCTTACCAATGCTAACCGAAGTTATTCAAAAACTCCCAGTAGCTTTCGACAAACTAAATGTCACCACCCACCCAGAAACATTGAAAGCACTCAAAGAAGAAAACACAGGCACAAAATACGACTGGCTTTTAGAAAATATCCATTGGAACTTCGATATGCGACTTGAGTACGGCGAATTTACTGTAGAAGAAGAAAAAGAATACTTCGACTACCGCATCACAGAAATTTTCCAAACCTTACATAAGCAAAATGCAGAACGGAAAATTCTAGGAGGCGATAAACCGTGAATTGGTCGCCAAAAACCGAGGCTTGGCAAGAACTAAAAAACACCGTCCCATACATTCAAAAAGGTAAAATTCATACCGTCCAAGAACAAGTCTATATTTCCAAAGGCCCCCAAGTAAAAATTGGGGACACTGTCATGGTCGGCGAAAATAAAGTGCTCTGCGAAGTGATTTCTATCGAAAAAGAAAACAATATGCTACTCCCATTTAATCAAAGCGATAAAGTGGCGTATGGTGACTGGGTGTACGTAACAGATACGAAAATCACTATTCCAGCCGACGAATTCCTCCTTGGAAAAGTCCTCAACGCATCCGGTGACATATTAAACGAAGAAGCTGGAACTGCTAAATTTAAACAAAAGATGCCACTTGAAGCACCGCCAATCCATGCCTTTAGCCGAGCAGAAATTACGGAGACACTTGAAACTGGCATCAAAGCAATTGATGGAATGCTAACCATTGGTATCGGGCAAAAAATTGGTATTTTTGCAGGATCGGGTGTTGGTAAATCAACTTTACTTGGAATGATTGCTCGTAACGCCAAAGCAGATATTAATGTGATCAGCTTAGTCGGAGAACGTGGTCGTGAAGTAAAAGATTTCTTGCGTAAAGATCTTGGTGAAGAAGGGTTGCGTAAAAGCGTTATTGTCGCAGCCACTTCGGATGAAAGCCATCTCATGCAACTGCGTGCTGCCAAACTTGCTACTTCCATTGCAGAACATTTCCGCGATCAAGGAAAAACCGTCCTATTAATGATGGATTCTGTCACTCGTTTCGCCGATGCAAGAAGAAGTGTTGATATTGCAGTCAAAGATTTACCAATCGGTGGAAAAACCTTACTAATGGAATCGTATATGAAGAAATTGCTAGAACGTTCTGGTAAAACGCAAAACGGCTCGATTACAGGCATTTATACAGTACTCGTAGATGGGGATGATATGAATGGCCCAGTACCCGATTTAGCGCGGGGTATTTTAGATGGACATATCGTTCTCACCCGTGAACTTGCAACCAAAAACCACTATCCTGCCATTGATGTCCTTAGCTCCGTTAGCCGGGTAATGGAAGAAATCGTTCCAGAAAGCCAGTGGAAAACTGCGTCAAAACTTCGCGAATGGATGAGTATTTATCAAGAAAATGAACTATATTTCAAACTTGGAACAATCGAGCAAACAAGCGATAATGCGGCTATTTTTACTAGTAAAGAAAAGTCCTATTTTATCTATCAATTTTTAAAGCAATTGCGAGATGAAAGTGTAACACTTGAGGAAACAAGTAAGCTGATGGAAACATTAGTATAACAAAGGAGTGCCGTGGATGAATCCAGTAGAACAAGTAATGAGTGCTAGACAAGCCGAGTTTCAAAGCGCGTTCGAAGCATCGAAACAATCGGCTACCACTTTTGAAACGAAATTAAATGAACGTTTAAATGTGACCACAAGTGCTAAAACAACAAGCGTGCAAACTGTTACTGATGCTGAACTAGCGCGTGCCCGAGAAGCATACGAAGCATTAATCAATAAATCCGAAACCAAGTCTACTGCAACCACGACAACTGAAACTCCCACAACATCAACCAGCGAATTAACTAACTGGAACAACTACCAGATTAAACCAATTAGCGCTGAGAACGAAGGCAAATATAGCGATTTAATTAAAACAGCAGCAACCAAATATGGTGTCCCAGAAGCGCTTATCAAACGAGTTATCCAAGTAGAATCTAATTTTAATCCGAATGTGGTTTCAAGTGCTGGTGCTACTGGCTTAATGCAATTAATGTACGGTTCTAATCGAACCGACCCAGCGACTAATATCGACGCAGGGACAAAGCAACTTGCTGGTTACATCAAAAAATATGACGGCGACCTCAAACTAGCATTAGCAGCCTATAATGCTGGACCAGGCAACGTACATAAATACGGCGGGGTCCCACCATTCAAAGAAACACAAAACTATTTAACGAAAATTATCGGGTAGGGGAGAATAAACGATGGGAAACTGGCAAAAAAAATGGGAATCATGGCGCGATATGACAGCAGCAATGCAGCAAGAAATTAAAATCGAAGCAGCAGAAAAAGTGACTTCCTATATAAAAAATGACCAATTTGAAGAAGCAATTAATGTCATCAGACAAACCGAAAATCTCCTAAACGAACTTGATTTTGAAGCAAAAATGAACCGAGTCGAAGAACAACTTCAAGCCTTCACATCCGACCAAGAAGCGTCTAAATCATTCGAAGCAAGCCAACTTCAAAACTTAGAAAAACCAAGTACAAAAGTAATTTTCGATCTGTCTATCCTAAAATCAGAAGCAATTAATCAATTTACTAAACGTGATTTTAACCTAGTTGACTCGAACGAAAACCATATGCAATTTCTGAAAGGCAACCGCAACTTCTACATGGATATTTTTAACCCTGACGAAGAAAAAGCCCACCACTACAACATCCTTGATGAAAAATGCCAATATAAAAACATTGGTTTCATTTGCCAAAACGATGAGTCTTCTGAACTTGCTGTAAATATAATAAACGAATGGCTCGAAACCTTAGAAGCGCCAAAAAAGAAATTTTTAACGATTAACATTGCCAATTTAAGTGCAATGAAACAAAATCCCGAAGTGCTTTTTATGTAAAATAAGTGAACTGCTTTCAGTAAAAGAGAGCAGTTTTTTTCTGTAGGGGTTGACAATTAATCTACTTTGTATTACTATATACTTGTACCTAGTAACAACTAGTAGAGGAGTGAATTCAAATGAAAGGACTTACCGAGTTACTCAAAGGTAGTTTAGAAGGAATGATATTAGAGCGAATTTCTAAAGGCGAAACATACGGCTATGAAATCACCAAGTATCTCAATGACCTAGGTTTTGATGAAATCGTTGAAGGAACCGTCTACACCATTCTCGTTCGTCTCGAGAAAAAAGAGCTAGTCAATATCGAAAAGAAAAAATCAGAATTGGGTCCACCAAGAAAATTTTACACACTAAGCCCAGCCGGTGAAGAAGAACTAGCAACTTTTTGGAAACGATGGGACTTTATCCAATCAAAAATCGTCCAAATTAAAGGAGGACCAGCATATGTTTAAATGGTACACAAAATATCGCGAAGAAAAACGAGACTATAAACTATACAAAAAAAGAATCGCCGCACTCCCAGAAGACTATAAAAGTGCCATGAAAGCCATTGAAACCTATTTATGGAACTTTGCAAAAGGTGCAGGTATGTACGAAATTTTAAAAAACGTCCTCGAAATGTTCGAAAACGCGGCCGCTGATGAATTAGAATTAAAAGCAGTTGTAGGCGATGACCTAGCCGAATTCGCAGACAGCTTACTAAACGAATATCCAGAAGAAACTTGGATGGATAAACAACGCTCAAAATTACGTGATTCCATCAAATAAAAAATAGCAAGCCTCTCTTATACTTAGAGAGACTTGCTGTTTTTTTATTTACGTTTCTTAACAACCTCAATAAATTCATCTAATGTTTCGCGGGCTTTTATTTGCTGATTACAAACATCGCTATCGTAACAAATATAATTACCATTTGTCGTATAAACGCCATCACTGGAAGATTTCGTTTTTGCCATAAACAGTGACACTTTGGAATGCGTTTGGCAAATAGAACAAACACCCTTTTGAATCTCCGAAGAAATAGTTCCATTTACGCCAACCAAATTTCCGTCCTCATAAGTCACGATATATTTACGCTGCTGAGCAATATCATTCCAGCCGTAAAAAGTATAATCGCGCAAATCAAGTTTCGACCATGCGGGAATCTTTAATTTTTTTGTTTTCGCAAAAAGTTTTTTAAGTTTCACATCGCTAGGCGGAGCGAAAGGAATCACATAGGCTTTTAACCCCTCTAAAAACGGCTCTGCTTCTTTGGTTGAAGTTATCAAATGGAGCTCGCTAAAAAGTTCCTTATGCTCTTCTAGCACGCTCTCCGGAAATAGTTCGTTGATTTTCTCCTCCGTCAAAGACTTTAACGCCTTCAAAGTAGTAGCATCATTCGCGGATCGATAAGCGCGTGAGACATTTTCTAATTGTTTTTTGATAAAATTATATTGGTATGGTTCGATAAACTCTTTCATTATGATTCTCCTTTAATAGTTTAATTTTGGTTAAACTAGCTGAAGGATTGAAGAGTTTATTTTCACTCTTACTTTCTAAACAATCCTAAAGCCGTTGTTAGAAAGTAGAGAGCAGTGCAATTTTGTTTGCATCTCTTTGATCACCACCTTGCCTTCATTATAAGCACTTCTGAATTGTTCGTCAATTCTCTTTCATGAATATTCTTCTAAAAACAGGGTAAACGAAAACTGTTGGACATAAGAGAAAACATCCATGGGAGGAGAAAGTAAAATGAAAAAAGTAAAAGCAAGTGAAACACTCGTACAAACATTAAAAAATTGGGGTATCGACCATGTATACGGCTTACCTGGTGATTCGATTGATACCGTGGTCGATGCACTCAGAAAAGAACAAGAGGCAATTGAATTTATTCATGTGCGTCACGAAGAAGTCGCATCACTAGCAGCAGCTGCCTATACCAAATTAACTGGCAAAATCGGTGTCGCTTTATCCATCGGCGGCCCTGGTGCCATTCATCTTCTAAACGGCATGTATGATGCAAAAATGGACCACGTACCAATGCTCGTTTTAGCTGGCCAAGTGACAACGGACGTCTTAAATACAGGCTTTTTCCAAGAAGTTAATTTACCAGCTATTTTTGAAGATGTTGCCGTTTATAATAAACAAATCGATAATGCTGAAACGCTCGCGGATGTTGTTGATGAAGCGATTCGGACTGCCTATCAAGAAAAAGGAGTCGCTGTTTTAACAATTCCAAATGATATTCCATCTCAAGAAATTAAAGCGAGCCTAGAAGCAAAACCAGTAAAATTTGAACAAGAAATTCCAAAACTAGACGAAAAAGCAATTCAAGAATCTGTAACATTAATTGATAAAGCTGAAAAACCAGTTATCTTAGCAGGCCTAGGAACAAAACACGCTGGACCAGAGTTAATCGCCTTTGCGGAAAAAGCGAAAATCCCGATTATTCATTCTTTACCAGCAAAAACAATCGTTCCAGATGACCATCCAAATGCACTTGGTAACCTTGGTAAAATAGGTACGAAACCAGCGTATGAAGCCATGCAAGAAACGGATTTACTTTTAATGTTTGGAAATGATTATCCCTATACCGACTATTTACCTAAAAAAGCTGAATGTATCCAAATTGATATTAATCCAGCCAAAATTAGCAAACGTTTCCCTGCAACAGTAGGTCTAGTTGGCGATGCCAGGGAAATAATCAGTAATCTAACGGCTAAAATAGCACCCGTAGAAGAACGGAAATTCCTTCAAGCATGCCAAGAAAATATGCAAGAATGGTGGAAATGGTTGGAGGAAGATATTTCGCAAACAACAGACCCAATTGCTCCAGAAGTCGTGATGGCTAACATCCAAAAAATCGCGGACAAAGATGCCATTTTCTCTATCGACGTTGGGACTGCAACTGTTTGGAGTACACGTTATTTACATTTAACACCAGAAAGTGACTTTATCGTTTCTGCCTGGCTTGGTACTATGGGCTGCGGCTTACCAGGAGCCATCGCTGCAAAAAAAGCATTTCCAGATCGCCAAGCAATTGCGATTGTCGGTGACGGTGGTTTTTCAATGGTTATGCAAGATTTCGTCACGGCTGTAGGATTAAATATGCCAATGATTGTCGTCGTGTTAAATAACCAACAACTATCATTTATTAAATATGAACAACAATCTGCCGGAGAATTAAATTACGCAATCGACCTTCCGGACATCAATTACGCAAAATTCGCCGAAAGTTGTGGCGGAATTGGCTTCCGAGTAGAAAAAATGGCAGACCTAGAAACTGCTTTCGAAAACGCCAAACTAGCAACAAAACCAGTAATCATTGATGTTTCTGTAGATAGCGCAGCCGCTCCACTACCAGGGAAAATCGTGATGGACGAAGCATTAGGTTATACCAAATTCGAAATCCAATCAGTCCTAGAAGACCATCGTTTCGCCAAAATGCCACCACTTAAAACTATTTTACGTAGATTTTTATAAAAAATAAATAAAAAAATAACATTTTCACCCATTTCATGCCAATATTCACTAATGATTATAACGTTTTTTTATTAAAACTAATTATTTTACAATAAAATATGGAGTTTTTTAAAAAAATATGAGATAATGAACTAGAATTAGAGAATAGGAGTGTGGAATGGGTGAATTTAATTAAAAATCGTAAATTGAAAACAAAACTAAGCATCAATATTGTTATAACGACCATCATGTTAATCGGACTTGGCGCAACTAGCTTCCTAGGTTTTCGTCATGTTGCAACACTTTCAGATAATATGGTTGATAATAATGTAGCACCAATGAAAGAAATTGCAAAAATCCAAACAAACATGGCACAAATCAATATCGACATCCTGACCATGTTCGACACTATTAACGGAAAATCAACCCTTATTAAAGAAATTGATACGCTTTATGCTGAAAATGACCAAGCAATCCATAATTTCAAAAAAGCAGATTTAACAACAGAGGATAAAAAACAATTAGCCTACTTTGAAGAAAAATTAGCGGATATGAAGTCAGCAGCATCCTCTGTCATCAGTGATACTTCAAGTGCACTGGACGACGCAGAACTTTTAGGAGCACAAAATCGATATTACCAAAATGTTAAAACAAAATTTGACGATGCGACAAAACAATTAAACGTTTTAAATGAAATGAACTATAATGAAGTCGAAAAGTCTTCGCAAGCCATTTCTGATTTTGGCGTGAAAATTAGTTTAATCTTCACAGCGGTTATCATTGCTGTACTTATTTCGCTATTCATTTTCAACGCTTATATTACACGAGTTATTTTAAAAGGAATTCGTCACTTGCAAACGGCTGTACATAAAGTAGCGAGTGGGGACTTGTCATACCGTAGCACATACAATGGTAAAGATGAATTAGGTGACATCACAAATGACCTAAACGAAATGAGCGAAAACCTAAGATTAATGATTGAAGATATTAAAAAAGCATCTACAGACGTTAAATCTTCCAGTGATAACGTTATTATTAGTTCAGAAATTATTTCAGCAATGACAACAGAAATGGACATCGAAATGAAAATGATGGGCGAACAAATCCAAACGCAAATCGGCAGCATGAAAGAAAGTACCGATGCCATGGATCAAATGACAGGTGGCGTTCAAAACGTTGCGGAATATGCCCTGAAAGTATCTGACTTAACAAAAGACTCCGCAGAAAAAACAAATGATGGAATTGCTGTTATTAACAATTTAGTATCACAAATGGATCGTATCAGCGGTGTTATGCGTTCGAGCACAGACGTCGTATCTCAACTCGTTAATCGCGTTGGCGAAGTCGAAAAAGCACTTGATACCGTTACAAATATCGCTGACCAAACGAACTTGCTAGCCTTAAATGCTGCAATTGAATCCGCACGTGCTGGAGAACATGGCCGCGGCTTTGCAGTTGTAGCTGAAGAAGTCCGTAAGTTAGCAGAACAATCTCGTCTTGCTGTTGTAGATATTAATACGGTACTGAAAAAAATCCAAACTGAATCAAAAACAACGATTGAAGTAATGAACACTGGACTTTCTGAGTCAGAAGCAGGTCAAAAAATCATTTCTGAAACAGAAGCGACATTTACAGATTTACTCAACCGTGTGAACGATATTTCTGCACAAATGCAAAACGTCTCACAAGAAACAGAAGAAATGGCTGCTGGAATTGAAGAAGTAAACACATCGATTAGCGATGTCACAGAAATCTCTAACCAAATTGGTGAAAAATCAACAGCCGCACTTGAATTCGCGGAAGTTAATAAAATGAAAGTGGACGAGCTAGTAGTTATCTCAGAAGAAATGCAAAAAATTTCCGGCTCATTAGAAGGGTATATCGCTAACTTCAATACCGAAGTAAGCGAAGAAGCGGTCGAAGTAGAAGAAGAACTGGAAACAAAAGAACCCGGAGAGCCAGTCCTAGCCGAAAATGTCTAGGTAGCATGTACAAATGCGAATTTGGATAAAATCACTACTTGTTATTACAGCTTGTATATTTAGTTTGACCCTTCTAAATACGAAATATACCTTTTATTCACCAACCGTCAAACTCGAAAGCGCCAAAGTAGTTTATAAATTAGACAATGAACCTTTTAATGTAAGACTCGATGTTCCTCTCGTTAATCAAATGGATGCGCCTATTCTTTTTAACGGCTGTGAAGTAACAAGTCTTGCAATGCTCTTACAATTCACTGGGAAAAATGTTACCAAAAATGAACTAGCAGCGACCCTTCCAACCACGCCTATTGAACAAAACGGCTTTCACGGAAATCCTGATAAAGCATTTGTTGGGAGCATCAGTGGAGATAGTAAAGGACTAGGGGTGAATCATGCTCCCATCGCTAAACTTGCTGCTAAGTATGTTAACGAAGCGCATGTACATGATATTAGCGGGAATGATATAACCGATATCGTTACCGTACTTAGCACAGGAGCACCCGTTTGGATTATCACAACAACCGATTACCATGCACCAAAAAATTGGCAAACGGTACAAACAAAAGAAGGCAAAAAGAAAATCACTTATTCCATGCATAGCGTTGTCATTACTGGATTTGATAAGGAAAATTTTTATATCAACGATCCATACGGACATAAAAATCGCGCTGTAAAAAGAGCTGTCTTAGAAGAAGGTTGGTCCGCCATGGGAAAACAAGCTATTTATTTAAGCAAATCATAAAAAAACGTTTGGAAGCATAATCGAGCTTCCAAACGTTTTTTTATATTTTTTTCTTAATGAAAAGAACGACTGCTAAGACTACTAGAAGTACTCCGATAACAATCGGCCAAACCGAAAATGCATCTCCAGTCGAAGGTAAAAGTGATGCATTACTTGTATGCTCGACTGCATGAACTGTGCTCACACGAAAATAAATAAAACTTAGCGAAAAAAATATAGCAATACTAGAAACTATTTTTTTTGATAAAACCATACGGCTCGCTCCTTTTTCTATCATAACTATATTATTAGTCATTTGTTATTTTTTGTCAATGTATAGACCAATTTTGAATAAACGGCTATATATAATGCTTGACCTAGTATACATATTATTGTAAAATGAATTTGTTTCCTTGAAAAGTATTGAAGGAGGATAGTACAACTGAATAGAAGCGCCAGAACTGATTGGGACGAAAATGCTTAAAGGTGAAATTCCTGGAAAGTAACGGATCAGTTGACGAGGAGGAGATTAATCGAAATTTCGGCGGGAGTCTCCCGGCTGTGCATGCAGTCGTTAAGTCTTACTTACAAATCATTTGGGTGACCAAGTGGACAGAGTAGTAATGAAACATGTGCAAGAACCCTCCAAGGAAACCAAAAAATGTAGAGGGCTTGAAATTGGACAAGTCTGCCCTCAAGCTAATTATTGGAGGAATTTATTATGTGTGGAATCGTTGGATATATTGGAACAAACAATGCAAAAGGTATTTTATTAGAAGGACTTGAAAAATTAGAATATCGCGGTTATGACTCAGCAGGAATCGCCTTACAAAACAAAGACCTAGTAACAGTTGTAAAAGAAAAAGGACGGATTGCAGACCTTGCTAGCCTTGTACCAAGTGATGCATTTGGTACAACCGGAATCGGACATACACGATGGGCAACGCACGGTAAACCAAATCACGAGAACGCTCACCCGCACCAAAGCAAATCAGGCCGTTTTACGATTGTTCATAACGGTGTAATCGAAAACTATACACTTTTAAAAGAAGAATATTTAAAAAATCATTCATTTATTAGTGATACAGATACAGAAGTAATCGTGCAGCTTATTGAATTATTTGCTGAAAATCTTTCTACAAAAGAAGCCTTCAAGAAAGCTTTATCATTACTTCACGGTTCATATGCCATTTGCTTAATTGACCAAACTGATACAGAAACACTTTACGCAGCAAAAAACAAAAGCCCGTTACTAATCGGAAAAGGCGAAAATTTCAACGTTATTGCAAGTGACGCAATGGCTGTTCTTAAAGAAACCGATGAATTCGTGGAAATTATGGATAAAGAAATCGTTATCGTTACAAAAGACGGTTTTACATTAGAAACATTAGAAGGGGAAGAAGTTAGCCGCGCAAGCTACACTGCTGAATTAGATGCATCTGACATCGAAAAAGGCACATACCCACACTATATGTTAAAAGAAATCGACGAACAACCAGCAGTAACACGTAAAATCATCCAAGCTTACCAAAATGAAGCTGGAGAAATCAACGTCGATCAAACAATCCTTGATGAAATTTTATCTTCTGACCGTATTCATATAGTCGCTTGTGGCACGAGCTATCATGCTGGTTTAGTCGGAAAAAATTTAATCGAAAAAATGGCGAAAATTCCTGTAGAAGTACATGTTTCTAGTGAGTTTGGCTATAATTTACCGCTAATGTCTAAAAAGCCGTTATTCATTTTCATTACCCAAAGTGGGGAAACTGCGGACAGCCGCCAATGTCTTGTAAAAGTGAAAGAACTGGGCTACCGGACGTTGACATTAACGAACGTACCAGGCTCTACGCTTGACCGTGAAGCAGATCATTCGATGTATCTCTATGCTGGACCTGAAATTGCGGTTGCATCAACAAAAGCATACACCGCACAGATTTCGGTTTTAGCAGTACTTGCAGTTTCACTTGGTCGTGAAATTGGTGATGCTGAAGCACTTAGCATTAACTTGGCTGCTGAATTAGGTATCGTTGCAACTGCTATGGAAGCAATGGTTTCTAGTAAAGAAGTAATCGAACATATTGCTGGCGAATACTTAGCGACTTCTCGTAACGCTTTCTTCTTAGGTAGAAATATCGATTATTTCGTAGCGATGGAAGCAGCACTTAAACTAAAAGAAATTTCGTATATTCAAGCAGAAGGTTTTGCAAGTGGGGAATTAAAACATGGTACTATTGCGCTTATTGAAGACGGTACACCAGTTTTAGCACTTATCACGCAAGAGTCAATCAATTGGAATATTCGTGGAAATGTAAATGAAGTCTTAGCGCGTGGAGCAAAAACTTGTGTATTTGCAATGGAAAACGTTGCGCAACCAGGTGACCGCTTTGTTATTCCACAAGTACATCCATTATTAACACCACTCGCAAGCGTTATCCCGTGTCAACTATTAGCTTATTACGCAGCACTTCACCGTGACTGCGATGTTGACAAACCAAGAAACTTAGCAAAAAGTGTCACAGTAGAATAAAATATTCAAGGCCTTTTCGAAATTAGAAAAGGTCTTTTTTTATGCAATCAATAAATTTGCACGATGCCCTTGTTATACTATAAACTTAGAGAGGAATGGGGGAAATCAGCCAATGGAAGTATCACACGTAACACTCGAACCAAATAAAGATAGTCGCCCCGCAGTATTAACAATCGGTAAATTTGACGGCGTTCATCTTGGTCACCAAACCATTTTAAATACAGCTTTATCCATCAAAAAAGAAAACGAAATTTTGACTGCTATTAGTTTCAGTCCACATCCGCTTTGGGCTTTAAAACAAATCGAAATATACCGCGAAATGCTCACACCAAGAATGGAAAAAGAACGCTGGCTCGCGCATTATGGTGTAGATTATCTCATCGAAACAGCTTTTACACCAAGGTATGCGGAAACCACGCCAGAAGAGTTTGTTACGGACCATTTGACCAATTTACAACTATCGCATATCATCGTTGGTTCTGAGTTTAATTTTGGAAAAGGGCGCGATTCTGATGTGGATTTACTGCGGGACCTTTGTAAGCCCTATGGTATCGGCGTCACTTCTGTCCCAGTGATTGAAACAAACCAAACAAAAATCAGCTCCACGAACATTCGAGCTTTTATTCGGCGCGGTCATTTCCTAGAAGCTGAACAACTTCTTGGTCACCCGTGGTACATTACCGGAATGGTAGAAAATGGTGAAATGGTCGGCTTAGATGATTATGTTCTTCCTGCAACCGGCACTTATCAAACCGACAAGGACCTCGTAAAAGTTACAAATAGTCGAACCATCAAAGTAGACCTGCCAGACGGACTACAACAATTACATATGAAAAATGAACTTTCCTAGTCATTAGGAAAGTTTTTCTTTACATTTTATAAAATTAGTAATATACTAATTTAGTAAATTACTAAAATTTAAAAGGAGAAATCTAATGAAGATTCCAACTACCTTAAAACATAAACCAGTGATTGTTGCCGAAAATTACGAAGAAGTAGACGGTAAAAGTGCGTATCACTCGGATGCTAAAGGTCTTTCACTTGGACTTGCACAGTGGAACGATCGCGGAAAAGTAGATATTTCAGCTAAAGTTTGGCGTCATACGGGAGATAAATGGTCGCGCCAATCTGAAGAGCTTCCTTTACATCGCGTACTTGACTTAGCTATTTTAATTGCAAGAACGAAGGTTCATTTCAAAGATGCTTATCGTCTACCCAATTTTTACGATAAAGAAAATCCAACGCTTGACCGTATCGGCTTGCAAGGGGATGCGCTGACTATTGCTGTTTGTGAAGATAACGAGTATATCGACGAAGACATTCAATTATTTGAACAAGCATTAAAAAATGATGATGAACTCCTCAGCGAACGCCTCAAGACACTTAGCAAACTTTTACAAGAAGCAGGGTATTAAGGATGTGAAACAAATGGATAAAGAAAACCGCAAAGAGCTGATTCGCGCATATAAAGAAAAAGCGCCTGACGCTGGAGTATACCGTTTTATCAGTACAAAAACTGGCAAATACTTCATCGATAATACAATGGATTTAAAAGGAATAGCCAATAAGCTTGCTTTCGGAGTGAAAATTGGAGCGGGAAATATGCTGCCACCAGAAATGGCCAAGGAAGCAATTGAACATGGTATTGACACTATTCAATTTGAAATTCTTGAAAAAGTAGACATTAAACCCGAAATGACAAAAGAAGATATTAAAGAAGAAAATGATGTTCTACTCAGTTTATGGCTAGAACGCGAAGATATTTAAGACCTCTCCAGATGAGAGGTCTTTTTTAAAGAGTTGAAATTGTACAATAAAAAGATAATTTAAATAAAAATACACTAAATGTCTACATTTTTCGTGTGAATTAATGGTATACTAATAAATGACTATTTAAAAAGGGAGGTTTTAACAACATGAATCCAAGAAAACCAGAATTCATTCTAACATTAATAGCAGGAATTACAGGTATTATCGCTGGTATTACAGGAATCGCAGGTGGAGGTCTTCTTGCTGCTTTATCTGGTAGCGAAGAACTATCTGGCGCAGCAACAATGTCTACTACTGATACAGAAGCACTTGCTGCTGCCGGTGGTTTTGCTGTAATTTTATCTGCAGTCGCTTTAGTCATTGGTATTGCTTTAATTGTTTTCGCAGTATTAATCAAACGTAATGCGAAAGTATTTGGTATTTTAACGCTAGTAGCTGGCGTAGGTGGTTTTTTCTTAGTTAGCTTACTATGGATTGTTCCAGGTGTACTTGCAGTTATCGCAGGTATTATGTGTCTAGCGAGAAAAGTACAAACTTTCTAAAAGGGGCCTTAGGAAAAATAGATTGTAACAATTTGAGAAATCATTTTGTTTACAGTCTATTTTTTTACTAAAAAACTACTAAAAAATTAGTATATATGTATTAAATTTCGTATTTTAACCACATTTTTAATTTAATTTAGAAAATGGAGTCTAATATTAGCACTTAATAGTTTTGTATTGATTGTATAATAATTAAAAGCGAATTGCATATATAATCGTTTATACATCTAGGAGGAATGATTAACTAAATGAAAAAAACAATAACAATGTCGCTACTAGTCATATCTCTCATCTTAATTGGTTTTATTAGTTCTCCAAATGCCAATGCGTCTGAAAAAGATATATTAACATCACCGAAGCCAATAAATGAAGTTTTTCCTGATGAAAATTTGGCTAAAATAATAGCTGAAGTGACCTATAAGAGTAGTTCAGCAGATGAAGTATCTCAGGCAGATTTAGATAAGATTACAAAGTTAGATGGTAGCAACTCAGACCGAATGCCAGGACCAATAATTTATTCTATAGAAGGTGTAGAATATCTTCAAAATTTATTGGAATTTAATATCTCTGAGCAGTCTGTAAGTAACATTTCACCGCTAGAAGGATTATCACAGTTAGAAACTGTATATATTTCGGAAAATAGAATTAGTGATTTATCACCACTCAGTAAATCTCCAAACATAAAAATATTACACGCATCGGGTAACAATATAAGTGATATAAGTGCACTTAGCTCATGTCCAAATATAAATGTGTTAGAACTAAATAATAATAGTATAAGTGATATAAGTGTGTTAAGAGATTTTCCAGCAGACCAATTTGTTTATATTTATTTGGATAATAATAGAATTGAAGATATTAGCCCGCTTGCTGGTAAATCATTTCATCAATTAACGCTTAATGATAATGAAATAAGTGATATTAGTCCATTAAGTATGATGACATTATACTCAGAGTATTCATGGACAGATAACTTTTATATTGACATTAGTAACAACCACATTAGTGATATTAGCTCATTAAAAAATGCTGACCTTGGCAAATTAGATTACTTTTTCGCAGAGAATCAGAGTATTATCAATCAACCCAAAGCTTTTTCTACGAATTTCACACTGGAAAATAAAGTAAAAAATATCGATGGAACACCTGCGACGCCGCAGAATATTAGTAATAATGGTATTTATTCAGACGATATCTTATCTTGGCAACTTCCAAGCTTTGTAGCAGATCTAGATTATTCTTTTTCTGAAACAACTCAAATTGGTAGATCGACAGGGGAATTTAGTGGGAAGGTCACACAATCCCTTGTTGAAGGGTATACAGTAACCTTTGACAATGAAGGAATACTATCTGCAGAGACTTTTGCCAGTGATGAATTAGTAACTGAGCCCACAGAGCCTAGTAAAAACGGGTTTAAATTCACTGGTTGGTACGATGCAAAAACTGGTGGCAAGAAATGGAACTTCGCTATAGATAAAATGCCAGCAAACAATATGACACTATATGCTCAGTATGAAGAACTAACAACAGATCCAGTTACCCCAATAAATCCACCAGAATCAACAGAACCTAATAATCCAGCTAAACCGGCAGAAACAGTTTACTCCGAAGAGTCAGGAAATCTGGAAATTAAGGAAGAACAATCTGGAATTACAACGGCATCAGAGACAGCTACTTCTTTAGATGACTCAAAACAACAAACAGAATTAGAAAAAAGTACATTACCAAAGACTGGTGACACTAACTTGTACTTGGTGCTGATTGGTCTATTATTTATTGGATTTGCTGGTTTACTTTGGAAGAAAAAACATATTTAAACCATTTAAAAAGACGATAAACCGAGGTTTATCGTCTTTTTTTATTAACCATTATTCGGAATTACAGAGGATTTTTTCTCCAAAAAATAATGGCAGAACTTAAAAAGAACATTCCTACTAATGAAGAAATTAATGGACGCTTATCACCATTTTTTGAAAGTTTTGGCATATCTATCGTGCATGAGTCTGCTTTTATTATAGATTTATTATAATTTATGAGTTGATTTTAGTCCTTTTCTATATTATCGAAGCACTAAAATCAGACTTGAAAACTGCATATAGTTTCTTAAATGTGACTATTTAGTGACTAATTATGAAAATCGCGAAAAAAAGGGGATGTTTAAATTAAGACATGATTTTAACTGTTTTGCAATTATTTTGGATGCTCTTGAGGATGAAGGGAACTATTTGGAAAGTATTAATTTAAACTCTTTTTCGAATAGTAAAACAAGTAATATCAATGTATTGTATGCTTTTAATTCTCAGGATAATCTTTTTTGTCCGTTGCAATTATTTTCGATTTTTTGAGTGGATTTGTCAAAGGGAAATACCTGGAATTCAAAAGACTCGCTACTTTTATGATGCAAAATGTTCGAAAAATGTTCACAAATGACAATTTTAGGTACCTTATAAGGCATTTTAATACTATTGTTTAGCGTATAATTTTAGGAGTAATCAAAAACACTGGAGGTTATACACTAATGAAAAAAGCTTTTCTTTGTCTTTCTGCTGTTGTTCTCTCATTAAATTTTGTTTGGGGTCATCCTATTTCTGGAGTAGCATCAGAGACAACAAAAGAAACAAATCAACCAATTAATTTAAATCAAAGTAATACAGATATTGTTACTTCTGAAGATTTAGGAAGTCAAGCGTGGTTAATCAATGAGGTAAATAGACAATTAGCGCCGAAAAAAGTCGGTGTTGATCTAACTTTTGAGGATTTGGCTAAGATTAAGACCATTTCTTTAAGCAATAGGTCGCTTACGGGAGAAGTCCCACCAGAAATTAAAAATCTAGTGTCTCTCGAAAAACTGTTACTATATAGTAATAATTTATCAGGGGAGATTCCTAGCGAATTAGGTGAATTACAAAAATTAACAGAACTGCGCTTAGATTATAATCAATTCTCAGGAAAAATTCCGGATGGCCTTGGAAATATTCCTTCCATCGCTTTGCAAGGTAATAAATTAGTCGGGCAACTACCTTTAAGTTTGTATGAAAATAGGACTGGCGCAAATGAAGTGAATGTTTCAGGAAACCAAGTGACGATTAACAGTCAAGCACCAGAACCAAGCGTTTATTCAGCATATACGTTTATTTATCCAGCTAGTACACCAGAATATAGTGGGCATATTAAAGCAAATAATTCTTTTATTTCTAATCTAACTAATGATATGACACTTACACCATTTAAAAAAAATAGTACTACATTTATTAATTTACAAGCAGTATTTATGTTTGACACGGAATTGTTTGATGGACATGATGTGACGCTTACTGATATGAATGATGGTAAAGTACTTTATGACGGAGTGCTCACTTCAGATGTAAGCATTCCATTAACTAATTTTAAATCAGGTATACACGTCATTAATGTAGTTCTTGATCATGCGACTAACAACCCTCAAACCCAAGCCTCTTTTTTAATTGATATTTTACCAGTCAAAGCAAAGGATCTGACGGTTAAGTATGTGGATGAAACAGGAGCAGAAATTCATGAGCCGCAAACAGTAAGTGGTAATGTAGGCGATGATTACGATGTGACGACACCTGAATATGAACTATCAATTGATAAATATGAACTTGATACGGACCAACTCCCAGGAAATGCGACCGGTACACTTAGCTTAGACGAGCAAACGGTGACTTATGTATATAAAAAAGCAGATGGCGCACCAGTCACAGTAAAATATGTAAACCAAAATGGCGAGGAACTAACCACTTCAGATATGTTAACAGGGAAACTAGATGATACGTATCAAGCTGGAGCAAAAGAAATTGCTGGATTTACATTAGATGAAAGTAAACTACCAGCAAATGCAAGTGGCGTATTCGAAACAAACGCGCAAACAGTCACTTATGTTTATCAAGCAGTACCTGCGAAAATTAAAGCACACGATTCGACGATTTATGTAGATGATGCATGGAGCGGAGAGGACAATTTTGATGGTGCGATAGATTCAGTCGGTACCGCTGTTTCCTTTAGTGAGGTGCAAGTGGACGGTAAAGTTGACACCACGAAAGCAGGTATTTATCCGGTAACTTATAGCTTTGGTGGCGAATCAATAACGATTAAGGTAACGGTTAAAGAAAAAGCTATTCCAGCGCCCCCAGTTACACCATCAAATCCTGTCATTCCAGAAAAATCAGTCAACGAAACTACACCAGTTACAAAACACCAAGCAACAGTTGAAAAGACTGAAACAATAAAAATAACGCCAACCCAAAGCGAAAAACCAACTATAGCTGAAAAATTAAAACTTCCAACTACTGGCGATAAACTTTGGGATAGCGTTTTGTATAGTATGTTTGGTTTAATGTTTGTATTTGCAGCTCTTAGACTATTACACCGTAAGCACAAACAAAATTAAATATCTAAGGAGTCCTTATCTATCCGATAAGGGCTTTTTTTATTGATTAAGAATTCTTCTTCCACAAGTTCTGTTAGTAAATTGGATATGTTTGGCTGGGTTGTGCGGCAATATCTTGCAAGGACTGACTGATTGATAAAGTTTGGTAACACCATTTCATTTCTTTCTTCATCTTCAGTACCCATCTCTACAGCAAGATTTTCTAGAGCCATGTAAATCCGTTCTTTAGGCGTTTTTGCAATCATTCCAAGTAGTGCATAGTGGCGAGCAAAAACATCCGCAATACTTGTTAAAAGAAAATCATTTACATCAGGTTTGATTGATAATATGTTGAGTAAAAAGTCAGCATCTATTTTATAGAGCATTAAATGTTCACTCATGACAGTAATACTATGTTTTTTCTTTGGATAAGAGGAAAATGCATCGATTCCTAAAACATTATATGGAAGAACAAAGATGGAAATGTAGTTTGTTTTTCTTAAATTATCCTCTAATTCAACTGCAGCATAGCCTTCCACGATAAAAAAGATATTTTTCGCTTTTTCTTCTTCAAAAATTATTTTTTCATTTACAGTATAGGTTTTCTTCGTTACATATTTATAGTAATCTGGAAATTCTTTTAAATAACCAAGCACAGTGTTAAGTTTCTCTGGCATTATAGTTCCCCCCTTATTTTAAAATAATTACCATTTTATTATACGCTATTTCTTAAAAAAAAGAATTATGAACAGTTTGTGACATTGTTTAAATCGGCTTATTGTATACATTTATAATCAAAATTTTTTTTTGGAGCAATAAAAAAAGTCTTTTAGGTATATTTAATGTATAAAAGGAGCGATTTTCATTTGATATAGTACATTCATAGCCAGTGTGACCCAGGTGGTACGGTGATACGGACAGACAGGCGAAAGGAGGAAATTATGAAGTTTGATGATAGTAAACCCATTTATAAACAAATCGTTCATTATATTCATACAGAAATTGTTACAGGAATTTACAAAGCTGGTGACAAGCTACTATCTGTAAGAGAATTAGCAACAAAGTTAGAAGTAAATCCGACAACCATCCAGAGAGCTTATGCGGAACTGGAAGAAGCGGCAATTATTTTCACCGTTCGAGGTACTGGTAAATATTTGACAGAAGATAAGAGGAGAATTGAGCAATTGGAAAATGACATCGCAAAACAACTTACCAAAAATTTTATCAATGAAATGAGTAAACTAGGAATTGATAAAGAAAAAATTATTGCTTGGGTGAAAAAAGTAGAGGGGGCTGAAGCAAATGCTAGTGGGAAATAATATTGCTAAATCATATCCAAATAAACTAGTGTTACAAAACTTGAATTTCGAAGCAAAACCAGGCGACATGATTGTACTCACTGGTGAAAATGGTAGCGGCAAAACAACTTTGCTAGATATGTTGGCAAATTTGAAAAAACCGGATAGCGGTACATTAGAATTAGACAATGAATTTTTTACTACAAATGATATCCGCCAGAAAATTGCATACTTGAACAATGAACTTTACGCTAAAAAAAGTACTACTATAGAAGAATTTATGAAACAACATGCACTTCTTTTTGAAAACATGGAGTTAGATAAGTGGGAAAGACTACTTTCTAAATGGAGCATTAATAAACGGCTAAAACTTGGTGAATTATCGACAGGCATGTTGATGAAAGTAAAGATTGGCAGTGTATTAGCAAGAAAAGCCAAAGTATATCTCTATGATGAGCCTTTTGCAAGTATTGATATTATGGCTCGTTCAGAAGTAATGAAAGCTATTATTAGCGAAACAGAACCCGATGTTATCACGATTATTTCTTCGCATCATTTAGAAGGTACGGAAAAATTATATAACAAACTTTGGTTAATTAAAGATAACACATTAAAAACGATAGAAACAGAATCTTATCGCGAGGAAACAGGCAACTCATTAATCGATTTCTATAAGGAGGAAATGAACAAATGACAAAAATTATTACTTTTTATTTAAAACAAATTAGTCCTATTCTTTTGATTGGACTTGCAATTATCTTAGGGCTGAACTTTCTAGGGTTCACAATGAATCTGCTGGAGGGATCGGATTTGCTTTTTAGAGCGATTCGAGGAACTACGGTGATGAGCTTAATTCTAGTTCTTATCACTACTTGGAAAATCACGAAACTCGACACATCGAAAGAAAACTTAACGCTCGCTTCACTTTCTGGATTTTCGGAAACAAAGAAATTTTTTGGAAAACTATTTGCTGCTTATTTATCAGCAATAACAGTAATTTTACTTCAAAGTGCCTTTATTTGGTATTACGGTTTTGAAACAGGACGTATGGAAGCAGGCGATGCGTTATCGTTTGTATCTGGAACGCTGATGATGTTCTTATTTATCGCTATGTTTGTTTGTTACTTCGTTATTCCGGTAGGGTGGTTAAAAGATCATGTGAAAGCAAGTTCTCTTCAAAAAGCGGCAGTTATTCTACTTCTTTTTGCTATCCTAATTGTCAATTTACTAGCTGAATACTACTTGCATATTTATAACAGTGCTGGAATCATTTCCATTTTACCTAATGGACACTTTGATATTTCCCTTCTATCTATTGTTTGGAATATTGGCTTATGTTCAGTGATTGCAGGAAGTTACATCTATATGAAATCAAAAAAAATGGATACTATTTGAAAGTAGGAGAATAAATGTTAGAAGTTAAACACCTTAAAAAGTCTTATAAGTTAGGAAAGAAAAACGAAACACCAGTTTTGAAAAATATCAATGTAACCATTCAAGACGGAGAATTTGCAGCAATTATAGGAAAGAGTGGTAGTGGGAAGTCTACGTTACTAAATATTATTAGTGGACTTGACACTGACTACGAAGGTCAAGTTTTATACAATGGAGAAAATTTACAGGATATTGATTTAGATGCATATCATTTTAATCACATCGGCTTTATTTTTCAAAGCTTTCATCTAGTCAATCATATGTCAGTCATTGAAAATGTAAAAGTTCCTTTATATTTGAATCCTGAATTATCAGAAAGTGATCGAAATGCGAGAGCACTTGATTTGCTGAAACAAGTTGGACTAGAAGACTTTGCTAGTAAAAAACCAACACAACTATCTGGTGGACAAAAACAAAGGGTGGCGATTGCAAGGTCTCTCGCTAATAATCCAGATATGATTATAGCAGATGAACCAACTGGAGCACTCGATAGTGTTACATCAGATGAAATTATTAAACTGCTTAAGGATTTAGCAGCAAAAGGTACAACCGTTATTGTTGTAACCCATGATTTAAACATTGCGGACCAAACTGATGCAGTATTACGCTTAGCAGATGGAGAAGTAATTTCATTTGAAAGAAAAAAAGAAGTCATCCAAAAAGTTAGTCACAAAAACGAAAAAAAGTTAAGACTAAACTGGTGGGCTACTGCTAAAATTTCTTTTAAAAGTTTTTTCAATAGAAAGTTTAGGAATTTGCTTGTAGCACTTGGAACCTCGATTGGTATTATCGCTATTTTGTTAGCATTTGGACTTGGAAATGGAGTGAATCAAAGTCTTTCAAAGATTTTTGGAACAACTTTTTCACCCAATCAGATTACGACTTATTATAAAGAAGATGGTGGCTCGAAATCACCTGAACCTACCACTCCACTAACAAGTAGTGAGATTAAGAAAATTAAGCAGCTGTATGAAGATGAAAATATTACAGAAATATATGAACGCACTACTGTCCAAGGCATTAAATTTGAATACGATGGCGAATACTTGAAAGGTATTTCTGGTGAAATGCAAGAAGCCAACTTTAAGCCATCACGCTATGAAGATTTGACTGTCAAAGATGAATATCTTCTAAGCGGGAAAATGGTAACAAGTGATGAAGTCGGAGCAGTTATCCCTTCTAATGTAGCAAGAGCAATTCTTGGAAAAAAGGATTCTGATGAATTAACAAAAAGTGATGGTGATAAACTTATTGGTAAAAAAATAACCTTAGTTTATGCCGGAAGAAATAGCGACACAAAAAATACTGTCAAAATAGAAACAACTATATCTGGTATTACTAACCCATCTAAAGAAGGCTTTGCTAGAGGATTTGATGTTTCAACAAAAACAATGAACGACTTTATTAAAACAACTGGTATTGAAAAACCGATTTTATCTGTGGATGCATTCACAAAAACAACAGCACAAGCAGAAGAAATCGTTGAAAAATATGAGGATGACAAAGACTGGGCGAATTATTCGATTACTAATGCGAATGCTTTCGTAGATACATTTAGCCAGTTTACCGATATTATTGTGTACTTGATTGCCTTTATTGCAGGTCTTTCGCTTGCAGTTGCTGGCGTGATGATTGCTATTGTGCTTTATATCGGTGTGGTTGAACGAACAAGAGAAATCGGTGTATTCCGAGCAATTGGTTATCGTAAACGTCATATTCGCGGACTTTTCATGATGGAAGCAAGCTATATTATTATTTTAGCTAATGTACTATCAAGTCTTGTCGCTGTAACAATTGCAAAAATAGCTAGTCCTATTTTAGAAACGAAAATTGGCTTTGAAGATATGATTCACATTTCGTTCTGGAATTTCCTTGTCACACTCGCAATAACAATTACAATTGGCTTTATTTTCTCGATTTATCCAAGTAATAAAGCAGCAAAATTAGATGCAGCAGAAGCTTTAAGATCAGAATGACCCAACTAACAGAAAAGAGGAACTTAATAATGAAAAAACCACTAAAAATCAGCTTAATCGTCGTAGGAATTGCAGTAGTAATATTTGCAGGAGTAATGTTATCCTACCGTTTTATTAAATCAATGGATGTTACTGAAAATGCCGAAATAAACAAATCAGCTACAGGAGATCATGTATTACTTGCAACTCAAGGTAGTAAATTTAAAGACAGTGTAATGGACCAAGTGAAAAAAGACATGGAAGGTAAAAACGTACATGTTTCCATTATTGATACAACAAAACTAGACAAAGTAAAAGCAGATGATTATGACAAAGTAGTTCTATTCACTACAGTACAGTCCGATGATATCCCAGAAAACGTAACCACTTTTATGAATGACAATAAAGATAAAAGTATCCATATTGCAGTAACAGCAGATTCTGGTCGCTGGGATGATAAACCGAAAGATATTGATGCAATTTCCGAAGCATCGAAAGCAGAAAACAAACAAGATTTTGTCGACGATTTAACAAAAGCAATCGTAGCAGAATAAAAATAGCAGAAGAGGCTTGGACATAAGGGGCGCTAAAATCCCCTATGTCCAAGCCTCTTATTTTTATATTACTGTCATTTAAATAAAGGAATGAAAAGATACTCGAACTTGTTTGTTGTTTTTTACACCAGCATGAATTAAAGCCTCAATTGCTTCAAATGCTTCTTGATAGTGTTTGGAAGAAATGAAATAACCTAAATGAACCAGCAGAGAACCCAAAGTTATTTTGATACAAACCTGACTGATTGATAATACGTAAGGATATGTTAACGGGCGCTAACGAGTTAGCTTTTTTGGATATAAATGATTAAATTCATACAAACTTTAACCGAAATAAGGTATACTAACTTTAGTATTGAAGAGAAAAGGAGAATTAGATGGGAAAAGTCGAGTCAAGAAGAAATAAAATAATTGAAATATTAAATGAAAATTCGATTTTGTCATTGGCTAACTTAGCTGAATTTCTTAATGTAACGACAGAAACAATTAGAAACGATTTGAAATCCACACAACTCGCTGGAAAAGTAGTTCAAGCTCATGGTAGTGTAGCTATTGCTCATACCACCATTGCTAGAGATGTCCCATACTCATTTAGAAAAGAAATTAATTCAAAATCTAAAAGTAAAATAGCGGATAAAGCATGTCAATTAGTGAGTCCAGGTCAAGTAATCGCCATTGAACATAATAGCATTTCAGTTATGCTTATCCATATGCTTAGTAAATATCCACAGTTGTTAAATAATATTACTGTAATTACGAATTCCTTTAGTATTATGCACTATGTTCAAGAGAAAAAGATAGAGCTTTCTATTATTTTTTTAGGCGGAACTTTTAGCTTAAACCAAGAAAATTCTTTCGGTTCAATGACTATCCATCAAATGAAAAAGCTAAAAGCGGATATTTCTTTTATAAGCCCAGGTGCGATAGATGAAGATTTAGAAATTACCGCTTATAAAGAACAAGATGCCGATTTGCAAAAAGCAATCATGAAAAATTCACAAAAAAATATTCTGCTTATAGAAAACAGTAAGTACCCAAGTATTGCGATGTGGAAAGTAAATCATGCAACGGATTACGATACCATTATTACAGAAGTGGACTTTACTACAGAGCAGTTAGAAACTTTATCCAAGGCAAAAATAGAGATTTTAAATATTTAAAAAAAGATAAATTGCTAAAAACCAATTTATCTTTTTTTTGGTTTTTAATTTGGTTAAAACAAAATATTATTTGACAATAACCAAATTAATGTTATTATGAATTTAAGGAAAGCGCTTTCTATAAAATATTAAGGAATGAGGATTTATAAGAATGGATAATAGCCAAATTTTAAAAATGTTAGAAAGACCATCAGGAAAGGTTGATGTTGTATTAGATACAGATACATTTAACGAAATTGATGATCAATATGCTTTAGCCTATATGATTCAGTCAAAAGAAAAATTTAATGTGGTAGGAGTGTATGCAGCACCATTTTTAAATCATCATTCTAATGGGCCGAAAGACGGTATGGAAAAAAGTTATGAAGAAATTCTTAGGGTTTATAAATTATTGAACCGTCCAGAATTAGAAAAAATCACTTTTAAAGGATCAGTTGATTTTTTAGTTAATTCAAAACCTAAAATGAGTGATGCTGTCCAACATTTGATTGAGTTAGCATTAGCGCATAGTTCAGAAAATCCTCTTTATGTCATTGGAATTGCCGCTGCTACTAATATTGCTACAGCTATTTTACTAGAACCAAAAATAACAGAAAATATAGTTGTTTTATGGTTAGGTGGACTGGGCTATGAATGGCATAATAATTTATCCTTTAATTGTCGACAAGATTTAGTAGCTGCTCGAGTTTTACTTGATACCCCGATGCCACTAGTTCAGTTTCCAGGGATGGGAGTTATTTCTGCTTTTGCTACAACCGGGCCGGAGTTAGAGTATTGGTTAAAAGGAAAAAATAAATTTTGTGATTATATGGTGACAAGAACGGAAGAAGAAGCGAAAATAACTAATCTAAAAAATGGTGGAAAGGTTTGGTCACGGGCATTATGGGATGTTGTTCCTATTGGTTGGCTATTAGGTGAAGAATTTATGAAAGATAAATTGGTTAATAGTCCCATTATGCAAGATAATCATTATTACAGCCAAGACTTTAGACGCCATTTTATAAAATATGTTTACTTTGTTGAAAGAGATAAATTAATGGAAGATTTATTTGAGAAACTCGCCAAGATTGACAATAATTAGAAATGGAGAAAATTGCATATGGGAAAATATGATAAATTAAATGCGTTCATTATTGAAAATGTAGGTGGAGATAGTAATATAATTGCGTTAACACATTGCGTGACTAGATTACGTTTTACACTAAAAGATGAAAGTTTAGTTAATAGAGATGCTCTGATAAATCATGAAAAAATTATGACTGCTCAATCTGCAAATGGTCAATATCAAGTAGTTGTTGGTATGCAAGTTGGAGAAATTTATCAAGAAATGTTATCTAAATTATCTATTTCGAATACTAATGAGGAAACTAGCACTAATGATTCTACTAATAAAGATAAGAAAACATTATTAAATCGTTTCATTGATACAATAACTAAAATCATTACCCCTACACTTGGAGTAATGATTGGTTGTTCTTTGATTTTAGGTGTGGAGTCACTCTTAGTTGCCTCTAAAGTAATTAGCCCAGGGGATGGCGCATTTGTCATCTTAAATGCAATTGGTTATGCTTTGTTTACTTTCTTTCCAGTTATCTTAGGGTACACTAGTGCAAAAACATTTAACTCAGATCCATTTATTGGGATGATTGTTGGTGCTTCACTTGTTTTCCCAAATCTACTTAATGATTTAGTTGGACCAGAGGCAATCTACCAGTTGTTTAATGGTACTTTTCTTCAGATGGATATTTATAGTGATTTTCTAGGTATCCCTATTATTTTTCCAGCGAATGGATACACATCAACAGTTATTCCTATTATCTTCTCGATGTTCTTTCTATCGAAATTTGAGCATTTTATCAAAAAAATTATTCCTCAATCATTACATTTCACCTTTGTCCCATTTCTTACTTTAATTATTGGTGTTCCAGCAACAATTTTAGTATTTGGTCCAATTGCTAATATAGCAAGTAGTATTATCTCTAGTGCGATTTTAGCTCTGTTTAGTTTCTCACCAGTTGTAGCAGCCTTGTTCGTAGGTATTCTTTATACACCACTGGTTATTCTTGGATTACATTGGCCATTAGTTGCCATAGGAATAAATAATCTCGCAACAACAGGGACCGATTATTTATTGCCAATGATTTTTACAGCTCCATTAGCTCAAATGGCTGTCGTATTTGCAGTTTATTTGAAAACGAAGAATCCAGATGTTAAGAAAATTTGTGTTCCTGCAATGGTTTCTGATTTCTTTTGCATCATTGAGCCTTCAATTTACGGAGTTACCTTACCAGTGAAAAGACGATTTGTTTTTACTTGTATTGGAACAGCGATAGGGGCGCTTATTATTGCAGTAGCTGGAGTTCATAATTTTGCTAGTACAATTGGTGTTTTAGGAATTGGTGGGTTTATCAATCCTCAAACAGGCGATGTTTCTTATGTGATTGTTGTAGCATTAGCATCACTAGCAACAATGTTAATTTCATTTTTATTAGCCTTCTTTACTTTCAAAGAGGCATAGTAATTAGCCAAGCAAGAAATTTCTTGCTTGGCTTTGTAATAAATAACAAGGAGGAAAATGATGCAACTAGCAACTGAAAAAATGAAGGAAACGATTTTCTTTCTCCAAACAAAAGGTATTAAAAAAGTAGCCTGTGGTTTAGTTTTAGGATCTGGTTTAGGTGATTTAGCAGAAGAAATTCAACATAAAATAGAAATTCCGTATCAAGACATTCCTCATTTTCCAGCAACAACAGTGGTTGGACACAGTGGAAAGCTTATTTTTGGTGTCTTATCAGGGAAAACTATTTTGGCATTACAAGGGCGCTTTCATTTTTATGAAGGGAATCTAATGTCTCAAGTTATTTATCCGGTTCAAATAATGAAAGCGTTAGGAGTGCAATCACTAATTGTGACCAATGCTTCAGGTGGAGTGAATAGGAATTTTGCTGTAGGAGATTTGATGGTAATTACTGATCATATCAATTTTATGGGAGCGAATCCTTTAATAGGTGAAAATCAAGCAGAGATTGGTCCGCGTTTTCCAGATATGTGTCAAGCATACTGCCGCGACTATATTGAAAAAGCGCACTTAGCTTCTAGAAATTTAAATATTCCTTTAAAAGATGGTATCTATATGGCGTTTTCCGGTCCGAGTTATGAAACTCCTGCAGAAATACAAATGGCGAGAAGGCTAGGGGCAGATGCAGTTGGGATGTCAACCATCCCAGAAGTAATAGCAGCTAATCATGCAGGAATAAAAGTGTTAGGAATTTCGTGTATTACGAATTTAGCAGCAGGTTTACAGTCGAACTTAAATCATGAAGAAGTAGTAAAAACAACTCAGCAAGCAAAAATTGGCTTTGGTATGCTCATCAAAGAAGTATTATATGATTTGTAAGAAGGGAGGCGACTATTAGTGAATGAGCAACAAGTTAAAAAAATACCTAAAGTAGAACTTCATTGTCATTTAGATGGTTCCATTCGGCTAAAAACGCTTCGTAAGCTTTATGAGTTACAAGGTAACCCTTTAATGTTATCAGAAGAAAAGTTACAACGAATGACAGTTGCTGCTAATCGATGCAGTTTAACAGAATATATTAATTGTTTTAGATTAGTTTCAGCAGGTTTACATACAAAAGAAGCGATATATTTAGCTCTTTTGGATTTAGCAGAACAAGCAGCACTAGAGAACATTATCTATATTGAAATTAGGCTATCTCCTATACACCTAGTAACCACTAACTTTTCAATGGAAGAAGTTGCTGAGACTTTAATTGACGGGAGCCGCGTTGCTGAAAAAGTTTATTCAATAAAAATAGGTTTGATTTTTTGTTGTATGCGTAGACAATCTGAGCAAGCTAATTTAGCAGTAATTGATGTAGCTAAAAAATACTTAGGAAAAGAAGTAGTAGCAATTGATCTAGCTGGTGATGAAGGAAAGTATCCTACAAAAGACTATCAATCATTATTTTCTTATGCTAGCCGAATAGGTATGCCTTACACGATTCATGCAGGTGAAACTGGTGATTTAACAAGCGTTTTATTAGCATTGGAATTCGGAGCTAGACGCATTGGTCACGGTATAGCACTAGCTCAGTCAAAGAAAGTGATGGAACGAGCAGCTAAACAGCAAGTATTGCTTGAGATGTGTCCAGTATGTAATATTCAAACAGGGGCTGCACAAAACTGGCAAAGCTATCCTGTAGAACTTTTTCATAGAAACGGAATTCAGATTTGTTTTAATACGGATAATCGTACAGTTTCCAATACAACACTAACGAACGAATATTTACAAGTGAATCAAAATAGTTTTACTTTATCAGCAGAATGGATACTTAGGCAGACTGAAATAGCATTGGATTATTCTTTTATAGATGAAGATAGTAAACGGATGCTAAAGGAAAAATTAATTTTACCAAACAATATAATATGAAATAGCATAAAATTAGCACCTACGCGAATGATATAGGTGCTTTTTTACTAGGTGCTTTTCGAGAATGTCTGGTATACTTAGTCCTAAATAAACCTCATAATAAGGCAGGTGATTAGTCAATGAAAAAAAGTAAAACAGTTCAATTTTTGCTGTTTTTTTCAGTTATAGCGCTTATTCTAAGCATTATTGGTGTTGGTTCCATCTGGTTAGGGCAAAAAAATCATCAAGCAAATAATACAAATTCAGCTGCAAAAAAAGATATTACTGTAACGAAAAAACAAGATACCTTTAAAATAACGGCGCTCGGCGACTCACTTACATATGGCGTTGGTGATACAGAAGGCGGCGGGTATGTCCGAGTGGTGGAGAATTTCTACAAACAAAAAGAGAAAAATGTCGAGAACGTCAATCTTGCTATTAGCGGGGCGAAATCAGGACAACTACTCAAACAATTAGAACAAAAAGAAGTGCAAAACCAAATAAAATCAGCTGATGTAGTCTTAATGACAATCGGCGGCAATGATTTATTTCGCGGCGGGGAAGCACTGGATGATTTCAAAAGTGATGCGATTAAACAAGCCGAAGCAAGTTATACGAGCAATCTAAAACAAATTTACCAAACGATACGAAAATTAAATTCATCCGCGCCAGTTTTTCATATTGGGCTGTATAATCCGTTTATGTCGTTAGAAAATGCGAGCGAAATGTCAGCGGTTGCGAATGAGTGGAACATGCAAAGTCAAAATCTATCGCAAAACGAGAAAAATATCATTTATGTTCCGACTTTTGATTTATTTCAGCAAAATGGGGCTGCTTATTTAGCGAGTGATAAATTCCATCCAAATCACGCTGGATACCAGTTTATCGGTAATCGGGTGACACAGGTTATAGAGACGGGAGGAGGAGAAGACGATGACGGAGCGAGCACTTCAAGTAACTAATCTGCATAAAAAAATTCGTAAACGAGAAATTATTAAAGGGATTTCTTTTGAAGTAATGCCCGGAGAAGTTTTTGGCTTTCTTGGACCGAATGGAGCTGGCAAAACAACGACGATTCGAATGATTGTCGGCCTAATTAAACCAACATCTGGAACGATTTTAATTGGTGGGAAAGATATCCGGAAAAATTTTACCGAAGCAATGCGAGGTCTTGGTTCCATCGTAGAAAATCCGGAATTTTATACATTTTTAACAGGACAAGAAAATTTAGCGTATTTTGCCCGAATGGATTCTTCGATAAAAAAAGAACGCATTCAAGAAGTAACCGAGCTAGTGGGGCTAGAAAAACGGATAAATGACCGAGTTTCTACTTATTCACTTGGTATGCGCCAACGTTTAGGCATTGCTCAAGCATTACTTTCCAGTCCGAAACTATTAATTCTTGATGAACCAACAAATGGTCTCGATCCATCTGGAATTCATGAAATGCGCGACTTTATCCGTGCGCTTGCCAGAAATGAAGGTATTAGCGTACTTGTGTCTTCTCATTTATTAAGTGAAATTGAACTTTTATGTGACCGGGTGGCGATTATGACGGACGGGACGATTATTAAAACCGATCAAGTTTCACATCTTCTTAGCTCTCGCGCACAATTACGCTGGCGGGCGACTCCTTTTGAACAAGCTAAAGTATTTTTGGAAAGTGTAACCAAAGTAGAAGTGGACGGCGAATACCTCGTGACCGCAGTGAATGAACATAGCGCCGAATGGAACGAACAGTTGGTTGCAAAAGGCATTCAAGTCCATGAAATTGACAAGAAAAAACCATCTCTCGAAGACCTGTTTCTTGAGTTAACAGGAGGTCATTCGATTGATTAATTTAGTTTATAATGAACAATTAAAACTTTGGCGTAAAAAGCGACTTATCGTTATTTTGGTGCTAGTGGCAATTATTGTAGCGATTTTTACGTACGCACAGTTCCGGCAGCATCAAGAAGATGAAAAGCAAGCTGGGACAAGCGATTGGCATGTGCAGACCCAGCAACAAATCGTCGACCTTGAAAATAGACTCGGTACAGGCCGTCTTCCCGAAGAATATCAAAAATATTTCAAAGTGCTTGTCGGGCAACTACAATATTACTTAGATAATGACATCAATCCCAACGCCCCTGGAGCACCAACTTTCTTAAAAACATTCGTCGAAAATGGTATTAGTTTATTGTTTCCACTTTTTATTATGGTTATAGCAGCCGATTTAATCAGTGCTGAAACAAGTGCGGGAACGATGAAGTTTCTGCTGACAAGGCCTGTGAAGCGATGGCGGATTTTGACGAGTAAATATATTTCAATGTTGCTCTCGATTTCCGCAATTATGGTATTATCCGCCGTTATTGCCTATCTGATTTCTGGGATTGTCTTTGGTTACGGTGGCTGGGATGCACCAGTTCTCACCGGGTTTGGGATGAAAGATGGCGCTGTGACCACAATGGACGTGTACCAACTGCCGGTTTGGCAACTACTACTCATGGAGTTCGGACTCGCATGGTTTGTCAGTGTTGTGGTCGGCGTGTTAACAATGTTTGTATCCGTGTTAGTTCGCTCCACAGCAGCGGTTATGGGGATTATGCTTGCCTCCCTTATCACCGGAACGATTTTAACCAACCTCGTCAGCTCTTGGCCGAGCGCGAAATATTTATTTATGGTTAATTTACAACTAACGAATTACTTGAACGGCTCCAGCCCACCAGTTGAAGGCATGACATTGAGTTTCTCGATGATTGTGTTAAGTGCGTGGATGCTAATCGCATTCGTTTTATCCTATTTTATTTTCACCAAAAGAGATGTGTATTAAAGAGCGCTTAGTGGCGCTCTTTTTTGCGACTATTAAAAGTTACTTACTTTTTGTGAGCATAAAACTTTTCTTTTTGATAGTTTAGTTATAAACTATAATTAGTAATTAAGAAGGAGGTACAAACAAATGATTAAAGGAATCCATCACGTATCCGCGCTAACGAAATCATTCAGCGAAAATCATCGTTTTTATTCAGACATATTAGGGCTACGGCTCGTAAAAAATACAGTAAATCAAGACAATATTCACATGCGTCACCTATTTTACGGGGACTATACAGGAAGTCCGGGCACCTTGTTAACATTTTTCGAAGTACCTCGCATCGGCTCAAGCTACAACGAGCGCGCCTTTTTCGGAAATATCACCCTAGGAATACCAAACAGCACAAGCTCTTACTGGGAAAAAAGGCTAAACGATTTTGCCGTTTCTTTCCAAAAAGAAGAACGGACTTTAAGTATTCAAGATCCCGATACAATGGGCATTATCCTAACGGAAATACCAGAAACCATTTCTAACCCAACCATCCACACCGATATCCCGCCTGAAAAACAAATTGTTCGGATTATCGGCGCAGACTATCACGTGCCGGACCCGAACGCGACGAGCCAATTTTTCACGAATCTTTTTGGCTTAGAAAGTCATAATGGGGTATTAGTAGATAAGGACAAGATGAGTTTTACGAAATTACATGTCACGAGTTCAGACAAAAAATCCCGCACAGGACGCGGAACGATTGATCATATTGCATATACTTTAGAAACGAAAGAAGCTGTTGATGAACTTCACGATTTAGCAATGAAAAACGACTTGAAAATTGAAGAATTCGTTGACCGCGAGTATTTTAAAAGTTTATATATTCGCGAACCAGGTGGCTTAAGAATTGAATTCGCAAGCGCTGGCCCCGGCTTTACAATTGATGAACCACTCGAAACATTGGGAGATAGACTAGCCTTACCAAGCTTTTTAGAAGAAAAAAGAACAGAAATTGAAACTTATTTTGGAGGAGATTTATCATGATTAAAGATTTAAAAGGAATTCACCACGTAACAGCAATGACAAGTAGTGCCGAGAAAAATTATGCGTTTTTTACAGAAGTTTTAGGGATGCGTTTAGTGAAAAAAACTGTTAACCAAGACGATATTCATACGTATCATTTGTTTTTCGCAGATGACAAAGGTTCAGCGGGTACGGATATGACATTTTTTGACTTCCCTAATTTACCAAAAGGACGCCACGGAACAGATAGTATTTCTCGCGTAGCTTTCCGAGTACCAAGTGACGCGGCGCTGGAATACTGGCTTGACCGCTTTGAACAATTAAAAGTTCCGCATAGCGATATTAAAACTCTATTTGGCAAAAAATATCTCACCTTCCAAGATTTTGATGACCAACAATTACAACTAATTTCTGATGAAAATAACGAAGGCGTAGCAGCGGGGACTCCTTGGAAAAAAGGGCCAGTTCCAGAAAAATATGCGATTTATGGTTTAGGACCAGTATTTTTAACCGTTGTTTCTTTGAAAAATATGGATGCGATTTTGCAAACAATTTTTGGCTTTAAAAAAGTGGTGGAAGAAGATGGACTTCATTTATATGAAGTAGGCGAAGGTGGTAACGGGGCGCAAGTGATTGTCGAAGAACGTACCGATATCCCAGCTGCAATGCAAGGCTACGGCGGTGTTCACCATGTAGCTTTCCGAGTAGAGGACCACGAGGAGTTACAAAAGTGGATTGACCGCATGAATACAATCGAAGCACCTAATTCTGGTTATGTAAACCGCTTCTACTTTGAATCTTTATATGTACCAGTTTCCGAACGTATTTTATTTGAATTTGCAACAGATGGCCCGGGCTTCGCAAGTGATGAACCATACGAAACACTCGGTGAAAAATTAGCCCTGCCACCATTTTTAGAACCAAAACGCGCAGAAATTGAAAAAATGGTACGACCAATTAATACGAAACGGAGCTGATAAACGATGGAACACATTTATATTCCAGGAAAAAATAAAGAATTAGCTCCACTATTACTACTTCATGGGACAGGTGGCGATGAAAAGTCGCTTGTCGAAGTAGCGGAGTTTATCTCGGGTGATGCAGCTGTTTTATCTTTACGTGGTGACATTAAAGAAGGCGGAGCAAATCGATTTTTCAAAAGATTTCATGATGGCAGTTTGGATTTAGAAGACTTGGAAAGCAAAACCTCGGAATTAATCACTACAACACGCGAACTGGCTAAAAAATATCAACTGGATTTTGAGCGAATCATTGCGGTAGGTTATTCTAACGGCGCAAACATTGCCGCCAATGCACTTCTTCAAGCAGAGGATAGTTTTCATAAAGCGATTTTATTTCATGCAATGCCAGCTGGAAACAAACAACCCGAATTTTCGATTAGCCATCGTAGTGTATTTCTGTCTGCTGGTTTAAATGATCCGCTTATTACAGCGAAAGCTTCCGAAGAATTGGTTAAAATCCTTGAATCGCGTGGTGCAAACGTTGAAACAGTTTGGACAGCAGCTGGGCATTCACTAACTATGGAAGAACTAGAAGAAGCGAAAAAATGGTATCAAAACAACCAGAAATGAGGAAAGTAGATGACTATTTTTAAAAGTGCTGATTTATCTCAAAAAGAAAACTACAAATTTTTAACTGGAAGTATTATTCCCAGGCCAATCGCTTTTGTAACAACGCTTGCTGATGATGGGGTGACGGTCAACGCCGCCCCGTTTAGTTTTTTTAATGTTGTTTCAAGCGATCCAGCGATAGTTTCGATAGCTGTTCAACGCGCGGATGGTAAGCAAAAAGATACAGCTAGAAATGCGGCTTTTACGAAAGAACTAAATATTCATATCGTTAGCGAATCTTTTGTAGAAGAAATGAATAAAACTGCCGCGCGACTTGCATCTGATGTGAGCGAAATCGATAAAACAAACTTGCATTTAGAGCAAGTTCCTGGAATGAAAACTCCGAAGATTTCCGAGGCCAATATCATGCTTACAGCTAAACTAGAACAAATCATTCCGATTAAGAATGATGCTGGTGAGGTTGTTTCCGATTTAATTCTGGCACGTATTTTGACATATGATTTCGCCGACGAAGTGTTTGATTCTGAGCATCACTATATTTTGCCAGAAAAGCTTGCACCAGTTGCCAGGCTTGCAGGAAATGACTATGTGAAACTGGGGGATATTTTCGAGATAGAACGACCAAATTAACGAGAAATAGTTGCGAAACAAAAGCGCCCATGTTAAACTAAGGGCATCTAAAATGAACGGAGGGTTGCCCATCATGCGTTATATTAGACTACGTTTCCCAAAAAATCTATGCAACTAATTTAATAGTGCGGGAATATCCATGCTTATTTAGTATGGGTAACGGGATTGGTCTTGCGTGCATGTATGGCACCCAAAATAAATATGGGTAGAATGAAGGAGGAATACGCTTCATTTGAAAGCAAGCTAGTATCTTTGAGATGCTATTTTTGTGTTTTCATCTACTCAAAAACCCTGACCGCGCTGAATCTATTTTCAGGAGGTCCTTTTTTATGGAGAAAAAAGTATTAATCGTTGGTATAAGCCAGAAACAAAAAGATTTTGATTATTCAATGGAAGAATTAGCCAATTTAGCGGCTGCAAATAATATGGAAGTAGTGGGCGAAGTACGGCAAAATATCGACCGTGAAAATCGTGCTACTTATGTTGGAAAGGGAAAAGTGGATGAGATCAAAGGCTTAGCAGAAATGCAGGATGCCCGCTTGATTATTTTTAACGATGAACTTTCGCCATCGCAAATTAGAAACCTAGAAGAAGCGTTAGAACTGGACGTAATGGATAGAACGGGGTTGATTCTGGCTATTTTTGCGAACCGAGCAAAAACAAAAGAAGCACAACTTCAAGTCCAAATTGCCAAATTACAATATGAGCTTCCGCGTATCTTTGGACAAGGTGAAGATATGGACCAACAAAGTGGGAAAGGCGGGCTCAGCAACCGTGGCTCAGGTGAAAAGAAAATCGAAACCGATCGCCGTACCATCAAACATCAAATTCGCCATTTACAAAAAGAGTTAGACATGCTCGTGGATGACCGTGAAGTACGTCGTCGCAAACGAAAGAAAAATGAAATTCCGGTGGTATCACTCGTCGGTTATACAAACGCTGGAAAATCAACAACAATGAACGGTTTAGTGCGTGCATATAGCGAAACTGCAGACAAACAAGTTTTTGAGAAAGATATGCTCTTTGCTACACTAGAAACGAGTGTACGCGAAATTGTTTTACCGGATAACAAGCAATTTTTGCTCACAGATACAGTTGGTTTTGTTAGCAAACTTCCGCATCAATTAGTGAAAGCATTCCGCTCCACGCTAGAAGAGGCGCGTGACGCTGATTTACTCATTCATGTGGTAGATTATTCGGATCCCAATTATAAAATAATGATGAAGACGACTGAAGAAACGTTGAAAGCAGTTGGTGTGGAAGATGTTCCAGTTATTTATGCGTACAATAAAGCGGATCTTTTAGAAGACGAGATATACCCTAAACAAACAGAAAATACGATTGTCTTTTCAGCACGTGAAAAAGAAAGTTTAGAATTTCTAACTGAAGTGATTCGTCAAGAATTGTTCGCCAGTTATGAAAAAGCAACCTTCTTAATTCCGTTTGAAGCGGGGCAAGTTGTCGCTTATTTAAATGAGCATGCTAATGTGTTAGAGACCGAGTACTTGGAAAATGGCACACAGATTGTGGCAGAAGTGAGTCCAGCTGATTTACAAAAACTAGCAGAATACCAAGTAGTTGAGTAAAGCGAGTTCCCACTTAATTTGCTATAATGAAACCTACAGCAAATTAAGTGAGGAGATTTCTAACTATGAAAAAAACTGGATGGGGTTTACTTAGTGCAGTTGCTGCTTTTACAGGATATGCATACTGGTCAACCAAACATTTAACTGTAACAGATTATGAAATAGTATCAGATAAAATTCCAGCAGAATGGGACGGCGCAACTTTTGTTCAGTTGTCTGATCTGCATAGTGCAAGTTTTGGTTTATATAATAATCCTTTGCTTAGTATGGTGAATGAGCTAGCTCTGGATGCCGTTTTTTTAACGGGAGATATGATTGATGGAGATGAGGCGCCATATGTAGCGATGGCAGTTGTACGCAAATTAGCTAAAGAATTCCCGGTTTTTTATGTGAGCGGAAATCATGAGGGTCGAAGCGCATTTTATGAAGATTTTAAAGCAGACATGGAGAAACATCACGTTACTGTCCTTGAAAATGAACGCTATTTTCTAAAAAAAGATGGCGCCGCAATCATGGTAGTAGGCGTCCGAGATCCTCGTTTTGTAAGAGATGACTGGGCAGAAAAAGAACTACCAAAAGAAGTTTGGGAAGAAGCGGCATTAAAGGAAGCTTTAGACGATGCGACAGCTAATTTATCACCGGATTACTTTACGATATTACTGGCGCATCGTCCGGAGTTTTGGCCACTATACCAAGCCTATCCAATTGATTTAGTATTATCTGGACATGCGCACGGCGGCCAATTTAGGCTTCCGCTAACAGAAGGTCTTTTTGCGCCGGGACAAGGTTTCATGCCAAAATGGACAGCTGGGATTCACCGGGCTGGCGGTAAAGCGCTTATTGTGAGCCGCGGCTTAGGAAATGTCACGAAACTACCGCGCTTATTTAATGACCCAGAAATCATTCGAATGACACTTAGAGCAAAAGGGGATGCTTAAGAAAAGTGATTTATTTAGACAATGAAGATGTGCTCGATCAAGCGTACAACTTCGCTATGGAAGAATATGCGCTTCGTTCTTTAGACGAAAATGAAACGTATTTTATGTTTTATCGGATGAAACCAACGATTATTGTTGGTAAAAATCAAAACACACTAGAAGAAATTAACCATGCTTTTGTCAAAAAAAATCATATTGATGTTCTTCGCCGTTTATCTGGTGGAGGAGCTGTCTATAACGATGAAGGCAATATTAGCTTTAGCATGATCACAAAAGATGACGGAAATAGTTTTCAAAATTTCGCGAAGTTCACAGAACCAGTTATTCGAGCGCTTCGCAATCTTGGTGTAAATGCTGAACTGAGTGGTCGAAATGATATTGAAGTAAATGGCAAAAAGATAAGTGGCAATGCACAATTTGCAACCAAGGGTAGACTTTATAGCCATGGGACTTTACTTTTCGATGTCGATTTATCCATGCTCGAAAAAGCATTACAAGTAGATCCTGAGAAATACTTGTCTAAAGGTGTTAAATCCGTACGCAGTCGTGTAACAACAATTCGCGAACATTTAGCAGAAGATATCGATATTCTGACTTTTAAGCAAATTCTACTTGAAACTATTTTTGAAACGAAAGATATCCCGCGTTATACTTTTACGGAAGCAGATAAACAGGGTATCGAAAAATTGCGTACAGAGCGTTACCGGAACTGGGACTGGACGTACGGGAAGTTACCAAAAGCTACTATAAAACGAAAAAAAAGATTTCTTGCTGGAACCATTGAATTCCAAATTTCACTAGAAAAAGGTCAAGTCAAAGAAGCAACAATTTATGGGGACTTTTTCGGTACAGAGGATGTTACTGAATTCGCCGAAAAAATAATCGGTTGTCGTTTTGAACGAAAATCTATTCAAAAGGCTTGGCAAGAAATAAATGCGAAAGACTATTTTGGTGGAATTGAAAAAGAAGCTATTTTAGATATGCTGTTTGAATAAGGTTTAAAACTCTGAGAATCTATATCTCAGAGTTTTTTTAATGCCTAAAGAAAGCGATTTCAATTTTATGTTGACAGAGATTAAATATATATAGTATTATTTAAATATGATAAATGATAATTAAATATAATTAATTAAAAAGGAGTGAAACATTTGGTTATTGCAAATCGAGATTTTATACAAATAAGTACGGAAAAAATAAAAAAAGAATTAAATAATCAAAAATTAGTTGAAATGTATGAAAGGTGTATGGAAAATACATTAGATACTACCATTAAAATTCGGGAAAGTGGTCTTACATTTATTTTAACAGGTGACATTCCAGCAATGTGGTTACGTGATTCTGTATGCCAAGTACGACCGTTCCTTCTTTTCGCTAAAGAAAATGAAGAAATTGAGTCGATGTTGATTGGTCTTAGCAAAGAACAAGTCCGTTTAGTTGGAATTGATCCTTATGCTAACGCTTTCAATGAAACGCCAAATGGAGCTGGGCATCAAGATGATAAAACGGAAATGCATCCACAAGTATGGGAACGAAAATATGAGATTGATTCGTTATGCTATCCGATTCAATTAGCATACTTTATTTGGAAAATTACTGGAAGAACAGAACAATTTGACGCTGCATTCTTCAAGATGTTACAAACGATTTTTGCTTTATGGGAAGTAGAACAACATCATGAAACAAAATCGCCTTATCGTTTTGAACGGCTGGACTGTGTTCCTTCTGATACTTTAAAAAGAAACGGATTAGGAACAGAAACTGCTTACACAGGTATGCTTTGGTCAGGATTTAGACCAAGTGATGATGCTTGTGAATATGGGTATCTCATTCCTTCAAATATGTTTGCAGTAGTAGTTTTAGGCTATGCTAAAGAAATTATCGAAACTTTTTATCCAAACGAAATAGAAACGATTAAACAAGCTACTACCTTACAAAATGATATTCAATTAGGGATAGAAAAATTTGGTACATATAATCATCCGACTTTCGGTGAAATATTTGCTTTTGAAGTAGATGGTCTTGGAAATCAATTGTTGATGGATGATGCAAATGTTCCAAGTCTACTCTCTATGCCAATCATCCAATATCTTGAGAAAGAGTCGCCAATTTATCAAAATACGAGGAAGTTTATTTTAAGTAAGTCAAACCCGTATTATTTTGAAGGTGAGCTTGCAAAAGGAATTGGTAGTCCGCATACACCAGCAGGATATATTTGGCCAATTGGACTGGCGATTCAAGGGTTGACTGCAAGTGATGAATCAGAAAAACTAGAAATTTTACAAATGTTGTTAAGAACGGATGCAGGAACTGGATTGATGCATGAATCGTTTCATCCAGACCATCCGGAAGACTTTACGCGTGAATGGTTTTCTTGGGCGAATATGATGTTTTGCGAATTAATTCTTGATGTAGCCGGATTTCGGATGGCAAGTGTTTTAAAGAACTAACGAAGGAGGCTTAATGATGGCAACGATTAGAAATAAATCTGTTCAAATACATCAACAACGAATGGCTTACCTTTTTATTGCGCTTCCTGTTTTATTACTAGCGATTTTTATGATTCTTCCAATTGGAATGGCTCTATTTGTCAGTTTTACAGATTATGATATTGTTAATTCTCCCAATTGGATCGGCTTTGACAATTACATAAAAATGTTTAGAGATCCTTATTTTCTCATTTCATTAAAAAATACGATTATCTACACAGCTCTGTTTGTACCACTTGGCCTTGTAGCATCGCTTGGGGCTGCCATCTTGATTAATATGAATAAAAAAGGAGCAGGTTTGTTTCGGACATTCTTTTATGTGCCGGTATTATGTTCTACGGTAGCAACAGCGACTATCTGGTATTGGTTGCTTAATCCGCAGTATGGTTTGATTAATCGTGTTTTAGGATGGTTTGGAATTAATGGTCCAGCATGGCTTTATGATTCGAACTGGGCGATGTTTGCAATTGTTTTGATGAGTGTTTGGATGACATTTGGCACAAATATGATGATTTTTCTTGCTGGTCTTCAAGGCATCCCAGCCAACTTATATGAAGCTTCTAAAATAGAAGGAGCTTCAAGATGGAAGACATTCCGTTATGTCACTTGGCCATCTCTTTCTCGGACTACTTTTCTCGTAACAACAATGCTAATTATCAATGCTTTTCAGGTGTTTGACCAAGCATATGTATTAACAAAAGGCGGTCCAGGAAACTCAACTATCACACTTGTCTACTATATTTATAATGAAGGCTTTGGCGGATTAAAAATGGGTTATGCTTCCGCAATTTCTTTTGTGTTATTTTTAATCATACTAGTATTTTCAATTATCAACATGCGTGTAAATAAAGAAGATAGAACAGCTTAAGGAGGTTTGATATGAATACCATGAAATTTAAAAAAATGAGCAAGTCGTTCATTTGGTATATTGCAGTACTTCTAATTAGTTTAGTGACTGTTTTTCCACTTATTTGGACAGTATCTACTTCTTTTAAACCAACGAGTGAAATTTTAAGCAATGGTATGAACTTAATTCCTAAAATGTTTACTTGGGATAATTACAAAGATGTTTTTAGTACAACGCCATTTGCCCGCTATCTAGTAAACTCGCTAATACTTGCACTTGGTGGAGTCCTTACTAATTTATTCTTCGGATCATTAGCAGGTTATGCTTTTGCTAAACTTCCTTTTAAAGGAAAAAAAGGACTCTTTATGACATTTTTAGGAAGCATGATGATTCCAGCAGTAGTAACAATGATTCCCTCTTTTTTAGTATTAAAGAATTTTCCATTGATGGGTGGTAATGATATTACTGGTCATGGGGGAATGGGTTTTATTAATACTTATTGGGCAATTTTGATTCCAGGAGCCGCTGGTGCATTCTCGATTTTTTTCATGAAACAGTTTTTTGAAACATTGCCAGATGAACTTTCTGAAGCTGCAAGAATAGACGGTTGTTCGGAGTTTAAAATCTTTTGGAAAATCTATATGCCGCTTGCTAAAACTGCACTAGCTACTCTTGGAATAATGACATTCCAGGCAGGTTGGAATCAGTTTATGTGGCCTTTAATTGTTCTTAATTCACAAAAAATGATGACCGTTCAAGTAGGACTCGCCTCTTTTCAATATAATGAAAGTGCCAATTATGGGGCTTTAATGGCTGGGACAATTGTTTCCACCATTCCTGTATTGTTTGTTTTTATTTTTGCACAAAAATATTTTGTAGAAGGTATTGCGCATAACGGTGGTAAATAAACTAAAAAGGAGTGTATAGGATGAAAAAAGTATTGTTAGCGATTCTTAGTATGGTATTGTTGCTCAGTTTAGCAGCTTGTGGTGGAGGTTCAGACAGTAGTAAAGATAAAGGCGGGAAAGAAGAAATTGTTATGTGGGGCTCTTGGTCAGGGGATCAAATTAAACAGTTAGAGAAACAAATCGATAGTTATAATAAGTCACAAGATAAATATAAAGTAAAATATGTGATGCAAGAAAATGTGGAAGAAAAATTATTAACAGGAATTGCGGGTGGCGAACTCCCTGATATTATAATGTGGGATCGCTATCAAACAGCTCTTTATGCACCAAAAGGGGTGCTTGAACCTCTGGATAAACTTGTCAAAGAGGACAAAGTAAAGATGGATGATTTTTATGAAGAATCGGTGAAAGAAATGACCTATAGTGATAAATTATATGGTTTACCACTATTAAATGATAACCGAATTCTATTTTATAATAAAAAATTATTACAAGAAGCTGGCGTAAAACCACCAACTACGTGGGATGAATTAGCAACTGCTGCGCAAAAAACAACGAAATGGAATGGAAGTAAAATGACGCAAGCAGGGATGTCACTTCAAGATGTTGGTTTGTTTAACTTGTATTTAATGCAGGCAGGCGGGGAGCTAATAACTTCTGATAATAAAAAAACAGCATTCAATTCAGAACAAGGTTTAGAAGTACTTAATTATTGGGATAAAATGCAAAATGATTTAAAAGTGTACCAACGCGGTTTTGATGATGGTTCCGATGCTTTTGCAGCTGGAAAAGAAGCAATGACATACAACGGTCCGTGGGCTTTAGCAGATTATAATAAAGTAGAAGACCTTGATTATGGTGTAGTAGAACCGCCTAAAGGACCAAATGGTGATAAAGGCGCTATCATGGGCGGGTTTGGATTAGTAATGCCTAAACAAGCCGAACATAAAGATGGCGCATGGGACTTTATGAAGTGGTGGACAACGAAACCAGAAAATGGCGTAGAATTTGCCAAAATTAGTGGTTGGTTACCAGCAAACAAAATTGCTGCTGAAGATGAATACTTTACGAAAGACCCCAATTATTCTGTTTTTGTAAATACAATGAAATATGCTAAAATTCGTCCAACTGTGGCAGGTTATGCAGATGTAGAAGGTTTAGCAATGAAACCTCAATTTGAGAAATTCATGAATGGTAATATTTCAGCTGAAAAAGCTTTATCACAAGCTGAAAAAGAAGGAAACCAAATTTTAAAAGAAGAGAGAGATAAATAAACGATGAAATGGTCCGAATATGCAAATTTAGCTCAACAAAGTTTAGAAAAATTTTATCTTGCCGATACAAAAGAACAATTTTTAAATAACTTTTATCCGACAGAAAACCCCGAAGAAGATAATAAAGTTTTTAATTATTGGTGGCTAGCTCACTTGGTTGAAGTACGATTAGATGCTTACTTACGCACAAAAAAACAAGCGGATTTGGCGATAGCCGAAAAAACATATCAGCATAATAAAAACAGAAATGGTGAAACGCTTATTCATGATTTTTATGATGATATGCTTTGGAACTCACTTGCGGCTTATCGTCTATATAAAGCGACTGGAAAACCAATTTATTTAGAAGATGCACAGTTGGTTTGGCAGGATTTAGTGGATACTGGTTGGATTGACATCATGGGAGGTGGCTTTGCATGGCGTCGACCACAAATGTATTATAAAAATACGCCCGTGAATGCACCGTTCATTATTCTTTCTTGTTGGTTATATAATGAACTTAATGAAACGAAATATTTAGAGTGGGCAATGAAGACCTACGAATGGCAAACTAAAGTCCTTGTACGCGAAGATGGCTTTGTGGAAGATGGAATTAATCGTTTAGAAGACGGAGCTATTGATTATGAATGGAAATTTACTTATAATCAAGGTGTTTATATCGGAGCTAATTTAGAATTATATCGTATTACTAAAGAAGCAAAATATTTAGACACAGCGAATAAAACGGCGAGTATATCATTAAAAGAATTAACAGAAGATGGTATATTTAAAGATGAAGGAAATGGCGGAGACGAAGGGCTTTTCAAAGGAATCTTTTACAGATATTTTACCGATTTAATAGAAGAAACAGCAGATAAAACTTACCGGGATTTTGTACTAAATAGTTGTCAAATACTCGTTGAAAATGCAAAAGTAGATGGATATTTGTTAATGGGAATGAACTGGAAAGAAAAACCTTCTGGAAAAATTCCTTATTCAGCAGAATTAAGTGGAATGATCGCACTTGAAATGGCTGCAAAATTAGAACAGTAAAAAAAGCACCTCCTACTTGGAGGTGCTTTTTAGCGGCTCGACTGAATCTCCTTCTACAAGCAGTGGAGGTAAAGTTTCTTTATTTATCGTATCTGGTTTTAGTACTTGATTTAAAAGCATATCAACTGCTTTAACGCCTATTTCGTATTGGGCTTGTTTAATATGGGTAAACTGAAAGGCTGAGGTATCAAAAAAATTATCTGGATGATCAAAACAAACAACTGATAAATCAGCAGGAATGGATTTGCCTAACTTACTACAAGCTTGTTTTATCAAAAGTGCGATATTATATTCAGTTGCTACTAGGGCAGTAATTTCCGGATGTGTTTTTAAAAAATGAGCAATTTTATCAATATCTGTTTGGATGGAAACAGTTGAATTTGGCATCACTGATTCAATTTCACGAAAAACATAATCAGAATGAAAAGCTGTGTGAAAAGATGCATGTCCACGAATAAATCCATTCACTCGACTATCAAGCGTAGACACGGGACTAGTAGATGTTATCATTCCAATGTGCTTATGGCCCAGTTCAAATAATTTCTCCGTAATAATTCGACCAGCTTCTGTATTGTCGGAGCTAATAGAAGATATCGGTAAACCTTCTAACGTACGATCTATCACAACTAAAGGGAACTTTTGAGAAGCAAGCTCCAGTAAAGTTGGTGAAACAAACTTAGAGCTAGCAGGTAAAATTAGTATCCCTGCAACATTCATTTCTATAAACTCTTGCAGGATTTCTTCTTCTCGCTCAGTATCTCCGAGTGATTTTTTTACGATAATATGAGCTTTAGAATCACTATATTCTAACATACCAGATAATAAAATGGTTCCAAAAGTATCGTCGAAGTTTGTCATAATACAACCAAAAAGCGGCTTATCGAACTTCCTGGTTTCTGTTTGTTCATTATTAGGGGAGGCATTTATAACAAAAGTACCAACACGAGGGCGTCTTGAAATATACCCGTCTTTTTTTAATAATTCCAGCGCTTTTTTTAACGTTATACTGCTCACATCAAATTGAGCCATTAATTCATTTTCAGTCGGCATTTTGTTGCCAACAGGAATCTTGCCTTCTTGAATGGATAATTTAAGCTGATTATAAACTTTTTGATATAGTAGTGTTTTCATTTACTCACCCATTAAATATATTTTATAGTATTAATTATATTTAATTTTAGCTGCAATGTAAACTAATTACAATAAAAAAGTGAAATTCTCTTTACAAACTTTAATAAATGGATAACTCATGTTAAACTTAAATTTAGGAAAAAAGGAAAAGGTGTAGAAATGGCTATAAAAAAATTAAATGATTTTTATTTTAAAAAACTTAGTAGCTGGAATTTAATACATAGCTTTTTGAAAGGTTTTTGGAGAGCGTTATTTTTATTAGTGCTACTTTTAATTATTGGTAACATTATAGTCATGAATTTATTGGATAATCGTTTTTTTATTCCAATAATTTTAATTAGTTTACTCTGTATTCCACTTTTTTATTATCTGTTGATTTATAATCGGGCGAAAAAATTTATTAAAACCCGCTATCAGTTGCGTAATTTTAAAGAGTTAGCAGTTATGCGTCGCTATTTATTATTTGCTTATTTAGAAAAAAGTGGTTTCAGTTCAAGAGATGACTTAGAAAAACTACTTCGGTTTATTCACTCTGAAATGGCGGAAGAGAAAAAGAACTATAAACCACTTAGTACGATGATAGGTGTTTTTATCGCTGCATTTCTAGCTATATTAGGCGGGTCTTTTCTATTTTTAATGAATGACGTAGCTGAACGACTCATTGCGGCAGTGATAATTATCGTCATGGCAATAGTATTGTATTTTTTCGGGATTACGATCATGTCAGTTATTCGTTCTAAATCAGAAATAAATGCAAAAAAAGAGCACGAACTAACAAAAGAAATAATTGCTATTCAAACAGCTATGCTTGTCACAGAAAATACAAGCTACCATCCTTTTTTAGCGATGGAGAAAAAAGTGAATGAAAACGATTTTTTGAAAGAGATTATTACATCACGGTCCTTTTTATAACATAATTTTTTTAGGCACACTTAGGAGGCAAAGTCATGACAATCAAACGCAAAGAGACGAGAGAAAGTGTTTGTTATCGGGAAATTAAACAAAAGATTAGAAACGGGGAGCTAAAGCCAGGCGATCGCTTAATAGAAAACACATTATCTGAGCAGTTGGGAATTAGCCGGACACCCATTCGTAAAGCTATCGGGATGCTTGCAGCAGATGGATATGTGGAATACAATGATTTTCGCGGTGCTTTTGTTAGGGATAGCATTATTAATAAAGAACGCTATTTTGAAATGACAGAGATTATTGGTTTATTTTTAAAACAAGCCATTCAAAAAATTCGTACAAAAAAAATTAGTTTCAATAAGATACGTGTGGTCGCTAAGTTAGTAGAAATTGAACGTGAAGTAGAACCAAGTGATCCAACAGTGTATTTTGAATATGAGAAATGGTTTGTTAATGATTTATTAACCTATATGAAAAATAATTACTACTTAAAAATCAGTAATGACTTTTTTAATAATATTCAAGAGTTTGGTGATGAGGAAGTAATTAAAATCGCTCAAAACGCTTGTGTTAAAACAATCGCTAATATTCAGCATTTTATTGATGCACTGGAAGAACAAAATTATGATGAATGTATGGCTATCATTGATCAGGTCATTGATGCTCATGTATTAGTCGCTTATCGGTAAAAAGCATTGTCCCACTAAAAAGGGACAATGCTTTTATTTTATTTTTACTAAATATCTTCCGGTTATTCCACCATGCATGATTTGATGAAGAGCATCTGGTAAATCTGAAAAAGCAATTTCGGTGACTAATTCATTTAAATTAGTTAATTTAAAATCTGTTGCAAGCCGATTCCAAATGCGTTCTCGTTTTGGCATTGGGCAGAGAACAGAATCAATACCAAAAAGTCGAATTCCACGTAAGATGAAGGGGAAAACAGTTGTATCTAATTTTCCTCCTGCTGACATACCACATGTTGTTACTGCCCCGCCGTACTTTACAGCAGTTAGTAAGTACGAAAGTGGTTTTCCACCAACACAATCAATCGCTCCTGCGTATAGTTGTGTATCTAGAGCACGGATTTTTTCTGGTTGGAATGCTTCTCGGGAAACGACTTCTCTGGCGCCTAGTTTATGTAAGAATGTTTCTGCATCTTTTTTTCCTGAAGAAGCTACGACTGAATATCCTCTTTTAGCTAAGATGGCTGTGCTAAGACTACCAACTCCGCCAGTAGCTCCACTCACAGCAATTTTTCCGGTATCTGGTGTGACGCCACTAAATTCCAGCGCGTCGACAGAGAGAGCTGCTGTGAAGCCTGCTGTTCCAAGTATCATAGCTTCTTTGAGTGTTAAGCCTTTTGGTAAAGCGACCACCCATTCCGCGGGAACTCGGATAATTTCGCTATAACCGCCAAAATAGCTAACACCAAAATCATAGCTTGTTACGATAACTTCATCCCCGGCCCTAAAATGGTCTGATTTTGATTCAACAACGACACCACTTGCATCAATTCCTGGAATAAAAGGATATTCATTCACAATTTTTCCATCAGGAAGTACAGCCAGTCCATCTTTGTAATTAATACCAGAATAATGTACTTCAATCGTTACTTCATTTTCTGGCAAGGTATCTAAAGTAGTTTCTTTAAAATGAAGGGAAGTATTATCTGCTTCTTTTTCAATGAAAAGTGCTTGAAATGATTTCATTTATAAATTCCTCCACAACTCTATTTTGTGTTCATCTTCACTTTACGACTTTTTTCGGCATTTTTCAAGGCTGTGACTGGTACAAATCCCTATTTCAAGGTAAACTATAGTAGTGAAGATGCCTATATTATGTGTGAAAATATAAATAGAAATTTTTTGTAAGAGAGGGTGAGTGCGATGGGTAAGGCACTATTGATTGTGAATCCATCATCAGGTAAAGAAAAAGGAAAAACGTATCAAGGAAAAACAGAAGAAGTATTAAAAAAGCGATATGAGGAAGTAGAAGTACGTTTAACGGAAAAAGCAGGTGATGCGACTGAGTTTGCTTCTTGGGCATCTGAACAAGGGTTCGATGCAGTTATCGCAATGGGCGGCGATGGAACGTTAAATGAAACTATAAATGGTTTAGCAATCCATGAAAAACGACCTGACTTTGGCTTTATTCCACTTGGGACTGTCAATGATTTGGCACGTTCAGTGGGCATACCGTTAAAACCAGAAAAAGCGATTCAAGCACTGGAAAAAGCAAAAGCAGTTCCAATGGACATTGGACGAATTGGTGATCAATATTTTATGAACGTATTAGCCATTGGAATGATTGCGCAAGCTGTTGACCAAGTGAGCGTAGAACAAAAAACAAAATTTGGTTCGGTAGCATACTTTTTAGAAGGACTAAAAGCATTTAACAGGAATGAACTACTCCATTTTAAACTAGAATATGATGACGAAGTATGGGAAGGTGAAGCGGCACTTGTTGTAGCTGGTTTAACAAAATCTGTCGGCGGGATGGAATCATGGGCTCCCGATGCCAAAATTGATGATGGTCATCTTCATGTCATCGTTTTAACTAAATTAGGACTACTTGATGCAGCTAATATGATTCCGCAATTAATACGGGGGAATTTAAAAAATAGTGATGGTGTCGTTTATATTAAAACAAAGAAATTAAAGATCGATGCAAGCGGAGATGACTTAAGTATCAATGTAGACGGCGATCCGGGTCCAGGTGTCCCTGCTGAAATCGAAGTCTTAGGGAGCCATTTAAACATCCTCGCACCTAAACAAAGTGGCAAGAAACGTTTCGGTCCATTCATACTGAAAAAGTAAAAGAATAAGGAGATGAGAAGCTTTATGGAAGAAGAATTAGAAGTCATTCATAAAGGTCTTGCCAATGCGAAAAATGGTTTTAAAGCGGTCCCAGGGAAGCTTTATTTAACCAAAACTTATATCGTACACAAGCCGAATGATTACTTTGACGAAGAAATTAATATTCCATTGAATCGGGTCTCTAAAATTCGCGGAGTCCGAACAAAAATTCTTGGAAAAGAACTATTATCCAACATTTTAGAAGTAGATATGATTTCAGGTGTGAAGTATCAATTTGTTGTAAATAAACAAAAGAAATGGCTTGAAGCAGTCGCGAAAGTATTAGAAAGCCGCGGCGAACCAGAAAAATTAGCATAAAAAGAAGCTGGCGCAACAAAGTGTCCAGCTTCCTTTTTTATGTTAAATGAAAGGCAGTTGCCCCGATTAAGTTGGCATCATTTCCAAACTGACAACTAACTACATTTGGGCGGATTGTAGCAATTGGAACACTCGCCTTTACTTGATCCACATAGTTATTTAATTCAGTTATAAAATCAGGACGTTCACTCACACCGCCACCAATCACAACCATCTCAGGATCAAGCGCATACTGCAAATTAAAAATACTACGAGCTAAATAATAAAACATTGTCTCAAGTTCTTCTTTGGCGACCTCATTTCCTTCTGATCGAAGCTTAAAGACAAGATGGCCATCCACTTCATCAGCAGGGAGTTCAAGACGTTCTGAAATCCGATTAGCAGCATTTACGACAGTACCAAGCTCGCTAAGTGTGTGTCCGTCACGGTCCATCAACATGTAACCAAATTCGCCGCCATGTAAATTCGCGCCATGATGTACTTTACCACCACGAATAACCGCGCCACCTACACCACTTCCAAGTATCATAAAAATAATATCTTGTTTTTCTTTAGCTGCTCCAATCCAAACTTCTGCTAAAGCCGCACAGTTGGCGTCATTTTCCATTGTAACTGGAAGCCCGAGTTTTTCTTCTAGTAATTGTTTGAAAGGAAAGTTATGTATGTAAGGAATTGCGCTCGCTCCGCCAATGATGCCGGTTTCATTATTTACTGCACCAGGACAACTAAAAGCGGCACCTTGGAAAGAATAGTCATAATTAGATTTCACATCCACCAATAATTGTATCATTTCATCCAAATTATCCGGAGTTGTAAATTTACCTTTTTCTAGTATTGCACCTTCTGTTGTTAAAACGCCATACTTCACTGCGGTACCACCCATATCAAATGCTAGTATCGTCATAACCCAGTCTCCTTTTATAAAAAGTATATACTTATCATACTTTTAAATAAGACAAATGACAAATAAAAAGTGAAATTACTTTGCTAAAAATTACCGTCACTTTCGAGTTTTGTGCTATAATAAAGCAAGAATTTGAAGCGCAGGAGGAAATGGTTAGTGGAGATAAAGGTTCAAAAAAAATTGACTGACGGCAGAATCGCTTTTAGTAGTGAATATGGTGAATGCGTTGGTATATGGGCCGATGAAGACCCAGAACCAAGTAGGGTTTACACGGTAGAAATTACGATACCTGATATGATTACCGCGGAACTTTTGCATGAAAGTGAAGAAAAACATTGTGTATTAGAAATAGATGAAGATGGCTTAGTTCATGTAGTTGGGAAGTTAGAGGACTACGAGGAAGATGGCTTTGCGGTACTCCGTCTAGAAGAAAGTATTATTTGTTTTGATACAAAATTCAGCGAAGAAATCGAAATGCTCCATGGAAGATTTGTTGAATTTGTTATTCCAGAAATAGAATTAAGTAATGTTGGTATATAAAAAAACGCCATGCTCCATTCTCTTAAAAAGGGAAGGTGAGCGCGGCGTTTTTTAGCTATATGTAGTAAATACAGCGAGCATTTTTTCTAAATCTTTTTCAGAACTTGCAAAGAGCATCAAACGTTGGCGATTAGTTTCAATGACTAACACACCGTCTTCCGATAAATTCATCCGTTCGATTTTAGCGTATGGGAAGAATAGAAGGGCATAATAAAGTCCTGTTTCTTTAAAAACGGCTTTTGAACTACGGAAGAAACAAATATAGATGAATAATACACCCATAACTGCAAGTAATACCGAAGTAGAGAACGGACCTTCACGAAAGAATGTATTGGAAACAAATAAAAGAACAATGATTCCAACGAAAATATAGCCATCCCAACGTCCGCGAGAACGCAATTTGACACTTAAGACTGTTTTGCCTTTTGAAAGAGGAATTACTGCATCATTATACAAGATATACAGTAACGTCAATATGTTGGCAATGAATAAAAAGATATTAGTAGCATCCCAAACCATTTAGTTATCACTCACAATCTATCATTGGTATAGTTTAGTCATATTGTAACATAATTAAGCGAGGAAAAGGGAGAACTGGCTTCAAGATTGATTTCCTCTAATGCAGCCATAGATATGCCAAGTTTATTAAGTGGTACAAATCCTGAAGATATTGTTGAAATTGCTATAAGAGAAGGCTGGATAGTTCAACCATTAAAGAAGGGAAGTAAAAGCGGGCTGCTTTTTTCGGAGGGTGGAGGCTACAGTGAGAATGCACCTTCTGGAAGTTCTCTATACATCCAGTATCGTCCTGGTGGCGGTCATCATGGGCAGGGAGCATACTATAAAGTATCATCTCCTAAAAATGGAACGATACGAATTAATATAGAAGGAGGATTGCTAGAATGACAGAAAAAGATGTAGAAGAACTCATGCTATTGCATAAAAGAATTATTGAAAATTTAGAAGAATTTTCTATGTCTGCCAAACAACAAATGGAAAAATTAAAAGGTTTTGCAGTTACTGATGAATTGGCATCAGACTTTTCCGATATTGCATTACAATATGCAAAAATATTATTTGAGCACGATTGGTTAACAAAAGAACAGCTGAATATGTTTCTTGTTGTAGATAAAAAATTAGAAGGTTTGTCAAACAACAAAGATTTGTGGAGTAATGAAGCATTAGAAACAAGTATTGAGTGGGCTGAATGTAGGGAACAAGGAAAAGAAATATTAAAAACTCTTGGATAATAGCCAGTATAGGAGGCGTAGAAGAAACGAATAAGTAATAAAAAAGCGTTGATGGAAATGGCAAAGCGAAGTAAGTATTTGCTGGACTGGATAAAGAAATGAGAAAAAATGTAGATAAGACACAAAAAAGAACCGGGATTAATCCCGGTTCTTTCCAAATTATTATAACCACCCATTACCCAAGCGGTGAATACCCAGCTGGTGGAAGTCCTAAGATACCTGACCAGTAACCAAGAATACCAACAACGAATAGTCCCAAAATTAGCCATAAAGCATTGACTTTTTTCTTCAGAATCCACATACAAGCGAATGTTAGAAGAAGGGCAAGAAGACCTGGCATTAGTTGGTCCAAGATACTTTGGACAGTAGTTGGAACGTCTTTACCAGTTTTAGAGTCTTCAGTTGTATAAGCTACAAGTGGAACATAAATTGTTGTCCACTTATTAACGAGGGCACCCATAACGAATAGTCCGAGAATGGAAGCTCCTTCAGTTAGTTTTTGGAGCAGACCGCCAGACATATCAGATACAACATCTGTACCTTTTGTATATCCGTAGAATACGCCCCAATAACGGAAACCTAGGCGAATTGCATTAAATAATACGAAGAATAAAATTGGCCCGATGATACTACCATCAGTGGCAAAACCTGCACCTAAAGCGGCAAGTACCGGACGAACAGTTCCCCAAAAAATAGGATCCCCAACACCGGCAAGTGGTCCCATTAGACCAACTTTTATACCATTGATAGCACCATCATCAATATCAGCGCCATTGGCTTTTTGTTCTTCCATTGCGGTCGTTACACCTAAGATAGGTGCGGCCATATATGGATGGGTATTAAAGAACTCAAGGTGACGTTTGATAGCTTGTTCTCTATCTGGTCCTTTTTCTGGATAAAGACGTTTGATTACTGGAATTACTGAGAAACAGAAACCTAAAGATTGCATACGTTCAAAGTTCCACGACCCTTGGAAGAGGTTGGAACGAATGAAAACGCCCATTAAATCACTTTTCGTTATTTTCTTTTCATTAACTGTAATTTGTTCACTCATATTTTTTCTCCCCCTTCCTTAGTCGTCAAGATCGTCGTCGAGATCATCTGCTGATCGTCCGCCGCCGCCCCCGCCGTATTGTTGGATAGCTTCTTTCAATTGATATTTAGGATTTAGTTGGATATATACGATTGCTGCAACTAGCCCTAGAACACCTAGTGCTACTAAGTTGAAGGCAGTAAATGCTGCTACAACAAAGCCTAAGAAGAAGAAAGGCATTAAATATTTAGCTGACATCATGTTAATAACCATTGCGTAACCAACAACAACGATAAATCCACCAGCTACGTTAAGACCATTAACAATAACATCAGGAATGGCATTGAGTAAATTTTCTACGGCGCTAGTACCAACTGTTACCGCAACGATAACGGCTGGAATTGCGATACGCATTGCTTGAAGTAGTAGTGCAGTAACATGTATCCAGTCGAGACTTCGCAGATTACCTTCCTTACCAGCTTTATCAGCCATGTGTTGGAAAGCAACTGTAATTGTACGAACTAGAATTGTAAGTACTTGACCAAGAGCAGCTAAAGGAATCGCTAGCGAAATACCTACACTGATATCTTGTCCCCCTGTAATAACTAAGATAGTAGAAATAATAGATGCAAGTGCAGCATCAGGTGCAACAGCAGCTCCGATGTTCATCCAGCCAAGCGCGATCATTTCAAGTGTTCCCCCAATAATGATACCGGTTGTAATATCCCCTAAAACAAGACCGATTAACGTACAGGCAATTAATGGACGGTGCGTTTGCCACTCATCCAAAATACTACCCATACCACTAATACATGATACGAGGAATACAAGGATTAATTGTATTGCTGACATATATTTCCCTCCCAATTTTTCTTTAAAATGATAAAAAAGATAATTTCAATATGATGACTGAATAATGAAAGCGTCTGTTACATGAGCTATTATTCATGAATCACCCCTTTAAAGGTCTTCCTTTAAACATTTATATATCTTTCTATGTTAAAAATGAAAGCTTATTTTTCTTTATCGAGTAGCGGGATAAGTTTTACTTTATTATCAGAAGCGACTTTACGGATTTCAAGTTCGATTCCTTTTTCATCTAGTTTGCGGAATGCTGCTTCGTCAGCTTCGTCAACAGATACTGCATTAGTAATCATATGTTTACCTTCGCGGAATGCCATACCACCAATATTTACTGTAGTGATATTAACTCCAGCTTCTACTAAAGTTAATACATCTGTTGGGTTAGTGAATAAAAGCATTACTGGTGTTGTAGCGTATTTAGGATTGTTATATACACGAATTCCTTTTTGTACATCGACAACACTTGCTTTAACTCCTGGAGGTGCTACTTGTGTAAGAAGGGTTTTACGTACTTCATCTTTTGCTACATCATCACTAATAACAATAATACGTTCTACCTGTGTTTCTTTTGTCCAAACTGTTGCCACTTGACCGTGAATTAAGCGATCATCAATACGTGCTAAGCGAATTTCCATTATAAATCGTCCTCCCCGACTTCTGTTTCTTTTTTTGGTAATGATTCTTTCAGTGACTTAACGCCATCACTTCCTGCTGTTAAAGCTGTCTCTACTAGATCTTTTTGATTACTTGCTGCACGCATGGAAAGTGTTTCAAGTAACATTGGAATATTAACGCCCGTTACAACATCCATATTTTCTTCTGGAAGGGCAATTTGGCTAGATGCATTATAAGGACTACCACCAAATAAGTCGACCATAAAAATAACACCTTCTGAAGTATCTAATTTATCTAGTTTTTCTTTATACTTGGTAATAAGCGTATCCGTGTTTTCTCCAGGTACAAATGTAATAAATTCAACATTATCCTGTTTGCCAATAATCATTTCAGTTGATTTGAGCAATTCACGCGCCGCTTCACCATGTGTGCCAATAATAATTGCAACTGGCATAAGTATCTCCTCCTTAAAGCGTGGATATAAAGCATCCATTAATACTAACGCAAAAACTGTGCCAACTTTTCTGTATCAAACGCCCCCCTTTATTAATAGAAGTGGTTCAAGGCTTCTGTAAGCGTGTACTAAAAGGTGAATAGGAGCTTAATACGCTAAATAACTACATTAATACACTAAATACTTATCTTAGACATACATACAACATTACCCTAAAAAATGTAGCAGAAAACGCAATAGTTGAAAATAAAAAAAGCCAACGTAAGAATTTTGTTGGCTTTCTGATGTTTATGAAAGTACTTCTGGTTGAATTTCGTTCAAAATATCATATAAATAGCATAGTTCATCATTTGTAAGTTTTAAGTTCATTTTATAGATGACTTCTTTATTTGTTTGTTCTAAGGCAGTGAAAATATCTGTTTCTAGCATATTTTTTGGTTCACGGTAGGTTAAACCATCATTTAGAACCATTCGTTCTAAGGCACAACCAACATGGATGAGTAAATTGATTTTAAAAGTATTATCTAGTTTGTAGCCTAGTTTTTTTTCTAAAACACTTGCAAAAGAGCTCAGAATTTCGATGGTTTTCTTTGGATTAAGATAGGTTAGAAATTCATTAAGGCTTTCTTCAATAATTTCTTTTGCGATTCGACCCGTTTCGCCCTTTTTAACTATAATATTGCGTTGCTTCACAAGGCTAACTAGTTGTTCTTCACCATCAATGCCAAAAAGTCGTTCAAGTGGTATGAAGGGGATTTGAATTTTGGGATCTTGAATTCCGACAGCCATTAGAATATCGTTTTCTTCTTGTAGCTGTTCTAATCTTGTGTCCATTTCATGTAAGCCGATTGGGATGACTTTAATGGCGTCGGTTGTGATGGTATCTAAAATATTTTCGATAAATAGTTGAAGTTTTTCAGCTGTTCCTTCGCCAGTCGCACAAATAGTAACGATAGCGTGTGGCTTTTGATTAGAATCGAGTGTATCATCATCAGAATTATAGCCTCCGTAGCCGCGGAAATCTTTCAGGGAATCGTAAATGCTATCTAGTTCCATATCAAGAATGTTTGATTTACGAACAGCTTCGATAACTGTCGCAGTTGAAACCATATCAATTGAGCGAACCGGAATACCAGTCCGTTCTGAAATAACTGGAGCAAAACTTGTGAGCGATCCCATATCAACAAGTAGAAGTAGACCGCGTCCCATATCCATTTCCTTCGCTCGTTCAGTCAGCTTATCTAGAACGATTTTCGGACTTTGATCAAGGGGCATATCAATTCCTTCGACTAATCCTTCGCCGAGTAATTTTTTTGCAACGCTAACCATACTGCTAGCGGTATTATTTCCATGAGTAGCAACAAGTACAGCAACTCGCGCATTTTCTTGTTCTTTGAGTAGCGAGCTAATGAGAAGGGTTAGATACATTACTTCCATATTTGGAACGCGAATGTGGAAGGTAGCCTCAATATCATCTTTAATTTCACGAGATAATTCGTACGCTTCAGGTTGATCATTAACCACATTTTCGATATTCGTGTATTTTAACGGTTTGTTACTTTCAATACGTTTAATAAAGGAAGTTAAGTGCAGACTAAAAGCGAGTAAGAAACGCTCATTTAACTTTTTGCCTAGCTGATGCTCGATTCTTTGTTCAATACCTTCTGCAAAATTAAGGATTTCTTCATTCACGATTTTTAAAATATTTTCGCGATTATGGATGGTGTTTTTGAATTTGTTATAGAAACTGTTAAGGTGGATATCAATATCCATCTTGATAAATTTCTTAATATCGTCATCTTCAACACCTTGATCCATTAAAATAGAAGCTTTATCTTCAATAATTTTGTAAAGATTGAAGTTTGGCTCATATTCGTCAGATGTGATTAACGTGTTGTTTAGCTCAGGGAAAATAGTCGTGTAAGGCTCTAGATATTCTGCGATGGCTTGAAGTTCTTTGCGTCGATTACTAAAGTGGAAAAAGCCATCTTTAATATTTATCGGTAAAGTTTTAAAATCGATTAAAATTTCATCGTCTTTATCAAAACTGTTTAAAAAACCTTGCGCACAAACGAGTTGAATGTTAGATTTCAACTGGCCAATATTACCATAAGTAGTATTACCAATCAGCGCCTTGGCAGCCTCATCTTCAATCCGAATCGGTTTATTTACACGGTGTGCTTCGCTAGAAAGTAAGTATTTAAGTAGTTCCACCCGTTCAAAAGCAGTTCTTTCTTCTAAGCTTGGCAAAGTAATAATAATCGGAATACGGCGCATAAATGTTTTTAATAAGGAAGATTCCGGATTTTCTGTCGTTGCTCCAATAATTAAAACATTGGATTTTCGTGTTCGGTCAGTTTCACCGAGTTTGTTGTAAGTGCCAGAGTCCATTAGATAAAAAATCATTTCTTGGCCTTCAGGAGGGAGACGATGAATTTCATCAAGGAATAAAATACCACCTTCTGCTTTTTCAACGAGTCCGCCTTTATCATTTTCAGCTCCGGTAAAGGCACCTTTCACATGACCAAAAATGTGAGACATCAAGAGTTGCGGGTTATTATAATAATCGGCACAGTTGAAAATAATAAATGGGGCATCAGCCGGCAATCGTTTGGCATGTTGCGAGAAACGATACATTAAGTTAGCAAACAATGTTTTACCCACACCAGTTTGTCCAAGAATCATTGTATGTAAGCCGTTTGGTGGATAAAGTACTGCTGCTTTGGCTTGTTCGACAGGGGTTTTAAGACTATCATTTACGCCAATTAAATCATCGAAAGGGCTTCTTTCAACGATACTTGGCTTCAAAATTTTCAAAAGCGCTTCGCAACTTTCAAATTCTAGTTCATTATCTGAAAGCACACGGCCAATTTCTTCTTCCACAGATCTTTTCGGAAAATAAAGCACTGGTCGCCCAACGATTTTAATAATTTTTCCTTGTCTATGGAGTTCATTTAATTCCATGCTGACGTTATTTCTTAAAATATCTAATGTTTCTGAAATAGTAGTTGCAGTAAAACCTTCATTATTTTCTAGTTGCTCACGAATCGACTTAGTTGAAGGGGTTTCTAAAATAAATTCATAAATGCGGTCAATACGCTTCAATTATAATACCTCCAATTAGTGTATTGAAAAACGGAGTGTGTATTAAATGATGCTAATACACTCTAGAATTCTGTATTTATCTTAGCACTCCTAGTGAAAATGTCAATGATTATTTGCTTAAAATCAAATTGACTCCCCGCACGGATAGTACTATTATATAGAAGGAACAAATAAAATCAATGAGGTGTTCATAATGTCAAAAGTACTATTTATTAAAGCGTCACCACTTCCAAATGAAGTATCGAGAAGTTCCCAAGTAGCAGCTACTTTCATCAACGAATACAAAGCAAAAAATCCGTCTGATACAGTAGAAGAATTAGTTTTATATAATACAGAAGTTCCGTTATTAGATTTAGAATTAATGACAGCTGGTCGGGAATTACAAGCTGGTAAATCATTTACTGACTTAGCGCCAGAGGTACAAAAAAGATTAAATGCCTACAATTCGCTTACAGAACAATTCTTAGCAGCAGACAAATATGTATTCGTTTTCCCACTTTGGAATCTTGGAATCCCACCACTTTTAAAAGCTTATGTAGACACTTTTGTTATTGCTGGTAAATCATTCCGCTATACAGAACATGGTCCCGAAGCACTTCTAAAAGATAAAAAAGCGATTTTAATTCATGGTAGCGGTGGTATTTATTCTGCTGGACCAACAAGTTCATTTACTCACGGAGAACCTTATTTGCGCACAATTTTACAATTTATCGGCATTGATGTGGTACCATCGATTTTTGTTGAAGGTATTGACCACAATCCAAGCAAAGAAGCAGAAATAGTGGCAGCTGCTAAAGCGGTAGCGTATGAAAGTGCTGCTGAGTTCTAGAAAAAGTTTGTGAAAAATAATTTTTACTATTAAATATTAAGATAGTATTATCAACTGTCTAGACCAATAAAATCATATAAAAAGATTGCTAATCCCTTTATAAATTGGTAAAGTAGAGAAGTAGATTGATGAATAAAGTGCTGAATCAATTCGGCACTTTATTCTGTTTAGTTACTCGAAAGGGATGAATAGAGATGGAAGAGCAAAAAGAAGAATTGCAAAGAGGGCTGAAAAATAGACACATTCAGTTAATCGCGATTGGCGGAGCAATTGGTACAGGGCTTTTTCTAGGGGCAGGGAAGTCAATTCATTTGGCAGGTCCATCTATCATGTTAGTTTACTTAATTATTGGGGCTATTTTATTCTTTGTTATGAGAGCTTTAGGTGAATTGTTGATACATAACCCAACAACAGGATCTTTTACAGAATTTGCAGAGCAATTTATTGGACCATGGGCGGGCTTTATTACAGGCTGGACATATTGGTTCTGCTGGATTGTAACTGGTATTGCAGAAATTACAGCGGTCGGAATGTACGTGAAATTTTGGGTGCCCGACTTACCACAATGGATTCCAGCACTTGCCTGTGTTTTAATACTTCTATTATTTAACCTAGCAACTGTTAAAGCTTTTGGTGAAATTGAATTTTGGTTTGCAATTATTAAAGTGGTTGTCATTATTGCCTTGATTGTTATTGGATTTGTACTTGTATTTATTGGATACAAACATGGCACAAGTACCGCATCATTTTCTAATTTAGTAGATTATGGTGGCTTTTTCCCAAATGGAATTGCCGGGTTCTTATTAGCATTTCAAATGGCGACATTTTCTTTTGTAGGAATTGAGCTTGTTGGAGTTACTGCAGGAGAAGCGGATGACCCAGAGCGGACACTTCCAAAAGCAATTAATAATATTCCCATTCGGATTTTAATCTTTTATATTGGTGCGCTCCTCGTATTAATGTCGATTTATCCATGGAGCAATATTGATCCGAACACAAGCCCATTCGTAAGTGTCTTTACAATGATTGGGATTCCAGCAGCTGCCGGAATTATTAACTTTGTCGTGTTAACTGCTGCTATGTCTTCATGTAATAGTGGAATTTTCAGTACTAGCCGGATGCTTTATACTCTTTCAGCAGAAGGAAAAGCACCAAAAAAAATGCATCATTTGAGCTCTAATGGGGTTCCAGCAACAGCGTTAATTACATCTACAGCATGTTTACTTATCGGTGTGTTTTTAAATTATGTCCTACCAGAACAAGTATTTATATTAGTAACGAGTATCGCGACGATTTGCTTTATCTGGGTTTGGGGCGTTATTCTAGTGGCACATTTACGTTTTCGTCATAAGCATCCTGAAATCGCAGAAAAAAGTAAATTTAAAATGCCATTATCTCCTTTAATGAACTGGGTTAGCTTAATTTTCTTCGGAGGGTTATTAGTTATCCTTGGTTTTGCAGCTGATACAAGAATCGCTCTCTTTGTTACACCTGTTTGGTTCTTAATCTTAGGTATCGCCTATCAAATTTTAAAAGCCTCCAATCGAAAGACAAAAATTCGACATAATTAACAATCAAGCAAGCATTCGCTAAACAAAGCTATTTTAGTGAATGCTTGTTTTTTTTGGCATAAAAAAGCACCGCGAAATTCTTTACAAATAAAAAAAATCGTGTAGAATGAGAGGTGTTTAGAGCGATTTGTCGCATTCATGCATTTCGAGTGAGTACTCACTCATTTTTATGACAACTGTTCATGTGAATTTAAGTACAATCAACGGATAATATGTGAAATTTTATACATATTAAGTAGCGCGTAACGAAAGGGATGAGAAGATGATTCATGCAGGATTAGATGTAGGATCAACAACAGCAAAGGCCGTAGCACTTAATGATCAAGGGGATATTTTATTTCAAACCTACAGAAGACATTATTCAGACATTAAAAAAGTAACTTTAGAAATCATGCAAGATATGCAAAAAAAATGTGGTATGACGGAAATGACATTCAAAATTACGGGATCTTCAGGACTAGCCATTTCTAAATTTTTAAATGTGCCATTTGTGCAGGAAGTAATTGCTTGTACGGAAGCAGTGGAGCAGGTAATTCCAGAGACAGATGTAGTCATTGAGCTAGGCGGGGAAGATGCGAAGATTATTTATTTCAGTGGTGGGATTGAGCAACGAATGAATAATGCTTGTGCAGGCGGAACTGGCGCTTTTATTGACCAAATCGCTACCCTGCTTCAAACAGATCCAACAGGTTTAAACGAACTGGCGCAAAATGCGAATACAATTTACCCAATCGCTTCTAGATGTGGTGTGTTCGCCAAAACAGATGTGCAACCACTACTTAATGAAGGTGCTAGAAAAGAAGATATCGCTGCTTCGATTTTTCAAAGTGTGGTGACGCAAACAATTAGTGGACTTGCTTGTGGACGACCAATTCGCGGAAAAGTGGCGTTTCTTGGAGGACCACTTACTTTCCTTGATCAGTTGCGCTATCGTTTTACAGAGACACTTAAAATGAAAGATAGCGATATTATTGCGCCGCAAAATGCAGAATATTTTATTGCACTGGGAACTGCCTTCACAGGGCTTAATGATATTCCTTTAAAAGTAGATGATATGATTCACCGACTTTCCAATATGGATATGACAACAATGGCGACCGACACGGTGATTTTGCCTGCGCTTTTTGAAAAGGAAGAAGATTTAGAAGCCTTCCGCGCACGTCATAATCAAATGAAAGCAAAACGGGCGAAACTAGAAGATTATGAAGGAGATGCTTATTTAGGCATTGACGCTGGATCAACTACGACCAAATTAATCTTAATGAGTCAAACCAATGAAATTTTGTACTCGTTTTATTCTAGCAACAATGGGAATCCACTTCAATCTGTTATTGATGCAACGAGTGATTTATACGAAATTTTACCGGAAAAAGTTCGAGTTGCACAGTCTGGAATTACAGGCTATGGCGAGTCGCTTATTAAAGCCGCACTTAAAATTGATGTTGGTGAAATTGAAACAGTGGCGCATTACCGTGCTGCTCGCGAATTCTTGCCAGATGTGGATTTTATTTTAGACATTGGCGGACAAGATATGAAATGCATGAAAATTAAAAAAGGTGCGCTCGATAGTTTAATGCTTAATGAGGCTTGTTCGGCCGGATGTGGTTCGTTCCTTGAAACTTTTGCGCAAACACTTAATTTATCCATTGAAGAATTTGCGGCCCGGGCACTGGAAGCAAAAGCCCCTGTAGACCTAGGCTCGCGCTGTACCGTTTTCATGAATTCCAAAGTGAAACAAGTGCAAAAAGAAGGCGTGAGTATGGAAGACTTATCCGCTGGTCTTGCTTATTCAGTCGTAAAAAATGCATTGCAAAAAGTAATCAAACTGCGTAGCCCGAAAGACATTGGCGAAAAAGTAATCGTTCAAGGTGGAACTTTTTATAATGAATCGGTCTTGCGTGCTTTTGAGCTTTTAACAGGGCGGGAAGTGGTGCGACCAGATATCGCCGGAATGATGGGAGCTTATGGTGCTGCTCTGATTGCCCGTGAACATTATGAAACTGGCGAAGTAACGGAAATGCTCGTACTAGAAAAATTGCGTGAATTTAGCGCGGAAACATCCCAGTCGCGCTGTAACCTTTGCAGTAATACGTGTCAGCTAACAGTGACAAGATTTGGCGATGACAGGATGTTTGTTAGTGGAAACCGGTGTGAACGCGGAGAACGTGTCGAAACGAAGCGTAATTTACTGCCTAACTTATATGCGTATAAATTAAAACGGACCTTCGATTACAAATCACTAAAAAAATCAGAAGCTACTAGAGGAACCATTGGTATTCCACGCGCACTGAACGTTTTTGAAAACTATCCACTTTGGCATACGATTTTAACAAACTTAGGTTTCCGAGTGGTTTTATCCTCTAAATCATCCAAAAACTTATATGATAAAGGTATTGAAACGATTGCCTCCGAAGCAGTTTGTTTCCCAGCCAAATTAACACATGGTCATATTATGGATTTAATTAAGAAAAAAGCGGACCGCATTTTCTATCCATCTGTCGTTTATGAAAAACCGGAATTCGGTGAAGCAACGAATAACTTTAACTGTCCAGTCGTGGCGGGTTATCCAGAAGTTATTCGTGTCAATGTGGATGCTTTGGAAGAAAAGAACATTCCAATGATTAGTCCGTTTTTAACATTAGATAATGAAAAAGCACTAATCGAACAAATGAGTCTCGCTTTCCCAGAAATCCCAGCTGCAGATATGGAAAAAGCAGTTCAAGCAGGGTTAGAGGAAGCAGAACTTTGCCGTAAAGACATTCAAGCGGAAGGGGAAGCGGCACTTACTTACATTAAGAAAAACAAAATCAAAGGGATTGTGCTTGCAGGGCATCCATATCATATTGATCCAGAAGTAAACCACGGAATTCCGGAACTCATTACGATGAATGGCATGGCGGTTCTTACGGAAGATTCGATTTCTCATCTTGGAGAAATCGACCATAAACTTCGCGTCGAAAACCAGTGGAAATACCATGCAAGACTATATCGCGCAGCCAGCTTTACTGCTAAAAGTGAAGATTTGGAATTTGTGCAATTGACTTCATTCGGTTGCGGACTTGATGCGATTACAACAGATATGTGCCAAGAAATTATTGAAGGACACAACAAAGTATACACACTACTAAAAATAGATGAAATCAATAACCTTGGTGCTGCTCGTATCCGTGTTCGTTCCTTAAAAGCAGCCATGGAAGAGCGTGAGAAAAATAACGTGAAACCAGGAATTATGGCAAAACCAAAAGAGCGTCCATTATTTACCAAAGAAATGAAGAAAACCTATACTATCTTAGCGCCACAGCTAGCTCCAACTCATTTTGAAATGTTAGAGGCAGCTTGTAAAGTGGGCGGTTATAATTTAGAAGTATTACCAGCAGTTACACCTCGCGCGGTGGATGAGGGCTTACGTTATGTTAATAATGATGCTTGTTATCCAGCAATTTTAACGATTGGACAAATGATGGATGCACTGAAACACGGCGATTATGATGTAAATAATTTAGCTGTATTGATGACGCAAACAGGCGGCGGATGTCGGGCTACCAACTATATCTCAATGTTGAAAAAAGCCCTTGGAGAAGCTGGACTTGATCATATCCCAGTTATTTCTCTTAATGCCAATGGTTTAGAAAAACAACCAGGATTTAAAATGACGCCAAAAGTTCTTGTTCGTTTCCTAGCCGGAATTAGCTTAGGAGATGCGCTTGACCGGATGCTTTACCGGACCAGACCATATGAAGTGGAACCAGGAAGTGCGAACAAACTATTCCGAAAATATCTCGATGCAGGACGTGCTCTAATGGAAAACTATTCCTTTATAGCATATAAAAGATTAGCGAACGAAATGGTTCGTGCTTTTGACAACCTACCAATTACAAATGAAGTGAAACCTAGAGTTGGTGTGGTTGGAGAAATTCTCGTGAAATTCCATCCGGGTGCTAATAACAATATTGTGGATGTCATTGAAGACGAGGGCGGGGAAGCGGTTGTTCCAGATTTAACTGATTTCATTTTGTATTGCTGTTATGATGATCACTTTGCAGCTAATACATTTGGTCGTTCCAAAGTTAAATCATTCGCGAAACAAAGTGTTGCCATTCCGCTCATTAATCAATTCCGCAAACCAGTGACAGATGCGCTGAAGAAAAGTGAACGTTTTGAAGCACCAGCGAGTATCGAATCTATCGCTGAAAAAGCAAGTCAATTGCTATCACTCGGAAATAAAATGGGTGAGGGGTGGTTCTTAACAGGGGAAATGTTTGAATTACTCGATAGCAACGTACCAAATATCGCTTGCTTACAACCATTCGCGTGTTTACCAAACCATATTACAGGTCGAGGGATGATTAAAGGACTCAAAAAAATGTATCCAGAAGCTAACATCATGTCGATTGACTACGATGCCGGCTCAAGCTCTGTGAATCAACTAAATCGAATTAAACTAATGCTCTCCATCGCTAGGAAACAACTAGAAACGACAGAAGTTATCACAGAAAAAGAAACCAATACAAGATTCAATCCAAGAGAAAAAATCCTTGGTAAAGCAAAACAAGTAAGAGAAAGTGCTCCAGTCGAAATGATCGGAAACAAAGTAAAACAAGCGCGTGATGCAGATCCAGTTGGCGCTATTGCCCAGAAAGTAAAACACGTAGCTTCTAGCAATGAACATGTCCAGACTGATAATGATTAATCAAAAAGCCGCCCCTATAAGGGGCGGCTTTTTTCTATTCAATAGTTAAATCCTTCTTTTCACAGAAATATCCTTTACCACCCACATATACTTTTGCTATTTCCTTATTATCATTGACATCTAAATTAACTGAAATTTTGGAAGGAGAGCGTAAAGAATAGCCCTGTTCAAATACATAATTTTCTTTTCTCAAGTAGTGATTTTTATAAAGATAACAAGCTAAAGCCCCATTAGAGGTCCCGGTTGCTGCTTCTTCATTGATGTCATATAATGGAGCGAAATTCCGACAGATAATTCGGTCACTACTACAAGTATATAGATGCATTCCAATCACATCATACTCTTTACTGATTTCTTTAATCTTTTCAAAATTTGGCTTTAGGGCATGTAAAACTGCTTCACTCTTGATTGGAATTAATATATCTTTTAAACCAGTGGACACAATTTGAATAGGATAGTTAGTATTTAGAAAGTTTAAGTCAAAACAACTAATTAATTTATTGGGCGGAATGACATCATAAAAAATTGGTTGATTTTGTTCCATGAAAATCGTGCCATTTTTTATCGTAATAGTAAGAATGCCACTATTAGTTTCAATCGTATACTGATTTTTAAGCAGTTTATGTAAATGCATTAAAATCGTGAAAGTTCCGATTGTCGCATGGCCACATAAATCAACTTCTTCTTTTGGTGTGAAATATTCTAATTTATAATCGGCGAAGTTAGAATCAGTCAGGAAGGCTGTTTCAGCATAGCCTAATTGTTTTGCAATGGTGATTTTTTGAAGGGTGGTTAATGTTGGTTCGTTCAATACTACACCAGCCTTATTTCCACCTTTATTATTCTTACTAAATGCACTTGCAACATAAACAGATATATTCATAAAAACGAAACTCCCTTGTTAAAATCGAATTCTTCTTCATTCTTCCGTAATCATCGCAAACTCCGCACGTACTACTTTTTTTAAGTCAGCTGGTACTAATTCGATTTGTAGTCCCCTTTTTCCAGCCGAAATTAAGATTGTATCAAGCAGTTCTGCACTATTATCAATAAAAGTTGGAAATAGTTTTTTCATACCAATTGGAGAACATCCACCGCGAATATAACCTGTCAGCTTCTCTAACGTGTCCACCGCAATCAATTCACATTTTTTATTGCCACTAATCTTTGCCAAATGCTTCAAATGTAAGGACTTATTGGCAGGAATGCATGCCACGATATTCCCTGTTTTGTCACCGGTCAGTACAAGTGTTTTAAAAATCTGTGCAGGATTATTGCCAGTTTCTTCCGCAACATGAAGTGCATCGAGCGTGTCTTCACTCCAGTTATACTCACGTAATTGATAACTAATCTTTTGTTTATCTAAAATTCGACATGCATTTGTTTTTTTATTCAAGTGTTTCACCTCATTTAATTTGGAAATATGTACAAATTATGACATTATTAGTTAAATAGTTGGCTTTTATCCTTGCTTTCTGTACAATTAAATGGAATTCAAATAAGAAAGGGAGATATTTTAATGAAAAAAGGGTTATTTAGTATGGTTTTTGTACTTGCTATGGTATTAGTTTTAAGTGCATGTGGTGGAGCGTCAAGAGTAGAACCAAAAAAAGCAGGAGAAATCACAGTTAACGCAGTAGTTTACAATAAAGATACAGATAAAGTAAAAGACGTATACGGTGAAGATGGTTCTAAATTTGAAAAAGAATTTGAAACTAGTTTTAAAGAAAGCTTCATTAGTACATTCACTGCAAGTTTTTCTAGTGACGTGAACTTAGACAAACAAGTGGATGATTTCTATAATGCACTTCGTAAACAAGTAAACGAAAAAACATCGTATACTACTAAAGTAACAAATGACGACAAAGAAAGTCCAGAAATTCAGTTCGCTGTTAAAGGGCTAGACATGAAGGGTGTTCAAACAGAATTAGTAGAAGAACTAACAAAAGCAGCAACAGCTGATCCATCAATTGCTACAGATGATCAAAAAATGGCTGAAAAAACAATGGAAATCTATACGAAAGCTGTTCAAAATGCAGATGCAGTATCTGAAGCTAAAACAGTTACACTTAAACTAAAAGCTGATCCAGATGATGATGCATTATGGAAAATGCAAAACGATATGGCGTTCATGCAAGAATTAACAACAGCCTTCTTCATGGGTGGTATGAACTAAGATTTATATAGACACCAACAACTTTCGGGCTGTTGGTGTTTTTTTGTTTTTAACAATAGATGTTATAATTGCGTTAATTAGTTGGATAGGAGGGGGCACATGGTTAATCTTAAAAGCGCTTTAGTACAACATGAAGCAGTACCAAATAACAAAGAGGCAAATTTAAATTTATCTGTGAAGTATATACAAGAAGCTCATAAAAAAGAGGCAGATTTAGTTCTTTTTCCTGAAATGTGGTCAAACGGCTACGCACCACCTTTTGACACAGCCTTTGATGAGCCAATGGATGCCAGTTTTGAAGAAGAGCGTACGCGGTGGTTGGCAGATGCAGTAGCAGGAGATAGCACATATGTTACTACTTTAAAAAAACTCGCAAAAGAACTAAACATTGGTGTTTGTGCTACTTATTTATCTAAAACAAAGCAAAAACCGCAAAATACAGCTATTATAATTGACCGAAATGGAGAAATAATTTTAGATTACGCTAAAGTTCATACATGTGATTTTTCTTTAGAAACTTTACTACAAAGCGGGGATGAATTTAATGTTTCTGAGTTTGATGAGATAAAACTTGGTGTGATGATTTGTTATGACAGAGAATTTCCAGAAAGCGCCAGAGTATTAATGCTAAAAGGAGCAGAAATTATCCTTGTTCCAAATGCTTGTGAAATGAATCCAGCTAGGCTTAACCAACTAAACTCTCGTGCATTTGAAAATATGGTTGGCGTCGCAATGGCAAACTATCCTAGAGAAAAATGGGGGAGATCTACTGCTTTTTCCCCGATTGTTTTTAATAAAAACGGGGATTACCAAGATAATACAATTATAGAAACAGATGACGTTTCAGAGGGCGTTTTTATTGCTGAATTTAATTTAGATGCTATTCGAAATTACCGGGAAAATGAAACTTGGGGAAATGCCTACAGAAAACCGCAAACATATACTGATTTAATAAATTTAGATGTAAAACCACCATTTAAACGAAATTAAAAATAATAGATTCCAGCAACAATTAGCGCAACAACCAAAATCCCCGGAACCAGATTCGCGACCCGGATTTTCGTTAAACCGAGCAAGTTGAGACCAATAGCCAAAATCATAATTCCGCCAGTAGCCGTTAGTTCTTTAATAATTAGGGCCATCAGGTCTGCTGGAATAAATTGATTAATTTGTGTTGCAAAAAGCGCGATAAGGCCTTCAAATAAAAACACCGGAATAGCCGATAACATAACGCCCCAACCAAGTGTTGTACTAAGAAGAAGGGCGATAAACCCATCCATTACTGATTTCGTATAAAGCACATCATGATTACCGCGAATCCCACTATCAAGCGCACCTATAATTCCCATCGCGCCAATCACAAAAATAAGTGTAGCAGTCACAAAGCCTTTTGAAACATTGCTTTTACCTTTTGCACCGACTTTCCGTTCAATCCAGTGCCCAAGTTGGTTAAGATGGTAATCTATATTAAGCCATTCACCAATAACAGCTCCAAAACAAATACTTAAAATAACAATCAGCGAATTGCTCGTTTTAAATGCCATTTGAATGCCAAGGACGATAACGGATAACCCCATCCCTTTCATGACCGTGTCTTTCATACGTTCAGGGATATTATGTAATTTCATGCCAATTATTGAACCAATTAAAATCCCTAGCCCATTAACTAGCGCACCAAGTAAAACCATTTTCTTCCTCCCTTTTTTGCATATAGCACTAGTATACAGGAAGTTCCTACCAATGGGGAGTATTATTTCGGATAAAAAAATCGAAGGAGGCGTTTTGCTCCTTCGACTTTCGTATTATTTTCCAGCCACTGTAAACCGTTCATTCAAGTGATTTGGTCGCTCAATCTCATCTAGTACAGCGATAGCGTAATCTTCCATACTGATAAAACTATTGCCATCGCTACCAAATAAAAGATGATCTCGCCCTATTTGATAATCTCCAGTACGTTCACCAGGCTCAAACATGGCAGAAGGGCTAATGTACGTCCAACTGAGCTCTGCTTTATGCGCTTTTAAATGCTCTAATTGTTTCGCTTGCGCATGAGCAGTTGGATAGTAGGGTGCTTCCCGAAGCCCTTTAGATTCTAAAAGGGTATTTCCATCTTCATCAATTTGAAGACTAGCTGCGCCGCCAACGACAAGTAAGCGCGGAGAAACCGTTCCATTTAAAACAGAAATTAAGTGATCAAGTGAAGTGACATGTTTTTCTGCTTCCTCTGGGCTGACCCCGTAAGCATCAACTACGACATTTTGATCAGATAAATCGGAAAGCGTTAAATCAAAAATATCTTTTTGTAAAATATTAATATCTTTATGCGTTTGCGTTATTTTCCCAGCGTTTCTAACAATAGCTGTTACTTCGTGGCCACGGTTTTTTGCTTCTTCTAGAATCCTTGAACCAGCTCGGCCCGTAGCACCAATGATACCAATTTTCATGAAAAAAGCCCCCTATTCATTTTTATGGAATAGATTCTCGTTTGATAGAAGAATTATTCCCGAAAGAGGGGACTGGGAAACATTTATTTTTTTGTGGCGTTTGCTAGTTGTTTGATTTTGGCTGCGGAATAAATGTGAGAAATCGTGAAAATAATCAATGCTAACCAAATGAACATGAACGCAAATAATTGAATGTGGTCAAAGCTTTCTTTGAATAGTAAGACACCAAGTGCAAGCATTAACGTTGGACCGATGTACTGCAAGAATCCAACCATTGTATAGCTGATTTTCTTCGCAGCAGTGGCAAATAAAAGCAGCGGTATAGCGGTAACGACACCAGCACCAACTAAAATAATATTGGTTTCTGCAGGATACTGCATTAATCCATTGGTTGCGAAAAATATAACATAAATAAGTGCGAATGGTGTGATAATCATTGTCTCAAGCGTTAAGCCAGTCCAGACTGAAACGGAAACAACTTTTTTAATCAGACCGTAAAGAGAGAAGGTAACAGCCATCCCAATCGCTGCAAAAGGAACAGAGCCAAGATGCCATGTAAGTATTAAAACACCAATTGTAGCAGAGATAACTGCAATAATTTCTCCACGACTTAATCGTTCCTTTAAAATAACAGTTGCAAGAAGTACGTTGACAAGTGGATTGATGTAGTAACCAAGACTTGCCTCTGTCACATGCCCACTATTCACCGTATAAATGAATAAATACCAGTTTGCTGTAACTAAAAAAGCCGCGGCGATAATAGCGATAAGCGTTTTCGGTTTAAGTAAAACATCTTTCGTTTCTTGAAAAACCATCGAAGCTTTTCGTAAACAAACGATTAAAAATAACATAAAAATAAAAGACCATATAATTCTATAGGCCAAAATCTCCATTGGTGGAACATGAGTAACTAGCTTCCAGTAGATTGGAAGAACGCCCCAACACACATAAGCGAGAGCGCCAGCGATAATCCCGCCCAGCTGTCCATTTTGTTTATTTTCCATAGCGATGTTAGCCCCCTTTTTTTAAACAATAGAACTATTTTAGCTTAAAAGGGCGGATAAAGCTACAAAAAAACTACGAATAGGCTAGCTATTCGTAGTTTCAACCATTATTTGCTTGCTTCGATTTGAATGTTTAATTTTACTTCGTCACCAATAAGTACGCCGCCAGTTTCTAACGCAGCATTGTAATTTAGACCAAAGTCTTTACGGTTGAATTTACCTTTTGCTTCAAAACCAGCTACCATATTACCAGTGTTGGGATCTTTTCCAGTACCTTCATAGCTTACTTCTAGTGTAAGAGGTTTTGTTACGTCGCGAATCGTTAAATCACCAGTCACTTCGTATTCATCATCGCCATCAGCAGTGATTTTTGTTGCGGTAAAAGTAACGTTTGGATATTTTTCTACATTAAAGAAATCTTCACTTTTTAGATGACCATCGCGTTGTGCTTGGCGAGTATCTACAGAAGCTGCTGATACAGAGAAGTTTAATTTTGCAGAAGTTAAATCTTCTGGATCCATTTCGATATCCGCTGTGAAATCGCTAAATGCACCTTTTACTTTTGATACCATCATGTGTTTTACTTGAAATTCGATTGAACTATGCGCTGGGTCTACGTTCCATTTTTCTACTGTCATTTTTTCATTCCTCCAAATATGTTTTTTTATAAAAGCATTCTCTTATAATCTAGCCTAAATTGTTTCATATTAAACCTTAGAAAAAATACTTTTACACGTTAGAAAAGCAATAGCTTCACTGTTTATAAGTAAACTATATCACACTTACTTTTAATAAGCAACTATAAAAACGTATTGAAATATGTTTTTTTCGTAAATATGATTGAGTTTTTCTGACAAAGTGCGTAGAATAGATGGAAAGAGGAGGTTGAATGATGGCAAAAATTAATACAGATACAGAAAATATTAGTGAATTATTAAAAACTTATTGGTCCATACAGCGGATTTCAGCGGGATACGCCGATCAAAATGCGGCAAGCTTAGGACTAACCATTCAGCAACTTGCCATGATAAATGTGATTTATAGCACCCCTGGTATTTCAGTGGCGGATTTAACGAAACGATTAATAATTACTGGAAGTTCTGCCGCGGCTAATGTGGACGGGTTAATTAGCTTAGGTCTTGTTGTAAAATTAAACAAAACGATTCCAACGGATAATATGGATTTAACATTAAAACTTTCAAAAAAAGGAGAAGACTTATCTAAGCGTTCCACTGCAAACGCTTTTATGTACAAAGCGATGATGAAAGTGTTCGAAAACCTTACCGAAACAGAAATAGAAGAATTAATCCGTTTAAATAAAAAAGTAGAAACCTTACTAAAAAAGAGTAAATAAAAATATCTCCTGTATCATTCAAGTAAAAATGAATGAACAAGAGATGTTTTTTTATTTTTGATCAAATTTGCAGTCTTCCAGTGGAATGACTTTTGTTTTATTTGTAAATTTAAATGATAACCAGAAAATAAGGAAAATAGGGAGGCCGATATAAGAAATACCGATTTTTTGCCACCAAGCAGGATTCGTAAATTCTGGTTTTAAAAATGCCGCGTAATCTTGACCAACAATGACTAAAATACATAAAATCAAAGCTAAAATCGGACCAAAAGGGAAAAATTTTGCTTTATATTTCAGCTCACTTAAATCGTGTCCTTGTTTTATAAATGCTTTTCGGAAACGGTAATGGCTAATAGCGATGCCAACCCAAGCGATAAATCCGGTTAACCCAGATGCTGAAAGGAGCCACGTATAAATCACCGTACCATTTTCAGTTAGTGTAGTAATGAATGTCATCGCACCAACAATAGTTGTCACAATAAGTGCAGCCATTGGAATACCACGACGGTTTACTTTGCCTAAGAATTTAGGTGCTTTTTTATCACGAGCCATTGCCCAAAGCATTCTTGTAGAAGCGTAAAGACCTGAATTACCGGCGGATAGAACAGACGTCAGAATAACCGCATTCATCACAGAAGCCGCAAATGCAAGCCCAGCTTTTTCAAATACGAGTGTAAATGGGCTAATTGCCACATCTGTTGCCTCGGCACTAAGCAAATTTGGATTAGTATAAGGAATAATCATCCCGATAATAAAAATCGCAAAAATATAAAATAACAAAATCCGCCAGAAAACTTGCTTAATCGCCTTAGGAACACTTTTTTCTGGAGTAGCACTTTCACCAGCTGCAATCCCAACCATTTCAGTACCTTGAAAAGAAAATCCAGCAATCAAGAACGTACCTAATATCGCGAAAAAACCACCTTTAAATGGTGCATCTCCTGCTGTAAAGTTAGAAAAGCCAATCACTTCGCCGCCAAGAATACCAACAATTGTCAGCACACCAACGATGAGAAAAATAATAACGGTTGCTACTTTAATAATCGAGAACCAGTACTCTGACTCCCCGTAAGCTTTTACCGATAGGGCATTTAAACCGAAAATCAAGAGTAAGAAAATCGCACTCCAGAGCCAAGCAGGCGTATTCGGCAACCAAAATTGAACAATAATCGCCGCTGTTGAAATATCGACCGCAAGCGTGATTGCCCAGTTAAACCAATAATTCCAACCAAGCGCAAAACCGAAAGCCGGATCGACAAATCGACTAGCATACGTACTAAATGAGCCGGAAACAGGCATGTATGTAGCCATTTCACCTAAGCTTGTCATTAAAAAGTACACCATGATACCAATCGCAATATAAGCAACTAGTGCTCCACCAGGCCCTGCAGTATGAATCGCATTTCCACTTGCTAAAAATAAACCTGTACCGATGGAACCACCAATGGCAATCATAGACAGATGCCTTGTCTTTAAGTCACGACGAATTTCGCCATGTGTTTCTTTTTTCACTATAAATCTCCCTTTCTATTATCAGAGGAAGTGCGCAAAAACAGCCAATCTGCAAGAAATTGGCTGTTACGTATTTTACCAACATCATTTTGTCAGATAGCACACCTATAAGAAATTTCGACAAATTCTTATAGCAGTCCAGCCCCTTTAGGAAACTGTCCCAGCAACTATTTCTACACAAAGAAAAATTAGTCACTTCGGCGATCAACCTGTTCGTTTTTTGTCGTCGGCGTCTTTGTTTCGCCTCTAAAAAATTACTAGTGCATCTCGCAACCTCTACCTCACCATTTGGATGAGGGTTTATATTTGATTATTTACCCATAATAACGGAAAATGGGTTGTTTTGCAATACGTTTTAGTAAAATTGTAAAGCTTCTTTGATTGTGCTATAAGTAGTTAAACTAGATAGATTTTCTTGGTAGCGCATTAAAGTCATCGCAAATTTAGGTGAAATTCCAGTAATAATTAGTTCCACACCTGTTAGCTTCATAAAACCATGGAACTTCACAAGGTTCATGACAGCATCTTCATTAAAATCAGCAAGACCAGAAAGATCCATAATTAAGTAATCTTCTTTCCCATTATCCATATATTCGCTCACATATTCGGACATGTGTTGAAACCTGTCGTGGGTCAAGGAACCAATCAGCGGCAGCACACAAATATTTTCCTTAATGGGTACAATTGGCGTGGATAGTTTTTCGATTTCCCATAAGGATTTTTCAAGTTCCAGTTGATAATTATGCTCGGTCGTCACATCTTTTTGAATACCAACAAAATATAAATGATCATTATCATCATAAATCGGTTCAATTGTCAGTTCGTTCATAAAAGAAGTACCATCTTTTCGGTAATTTTTCAGTAAAACATTCGCAGTTGATTTTTGATTAATGGCATCACGGATTTTCGCAATTTCTTCTTTGTCAGTATCATTTCCTTGCAAAAAATGACAATTGGAGCCAATAGCATCTTCTTTGGTATAACCAGTAATATTTTCAAAACCTGTGTTCACAAAAATAATCGGATTGTTTTGTTGCTCAGGATCTGTAATAATTACTCCTACACTAGACAAATTTAATGCTTTTAAAATAACATCGAATTTTGGATAAGCGCTCATCTGCGTGTTTTCCCCCTTTGTAAATACATACCTATCATACCATGCTAAGGAACGAAAACCCAATGTCTAATTTGTGAAATAAATCGAATGTAAGCAGCACGAGCGAAATCTTGGTAACTCAGGTGTATAATAGAGTTAGAGGTGATTGGTTATGTATATTACATTTACAGATAGCGCCATAAATCGGCTAAACGCGCTTCGTTCAAATCTTTCAGGTCAGTTGCATCTATACTATGATACAGAAGGGTGTTCCTGTGAAAACAGCGGCATATTTACCCTTCGATTAGTAGCAAAGAAAACTCCTGAAGATGATGAAATAGATTCAAATATCGGTCCTGTATTAATTAAGCGCTGGACGGAAATATTTTTAGAAGAAGCGTTAACGATTGATTATAATGACACCGAAAAAACGCTAATATTAAAAAGTGATGGACAGTATTATAATCGTAATTTATTGCTTGTGACAGATAAGGATAAAGTAATTAGTTGTCCCATTAGTTAAATAGAGAATTAGCCTAGAATAATTTTTATTCTAGGCTTTTTTATGAAAAATTCATTAGAATGTGGTGAAACTTTCGTCATATAGTTACGCTAGCTTCTGTTTTGTAGTAACATGGAATAGGAAGTTTATACATATGGAAGGAGTGTCATCATGGAACAACCATCAGTAGACGAACTAAAGCATTGGCGAAATGTTATGCTACTTCACCGTTTTGCATTAGAAGAAGTGAACACGAAACTTAAAATATTGAATGAAGAATTTCAATTTATACATGACTATAATCCAATGGAACACTTGAAATCACGGGTCAAATCTCTCGAAAGTATAGGGGCAAAACTGGAAAAGAAAAATGTGGATATTACACCAGAAAATGCACTTAAATATGTACATGATATTGCGGGAATTCGAATCACCTGTTCTTTTGTATCTGATATTTTTCGTATTCATGAAATGCTTGCCGGCCAAAGTGATATAACGATTAAGCGTGTGAAAGACTATGTAACTAATCCTAAACCTAATGGCTACCGGAGTTTACATTTACTTTGCGAGGTACCTGTGTTTTTAACGAACCGTTCGGAAAAAATGACGGTTGAAATTCAAATTCGGACAGTTGCAATGGATTTTTGGGCAAGCTTAGAACATAAAATTTACTATAAATATCAACAAGAAGCACCAGAAGAACTTGTAAAAGAATTACAAGATGCCGCGCGAATTATTACTCATTTGGATGAAAAAATGAAAAACTTGAATGACCAAATTGATCAATATAAAAAAGAAAAAGAAAATTAATCTCATAAATGGCTTTATTTCTTTCTGAACCGAGTGGTACAAAGAAATGAAGCTGTTTTATATTTGCGTGATAATTTATTTTGCTTCATAATAATATAGGAGAAAAACGAAAGGGGACGATACATATTGGAGATATTTTTATATGTTTTAGCATTACTTGTAGCAATTTTTATTTCTAATTTACTAAATCGGTTTGTTCCCTTTGTTTCGGTGCCGCTAATTCAGATTGGACTTGGTGTAATCATTGCCATTATGCCAATTACATTCGACTTAAAATTAAATCCAGAACTTTTTCTAGTAATGTTCATTGCACCACTTTTATTTAATGATGGAAAGCGAACAGATAAGGCTGCACTTTGGGGAATGCGAATGCCGATTTTAGTACTTGCTCTTGGGCTTGTATTTGCGACTGTAGTTGTAATTGGGTATTTTGTCCACTGGATGATTCCAACCGTTCCACTTGCAGCAGCTTTTGCTCTTGCAGCAGCTCTTGCGCCAACTGATGCTGTAGCCGTTAGTTCACTTTCTGGGCGGATTAATTTACCAAAACGGATAATGAATTTGCTAGAAGGAGAAGCGCTTATTAATGACGCTTCAGGACTAGTTGCGTTCCAATTTGCGATTGCTGCGATGGTGACAGGCGTATTTAGTTTAATGGATGCGAGTATTAGCTTTTTAATTATCGCGATTGGTGGTATTTTAGTAGGACTCGTTTTAAGTTGGTTAAAATTCCGATTGTTAAAATGGGTTCGCGGTCTTGGGATGGAAGATGTTACGTTTCACATGCTTATCCAAATTTTAACGCCATTTATTATTTATTTAGCGGCAGAGGAATTACACGTTTCAGGAATTTTAGCGGTGGTTGCAGCTGGGATTATGCATTCAATGGAACAGAAGAAAATTGATCCACAATTAGTTAAATTAAATGTTGTTTCACAAAGTACTTGGTCAGTCATTATTTTTGTTTTAAATGGACTAGTCTTTTTACTATTAGGAACTCAATTACCTTCTATTATAGAAGTGGTTTGGAATGATTCTGGTAGTAGTAATTTACAGGTGGTTGCTTATATATTATCCATTACGGTAGCCCTTATTTTACTGCGGTTTTTGTGGGTTTACATATCGTGGAGTATTGGTGCGAAACAACACCAAAAGCGAAATAAAAAAACACAATTACCGCAACTTAGACCTGTTATCTTAACGTCGCTTTCTGGTGTGCGCGGGGCAGTTACACTTGCCAGTGCGCTTGCGATTCCATTTTTTCTTGATGATGGGACGCTGTTTCCACAGCGATCATTGATTATTTTTATTGCATCAGGAGTTATTCTTTGTACGCTAGTTATTGCAACATTCATCTTGCCACTTTTAGCAAAAAGTGAAGAAGTGACAACTGTGGATGAACGAGCAGAAATTGCAACACGCATTCGGATTCTTAGAAATGTTATTAGAGAATTGAAAGATCAAACGCGACCAGAAACAAAAGCTGCAACAGATGAAGTCATTGAGGACTATCGAAGACGAATTTATGATTTACAGCAAAATAGTAATTCTAGTCGTGGGATGGACGAAAGAGAACGCGAAAAACGTTTAGAAATTATTCAATGGGAACGGGATAACACCCAAAAAATGACGGATGAAGGTCGCATTGTGGCAACAGATAGCTATCGTTATCAACATTACCTTAATATGAGGGAGCAGGCTATTAAACAGCGCTTTCGGACAAAAGTCAAAACTGCGTGGATGTTTTTTTATCGTTTAGTTATGCTTGTTATTCATCCGAAAAAATGGGGCACAGTAACTCATAAAATGAAAAAAGGTATTTCTACAGATAGCGAACGTTTTCAAGCAATTCGCAAATTAAGAGAAGAAAATGAAATACTCGTTATTCAAAAGCTTAAAGAACAATTAACAAAAGAAAATGCTGATATTATTGGAACGCTGATAACAGAACATACTATTTTTCTTGAACGTATTAGAAAAGAGCATGGTCCAAAAGGAAAACATGCAAAATTCGAACAGAAAAAAAAGGAAGTACAAGTAGTAGCATTCCAATTAGAACGAGACATTATTCAAAACATGTTTGAAACAGGCGGGATTTCAAGAGATCTAGCTAGAGACTTGCGTCAGAATTTAAATATGATTGAAACGTATTTAGATGCTGATTTTTTAGAGTGAAACGTTTAATTAGCTCTTTATATCAAATGAAGATAAGCAATTGTTGACTAACGATTTACTAACAAGGAGGATACAAATGAATACAATTGAAGATTTGAAAAATTTTTATCAAGAAATAGGAATAGAATTATGTCCTTATAAGAAAGAGACGATTGAAACAGCAATTCAAAAGTGAGGTACGTTGCCTGATATTTTAATTCAATATTATGAAACAATAGGTTCTTTAATTGATGAAAATGAATATGCTTTAGAAGATTTTCCATTCGATATTATGGCTCCGTTTGAATTACATGAGTTTTATAGAGGGCGTGGACAAGATGAATGTGAAGAATATATAAAAATTGCTGAGGAAATTCATGGCTCGATAGAATTTGTTGTAAGAAAATCAGAATTAAGTTTAGCGGATCCAGATATTTATATATGTGGTGATACATTTATAGATGAAATGAAAAAGCAAGATCGTTTATACGTTTCAGCAAAAAGTGTGGGAGAGACACAAATAACAACCTTATGGCTATTCTTAACAGCTGTCGCTAAGGATGTACAAACACATATAAACTAATTTTTAACTATAGTTGAAGATATGAAATAAAGATAAGTCGCATTTTGTTAATGTAACTTATCTTTTTTTATGAGTTTGTAAAAGAGAAAGAACAAAGTAATAGGAGTTTAAAAAAACTATTGTTCCTGCCTACACTTTATTGTATAATGTACCTTGCTGTAAGTAAACTTTTTGTTTGATATTAGTAAACTTCTATGACTTGAGGTTTACTATCACTAAACTTGAAAGAAAGGACATTGACATGGAAATTGGCAAACGCATAAAAAATCTTAGACTCAGCAAGAACTTGACACAAGAAGAATTAGGCGAACGAACGGATTTGACGAAGGGATATATTTCTCAGCTAGAACGAGATTTGAGCTCTCCTTCGATTGAAACGTTATTTGCTATTTTGGAAGTGTTAGGTTCCACTCCGAAAGATTTCTTTGATGAAGAAGAACATAATCAAAAAGTAATTTACGGAGAGTTAGAGCATACTTTCTTTGAAGATGAAGAAAAAGGTTACAGAATAAAGTGGCTTGTTCCAGAATCGAATGAAAAAGAAATGGAACCAGTGCTACTTGAAATAGAGGCAAATAGCTGTTTTAAAAGCTTCGAACCATCACTGTCAGAAACTTTTGCTTATGTGTTAAAAGGGGAAGTGACCGTGCTACTTGGTCGAAATGAGTATGCAGCTAAAAAAGGAGAAGCTATTTATTTCCACGCCGCAGATGAACATCAAATTATTAATCGAGCAACGGAACAAGCGACACTCATCTTAGTAGCGACAGAGTCATATTTATAAGGGAGGTAAATGATTGTGACAGAAACAATTATTCGTTTTGAAAACGTAACAAAGCAATTTGATAATGACCCGCCAGTGCTTGACAATGTCAGTTTTGAAATAGAAAAAGGAAAGTTTTATACTTTGCTTGGCCCATCTGGTTGCGGGAAAACAACCATTTTGCGCTTAATTGCTGGATTTTTAGAAGCTTCAGAAGGACAAATTTACTTAGGAGATAAAGTAATTAACCAAATTCCAGCCAATAAACGGCCGGTAAATACTGTTTTCCAAGATTATGCGTTATTTCCACATTTAAACGTGTATGAAAATGTGGCTTTTGGACTGCGTATTAAAAAGCTAAAAAAAGATGCAATCGATAAAAAAGTACAAGAAGCGCTGCGCTTTGTTAACTTAAAAGGCTACGAAAAAAGAGAAATTAGCGAAATGTCTGGCGGACAAAGACAACGTGTCGCAATCGCGCGGGCAATCGTTAATGAACCAGAAGTTATTTTACTTGATGAACCACTGTCAGCGCTTGATTTAAAACTACGTACCGAAATGCAATATGAGTTGCGTGATTTACAAAAACGTCTTGGGATTACGTTTATTTTTGTGACACATGACCAAGAAGAAGCACTTGCGATGAGCGATGAAATTTTTGTATTAAACAAAGGCGAAATTCAACAAAGCGGTACGCCAATTGATATTTACGATGAGCCAATTAATAAATTTGTTGCTGATTTTATCGGCGAATCCAACATTGTTAATGGCAAAATGATTCAAGATTTCGAAGTGGAATTTGTGGAAAGACGTTTTGAATGTGTCGACCAAGGGTTCCGTCCAAATGAAATTGTCGAAGTAGTTATCCGTCCGGAAGATTTAGAGATTACTTCGGCTGAAAAAGGAAAACTTCAAGTAACCGTTGATTGGATGCTTTTCCGTGGTGTGCACTATGAAGTAGGCTGTATCGATACTGATGGAAATGAATGGCTTGTTCACACAACGAGAAAAGTTCGTGTGGGTGATAAGATTGGCTTAGCGTTTGAACCAGAGGCAATTCATGTTATGCGTCTTGGCGAAACGGAGGAAGAATTCGATAAGCGGCTTGATAGCTACGATGAGGTGCAGTAATGAATAGACGTACCCGTACAGTTTATCTCGTTCCTTATGTTCTTTGGATTTTACTTTTTGTTGTTGCACCGATTTTATTAATTGTTTATTATTCTTTTTTTGATGTAGATGGCAATTTTACGGTAGATAATTATATTCACTTTTTTACCCCTGTATATTTGAAAATGACGGCTAGTTCCTTCTGGTACGCGTTTTTAATTACAGTTTTTACTTTGCTAATTTCTTATCCAACGGCTTATTTGTTAACGAAATTAAAGCATAAACAATTGTGGTTATTACTCATAATTTTACCGACTTGGATTAATTTACTGCTTAAAGCGTATGCCTTTATTGGGATTTTCGGGACATACGGGGCAGCGAATCAGTTTTTAGAAATACTTGGAATTGGCTCGAAACAGATTTTATTTACGGATTTTAGTTTCTTATTTGTATCGACTTATATTTTTATTCCGTTTATGATTTTACCGATTTTTAATGCAATTGAGGAAATTAATCCTACGTTAATTCAGGCATCGCGTGATTTAGGGGCTTCTAGTTTAACTACATTTAGAAGAGTGATATTCCCGCTCACTGCTGACGGCGTGAAATCGGGGTGTCAGGCTGTTTTTATTCCAGCGCTATCACTCTTTATGATTACGCGATTAATTGCAGGAAACCGTGTGATTACGCTCGGAACAGCGATTGAAGAACATTTCCTTGTCACGCAAGACTGGGGTATGGGTTCAACGATTGGCGTATTTTTAATTATTGCGATGATTTTAATTATGTTTTTAACAGGTTCGAAAAAGAAAAGAGGTGCGCGTAAATGAAGAAAAGTAAATGGGGTACGATTTATTTAGTGCTTGTTTTTGTGATTTTATATGCGCCGATTTTCTATTTGATTTTTTATTCGTTTAATAAAGGTGGAACGATGCATGGTTTCAGCGGTTTTACGCTTGGTTATTACAAGGAAGTTTTCCAAGATACGCGCTTACTAATTATTGTTTTAAATACGTTTGTGATTGCGCTACTTTCTTCAGTGATTGCAACTATTATTGGGGTTTGCGGGGCGCTGGCGATTAAATTTATGCCAAAACCTTTTGCGAAAAACTCGCTTTTAAGTTTGAATAATGTGTTGATTGTTAGCCCGGACGTTATTATCGGTGCTAGTTTCTTGATTTTCTTTACGATTTTAGGTGTAAAATTAGGCTTTATCTCTGTTTTAGTGTCACATATTGCCTTTAGTATACCAATTGTCGTATTGATGATTTTGCCGAAGTTGCAAGAAATGAGTCCGACGTTAATGGATGCTGCGCGTGATTTAGGAGCAAGCCAGTGGCAAGTTCTTTCGAAAGTTATTTTGCCCTATATTATGCCAGGTGTTTTAGCTGGATTTTTCATGGCCTTAACGTACTCGCTAGACGATTTTGCCGTAACTTTCTTTGTAACAGGAAATGGTTTCTCAACTTTAGCGGTAGAAATTTATTCTCGAGCAAGACAAGGGATTTCGCTTTCTATCAATGCTTTATCGACACTTATTTTCCTATTTACCATTATTTTAGTGATCGGTTATTACTTTATCAACCAACGTAATACAAGTAAAAATATTCGGACGGGGGCGACGAAAGAATGAAGCAACTGCTGAAAATTTTTGTACCTGTAATTGTCGTCGCACTCCTAATGATGCTACTTGCAACAACGATGAACCGCTCTGAGGGCTACGCTGGGAGTAATACGCTGACGATTTATAATTGGGGCGATTACATTGATCCATCGCTCATTACTAAATTTGAAAAAGAAACTGGCATCAAGGTCATTTACCAAACATTTGATTCTAACGAAGCGATGATGACGAAAATTGAGCAAGGTGGAACGACCTTTGATATTGCAGTGCCAAGTGATTACGCGATTAGTAAAATGAAAGAAGAAAATTTGCTGATTCCGCTTGATCATTCCAAACTGCCAAATGAAAAATATCTTGATCCGCGTTTTATGGACTTGTCGTTTGATGATGATAATAAATATTCGATGCCGTATTTCTGGGGAACGCTTGGTATTATTTATAATAAAAAAATGTTCCCGGATAAAAATTTCGATACGTGGAATGCGTTATTTGATCCCGAATTGAAAAACCAAATCTTGCTAATTGATGGGGCGCGTGAAGTGATGGGGCTTGGGCTGAATAGTCTCGGTTACTCACTAAACGATACGAATAAAGCCCACCTACAAGCTGCCAGAGATAAGTTAGAAACAATGACGCCGAATGTAAAAGCAATTGTTGGCGATGAGATTAAACTTCTCATGGCGGACAATGAAGCGGGTGTCGCGGTTACTTTCTCCGGAGAAGCAGCGGAAATGCTAAGTGAAAATGAAGATTTAGAATATGTTATTCCAAAAGACGGCTCCAATTTATGGTTCGACAACATGGTCATTCCAAAAACGGCAAAAAATGTCGATGGCGCGCATAAATTTATTAACTTCATGCTAAAACCAGAAAATGCTGCAATTAACGCTGAATATGTCGGCTATGCAACACCAAATGAAAAAGCTGTTAAGTTGTTACCAAAAGAAATTTCGAGTGACGAACGTTTTTATCCGGATATGGACGAACTAAATAATTTAGAAGTATATGATAACCTCGGTAAACGAATGCTGTCGTATTATAATGAATTATTTTTGGAGTTTAAGATGTACCGGAAATAAAATGCCTTCATTGAAATATGGCAATATGAAGAACTCCTAGAAACCTTTAACTATTGTTTTTTAGATTTATTGTATGAAGTCATTTTTCTATAATTTAAGAGGTTTAGTATTTTCATGCTAAACCTCTTTTTATACTATATAAATTGCTTGGAAAATGTTTCAGCACTAGTTTTTTCTTTTTGTAGTTAAACGTATCTGCTATAATTAATGCAATAAAATACTGCTTTAGGGAGGATTTTCATGGATGAGTCGAATTTAACAATGTTTGGAAAGGAATTCATAACTTCTACTCGAGATAGAACTATTCAACATTTAGAATCTTTATTAAATCAAGAAATCAAAGCACCTTCTTTACAGGATATTCAACATAAGCTTTCAATGATGAATGAAGAAGAAAAAGAATTTTTACATCTTTTAGGGACAATGATTGTTGATAATACTTTATTTAACTTTTTAACTATGTTTGAGGAATCGGAAGACAACCTTACGCTCTTAGCAAATCATGAAAATATTGTCGAATCAAGTGATGGACTTGCGGGTGAGTTGTTTACTGATGCTGGGTGGATATCAAAGTTTAGTCGGTTTAAATAATATAGTGCTAAATCTTGGTCAGTTTTGTATTAGGTTTTATAAGCTTCTGCAATCAAAGATATTTTAGAATAAATATTGTACTAAAAACAAAGCCACCAGTATCTTCCCGCCAGTTCACACCAAAGTCAAAACACGAACATTAAGCAAATTACTTGTGGAATAGATCAGCTATCCGCTAAAATAATGTTACGCAATTTTTTTCGAAAAGGAGAAATGGTTATGACAAAGGAAAAAGTGTTATGGGGTTACGATGAAAAGACTGGACCAGAAATGTGGGGGCATATCTGTTCTGACTTTGAAATCGCACATACTGGAAAGGCTCAATCGCCAGTAGATATTGAACAAGCTGATGTTGTGAAATTAAAACCATCAACAATGAAATTTTACTATAAAGAAACAGACTATACGATTAGAAGAATTGAACAATCGGTGCATATTTTTCCTCATGATAAAGAACAAGGATTACGCTTTAATGGCGAGTATTATCCACTTGTATCGTTTCATGCACATATTCCGGCAGAGCATTTACTCGACGGCTATATGTATCCGATTGAATGGCATTTTGTTCATGAAAAACCAGACGGAACAACGCTTGTAATGAGTGCTTGGATGGAAATTGATAATACAAATAATGTCGAATTCAAAGATTTACCGACGTATTTCCCAGAAGTGTTCGCTGATTTTGAAACAGAACGGGAAATTACTTTGGATGTAAATGAATTTATGCCAGAAGAACGTGTTTTCTATACATACCAAGGTTCACGGACGACACCACCAACCGTGGAAGGCGTAACTTGGATCGTGTTAAAAAATGCGAAGACACTTGGCCAAGAAGATTTCACTGAATTTGAAAAAGCAATTGGTAATACAAGTCGACCAGTACAAGATTTAAATGGTCGTGAAATTACTTTTTACAATTAAAAAACTAGAAAGCCTCGCTCGAATCTTGTATAGTATAGACATAGATTCTGAGTGGAGGCTTCTTTTTATGTATGAAAAAGCGAGACAGATGATGATCGAAGCGCATAGTGGCCAAGTTCGCAAAATTACAGGCGAACCTTATTTTTCGCACCCTCTGAACGTAGCGAGAATATTGCGCCGCGCTGGTTTTCGCGAAGAAGTCGTTGTCGCGGGATTACTGCACGATGCCGTTGAGGATACGGAAATGACTGATGCCGATATTCGCGCAACATTTGGCGATGAAGTAGCCGATTTAGTCGCGTCTCATACAGAAAATAAAACGTTATCTTGGGAAGAGCGAAAAGCACACACAATCGAACAAGTGCGCACCGGAAATTTAGAAGAAAAAGCGTTAATCGTGGCGGATAAGCTAGACAATTTAACCTCTGTCAAATATGCCTTAAGCTCGGAAGGAAAGTCTGTCTGGGGTTATTTTAAACGTGGCTATGAACTCCAAAAATGGTACAACCAAGGCATCAAAAATAATATGGAATACGGATTAAATCCATCTGAAATTCCTCCATTTTTTGATGAATATGCGCGACTTGTGAAGTGGATTTTTAAGAAGTAAAATTTTGTGTTTAAATATCTGTTAAATTAGGTATTTAGAATTAAAATGATAAGTTTTTAGAAAATAAGTTTCTTTTTCCAGAAAACTATTGTAAAATGAAAGCGTTATAAAACTTACGAGAAGGGAAGTTTTTTGAATGGTTTATGGAGCAATTGAAGCAGGCGGAACTAAATTTGTTGTAGCAATCGGAGAAAAGTCAGGGAAAATTATTAAACGTGAGAGCTACCCGACAACGGAGCCAGCAGAAACAATGAAAGCAGTCATTCAATTTTTCAAACAATATCAAGATGAATTAAAAGCAATTGGAATTGGTTCATTTGGACCGATTGATATTCAAAAATCAAGTGCTACATACGGTTATATCACGCAAACACCAAAACTAGCATGGCGCAATTATGATATCGTTGGTGCAATGAAAAAAGAATTTAATGTGCCTATTGGTTTTACGACGGATGTTAATGCAGCCGCTTTAGGAGAAGTGAGTTTAGGCGCGGCCGCTGGTTTAGATAGTTGTATTTATTTAACTATCGGAACAGGAATCGGTGGTGGAGCAGTTGTTTCGGGTAAAATCTTAGAAGGTTTTTCTCATCCAGAAATGGGACATATCATGGTGCGCCGTCATAAGCGCGACCGTTTCACTGGAAGTTGTCCGAGTCATAGTGACTGTTTAGAGGGGCTTGCAGCTGGTGGAGCAATTGAAAAACGCTGGGGTCAAAAAGCGGCAGAACTTGCAGATAATGAAGAAGTTTGGAATTTAGAGGCGCATTACATCGCGCAAGCTCTAATGAATTACACACTTATCCTATCCCCAGAAAGAATCGTATTAGGTGGTGGAGTCATGAAACAACGCCAACTTTTCCCACTTGTCCGTCAAAAATTAAAAGCGCTCGTTAATAATTATGTTCAGCTACCAGATTTAGATGCATATATCGTTCCTCCAAAGTTAGAAGATGACGCTGGAATTACTGGCTGTGTCTTGCTCGCTGTGGATGCAGAAGAGTCTAATTAATGGTGAAAAACAGCTCTAGTTTATAGGGCTGTTTTTTGATATACTAAATTGTGATAAAACAAACAAGAACGCAGGAGGAAAAAGATGTCGATTACGAACTTATTAAATATTAAATATCCGATTATCCAAGGTGCGATGGCCCAAATTGCCAAAGCTCCACTTGTAGCCGCTGTGTCTAATGCTGGCGGTTTAGGAATTATCGCTTCTGGCGGAATGACTGCCGACATGCTACGCGAAGAAATCCAAAAAACAAAAGCACTGACAGATAAACCATTTGGCGTTAACTTAATGCTAATGATGACGAATATTGCGGAATTAACCGAAGTAATTATTGAAGAAAAAGTGGGAATCGTTACAACCGGAGCGGGAACGCCAAAAACATTTATGCCAATCTGGAAAAAAGCTGGAATTATCGTGATTCCTGTTGTCCCATCCGTAATGATTGCTAAACGCATGGAAAAAATGGGCGCGGACGCAGTTATCGCAGAAGGAACGGAAGCTGGAGGACACGTTGGCGAAACAACAACAATGGCGCTATTACCTCAAATCGTGGATGCTGTAACTATTCCAGTCATTGGCGCAGGCGGAATTGCCGACGGTCGTGGAATCGCTGCGGCTCTAGCTCTAGGTGCAAAAGGTGTCCAAATCGGCACACGCTTCCTAGCAACCGATGAATGCCCCGTACACCCGGATTTCAAAGCAGCCGTAATCAAAGCTTCTGACCGCGACACGATGGTTACTGGTCGAAAAGCCGGCGCTCCCGTTCGCTCGATTAAAAACAAAATGATCAAAGAATACATCCGTTTAGAAGAAGAAAACGCCGATCGTGATACGTTAGAAGAGTTAACTTTAGGCTCTTTACGAAAAGCAGTACAAGAAGGCGACACAGACAATGGCTCTGTCATGGCTGGACAAATCGCTGGATTAATTACAGAAATTAAACCTTGTAAAGATGTTATTGAAGAGATGATGATAGATGCTAAGAATGTGATTGCTGGGTTAGAATTAAATTAATGTTTTAAACTGCTTTCTTTTGAAGCGTTCACTAAAATAGTTTCAATGAAGTCGTAAAATTTTATTAATATAGGATTTTTAGTAAATCATAAAAAAAGCCGTTTCAGTGCAACCAAGTGCTGATACGGTTTTTTTGTTAGTAGAAAAATTCCATTTCTATTTCCTCAGTACGTCCTCTGTGCTATACTTATGAAAAGATATATTATTGCAAATGCAATAAAAGGAGATTGGTAATGAAAGATATATTAAGAGATATAGGTGTTATTGCTCGGGCACTTGATTCAATAAGTAATATCGAATTTAAAGAATTAAATCTAGCAAAGGGGCAATTTATTTATCTAGTTAGAATTTGCGAAAACCAAGGAATTATTCAAGAAAAATTAGTAGATATTTTAAAAATCGATCGTACTACTGCTTCGAGAGCTATTAAGAATTTAGAGAAAAATGGTTTGATTATAAAGAAACAGGATAAGAATAATAAAAAAAATAAACTATTATTCCCAACAGACAAAGGCCAACAAGTATATCCTTTAATTATCCGCGAAAATGAATATTCTAATGAAGTAGCTTTAAAAGGATTTACTGAAGCTGAGATTAATATGCTCTCCGGGGCGCTCAAGAAGGTCAAAGAAAATATTGCGGATGACTGGCTATATGTGAAAAAAGGCAATAAAAGAAGTTATTAATTGTGGAGGAAAAAGTAATGATAAGATTATGTATAAAAAGTGATTTACAACCGCTCTTAGAAATAAGTTATAAGACATTTGATGAAACCTTTAGAGCACAAAATAAACCGGAAAATATGGATGCATATTTAAAAACAAACTTTACAGCAAAAAAATTAAGAAATGAATTAGAAAATCCCTATTCCTATTTTTATTTTATTTATCATCAAGAAGCCATTGCTGGATATTTAAAACTAAATATAGGAGATGCTCAAACAGAAGAAATAGTGGGGAATACAATCGAAATAGAGCGTATTTATGTATTAAAATCATTTCAAAAAAAGGGACTAGGTAATGATTTATTTAGCAAAGCGGTAGAGATAGCGAGAGAAGTTAATGCAGAAAAAATATGGTTAGGTGTTTGGGAGAAGAATAAAAATGCTATTCAATTTTATGAAAAGATGGGCTTTACTCCAAATGGAGAACATGATTTTTATATGGGCGATGATTGTCAAACAGATATTATTATGATAAAAAATTTATAGACCAAAAAAGTTGAGCTTATACTGGGCTCAATTTTTTTGGTCAAAATTAAGCTGCCAAAACACCCCAAACCTATCCGTCACTTGCGCATAAGTCGAACCCCAGAATGCCACTTGCAACTCCATCTCTACTTTTCCATCTGTACGCAAAGCTTGATAGGCATATTTAATATCTTCCTCAGATGTAAAATTAATAAGGATCGTCACACGGTTCCCGGTTGTAAAAACATCATAAGGCGCATCCGTAATGTAAATAAACTCTTCCCCATTTTTGATTAAGCGACTGTGCATTAACCTTTCACCAAAAACCGCATCACCATCAAAATTATTCATCTCTTTAAAACGTTGGACGCTCGTAATTTCAGCTTGAAATACCTCGGCGTAAAACGTTAGTGCATCTTGACCTTCGCCATTAAAAACTAAGTACGGGACTGCAAAAGGCATGAAATCATCTCCTTTGGGTTTAATAGTTTAAGTATAAGCTTAATCTGCTAGTAAGTCATGTTTTTTAATAAGACAAAATTACTTGTAAATAAATGTAATATAGTAT
>NZ_JAARZJ010000029.1 GCF_014229245.1 Listeria farberi | reverse complement strand
ATCCTATAGTGTATAATATATCCTTCAAATTATTAAAGATTTTCTGGAAATGTCATCCGTTGCGTAAACATTAACTGTTTTGTCAATTTTTCAGGCGATTGATAAATCAGAATGTTCTGAATCCATCTATATGATACCAGTGCTAAAAGATATTTAATAATTTTCCAGTAAAATATATCTTAATTTCAATTATCAACATAAAAACTGTAGAAATAGCAAAGCCTAACATGAAAATATTATGAGTGACTTTCCAATAAATAATATAAACTAGAATTGATAGTAAAAAGAATATAACTAGTAAATGCCACTTCCTAGTGTTTCCATCAACTACTAATTTTTGTTCAAATTTACTATCCCCTTTAATAAGCTCATCTAAATTGATTTTAAATACTTCACTTATTATTAGCAGATTCTCAATGTCTGGAAAGCTTTTTTCAGTTTCCCATTTTGAAATAGCTTGCCTAGAAACACCTATTTTTTCAGCTAATTCTTCCTGTGATAATTCATTGCCTTTTCTTAATTGTTTTATTCTATCTGCAATTCCCATATACCTACTCTCCTTAATCTTATTTGATAATATAATTATGACATAACTTTAAAAAATCTAAAAGAGAGTATTGGTAGAATATTAGCAACAGGTGGTTGCAACTTGATATAATAGATTTATGTTTACCTAAAAAAGTACAAAGATTTCTCTTTGTACTTTTTCGGCTATTCTTAGCCTCGACTTAGACAGCAAAACAATTATAACATGAAAGAATGTATAAAATTAGGCAGATTCTGCATATCTATATATGCAGAATTATATGATTTCACTATAATTCAAGACTTCTTACATCTTGATCTTTGTTTTCCTACTTGATGCCGATATATATCAACATAAATTTTAGATAGGAATGACTTAATAAGTATTAGACTTAATGCAAGTTTCTTCTATAAAGGAGCTGGCTTTGAAATTGGGTTTGAGGTATCCTGATTTACCGGATTATTAAAATCATCACAAGGAGATAATCCTTGTGATGATTCATTATACGCACCTTATTTACTGTTGAAGTATCCTAGATTTAAATTCTATTTTCATTAATTAAATAAACGTGAATTAATCTAATTTGGCTAACCATAAAAATAGTTGATCATTTGCATCATAAGTAGCCCCATTTTGGCAGTGCAAATCGGAGGAGTAATTTTGTTTATCAAATAAAATTAACTTTTTACGTTTTGCCGGAATCTTTTGGAAAAAAGATACGCCAAGTTGATAATCATAATAATTTTCATTTCGCGCAAGCAATACGAGACAGTCCGTTTTTAAGTTTTCATAAGCAATCTTTTCATTGTAATCGGCGCATATAGCTAATAAATCATTTAGAGAGGTTGCGCCAAACACCCATTTTGCGTGCTCTATCTGCCAATTTAAAAAATGATGATGCTGAAGGTAAAAGGTGCAAATACTTTCTAATGGTTCCGGAAATCCCTGTTTTAGAAATCGATGTAAAGGGGAAGGCAATGATTTTTTAAAAGATTCTAGCATAGAAGGGAAATAATTATATAAAATAATTTGATCAAATAGTTTATTATCTAAACTTGCGGCTCTAGCGAGCAATAAGCCCCCTAATGAAATACCAACGCCAATTCTTTCGCCTATAAGTTTCTCTTTTTCTTCATAATAATGTATTACTACGCTGACTACCTCATTCCAATCTGCTTCGAAAGGGAGTGCATATTTTCGGATTACATCAGATTGACCAGGTCCTTCGTACAACACAACATCATAACCATTGGCTAAGGTCGCTATAACATTGGTAAAATAAAGTTCTTCTAGAAGTGCATCAAAACCACCACAAATATAAAAAGTTCCCTTTGTTGGTTGAGAAGTTTTAAAATAGAGGGTCCTTAATTTCACCTGTTTATAATCAATAGTATGTTTCGTGTAAGGTATCTTTTTTAGGCTTAATGCGTCATAAAAAAGCGTTACTGATTTTGTATAAGCTTCTATTTTTCGAGGGTCTTTAGGAGGTAGAAAGAATTCTGCGGCTTGATAATAGCGACTTGAACGTAAAAGAGCATTGCCTTTACTTTCTGGGGAGTAAAAGGTAGCTGCTCGTCTTTCTAAAGATTGAGCAAAAGTAGACCATTCATGATACCAAGATTCATAGTTTCCATCCTTTATTCTTTCTGTGACTGTTGCGACTTCTCCATAATCAGAACCACCATAGGGAGTATACCAAAGCAATCTAGTTGTTTCGAATTCCAATTCAAATGTCTTAAAAAAATGTTTTTTCATCAATTCTGATTCTCCTCATCTATGCTATAATACTGATTAGTATAAGCAATAATTTTTTTCTGGAAAAGAGGTTACTTAGAGGTGCATACAAATCGTCATATGTCAGATGATCAACGACTTAGAACATTAGCTTTGCCCCTTCTTGGGAAATGGGTTCCTTTTATTTTACTACTTTTGTCTGAGCGTGAACATCATTTTTCAGAATTAGCAAGGAAGATGCCTGGGATTTCAAGAAAAGTGTTAAACGAAAATTTAATTAATTTACAAGCCTCGGGACTGATTTCTAAAAATGGCGTGACGTCTACAGGTTTTCCAGTATATTACCAGTTGACTGCTTTAGGGGAAAGTAGTATATCTCTGTTAGAGGATATAAAAAAATGGTTAAAAGAAAATGAAGCATTGATTACTAATAATCGAAATTTATTTAAAAAGGAGTAAGGGAGGAGGACTTCTTTTGTTTTTACTGGATATATAACGAGTGTCTCTAGAGAAAAATGCCTTTGTTAGATTCAAGAAAAATGAATCTGACAAAGGTGTTTTTTGTATTTAAAGTTTAGGGCTAAACAAAGGGTGGAAATAGATGTACATTTATTTTTCTGTGTTATAAAGGGTTAATGACAGAAATCAAACGCTAAATGTACTAAAGAGGACAGTAAAGCGACATACAGATAAGCTTTAATTTTATATAGTTAAATGGATACTTTTAGAATGGGAAAGTAGATGAAATAGGATAAAATGATGAGATATATGAATTACGTAAAAAGCGCACAAAAAAAGCGCCGAAACAGCGCTACTTAATTAAAAGTTGAGAACGGACAAAGCCTTATTTTAACTCGCTATGTTATTTTGAATACTAACAATACATACATTGTATCAAATTATGAAAAAAATGCAACTCATTAATAATAAAAAAATTTGAAGGGATGAAGAAAATGAGAAAACCGTATACAATCGGTTTAGATATTGGAACTAACTCAGTAGGCTGGGCAGTATTGACAGATCAATATGATTTAGTGAAGAGGAAAATGAAAATTGTTGGAGATTCAAAGAAAAAACAAATAAAGAAAAATTTCTGGGGTGTAAGATTATTTGATGAGGGGAAAACAGCTGCTGATAGAAGGGTGCAAAGAACAACAAAAAGGAGAATAGAGAGAAGACGAAATCGAATTTCTTATTTACAAGAAATATTTGTTGCGGAGATGGAAAAAGTTGATGCTAATTTCTTCTGCCGATTAAAAGATAGTTTTTATGTGGAAAGCGAAAAAAGATATGGCAGCCATCCGTTTTTTGCAACTCTAGAGGAAGAAGTTGCGTATCATAAAGATTTTCAGACAATTTACCACTTGCGAAAAGAGTTGGTAGATTCCACAGACAAAGCTGATTTGAGATTAATTTATTTAGCTTTGGCTCATATTGTAAAATATCGAGGTCATTTTTTAATTGAGGGAGAGCTAGATACGCAAAACACTTCTATAGATGAAATATTTAAGCAATTCCTGCAGATATATAATCAAGTGTTTGTGGGTACTACGGAAGATGGTAATTTAACACCATTGGAGGAGAATAGAGAAGTAGCTGAAATTCTCTCGGAAAAGCTTACACGAAGAGAAAAAGTGAGAAGAGTTTTAGCATTATACCCAAATGAAAAAAATACAGGTATATTTGCTCAATTCATAAGTATGATTGTAGGAAATAAAGGGAATTTTAAAAAGTTTTTTGATCTGGATGAAAAAATAGATATTGAATGTGCAAAAGAGAGTTATGAAGAAGATTTAGAGGCTTTACTGGCAAAGATTGGAGATGAATATGCTGAACTTTTTGTTGCTGTGAAAAATGCGTATAATGCGGTGGTATTATCTAGCATTATTAATGTGAAAAATGCAGAAACGAAGGCAATGTTGTCTGTCAGTATGATTGAACGTTTTGATAAACATGATAAAGATCTAAAGAGATTGAAGGCATTTTTCAAAACTCATTTACCAGAAAAGTTTGAAGAAGTGTTTAATGATAGAAATAAACATGGCTATGCAGGCTATATAGATGGTAAAACAAGTCAAGCGGATTTTTATAGTTACATGAAAAAAAAGTTAGAGAATATCGAGGGTGTCGACTATTTTATTAACCTGATAGAGGAAGGTAATTTTTTACGTAAACAACGGACGTTTGACAATGGAGCGATTCCGCATCAATTACATTTGCAAGAATTAGAGGCTATTTTACACCAGCAAGCAAAATATTATCCTTTTTTAAAAGAAAACTATGATAAAATTAAAAGTTTAGTAACTTTTAGAATCCCTTATTTTGTTGGTCCGCTAGCTAACGGACAGAGTGAATTCGCATGGCTAACAAGAAAAATTGATGGTGAAATTAGACCGTGGAATATAGAAGAGAAAGTGGATTTTGGCAAGTCAGCAGTAAACTTTATTGAAAAAATGACCAATAAAGATACCTATTTGCCTAAAGAAAATGTGTTGCCTAAACATAGTCCCTGTTATCAAAAATATATGGTGTATAATGAGTTAACTAAAGTTAGATATATGGATGATCAAGGGCAAACTCACTATTTTTCAGGAAAGGAAAAACAACAAATTTTTAATGGGTTGTTTAAACAAAAGCGTAAAGTGAAGAAGAAAGACTTAGAAGTATTTTTACGTAATATGAACCATGTTGAGTGTGCTACTATTGAAGGTATCAAAGATACATTTAACGCTAGTTACAGCATCTATCATGATTTATTGAGGGTAGGGATAGAACGAGAAATTCTTGATAACTCACTACATATGGAGATGTTAGAAGAAATCGTTAAAATCTTAACAGTGTTTGAAGATAAGCGCATGATTAAAGAACAGTTACAACAATTTTCCGATGTTTTGAATGGGACGATTCTGAAAAAATTAGAACGACGGCATTATACCGGTTGGGGAAGATTATCCGCTAAGTTACTTGTTGGGATTCGCGATAAGCAGTCTCACCTATCTATTTTAGATTATTTGATGAATGATGATGGGCTAAACCGTAATCTGATGCAACTTATAAATGATAGCAATTTATCATTTAAATCAATAATTGAAAAAGAACAAGTAACTACAGCAGATAAAGATATTCAAAGTATTGTGGCAGACCTTGCTGGTAGCCCGGCTATAAAAAAAGGTATTCTACAAAGCTTGAAGATTGTCGATGAACTTGTTAGTGTAATGGGCTACCCACCTCAAACTATTGTTGTGGAAATGGCAAGAGAAAATCAAACAACAGGAAAAGGAAAAAATAATTCTAGGCCACGTTATAAATCATTAGAAAAAGCGATTAAAGAATTTGGTAGTCAAATTCTAAAAGAGCATCCGATCGATAATCAAGGATTAAAGAATGACAGATTGTATTTATATTATTTACAGAATGGGAAGGATATGTATACAGGACAAGACTTGGATATCCACAATCTTTCTAACTATGATATTGATCATATCGTTCCGCAGAGCTTTATAACAGATAATTCTATTGATAACCGCGTATTAGTAAGTTCGGCTGCCAATCGTGAAAAAAGGGATAATGTCCCGTCATTAGAAATTGTTCAGAAGCAAAAGATTTTTTGGGAGAAATTATACCAAGCGAAATTGATGAGTAAGCGGAAATTTGATTATTTAACTAAAGCTGAAAAAGGAGGGCTTACAGAAGCGGATAAAGCAAAATTTATCCAAAGACAATTAGTGGAGACTCGGCAAATTACAAAGAATGTGTCGAATATCTTATATCAACGCTTTAATTGTAAAAAAGATGAGAATGGAAATGTGATAGAACAGGTTAGAATTGTAACATTGAAATCTACGTTGGTTAGCCAATTTCGTAAGCAATTTCAATTATACAAGGTCCGTGAAATTAATGATTACCATCATGCTCATGATGCTTACTTAAATGGGGTGGTCGCGAATACGTTATTAAAAGTATATCCTCAGTTAGAGCCAGAGTTTGTTTATGGTGATTACCACCAGTTTGATTGGTTCAAAGCGAATAAAGCTACCGCAAAAAAACAGTTCTACACGAATATTATGTTATTCTTTGCGCAGAAAGATCAAATAATAGACGAAAATGGCGAAATTTTATGGGATAAAAAATATCTAGAAACTATCAAAAAAGTCCTTAACTACCGTCAAATTAATATTGTAAAGAAAATAGAAATTCAAAAAGGGGAATTTTCAAAAGCTACAATTAAACCTAGAGGAGAATCCAGTAAATTAATTCCTAGAAAAACAAATTGGAATCCACAAAAATATGGTGGTTTTGATAGTCCAAACATGGCCTATGCAGTAATTATTGAATGTGCGAAGGGGAAAAATAAGCTGGTTTTCGAGAAAAAAATTATCCGTATTACTGTCATGGAACGTAAGACGTTTGAAAAAAATAAGAAAGCATTTTTAGAAGAAAAAGGTTATCGTCTTCCTAGAGTGCTCGCGAAATTACCAAAGTATACGTTGTATGAATGTGAGGATGGACGCCGAAGAATGTTAGCCAGTGCTAATGAGGCTCAAAAAGGAAATCAAATGGTACTACCAAGGCATTTAATTGCATTGCTACACCATGCGAAAAATTGTGAGGCAAGTGATGGGAAAAGCCTTGATTATATTGAAAGTAATAGAGGAATGTTTGCTGAACTACTAGCGCACGTATCAGAATTTGCCCAAAGATATACGTTAGCCGATACTAATCTAAACAAAATTAACCAACTTTTTGAGCAAAATAAAGAGGGTGACATCAAGACAATTGCACAATCTTTTGTTAATTTAATGGCATTCAATGCGATGGGTGCACCTGTGAACTTTAAATTTTTTGAAATCACTATTGAACGTAAAAGGTACATTAATCTTAAAGAATTATTAAATGCTACTATTATCTATCAATCAATTACTGGGCTATATGAAGCACGGAAAAGGCTGGATGACTAAATGGGATGGCGAACTATTGTAGTAAATTCACATTCGAAACTATCATACAAGAATCAACATCTTGTGTTTAAATCCGCCTATCAACAGGAAATGATTCATCTATCAGAAATTGATGTGCTTCTGCTAGAAACAACAGATATTACACTGACCACTATGCTAATCAACTGCTTAGTAGCTGAGAATATATTGATTCTCTTTTGTGATGATAAACGATTGCCTATTGGAAAGTTGCTTCCTTTTTATGGTCGGCATGATAGTAGTTTGCAATTATCGAAGCAATTAGAATGGGAGGCTGAATTAAAGGCAGCGGTATGGACAGAGATTATTTCTCAAAAAATATTAAATCAAAGTATGTTTTTATCAATGTTGAATTACGACGAGAAGGCAGATTCATTGATAAAGCTACATGAAACTTTAGCCGTTTTTGATCCGACCAATCGGGAAGGGCATGCAGCTAGAATTTATTTTAATCAGCTTTTTGGGAATGACTTTACTCGTGAACAGGAAAATGATGTCAATAGTGGATTGAACTATGGTTATACATTATTATTGAGTATTTTTGCGCGTGAACTAGTAAAAGCTGGATGCATGACACAGTTTGGATTAAAACATGCCAATCAATTTAATGATTTTAATTTTGCCAGTGATTTAATGGAACCTTTTAGACCACTAGTGGATCAAATCGTGTATGAAAAACGCAACGAGGATTTTCAAGTAATCAAACGCTCATTATTCGAAATGTTCATCAAGCAGT
>NZ_JAARZJ010000028.1 GCF_014229245.1 Listeria farberi | reverse complement strand
TTCTATTATCAAAGAATAGAATGAATGATCTAGATGCTCATGAATCTGGCACTTTAGTTTGCTTAAATTATACTGTAATCTTGACCTCTTGGGTTTGGAAAAGTATACAACAAATATTTATGCTAGTGTAGTGACCCCAAAAAGTTAGACTTTTTATAGAGTGGAGTTTTCCACTCTATTTTTATGCAGTTTTTTGATTAGAAAGTCGAAACTCTACTGGGCTTTTCCAGTTAAGTTTTTCTTTGATACGATAGTGATTATAATAATAAATGTAGTTCTCAATTGCTAACTCAAGCTCATTTTGACTTTGATAAATTTTCCCATAATACAATTCTTGCTTTAGAATGCTGAAGAAATTCTCCATAGGAGAATTATCTAAACAGGTTCCTTTCCGAGACATGCTTTGAAAGATGCGATTTTTCCTTAATGTTTCTACATAGGTGTTCATTTGATAAGCCCAACCTTGATCAGAGTGGAAGATACGACGATAGGGACAATCATTTGTTTGAGAAATAGCTTCTTTTAGACCTGACATAACCCGTTGCACCGTTTGGTTGATTGGAAAGGCTATAACTTAAAATTTCACGGTTATACAGATCCATAAATGGATCTAAATATAGTTTTTTCTGACGAAGAATGCCAGCTTCATCTGCTTCAAAGTATTTTAATTCAGTCGTATCTGTCGTGATTTTTTGATGAGGAACAGAGGTATTGAATCGGCTATGTACCAAATTTCGAGCGATTTTTTCGTTTTTTGCTCGTCCTCTAAACACAGCCTCCTCAATTCTTTTAAATAGGCATTCTCAATTTTTAACCTTTTATTTTCTTTTTCTAATTTATCCAATTGTGATTGTTCACTTGCTAATGATTGAGTTTCATTTGATTTTTTCTTAGGCATTGTTGTTGGACGTCCTTTCTTTTTGGAGAGTCCATCTATACCAAGCTTACGATACTTTTTAAGCCAATTCACAATCAATGATGGATTGTGAATTTGGAGAAGATTGGCTACTTCTTGATAGGATAACTCTGTAGTTAAATACAACTCTATCGCATTTAACTTAAATTGAACAGAGTAATTCTTATTTTTCCATCGACGATGTAGTCCTTCTTCTCCCAATTCTTTATAAGCGTTAATCCATTTTCTTATTTGAGAACTATCCGTACTTTTTTGCGAGAAACGGTGTTCCTCCTTGACCAGATAGGTAGTCATGGACAATAGTAAGTTTAAATTCAAAACTATATTTTGCCATACAAAAAAACCTCCAAAAGTTAGATTTTAAGGTCTAACTTTTGGGGGTCGGCTCAGTGAAGTTAGGGTTTAAGATTTCAGTCTTGCTTTTTTGTTTTTAATTTATCAGCAAATTCAGCTTTAAGGTTATAAATTTTAGGTCTTTTTTTAGTAATTTCAATAAAATCTTGTTCCACAAATTCATTCATGATTGAATTGACTTTCTTCCTTCCGAGCTTTAATATATTTGCGATTTCCATCACTGTTACACGTGAATTATTATTTTTGAATAACCAACTTTGTGCTAATATAAACAAAACTTGTTTTTTTGCTTCATTTACTTTACTTTTTTGATAAAGTATTTCTATGTTTTCATGTATAGTATCTAGCGTATTTGTTTTTGTTTCCAAATCTTCAATTATCGTTTCTTGACCTTTCTTTATGATTTTCAATGTGTCTATACAAAAAAAAGTTGCTTCCCCTTTGTTCAATACGTTAGAAGTTTCTTCAAATGATCTATAATATTTTTCTTTGTTGCGGTTTATTGTATATGAAAAAGTTAGCGCAGTTAAAGGATCTAGTTTTCTAGCGAGATAAGAACAAATTAAATATCTACCTATTCTTCCATTACCATCATAGAACGGATGTATATACTCAAAGAAATAATGAATCACTGCGTATTTATATAAATCTGGTACTTCACTATCTAAAAAAGCTATCATTTTATAAAGCTTGGATACAATTTGGGTTTCTGGTGCAACTCCAATATGATAAATTTTATCTCCACCAGTAACAAACACAGAATCTTTTCTAAACATATCTCCATCTAATTTATCTTTTTCGTCAATCTCATTACTTACTAGCTCATCATAGAGCGCTCTAATTTCTTCAACACTTTTAATATTTTTAGATTCGCTTAAAAAATTATAAAGTTTTACCATACCGAAAAAGCGCTTAGAATTGTCGCCTTTTTCTTTCTTTACTTCGCTTAAGACCTCTTCGATTTCTTTCTTAGTACTTCTCATTCCCTCTATTTCATTTGTACTTTGTAATTCATTAATAAGTATATTATCCACAAAATTATCAATAGAAACGCCTGGCATGGGGCTAATTAAATTATCTATCTTTCTACTATTTTCTAATATTTCTTCATAAAGATGATTTAACTCAGGAATGTTTACAATAAAAATTTCCTCTTGATAACTTGCTAATTTTTCATTTTCAATAGGGTTAATATATAAACCGGTCCGATAAGTAGTATAGTTGTCAAATCTTTTTTTATATTCTTCCTGGTAGTCTTTAAAATTATAAATATTTAGAACTTTGGCAAGCGGATAATACTTTTCCATATCATTTATCACCTCATTTACTATACATTACACAAAAAAAGATAGTTTTTCAACCCTTTTACCAAATTTAAATTGCCTTTTTATATAAAAGGGCAATTATTAAACTTCAAACTAATAGTATCTTGCATACAAAAACAAAAAAACGCAAAATGCAATGATTAATTTTCCATTTATATGTCATGCATATACCTAAAATTAAAATAGTTATTATTACACCTAAATACGAATTAATATTAATTTAGATATAGAACCATCGAAATATGAATTACTATCAATTAATATACGCTTATTATTTTTACTCATTATATAACCACCTACACAACGATTTTATACTCATCTATAATATTTAATTAAGATATAAATCTGTATTTTTTATTCCGCAAACTCTTGTTGCGCTTCATTAATAACTTCATTCACTTGTTCATTTGCGTCTGATTCTTCCAACTCTGTTTCATCGTCGTTGATAGGTATTTTTCCGAAAGTAACGCCTGCGGTAATATATAGTCCTTCATCTGCAACTTTCAAATATAGTACATAATCCTCACCCTGTTTCATATTTTCATAATCATTTATTGTATAAGTAGTTTTACTATTTTTAGCATAAAATTCAGCTTCCGAAATATTAATAGTATTACCAACTGAAATAGCTCTATCATCTTCACTATTTTTTATCACTTCAGATATTTTAAAAGAAGATTTAGTATACCCGCCAGCAGGCTCATTCGTTACTTCTGAATCTAAAACGATATTCTCACCTTCACTTAACTTTTCTCCTTTTACAATAATATTAACATTTTCCTTCATCGCATCTGCAGATTCATGTCCATCTGTTTTACCCGCCCAACTAACTTTTTTATCATCTGCAAACGGATTTTCAAATATTAAAAATAGCGAAAATACAACTACTCCTAGAAAAACTATCCCAATAAACCTTTTTTCATCTTCCATTACTATCAGTATTTTTTAGCTATTCCAGCTTTATCATCACTTAGAGCCCAATCCTTATTATTAAAACCAAATTGCCTCATTAAAGAATTTTTATTATTTTTTGATTGTGTATGCTTGAGTCCTAAAGCATGTCCTACTTCATGAGCAGCAGTTTCTTTTCGTTGCATGTTTGTTAACTCTACTCTCCATTTTTTGTAAAATGTTATATTTCCATTACCTTTATGCACTGCATAAGTATCACCATTATATTTATCAACATATTCCATTTTCACATCTGCTCCACCAATGACTGAAACTTCTTTAGCGAATTGGATTTCAGATGTAGGGTTCTAAGCTAATGGACCACGTAAACATGTGATCTAGCATTAGAATATTTTTTGAAATCTGGATCAACCCAATAATATACCTTTTAAAGATATGGATTACTTACATATGATAGAAAAGCAGTATAAACAATTCCCCAACTAGTGAAATCAGTTACTGTCAAGCCCATATATGCAATCATAGGAATAAAAACAGCTGCTATAAAGCGACCAATAAACGTTAAATTCTTTTTACTAAAACGCACTTTCCAATTGATTTTCATTAATTTCACTCCTTATTTTTTCGTTCCACAACGAGAACATTTTTTATTAACTCGTTTGTGTAACCCAATTTTGCACAATGCTTTTCCAATCATTTTAATTACTCCCTTCTTTTATAAATTATTTGAAAATGCAGCGATATAAAACCCTACAACACCACTAACGCATGCAACAATCAATGCAGATGCTAATGTACGACGATAAAATAGTCGTTTTTCTTTATCTTCTTTCACTTTACGTTCTAATTTATCTGCTCTTTCTCTTTCTTTTGCTAAATCGATACTGATAAACTTATCATCATGTTTATTTAAGCGTTCCACTGCAGATGACATGCCTTTTTGCACTGCTTCTTGGATTGTCAATGGCAAAGCAATATTATTAGCTTCTAAAGTATCAATTTTTGCCCCATGCCGATCCAACCTATTTTCATGTTCTTGTATCTTTTTTTCATGCGTTTCTACTTTCGCAGATAAATCGTTCCATTCGCGATTTGTTATTTTCACTTCTTGTTCCATGATGCTACCCCTTTCTGTTTTAGTAAACAGTTCGATAATATGAACATATTAAACATACATATCAAGTAATATCTACTTCTATTGCTAACCAAACGCCTTTTGTATAAGTGGTTGCTGCAACCAATTCTACTCTATTGTCCGGATGTATATAGAGCGTTGCTTTTTCATTTGGAAGTCCACAATTTTCGGTAAATTTTCAATCAACGCATTGATCAGCGCCATCACAATTTGGATAGTGGCATCAATCAATTGAGGTAGTATCTGTATAATACCTTCAATTAATACCATAATTAATTTAATTCCAGCATCAATAATAAGAGCGTTTTTCTTAAAGTGGTACTTACAAATTGATAACTTTGATATTGAGAGTTATGAAGAACAAGATGAAAAATTAAGATATATGTATAGTTATGGGGAGAAAGAGTTGCTTGATATTCCAGAAGTAAAATAGATTATGGGCTATTGTCTTTCACTTAATCCCGAGTGTTTTATGGGAGAAGAGGATTACGACGATTTACGGTTAAAAGGAAAGAAGTATCTCCGCGAAGCTTCATTAGCTAATCCAGAAGATTTGTTTTTAAAAGCATTTTATTATGCTTCTGGGGGAAAGAACTTGTGAAATGGGGAAGTAAAAACAGAGAACAACTGACAAATTACCTGCAAGCAAACTTTAATTATGATTCCCTTTTCTCAGATTATCTTAAGGAAATGGTTACGATGTATATAAGTGAAAAAATACAGAAAAAAGGCATTTTAGAAAAGCTTTTTTCTAAGCTGAAAAAGAAAGATAGAGGCAATTAAGTTTTATACAAGAAAAAGTGTAATATCGTTTTTTAGACAGTAAGTTAGGTATAGGATAACTGGGAATAGGTATAAAAAGACCTGAATTAGTAAATATATTCCAATTAAAAAATATGCATTCACTGAAAACGTTGATAGATGTTAGCCTTTTAGATGTAAGCGTAGAACAAATTTTGATGAAAATAAACTGAGAATGAACCCTCCATTTTTATAGGAAGGGCTTATTATAAAAATGATACTCCAATCAGGAAAGTAAAATACTATGAAATAAATAATGTTAGATAAAACCAATCATGTATCACAAAAAAAAAGTCGAATATTCACCCTCCTACTAAGAAGACTCTGGCATTACTGTAGCAGAACAAAATTATATATTTTTTTAAAATCTAGAACGTATTTCAGGGCAAGAATTACAAGACATATGTGCTATTTTTGCCGAGTATATGATTTCTGCTTATTTTTCAGTTGATCTATTTGGTCATAAAGAATCTGCTTATAGTAAATCAGGAGTTAGGCAGAAAACGATGAACTATGGGAAATGAACTATTGTAGTGACGTATAAATATGTTAAAGGAGAGCTTAGAATTAGTGATGCAGGGGTTAAAACAAAGTAGAGAATAATTTAGAAGGGAGAATGTGATGTGTGATAAATCTTGAATGGGAAGAGTTAGACAAGTTAGAGCTAGAAGAAAAGGTAGAACAGATATTGGACGTTAGTTACAACACATGGATGTTAGAACAAAAAAATGTTTGTTATTTTGTGAAATCATTTTTTATCAGATGGTACATTTTGGTTGATATGTATGATGTTGAGGATTATAAAGTTGAAGGTGAAAATCTCAAAACCATGTTCGATTTTAGAATGAGTGAACTAGAAAATATTACTGAGGTGGATTGGACAATGGGCTTTTGTATGGGGATTAATCCAGACTATTTTATAGAAAATGATGATGAGTTTGATTTTATGGAGAAAGAGGGTAATGAACTTATTCATAAATTGATCTTGAATAACCCAAATGATATGTTTTTTCAATCTTTATATTATGCGACTTTAAGTGTTGGAAAAAAGCGCACAAAAAATATGTTCGTTGGAAAAGAGCCAATAGAGAGGATCTTATTCAGTATTCACAAGAAAACTTTAACTTTAGTTCGATTTTTTCAGACTATTTTAGTCAAAAAATAAAACTCTACCTAGATTAATGACATCGAAAAGAGAACCTCATGGAGAATCTCTGTGTAGATGCGATATTTTGGTATAAAGTTACTACTCCTTCATTATGAAGAAGTAGTTCTGATAAAAATGATACTGTTAAGAAGTCAAATGAAATGCTATTCTTTGGATGTTTGGTTCAGAGGAGTGTAGAACAAGATTTGATGAATAAACTGAAAATAGCCTTCCATTTTTATAGGGAGGACTTATATAAAAGTAATGATGAGTGTCCAAGACTCGCTAAAGCGATTAAACACCCAATCAAGGTAAAGAAATATCCGTCTAGAACTATAAGCTAGACCACCTAAAAGAGATATGAATAAATTAAGTTATAGATGATAGGAAATCTGTTTTTTTATAAGTTGAGATGATGACTTGGGTTCTGTACTTCTACTGGTTTTATTAGAAATCTGTAAATTTTTAAGCAATTGTTAAGGGGGATCTAGCTTGTGTTTGGTTGAATCCCCCTTTTTTCATTTTAAAATTTAATAAGACAAAATATCTGATTGAGTATAAATCATACATAATAGTGATGTTAAAGTGTTCCGAAATAACTACTAAGTACAAGGTTAATGGTAACAATTGTACCAAAACCGATTGCAGCAGAAGGCTGTTTCATACTAAGTAAACAACATACTACAATTCCAAAAAGTAAACACTTTAACGCTACAAGCCATAACCCCTCAAGACGATAGCTAGAAGATGGTGCACACCAAGTGCTCCAAATAACAACCATCAATATTGGTGCTAGCAGACCAACTGTAACACGAATAATTTTACTTGATTGAAGAGTAAATCCCCAATATCCTAAAACAAATATGGCAAATATTTCTATTAGAAAAGCAATTGCGATATTACTATTTTTAATTATATTCATTACATTCTCCTTTCTAAATCATATATTCCATCGCTAGAAACTATAAGAATAATATTGTGCAGCTAAGCGCAAAAGCGACCAGACTAAATAGTGTCATAATTTGCGTTCTTTCTCGCTTTTAGTTAATAGCCCATTATAAAAAACGGCAAAGAAAAGGAATAGAGTTGTTAAGATTATTAAGTTTTTGTCAAACGGGTTAAATACGGGAATATGAATCAATTGACCATAGTTAAGATAGCTAATACCAATAATCGTCCAAATGAGTAAAAGCAAAACGCTGACAATCCTCATTTGGAATGGCCGCACGATATTTTTTCCACCTAGTACATATTCACCAAAAGGAAAACCCAATAGTAACAGTAGATGCAACCAAACATTGAGGAAAAACTGATTGCAATTATTATACTAAGTATTTCTATCATCGTATACTCCTTCATTTATTAACTTGTTTGAGTATATAATAATAAGATAAATAGCACAATTACGCACAAAAAAGTAAGTACCTAGTGGAGGTTGAAATTTGAAATCAGAAAAAGAGAATAAATGCATTGTTGAAGATTATGGTTTTGAAAATATAGAAAAATTGTTAACTATGATAGGCGGCAAATGGAAAATACAAATTATTTATCACTTGAGCGGAAACCCCAGCATTAGATATGGGCAATTAAAAAGAAAAATTTCTGAAGCCAGCAATAAGATACTGTCGGCTCAGCTTAAAGACTTAGAGAAAGACCGGCTAATTTCAAGAATAGAGTACGATGAAATTGTGCCGAAAGTAGAGTATTTACTTACAGAGCTTGGGGAGAGTCTCCTACCTGTTTATGAAGTATTTGGAAATTAGTGTGAGGAAAACAGGGGTGTCTTAGAAATGAGGCAAAAGTAAAAAGATGATCTTCCTAAGAATGAGCCCTCCATCTTTATGTATTGACATGGAAAAATGAGAATGGAATAAAAATACTTTAAATTAGGCTGCTTGTTTCCTGAAATTAATAGGAGATTGGTAGCCTGATTTTTGTTGAATTCTTTTTTCGTTATAATATTTAATATAATCTTTTACGATGTGAAATACACTAAATTTAGTGTATTTATACGCTATATTAGGGTAGAATGTTTCGTACTTTACTTTAGCGAGGAATGGAAACATTCTATGGGAGCGTTGTCTGCGGGTGTTCCTTTTCGGGACATACTGCGGATAACGTTTTTCTTTTTACAGCACTGATAATATTCATAAGATGTGTACACCGAACCTTGATCGCTATGAAGTAAACTTCCTTCTGGAAGGGACAACTGATTTAATGTATCTAGCACTAATTCTGTGTCTTGTTTTTCGCCAATGGGGTAGGCAACGATTTCTCCATTATACAAATCCATAATGCTCGATAAATACAAATGGCAGTCTCCAAAATAAAAGTAGGTGATATCAGTAGTTAATTTTTCAAGCGGCTGGCTTGAAAGTTTTGATTTTTAGTGGTAGTACCATTTTGTGAGAGCGTTTTTTATTAGATGGTATATATTGGTTGATATGTACGATGTGGAGGATTATGAGGAAGGAGGGGAAAACTCAAAGCTGTGTACGACTGAACTGGAAAAATATTACTGAAGTAGATTGGATAATGGTTTTTTGTAAGGAAGGGGGGATCTAGACTACTTTATAGAGAAAGAAGATAACGAATTTATTCATAAATTGGTACATTATTGTTGAAGTGGAATAAGAGTGGGAAATTAATTTTTAATGAGCTTCCTTTGTTTGATTTATGAGAAGGGAGTAATAGAAATGGGATTTAAATTGCTGTTTTAGTATAGAAAAATTAAAGGATATTAGTAAGTGGGAATGGGATTCTCTTTTACTATTGAACATATTGTTGGAAAAGAATAAGGTAGATTATTTTTCTGACTTTTAGGAAGAATCGTACAAATATATGAATGAAAAATATGGCGAAGAATGGATACACTTCCTCATAAAGTAGATACTAGAAAAATGCTGGTATCTATTTTATGAGGGGGTATTTTTTGTATGTTTATTTTTAAAATGGGAATTTCTAGACACTATTCATAGATTTTGTTTCTATAATCACACAAAACGTTTGGAAAGGTGCGTGAAATGTGTTTTTATCCTCGGTCTGCATTATATAATTGTATTGTTGAAGTTTGGTTTTATAAGAAGGAGTGAACTGAAGATTGAGATTTTCAAGGAAAGAAAGTGAACAAAAACAAAAGAATTGGCGGATGTGGAAAAAAGGGAAGCAGTGGCTCTGTGGAGCAGCTTTGTTTTTTACTGTCGTTTCGTCGCCAGGAATGATTGTTTTAGCAGATGAAGTAAATGCTGGTAATTCAACAGAGGTAACAGCTGGGGAAGTGGAGACGCCTCTTTCTGAGGAATCTACCGAAAACGAAGCGGAAGAAGACGAAACGTCTTCGACAGAGGCTGTAGCTCCAAGTCAACAAGAAGAAAATACACCAAGTACAGCAGAGAATAATGGAACAAAGACAGTTGAAGGGAAGAAGGAAAGACCGAAACAAGGGAGACTCATCACGACACCAACAACAATTAGTGATATCTTCCCGGATGCTAATTTAGCAGAAGAGATACGAGTTAAATTAGGAAAAACTTCTGTTAGTGACACGATTACTCAAAGTGATTTGGATAGCATTACTAATCTAATGAATAACGAATTAATTAATAAAGAAATTAGTAGTATTAGTGGTATAGAGCACTTGAGGAATCTAATCACCTTGAATTTAGGTGGTAACTTAATAAGTGATCTAAGCGATTTAAGCGGCTTGACTAATCTAAGCACCTTGTATGTGTCAAACAACTCGATAAGTGATCTAAGCGATTTAAGCGGCTTGACTAATCTAAGCAACTTGAATGTGTCAAACA
>NZ_JAARZJ010000027.1 GCF_014229245.1 Listeria farberi | reverse complement strand
ATATAATACAGAATATCGCTCTCCTGTATCGAAAACTTTTTCAATATTATTTTTTAATTCATCTTTTATATACACCATTTTATTATGAATATATATTTCTTTTTTACCCATTAATTAAAGACCTAGTGAACAATGTCCTAGACCCCGCACCCCCGTTTTGTGAATTATTTTAAATTTTCAGTATTATTTATTTAAAAAAACTTGTTTTCTGTGCAATTTTCTTTACTATTTATCATTTACAAAAAGCTTCATTCAATTTTCAATAATAATTTATTAACAAAGATATGAACTTTTTTCACAAAAAATATTTAAATATACTTTTAAATATCCAAAATATATATTCTCAATCTGCTTCTTCTTTAAAATACTCATCATGCCATTCAATCCGCACCTTCTTATCCAGCGAAACTCGAACACTTTTTGTTAAATGCGAAAGAGCTTTTATATCCACTCCATCCCCATCAAAATTCAATAGCACTGGCACTTGATCACCAAAATTATCTCTATCTACTAAAATCGCAACCCCGCCAGCTTCATCTTGGTATACTCGCACGTCTAAATTAGATATTATTTCCCATCCGTGTACTGTTTTTTTCATCATCTATTCATCTCCTATGTAATATTTTCTCTCTAACTATCATCATATCCTAGTAACCAATAATTTCCAACCCAAAACCAATTTCCACTTCCAAAGTGGCAAATAATAATTTCACCTCCCCCATTTTTCCAGCTATAGTAAAGACAAATCAAAAGGAGGTCTTTACGTGACAGATAGCAACGAACTAACAACAGAACTCGATTCCATGGCGATCATCTTACACGCTGGGAATGCGAAAAGTTGTGCTTTTGAGGCACTGAAAGAAGTAAAACAGCAAAACATCGACGCTTTCACGCAGAAAATTACTGAAGCGAAAGATGAGATTAAACTGGCGCACCGAGCGCACGCGGAACTTTTACGAAAACTATCTTCCGAGAACCGAATGAGAGAGGTGGATTTACTGCTTGTTCATGCGGAGGGTCACTTGTCTTCTACGGATATTGCTGTGGAAATGATTCGGGAACTGGGAGAAATTTATCAATGGAAATGGAGTTTATCTAATGAATAACAACTTTTTATGGGGAGGTGCAACGGCCTCTTATCAATGTGAAGGTGCTTGGAATGTGGATGGCAAGGCAGAATCGATGTGGGACTACTACTTGCACGAAGCGGGTCTTGAGAATGGCGATGTGGCGAGCGATCACTACCACCGCTACGAGGAAGACATTCGGATGATGAAAGAAGGCGGACAAAATTCCTATCGTTTTTCTTTATCTTGGCCGCGAATGATTAAAAATAGGCAAGGTGACATCAACTTAAAAGGGATCGAATTTTACCAAAACTTGCTAGATACGTGTAAAAAATATGACATTGAGCCGTTTGTGACACTTTATCATTGGGATTTGCCGCAATATTGGGAAGAAACTGGTGGCTGGTTGGACCACGATGTTTGCGCCGCATTCGAGCATTATGCCAAAGTTTGTTATGACCACTTTGGAGATAAAATCACGAATTGGACTACGTTTAACGAGCCAAAATGGTTTGTTGCTAACGGATATAAAATCGGCAACTACCCACCCGGTTATCAAGATACGCAAAAAACAATGATTGCGGCTTATAATGTGATGTACGCGAGTGCTTTAGGAGTAAAAGCTTTTAAAGAAGGCGGCTATCCTGGGCAAATCGGCATTGTTCACAGCTACACGCCGGTGAACGGTGTCGATGAAAGTATCGAAACGAAAATTGCAATGCGCTACGCTGATAACTATTGCAACAACTGGATTCTCGACACAGCCGCATTTGGCGAATTCCCGGTCGATCTCATTGCCGAGCTAGCAAAATCGCACGATATCAGCTTTATGAAAACAGACGAACTACAAACTATTAAACAAAATACCGTTGACTTCATCGGCTTAAATTACTATTCTCGCACGCTCGTTAAACCATACACTGGCGGCGAAACCCAGCTACAATTTAACCACAGCGGTAAAAAAGGCGAAAGTAAAGTTCTTATCAAAAACTGGTTCGAACAAGTGAAAGATCCCGCCAACGAAACAACCGAATGGGACACAGAAATTTATCCAAAAGGCTTACAAGATGGCTTAATTGAGGCATACGAACGCTATCAATTACCACTTTATGTGACAGAAAACGGCATTGGTGTTCGCGAAGACGTTTCTGTGCCACAAGTAGATGATGCCTACCGTATCGCCTTTATGAACGACCATATTAACGCCATTTTCAACGCAATTGATGCTGGTTGTGACGTTCGTGGCTACTACGCTTGGTCCCCGTTCGACCTTTACTCTTGGAAAAATGGTGTCGAAAAGCGTTACGGACTTGTGGCAATTGATTTCGAAAACAACCAAATCAGAAAACCAAAAGCTTCCTACTACTGGTTCAAAGAAATGATTGAAAGTCAGGGAAAACTCATCAAACGAAGAGAATTTTAAAAAAAGGAGCAGAAAAATGAAAAATATCATGTTAGTTTGCAATGCTGGTATGTCCACAGGAATGCTTGCGAAAAAAATCGAAGCCGCTTCTGGCAATACATTAAACGTCACTGCTTGTAGTGAATCCGAGTATACCGATTATTTGGAGGGTGTCGACCTCGTTCTTATCGGTCCTCAAATCCGTTTTCTTATGCCACAAATAAAACAGGCCGTCAGCGTCCCAGTCCATGCCATTTCACCAGTAAAATACGGCATCATGGATGGCAAAGGGGTTTACGAAGACATCCAGAAATTAATAGGAGGATAAAAACATGCGATTTAATACCATTAGCGAAAAAATGGATCAATATATTTCCCCGCTGGCTAACAAACTTAGCCAGCAACGCCATTTGAAAGCAACCAGAGATGCCTTTATGTCCATGCTGCCAATTACATTGTTTGGTTCCATTCCGATTATTTTGAAAGCGGCTCCAGTAACAGATGATACGAAAAATGGGTTCCTGCTTGCTTGGGCTAACTTTGCTGAAAAATATGATTTAATCTTAAACTGGATTAGCGGAATCACACTTGGCGCCATGTCATTATATATTTGCGTCGGTATCACGTATTATTTATGCAAACACTATCATGAAGATTTCTTACGCCCACTTATGTTTTCTATCGCTGGTTTCTTTATGCTCGTACTTAATCCAATCAAAATGGGTTGGGACGGAAAAGAAGTCGACATTAGTTTCCTTGATGGACGCGGAATATTACTTTCGATTTTCGTCGCCATCATTACCGTAGAAGGTTATCACTGGATGCGCAAGAAAAATGTCGGTCGAATAACCATGCCCGATAGCGTTCCAGCTTCACTATCGGAGACATTCGCAGCCTTAGTTCCTGGTATTATTTTAATGACCTTTTTCTCGATTATCTTTATCATTTTCAACCTACTAGACACAACTGCCATCCAATTCTTATATGAAAAAATGGCGCCGAGCTTCAAAGCAGCCGATAGCTTACCATTCACGATTCTAAGTATTTTTCTAGTTCACTTATTCTGGTTCTTCGGTGTGCACGATGCCGCACTTGCCGGAATTCTAGGCCCAATTCGTGACGGAAACCTTTCTATCAACGCCGCTGAAAAAATGGCTGGACAAGATTTGACGAATATTTTCACGACACCATTCTGGACATATTTCGTTATCATCGGTGGTTCTGGTTCCGTTCTCGCACTTGCCTTTTTAATGATGCGATCCAAGTCCAAACAACTAAGCACCGTCGGGAAAGTCGGCTTCTTACCTTCCATATTCGGAATTTCTGAGCCGCTAATTTTCGGAACACCACTAATGCTGAATCCGATTTTCTTCTTCCCGTTCATTTTCACATCCGTATTCAACGGGGTCATCACGTATCTTTGTATGTATTTCGGGATTGTCGGAAAAACGTTCGCCGTCTTCTCTTGGCAAATGCCCGCACCAATTGGAGCATTTCTATCCACCATGGACTGGCGAGCCATCGTTCTCGTATTCATCCTGATTTTCTTAAACGGTCTGATGTACTACCCATTCCTAAAAGTATATGAGAAAAACCTCGTTGCTTTAGAAAAAGAAGCCGAAGAAGAAAACATCGCTGCTAATTAATAGCCACTTAAATAGAGATTGGGACAAAAAAACTCGTCTCTTTCTCTATTTGGTGTTGTATAATAACAATAGGTTAAGGGAGAATTAGGGGGGATATAATGACTATTTCAGAAAGGCAACGTTCTTTGTTAGAAAAGCTTAACGACAGCCAAAAGACAGTAACAGCAAAAGCACTTTCAGAAATGTTAGGCGTTTCTTCCAAAACTGTGCGAAATGACATTATGCAAATTAACCAGTCATTTAGTTCCACAATCATTGCATCAAAAGCTGGAAAAGGCTATTTTCTAACACCAAATAATGAAATTGCCCAAATCACTTTCACAAAAAATAATGAAAATCTGCATTTTGAACTATTACGCCACATTATCGAGCATGAAAAAACGAATTTCTTTGATTTAGCAGACCAATTTTTCATTAGTGAATCTACGCTTACACGAATTATTAAAGAACTCAACACCGTTATCGCTGAAAAAGATACGTCGCTTTGTATTATTCGAAAAAACAACGAACTACTAACCGAGGGCGGCGAAGAAGAAAAACGACGCATCTTCAACCTGTTCCTCAATCAAGAAATCGAAAACCATCAATTAAGCTTAGATAAATACGCCGATTACTTTGATTACTGCAATTTAAAACAACTTTCCGAGCTCATTATTGCCTACCACAAAAAGAACGAATTTTTCATGAATGATTTCTCGACGATTTCGTTCATTTTGCATATCGCCGTTTTAATTGAACGAATTAGTATGGGCAGCTATATAGAGCGAACTGCTTTACTCGAGCAAGATAAAAATAGTCTTGAAATGGCAGAACACCTAGCCGAAACATTAGAAAATGAACTGCAAATCAATATTCCAACGCAAGAATTAAGCTATATCGCACGGCTTTATTCTGGCAAATTAGTAACAACTTCCACCATTGACGCGCAAGTTTTTGGCAGTGTTGTCACTCGGCTCCTTGAAGCAGTGGACCAGAATTTCCATATCGATTTTTCCGCAGATGAAAAAATAGCTACCTATTTAGTGGCCCATATCTCAGCCCTATACAAAAGAGCCAATCATAAGCAATATTTAACCAACCCGCTCACCGAAGAACTAAAAAACAAGTTTCCATTTATTTATAATGTCAGCGTCTACGCCTCAGCCTTTATTCAAAAAGAGTTAGCAATTACTTTTCCAGATGACGAAATTGCCTATATCGCGCTACATTTTTTATCTGCTTCGGAAACGATTAATCACGGTAAAAAAAGAAAAATCCTCTTGGTTTCACCGTACGGCGCGGGTAGCCAACGTTTCATTCATAATCAACTTAAAAAAATTGCCGATTTTTCGATTGACTTACTCGTATCTCAATCTATTTTTGATATAAAGCAGTTCACCTTAGACAAAGAAATCCATTTAATTATCACCGCCGAACCATTAAACTTAACAACCGATATCCCAGTTTATCATTACGATTTACTTTTAACAGAAACAGATTTGCAGAAAATCAAGCACATTTTAGAAACTAAGCCAAAAGCTGATTCGATTTCCAGAAAATTTTTCAAAAAAGAGCTTTTCTTTCCAAAACAAAACTTCAAATCAAAAGAAGAAGTAATTACGTTTCTTTGCGAACAGTTAACTGCATTCGATTACTGCGACTCCGATTATGTAGCAAAAGTATTCGAGCGTGAACAATTATCTAGTACATGCTACGGAAACTATTACGCAATTCCGCACGCCATCCAGCGAAGCGCGAAGAAAAATGCCGTCGCCGTATGCGCACTTGATAAACCAATTGACTGGGGCGGAAATCGCGTCAAACTCGTCCTCCTACTCACCATGAAAGAAGAACGCGACAACTCTTTTGAAGAACTATTCGGCCAACTCGTAACCATCTTAAACGAACGCAGCTTTGTAAAAAAATTAGCCAAACAAGAAGATTTCCAGCAATTTATCGAACTTTGCGAACAAAAAACCCTAGATTCTTAACCAATCTAGGGTTTTCTAATCCGATCAATTCCAAAAACAACAATCGGTAAATAATTAAAAAAGAAACTAATCCGCTGACAAAAACCAATTTTATCTAAAACTGGCAAGTGATTGACAGCAGGAATCCGCGCAAGTCCATAAACACCGGCCGACAGCAGGCTTACAATGAGTAATACTAGATAGATATTGCTCCGGGTTTTATCACCAGTTTTTCTGTAAAGAATAACCAGAAACAACGGAAACATCAAAAATCCCGCATAACCAAGCCCCGAGCCAATATTATGAACCCAAGTCGCAAACGTCCAACTCGCCTGCTCCGTATCAATACTGAATAACCCAGTAAAAATACAATCGCCAATCCCATATAACCCAATCACAGAAGCAAGCAAAATCGCCAAAATCCTCGACGTTTTAACAACGCTCTGATAAATCGCCGGTAACGAAAGCACAAACAGCACCCCAGACACCACCGACCAAACCAAAAACGCCCCCCGAACCGGACTAGCCACATCCCCAAACACACTCATAACCCGCGTCATTTGGTTTAATTCCGGATAAAATATTCCAAGTATGTATGGCGTTAGAAAATCACTCAAAACGCCGAGTAATAAAAGGTAAAAACCGTATTTTTTTAGAAATTTCATTTGGAGCCTCCTTTTATGAAATTTATTTAAGATATATTAACTCCCTATTAATTATACAAATCTATCTTCCTCTTATCTACTTTAATCTTTCTATATCTAATTAAGAGCCAAAAGCAAAATAAAAAGCCGGAAAAAATATTTTTCCAGCTTTTCATAAATTTAACACGATTAGCTTTTTATACGCCCAACAACGAAAACTAATTAATCCAATGTAAACCCTTGTTTTTTCAAAAAGCCCGCTATTTCTGGTCTTCGTATTTCTTCAAAAAACTCTACATTCTTGTCTCCCCATGAAGTCTGATGCTGATTTTTTTCACGTAAAGCATAATATTCTTTGGTCAATTCCTCATACGCATTTAAATCTGTAAATTGTTCATGTGGATACTGATTTTCTCCTACTTGATTTTCTAGTAATAGACGTGGTTTTACTTGATTTTTATATTCTGGTACCCCCACAGTTAAGCCAAAAACTGGTATCGTAAATGGCGGTAAGTTTAGCAATTCAGCTACTTTTTCTATGTCATTTCTTATTCCACCAATATAGCAGATTCCTAAATCAAGAGACTCAGCAGCAACCACCATATTTTGAGCTGCAATCGTTGCATCTATCACCGAGACAAGTAATGATTCCATATTTCTCAAACCATCTAAAGTTCGATTATTCTCCAGTAAAAGTTTTGATTGTCGGTATAAATCACCTATAAATACATAAAAAGTCCCCGTTTGGTTTACATAAGAAGCACTATTCGTAATTTCAGCTAGCTCCATTCTTAACTTTTCATCTGTAATTTCTAAAATAGAAAAAGATTGCACAAAATGCGAACTAGACGCACTTCTCGCAGCTGTTAATAAATGTTGTTTGGTATCATCTGATAATCTTTCATTTTTAAATTCTCTTACTGAAACATGTTTAACTAATTGCTGAATTGTCGTATTCATCATTTAACCCCCATTTGAATTTATACTGTAAATAAAGTATAATCTATCTGCACTATCATTTGAAATGCGTAAATCATATGCCGGTATCATTATTTTTGATACCAAAAGGAGAAAATTATGGATATTGAAAACATGAAAGCATTTAATAAAGTAGCTGAACTAAAAAGTATTTCTGCAGCAGCGAATGAACTGCATCATTTACAGTCTAATATGTCCAATAAAATAAAAAATATCGAAAAACAATTTCAAACAAAACTTTTCTTCCGGCACTCAAATGGTGTGGAACTAACTAAAGAGGGAGAAAAAATCTATCAACAATTCAAAAAAATGATTTTATTATGGGAGGAAACAATTGATATCATCAATGAAGAAGATGAAACTATCTCTATCGGTATTACGCAATCTTCTTTACCTATGGAATTTAATACGATTATTAAAGAGTTCTATCAACAGTTTCCAAATAAAACATTATCCATCGTTAGTGGAAGTACAAGTGAATTAATACCTAAAATAGCTAACAGAGAACTAACCATCGCTTATGTCGCTGAACTCGAAAAAGAAAATTTATTTCAAGATAGCCAAATCATCTCACAAACGCTCTCATGGGATAAACTAGTTTTCGCAGGCAACACAGCTGGAAAATCAGTCCAAAAAATATTAGCGGAAGAACGATTATACGTCTTCAGCAAACAATGTTATTCATACCGCGCCCTGGCTGCTCTCATTAACGATTTTAATATCCCAAATGTCTCCATATCAGAGATCAATATTCCTGAAACACTTGTCGAAATCTGCAATAATGAACTTGGCATTGGAATTATCCCTGAAAGCATCGCACTAAACTATCATTTTCTAAACTATGAAACATTACCCACAGAATATGCAGCACTTCGAAAAACATTAATTTATCATGCAGATCATACAATTTCAAATGGTGAAAAATGGCTTATCGAAAAAAGTAAACCAGCTTTCAAAAGTTAAGTTGTTGATTACAACCCTTTCAAGCAGCTAGCTATTTATGATAAGGCTCCCCCCGAACAATCCGAAACGCCCGGTAAACCTGCTCCACCAGCACCAACCTCATCAACTGGTGTGGCAGCGTTAACCTCCCAAATGAAATCCGCTCATTACTCCGCTTCAACACCGCATCACTGTACGGCGCGGGCAGCCAACGTTTAATTCATAATCAACTTAAGAAAATTGCTGATTTTTCGATTGATTTACTCGATTCCCAGTCTATCATTACGATTTACTTTTAACAGAAGCAGATTTGCAGAAACTCAAGCACATTTTAGAAACTAAGCCAAAAGTCGATTCCATTTTCCATACAAATTGTTCAGAAATCCCCTTTTCCCGCCTCCAAAAGCTCAATAAAACATGCCAAATTCGGTGACATCCATCTTTTTTTATGATAACTATAAATAGTTGCTATTTCTAGATTATCCAGAGGACTTGGGACTTTACGGATCTGCTCCTTTCCAAGCTCTTCCGTGAACACAAAATCTGGAAAAACTGCAATGCCTAAATTATTAATCACACATCTTTTAATTGACTCAATACTCCCAGCTTCCATTCTATGCTTAAGCGTTATATTCCGTTTTTTAATCATCGCTTCAAAATGTTTTTGATAAATACTATCCAAATCGTTCGATAAAAAAGATACATCAAATTCTTTATTTTCATCAGAAAAATTAATAGACTCTACCTCTTTTTGAGCACTCGCAATTACAGAAATAGCATGGGCGCCCAATTTACTATTCGTAATCTGGTCACTTTTTTCACCAACATCATAATAAATGCCTAAATCAACTAAACCATTTTCAACTTCATACGGGATTTCAAAGCAATTTAACGTTTTTAAATATAATTTTACATTGGGAGCTTTTTCATGGAATTCCTTTAGAATGGGCTGCATTTGGTAAGTCAATATACTTTCGGGGATAGCAATACGCAAGTCACCTTTTAACTCTGCATTATTCGAAAAGTTCTTCATTTTGTTATACGTTTCAAGTATCTGATTCACAGAAGGCAACAAATCACTTCCCGCAGAGGTTAAAACCATTTTTCGGCCAATTTTATCAAACAGTTTCACATGAAGCTCTTGTTCTAGTTGTTGAATTTGCGTGGTTACTGTCGATTGGGCGTAATTTAATTTTCGAGCAGCTTCTTGAAAACTTCCCGTTTCTAAAATCGTTTTAAACGTTAGCAAATTTTTTAAGTCCATTGTTACTCTATGTCCTTTTCAATAGTTCAAAAAAACCGAATCATACATTCGATTTTTTTCGTTATTCAGAACTGTATTTTTGTTGTAGTATAAATTGTACTAAGGGATAAGTCAAATATTACTTAGTATACTAAAAAAGAAAGTTGGGTAACTAATGGTAATTAAGCACTTTGCAAACAATCCTAAACATTTAGCGGAACTAGTCGACTTAATCAACTACTGCCAAAATATCGAAGCAAAACTAGCTATTACCATGGCTGAACAAGCAGATATTTTTGAGATTGAAGATTATTATCAAAAGAAAGGCGGTCAATTTTGGCTTGCCCTGCATGATAATAAAGTTGTTGGTTCAATTGCACTGTTACCATTTGACAAGGAAACAGCTATTCTAAAAAAATTCTTCACCTATCCTGAATTTAGAGGGAATCCAGTGCGTCTTGGTCAGCAGTTATTTGATGCTTTTTATGCGTTCTACACCGCGAATGATTTTTCTCGGATTATTTTGGATACACCTGAAAATGAAAAACGCTCGCATTATTTTTATGAAAAACAAGGATTTCAGCAAATTACTCGAGAAGCATTAGATAGTGACTATCCGTTTCCTGATAGAAATTCGAGAATTTATGAAAAAAATAATTCAGAACAAGCTTAAAAGACCATCAATATCATTTTTCCAAAGCCTGAGCAAAAGATATTGAAGACTCTTTACATTATCCTACTAATTAGCTTTGCAATGTCTTAATTTAGAATAATATTCTTGAAATATGAATAAAATCTGGTCGTATAAGCAATTAAATTTTTAATTGTAGTTTAAATAAGCTTTACTTAAGCTCCAATAAATTTTTCATTTTGAACAACTAAGCTCAACATTTTTATAACGATATAGTTAAAAAACTTTTCCTAAACCCTAACAGGAAAACAAATTTTATCCTAACATATTTTTAGACTCTATCGCCTTGATACTTTCCTTTATCTTCACTCTATCTAATTCATATTTTTCTATGATATATTGA
>NZ_JAARZJ010000026.1 GCF_014229245.1 Listeria farberi | reverse complement strand
GTATAGAATGGATAACATGAGTGAATAAAAATAATATAAAAAGGCAGGTAATAAAATGGTTATAAACTTATTAAATAAAACATTCAAGTTGCTTTTAATTACATTAATTATGATGGCAGGCTTGTTTGCATATATATCCCCAAATAAAGTAAATGCGGAAACTAATAGTACTACTGTAAGAATAACAGCGACCGATGTTACTTATTTATATGGTCCTAATTCTGGAAATCCAGTAAGGATGATAGATCGACTGAGAAACTCAGATAACAATGTGGTATTTTGTATTAACTTTAATTTACCAAGTCCAAATGGCTTGGATTATAATGAAGCTGAACGATTAGACAATGCTACAACTTATTTATTAAATGCTTTTTATAAAGGGAATAGTACTTTAACTGGAAATAAAGCGTATGATGAATACCTAATTCAAGCAGCAATTCATAATATTAAATCGCCTTCTTCGTTCTCATTAACCAATGATGGAGGACAACTTTATGTTGATAATGATGGCTCACATACCACTGTTAATAAAATTAAAGCGCTTGTAACTCAAGCAAAAGCGGCGGGTAACACAAGTGTTCTAGCTTTTGATAATCAGTTAAAAGTATCCAATACTACTGTAAGTTCAACATTAAATAACAATAAGTTTATTTCAGCTCCAGTTACTGTAACTACAAAAGGTTCTGGAACTATTACTGCAAAATTGATTGGTGCAACAACAAATAGTTATGTTGGGGACGAAAATGGTAATCCTATTGTAGAAATTAAAAATGGCACTAAAGTGACTATTGTTGTTCCAACAAATGATTTAAAAGGAAAAGCGCTGCAACCTAAACTACAGTTGACAGGTGATTTCAAACAAGCATACCAAGTAGCCAAACGTTTGACTGGACAAGCAAGCTATCAAGATATTGCGACGTATGGTTTAGATGAATTTAAGGAAAAGAAAACAACAATGTTTATAACAAGTATTGGAGCAGTTTCGGGTTCTATTGAAGGTGTTAAAATAGCTGACAGCAACAAACCTTTACAAGGTGCTAAAATTGAAGTTAGAGATTCCCAAGATAATACTGTAAAAGTAGTAACAACAGCTTTAGATGGGGCTTGGAACGTATCTAATTTATCTTTTGGTGAATACTACTGGTTAGAAACTGGAACAATTGATGGCTATGTATTAAATGGGGAAAAACATGCGTTTACTATTGATTACAATCATGTGAATGTTAATGCAGGTAATTTCGTAAACAAATTAAAAAAAGGATTTATTGAAGGTATTAAAATAGATGTAGACACAAATGAAGCATTAGCCGGCGCAGAATTCACCTTAACGGATAGCAATGGAGAAAAACAAGTAGTAACTACTAAAGACAATGGAACGTTCAAATTTAATATTGAAGGCGGGAAAAAATATACTTTGGAAGAAACAAAAACGCCGAAAGGTTATAAAGGAACCTTTAAACAAGAAAATATTACTTTAAAAGACGATGGGCAAATTTTCAAAATTATTGCAAAGAATAAAATTAAAAAAGGACTGTTAGAAGTTATAAAAGTGGATAAAAAAACTCGTGCTAAATTAGCCGGCGCAGAATTCACGTTAATGGATAACGATGGAGAAAAACAAGTAGCAATTACGTCTGAAAAAGGATTAGCAAATTTTGAATTAAAAGCAAATAAAGTTTATACACTGACTGAAACAAAAACGCCAGAAGGTTATTCTGGTCAATATAAACAAAGTAATATTACTTTGAAAAATGATGGAGAAATTGTAAAAATGGTTATTGAAAATACAAAAGTAGTAAAAGCTATTCCTAAAACAGGTGACAAATCAAATAATGGCACATTAATTGGAGGAAGCCTCGTTGTATTAGCAGCGTTGTCTTATTTGTTTGGCTCTATTTATTTAAAACGAAAAGAAGTATAAGTAATAAATGAAACAAGCTCTTATTCTAGGGCTTGTTTTTTTAAAATGAAAGGGTGATAAAGATTGTTTAAAAAAATCAAGAAAGTTCTACCTGATGGTAAAATTTCTCGAGAAAAAAAGGAGAAAAGAAAATTACCTAAGGGCAAAAAAAAATCGGGGAAAGGAACAAGAATTACGATTTGGTTGTGTATCATTTTGATTGCTGTTAGTGGTGTTTTCGCTTATCTTAAATCCACAAAAGTAGAAGTGGAAACAGCAAAAAACACTTCTAAAATTTCTTCTTTACTGAAAGAAAAACCAGTGGAAAAAATTTCGGATTATCAAAGTAATAAATTACTCTTATTTACTAATGATTTCCTAGAACAATATATTAATGTTCCAGTAAATATTGATGATAGAACAATGCGAACAGAAACATTAGCAAAACTGTATGCTACTGAACTAAAACAAGATGATTTGTCTAATTTTGAAGGCTATCGAGAGTTAAAGAGTAAAACTTATTTTTCAACGGTGGAATACAAAGATATGGCAATAGTTCAGTATGATGTCACTTACAATAACGTTGGATTAGTGGAAAAAGAACGCAAAAAGAAAGAAAAATACAAAGATGGAAAAACGGAAAAAATACGTGAAGTGGTAGAAAAATATCAAGAAAAAGAAATCAAAGAAGTTCACGCTTTAATAAATATTCCGGTGCGTTCAGTAGATGGTGGTTACACTGTTATTGAAAATGTGTTCTTCACACAAGTGCCTAAATTATCTACGAATAAAACAAAACCTGTAGAAAATAAAATGGATGTGGAACAAAAGCCAGAAATTTCTGCTACTGAAAAAGATAATGTTGAAGCGTTTTTGCAGGACTTTTTCAAAAGATATGCAAATACATCTGTGGACGATCTTGCGTATATGATGAAAAAGCCAGAAGCGCTGAATGGATTAAAAGAATTTCAAGAAATCATCTATTTTAAGGCTTATGAACAAAAAAAACAAATACTAGTCAAAGTATCATTAATTTTTAAAGATACTGGTTCTACGATGACTAATACAGAAGATTTTTCGCTAACTTTAAGCAAAAAAGATGGGAAATATTTTATTGAAAAATTAACACATACTCTAGGAGGTAATTAAATGTTAAATCAAATGAACTTTGTTATCGGTGCGGCTATGCCATCCCTTGGTGGACTAAAAGGGTACATTCAAACAGAGGGAGGAAATGCGGCGACAATTGTTTTAGTGGTATTTGCCTGTTTCTTCTTATTTAAACAACAAATTGGTAAATTTATTGGGTTTCTGATTTTTGCTGGTATTGTATTCTTTGCGATTGGGAATCCGTCATCTGTGGTAAATGCGCTAAAAGCCATTTGGGAAACGATGGTGTAATATGGCGAAAAAAGAAGCATATAACTATAAGGAAGCATTCGAGCATCCTATTATGATATTTCAATTAACAGATAAATTTGTTCTACCTTTTGGGATTCGACTTTCGAGAATCATTGCATTTGCAGTGATTCTTTTAATTATGTTGCTATTTCGTGATTTCTTTTTCGCTATTGGCAGTATAGTTCCGGGGCTCTCATTAGTAATTTTTGCCGGTTTGCCTTTTCTTGCTTCTGGATGGTTACTAAAAATAAATGTAGATGGGAAGAAATTACACTACTTTTTATATGATTTTATCATATATTTTTTTACACAAAAAATGGGAAAGAAAAAATATTGTAATGATATGGAAGTTTATTATCATAATGAAAAAGTTGAGTTTGAGAAATTTGAATGGGGGATTAACTAATGTTATTAAAAACGCCGTATAAGTCAGTTAATAAAAATTTAATACTGACAAAAACTGGAGACTTGTGGGCATATTATCGTATAGCGCCAGAAAATATTAATAGTGGCGATTCAAAAAAACGAGAAAAGAACAAAGGTAAGTTTCGTAACTTTTTAGAACAACTAGAAAAATATAAGGACTTTCATTTGGAAATGTATCCGCGCCAGATGGAATTAGATAAAAGGAATGAAGAGCTTGAAAAAGACTTTCATCCAAAAACTAAAAGTATTGGTAAATATTATAATGATGAAACAGTACGCATATTAAAAAAAGAATTAGGTTTAATTACTAAAAATAATTTTATTTTAGGCGTTAAATTAAAAGATAATTTATTAACAAATGCAGACGATGCGAAAACAGTTTTACGAAATTCTATAACTTCAGTTACAGATTCATTGGTGAATGTGCTTGGACTGTCAAGAGAGATTACCGAAGATTTTTACGAACGGTTTATTGATTTAGAAAAGGAGTTATACCAGTTAGTTGTATCCATCAATGGCAGTAGATTAACCGAATCAGAGTTAGTTTATATCAACCGTTATAATTTTCTTCGTGATGTTTCACATGATATTGATGAAGAAGCTGAAAAGCAAGACGCAATTAATATTACTGATTCAATCATTGATTCATCAACTCCTGGCTACTTGCAACTTCAAACTTGCGGAGGGACTCGGTGGATATCTTTTGTTGTTGTCGATAAGTTAGGTTTAGATATGAATTATTCGCATTTATTTGAGAGAGCGCAAAATTTGCCTTTTTCAGTTGAGCTGCATATTAAAGGGCAATTTCAAAACAAAGATGCAGTAATTCGGAAAACAGCGATGGTGAAAACAAGAATGAAACAGATGCACAAAGAACAACAAAAAGTTGGTGAAGATGCGGAAGACTCTGTTTTAAATTCAAGATATGTGCTAAATCGCTTGCAAAATCAATTGAATGGTGGAAATCAAAAATTTATTCATTGGGTTGCTTCCTTTATTGTAACAGGTAAGTCGAAAGAGGAATGTCAACGACGCGTGAAGCAAACAGAGCGTGTTCTTAAAAACAAAAAAATCATTGTGGTTCGTCCACTTGCAGACCAGTTACAATTGTTTTATAAATTTTTACATGGGCAACCTTTAATGTTTGAGAAGAACTGGATACAGAAAACAACGTGCGTTGGTTTTGCGGAAAATTTATTTGCGGTATCACAGCAATTGGGAAATAATGTAGGATTCTATATTGGACGTATTAATAAATACAAAAATAATACAACCTTAAAAGAATCTATTGCTTCTAGTCGTGATATTGTCCTATTTCATCCATTTATTGCGAACAAAGGTATTGATGGAGCTGTAACTGATAGTCCGCACATATCAATTACAGGTGAAACAGGGAAAGGTAAATCATTTCTTGTAAAATTGCTTTTAGTCTATTTATCTATGTTAAATATCAATACTTTATATATAGACCCTAAATCTGAAATTGAGGTTTGGTTTAAAAAGGTAACTAAAAATACAGAAATCAGAAAGAAATATCCATTGTTTGTTCAGCTCCTGGAGTCAATTGAATATGCTAAATTAGATGCTAATAATCCAAAAAATCATGGTGTGCTTGATCCAATTATGATGCTTGAAGGTGCAGATGCTAAAGATACTGCACAATCCATTATTGAACAAATTTATAATATGGATAATAAAGATGATGTAAAAAAGGTGTTTTTAGAATCATTAACAGAAATTATCGAGCAGCGTTCAAAAGGAGAAAAAGTAGGATTTATGCATGTTATCGACATACTTCGCTTTCATAAGGAAAAGAATATTAAAGATGCTGGAGAACTACTTTACCAACAAATCCAAAATTCTGTCCTTCAATTGAATTTTAGTTATGGTGAAATTGAAGGTTTGAATTTAAACGGCAAGGTCAACATACTAGGAATTGAAGGTTTAGATTTACCAGATTCCAAAACAGACTCGAGAGATTATACTGATGCTGAAAAAAAATCACTTGCTATTATGATACCTTTAGCTAAATTCTGTGAGAAATTCGGCTCAAAAGATAAGAACCAAGAGACGGTAGAAATATTTGATGAAGGCTGGATGCTTACCAGCGCACGTGCGGGTAAAAAATTAGTTAAATCTATGCGACGAGTTGGACGTTCTTACAACAATGCGCTCGTTCTTGTTACTCAAAGTGTTGGGGATGTCAATACAGAAGATGATAACGGGAATTTTGGCGTGAACTTTGCATTTGATGAGCCTTCGGAAACAGATGATATATTGGGCTTCTTAAATATGGAAACATCGGAAGCAAATAAAGGATTAATTTCTAACATGATAAAAGGGGAATGTTTATTTAAGGATATTTATGGTCGAACTGGAAAATTAGCTGTAGATTGCTTGTTTGAAGAATGGAAAGAAGCATTTAAGACCGTGAAAACAAATAATTCAGCAAAAGCGGAAAAATTATTCTCTTAAACAAATGATAGAAAGGAAGAAAAATGTTGCGAGTTTTGAAGAAAAATAAATGGATATTGATAACGGTTCTATTATGTGCGGTTATCTTTTTTATATTTCCTTTTAATTCAGGTATTGCGGAAGATGGACAAAATACAGTAGGCGCGAATTCGGTCAAAAAAGGTGGTATTGAACTACTTAGCAAAAAATATGATTTGAGTCACTATGAATCATTAACGAGTACAGAGGATGAAGGTATGCTTAGCTCTGCCTTTATTGGTGGAATGAACGCAATCGCTAATTTCTTTTTTTCGATAACCAAACTAATTGGAGAAGTCATAGATACGGGTATTGGTTATTTGTATTCTTTGGATGCGATTAAGCTATTATCCGAAAAAATTGGTGGTATATCTGAGCTTCTTTGGGATAATTTGTATGCATCATTTGGAATACTGTTCTTTTTAGTTGCTGTTCTTCAAATATTTTTTACAGTTGTAGTGAAGAAGAATGGAGTTGCTGCTGGAAAAAAAGCGTTTATGTTGTTTTTAGTTATTGGTATTTCGTTTATCTGGTTCTCTAATTCGAGTTGGTATCTGAAATCTATTAACAAGCTAAGTACGGAAACACAAGGAGTAATAATGAAGGCAGGTACAGCTTTTTCGGCAGATTCTGGACAAAAAATAACGAAAGGACAAGAATTAGATGGTTCGCTTGCTGTCATGAGGAATGCCTATTTTTCGATTGTGGTTGAGAAACCGTATCTCTTGATGAATTATGGAACACCTGATAAAGCACAAATATTGAAAGATGATTCTAGCCGAATTGATAGAATGTTGTCATTTAAAATGACGCAAGCAGGTTTAGAAAGTAAGAAAAAAGAGGTTGAGAGTGAAATAAATGACTTAGGAAATAATGCGATGAATGCGAGTAATGTCTCGAACAAAATGGGTGTTTCATTTTTGTCTATGATTTTTGCTATTTTGCTGGGCATTCCATTACTCCTGATTACTTTCTTGAATTTGCTGTTACAAGTTTTGGCATTAGGAATAGCGCTCCTATTACCTATCTCATTTATTGTTAGTTTTATCCCATCCTTTGCAAATTCTGGTTGGAAAACGTTTGGTAAATTGGTGGGTGTATTTTTATTGAAAGCTTTAGTGGGGATGGTTATTTTATTCGTATTTCTGATTATTACTATCATGGATACGATTATACCAACTACGAATACTGGAATGTATTTTCTGAATGGTATAGCTATTGCAGTATGTATTATCTTGCTAATTATTTTTAGGGATAAGATGATTGCACTTGTTACAGCTGGAATGGTATCTAGTTTAGATAATCATATAACAGATGATTCGGCTGGATATGTGAAAAATAAATTACGTGGCTTGGGCTTTAGTAGTTCTAAAGAAATTCCTGAAAATGACCCCGAGGAGAATCCTGAAGATGAACCGGAAAGTGAATCTACAGATATTGATTCATCAGATGTGCGAGAAGATAGGACGGAGCAAGATTCATTAGAAAATACTGCTTCTGTGATTGATGTGGTAGAAGAAAATAATATAGAGGAAGATGATGTTGAAAATAATAATATAGATGGCGTGAAACAAAATACTTCCACGACGGATGATGAAAGTAAAGAGGACTTAGATTCTGAGAATACAGAATTAGACGAAATACCAGCTAATCCTGAAAATGATTATGAGTTTGCTCGCGATAATCGAATTCCTCAAGAATTGCCTTCTGAATCTGAAATGGAACCAGAAAATAACGAAAATGAGGATAATTTAGATTTTGAAGAACAACAACTTAATTCGTTAGATGTGCCGGAACAAGAAATTGAAATGAGGATTCCGCAAGAAGGAGTGAATAATGAGAAAGGGGATAATGAAGAAGATATAAAGGATAGAATTATTATTAATGATTGGGATAAGAGAAATGAGGGAGAATATGAAGAAAGTGATAATGATTAGTGCGATTGTTATTGTTTTGTCCATGATTTTTATTCCCACGATGGCAATATTATTTATCACAGGTGATGATTCGGATTCTGCTAAATGTTCAGCAGTGGCAGGTACTTTAACAGAATCTGGGCTTGAAACTTATTTAGAAGACAAAGGAGTATTTAAAGGACATGCAAAAGATTTTTTTAAGTATGGTTCGGAGTATAATGTTGACCCTGCATTAGTAGTCGCTATTTGCATGTCGGAAACTGGAAGAGGAACCTCATCAGCTGTTACCAAGAGAAATAATCCTGGCGGGCTGATGGGGAATGGTGGCGGATTTTCGTTCGACACGTTGGAAAAAGGTATTGAAGCAATGATTGAAAATCTGAGTAGGAATTATATTGAAATGGGGCTTACAACGCCAGAAACTATTCAACCTAAGTATTGTCCTGTGGGTGCTTCTAACGATCCAACGGGACTTAATAATAACTGGTTAGCTACTGTTAACTTCTTCTTGGATGAATTAGGAGGACTTTCTTGCGATAGTATCCCTGGTGGCACAGGGAGCTATATTATTCCTGTTGATAATCCTAATGTTAGTTCTGGATTTTCGGATAGAACGAATCCGGTAACAGGTATAGCAGAAAGTCATAAAGGGCTTGATTTTGCTCAAGAAACAGGCTCGGACATCAAAGCGGCGGATGATGGCATAGTCGTATTTGCTGAGTTTGGTGCATCTGGTAGTGGGTTTGGCGGTTATGGTAATGTAGTTTTAATTGAGCACGCAAAAAATAAAGAGTGGACACTGTATGGACATCAATCTAAATTACTTGTCAAAACTGGACAAAAGGTGAAACAAGGTCAAACCATTGGAAAAGTCGGCTCGACAGGTCAGTCTACTGGTCCACATTTGCACTTTGGTACGACACGTTCCTGGATAAGTGTCTAAACGAAACCAGGCACCTTCCTATTGGAAGGGAGAACTTATTTTTCGAGAAGGGGAATGACGTCATCATGCTGACTGAAACCTTTCCTCTGATACTCCTGCATGCAAGGAATCATAATAGTGTGAACTTGTGTGAAGTCAGGTAAAGTCGGCTGAGAGTTGCCCTAACAGGTTAAGCTGAGGAAAGTGTTCTAGAGGTAGAACATGCAACCTATAGGTCGGGAGGCTAGAAACTATATAGGGTGAGAATGACTTAAATGAAGTCTGACGAAGCAGCGAATGTACGAATCTAGAGTAGGACAGAGTTCGAAAGGCTCTGGCACACGACCAAGTGTGGTAAATTACCGTCTGGTACGAATCGAGGTTAGGAATGACGGAATAATCGGCAAAGAGATTATAAATTTACAGGTTCATAGCTAGCCACCTAAGTATAGATGTTAATAGCTAGAAAAATAGGAACGTGGTAAGCAGAAAACTTTTAATTAAAACAGCTATTACTGGAAAGGTTGATGGTAACATCATTTACTTCTGTGAAAGTAGGGACACAGTACCGATGAAGCGTTTAATAGACGTGGAGGGATAGTCCCAAGTCTAGCTATTATTATTTAATAAAAGTTACAAGATAAAGCTTAAGTTTCGAGTATGACAAGGAGATACCAAAGCAAGGAGGTATGCCTACTTGAGCACACTAGAAAGAAGTACTGAATATTATGGTTTGACAGGTTTGTTTGACCAATTATATGAATCAAGTTTAAATGGGAAAACATTTAATAAGCTATATCAATTTATTGTTTTAAAGCAAAATATTTTACTCGCGTATCGGAATATTAAACGTAATTCAGGAGCCAAAACACCTGGTGTAGATGATATGACCATATTAGATATTGAAAAGCTAGATGAAAATGTCTTTGTAGAAATCATACGAGATAAATTGTCTAGCTATCAACCTGGTTCAGTAAAGAGAGTCTATATTCCAAAAAGAAATGGTAAAAAACGCCCTCTGGGCATTCCTAATTTATATGACAGAATAATACAACAAGCCATTAAACAGGTACTAGAACCTATAGTTGAAGCAAAATTCTTTAAACATAGTTATGGTTTTAGACCTCTTAGAAGTGTGGAACAAGCTATGGGAAGAATACATTCATTGATGAATAATGCTCAGCTTCATTATGTTGTAGATGTGGACATAAAAGGATTTTTTGACAATGTCAATCATAACTTGTTGAGACGTCAAATTTGGAACATGGGTATACGTGATACGAGGCTACTCTCTATTATCAGCAAAATATTAAAAGCTGAGATAGTTGGGGTAGGTATACCAATTAAAGGAACACCACAAGGTGGCGTTCTATCTCCATTATTGGCTAATATTGTTCTAAACGATTTGGACCAATGGGTAGCTTCTCAATGGGAAAAACATTCTTCTAAGTATAAATATTCTAGAAATAGCAAGATGTATAGAGCCTTAAAGGGGACAGAACTAAAAGAAGGGTATCTGGTTAGATATGCCGATGATTTCAAACTATTAACTCGTTCACATTCAATGGCAAGACGATGGTATACAGCAATCAAGAGTTACATTGAACATCGCCTAAAGTTAGAAATATCTCCTGAAAAATCAGGCATAACTAACTTAAGGAAGAAACGAACAGAGTTTTTAGGTTTTGAGATAAGAGCAGTATCCAAAGGGACTAAATACACAGCTAGGAGCTATGTGAGTAAAGTAAGCAAAGAAACAATGAAAGAAAAGCTAAGAAAAACCGTTAAACAAATCCAGGGAAATCCTGGTTATGTTAATTTATTGAACTATAAAATATTAGGTATGCATAACTATTATAGAATCGCAACAGCAGTATCAGTGGCATTTGCAGAAATTGATTATGAATTAAAACCAATGATGAAAATACGACTTAAAGCAGTAGGGAAATATAGTAAGCCTCACTACGGAACAAGCCCAACTTTTGACAATCTATATAGTAAAACCTACAGGACATGGAAAATTCAAGGGATGTGGGTTTATCCTATCGCTGATATTCAATTTAAAATACCAATAAATTTTATTCCTGGAACAGTTCCTTATACGTCCGCCGGACGTAATAAATACTACAAAGGAATAGGACTAGATATAAAAATTGAAATGGCTAAGATTTTACGACGTAGAGAAACAGGACGGACCGTAGAATATATGGATAATCGCTTATCAAGGTATGTCATGGTAAAAGGAAAATGCGAAGTAACAGGTAGAGCTTTATCATCGGAGGAATTTCATTGTCACCATATTATCCCACTCTCATTAGGAGGAACGGATAGGTACGACAACTTAAAAATAATTCATAAAAAAGTGCATAAGATAATACATGCGGTAACTTTAAAAAGTGTGTTGCCTTACTTAATAGAGCTTCAATTAACAGATAATCAATTAGATAAAATTAATATACTTCGAAATAAGTGTCATCTTGAACCAATTAAATAAGTATGAGTTAGATGGAACGCCGTGTGCGATGAAAGTCGCATGCACGGTGTGGAGGAGGGGAAAAGCCAGAGATAACTTCAAAGGCTTACCTATTCCTATAGATTAGAAAAGAAAAAATGGGTAGACAAATAGACCCGGCGCCTGTGTTGGGAGTGAATTAGGAGGATAACTATGAAAAAAGTCGTGTTGATTATTACTTCATTAATATTAGTATTTTCAATGGTTTGGATAGTGAAAAAAACGGAAAAGCAACAATTAGATTATCAATTAGAAATAAATAAATTAAAAAAACAAAATAAAGAATTAAAATCTAAAAGTGAGAATGAATTATTCTTAATGGATGATTTTTCTTCAGAAAGTAATAATAGAAATCAAATTGAAAATATAATTGTTAAAGAAGAGTTGTCAGAAAAAATGTTGGTAGAAAATCAAAAAGTGATGGAAATTTTATTCACTTATACAGACTATAATGCCAGACAAGAAATGTTAAATATGTATATTACAGATATGTTGAAAGACAAAATGATAAATGCAACACAATCAATTGATATGCATGATGTGCAAGTTGACTCTAAATTGGTGAATTTTGATGCTTTTGTGCGTTGGGAAAATGAAGATAAACTTATTGTATTAAATTTGGTGAATAGTTCAACGAAAGTAAGCCGTGTTAATACAAATTTAAGAACGCTAGTACAAGTGGACTATTATAATTATGATGGGAATTGGAAGGTAAGTAACTTAACTTTTATTGATACGAAATGACGGAAGTGGATAGACAAACTAAACTTTATTTGATACGGTTTAATTACAAACCATAGGTGGAGATAGATTGAAAATAGTAAAAGTTTGTTTATTAGCATTATCAATAAGTGTGTTTTTAGTTGGATGTGGAAACTTAGAATCTAAAAAGTATGATGAAAAAATTGATTTAGTGGTTGAACATGAAGATAAATCTCTTAACTAGCACCTTTGAAAAAGAAAGGAACTTGAAAAGAGAAGAGGGTAATTTTGTTGTATATGATAATAAGCATTATGTTTATATTGTGTATCCAGCAAAAAAGATAGTATGAAATTAAGTAGAAGACTGTGTAAAATTGATAATAATAAAGTTTCTGAAATTAACTTGGATTATGAAGAATATGATATGAAATAATTAATAACGCCATTCCTATTCAATTTTGTATAAAATAAAAAATATGTATTTTCTGTGAATTTCACTTTTTTAAAATCTGATACTTAGTTGTTGTGTTAAAATTATATTGAAAACATAAACAACTAAGGAGAGATAGAATGAAAAAAACAAGAAAAACGTTGTTAGTTAGTATTATGGTAGTATTAATGATTTCATTGCCTACTTATGTAGCGGCCAAGAATGTAGTAGATGAGGGTAGTTCTGGACCTGGTTTAGCAGGTGGTAGCGGTATGAAAGTTAAACCGGGTGGCGGCTCTGCTAAACCAAAACCAAAACCAAAACCAAAACCAAAACCAAAACCAAAACCTAAACTTACGACAGCACAAGTTTATAATACCGCAAAGTCAAAAGGTGCTAAAACAGCTAGGCATTCTAATGTTAAAAAATCTGCTAAGACAAAGTCATTGCCATATAAAAGTAGTAAACCATATTCATCGAAAGATTTTTATGATGGGAAGAAACTTAAACAAAGACGTTATTATGATAAAAATGGCAAAGCGCAAATGGATATAGATTATACAAATCATGGTAACGCTAAGGCTCATCCTAAAGTGCCACATAGACATAATTTCAATTCTAAAGGAGCTAGAGGGAAAGATTATTAAATAAGATAAAAGGAGGTATATTTGTATGGATGAGAAGGATTATGAGTTATTTAAAGAAGGTTTGTATCGAGGGGAAGAATATTTATTTACATACGATGATGTTGATTATTGGATTAGCCATGGTGCTAATGGTGAAAGTAGTTTATGCAAAGATGACGGAACACACTGCCAAGATTTTGACTCTTTGGATGAACTTCTAAAAAACGCTAAATTAGAAGGGAAATCTTTAGACGAAGCGCGTAATGAAATTGAGTGGGGTATAGCTGAGGAATGAACAATAAAAAGAAAGAACATGATTTATATATCAAGTTCTTTCTTTTTATTGTTATATGATTAATTTTTGATTTTGAACTGTTGGAAACAATTTGCCCAATCTTTTTTTAAATCATTTAACATAATTTTATCATCTATAAATTTAAAAAAAGATATAGCTTTATTATGAAGAAGTTTCGCTTGTTCAAATTCACCTTTATATAGCAAATATTCAGCTTTTCTATGGATAGCAATAGATTTAACAGATAAATTATTAAGTTCAGTTGATAATTGAATTCCCATTTCAATATATTTTATTGTAGCATCCATTTTGTTTGCAAATTTTAAAAATAGAGCTAAATTTAGTGCTAATCCCATTTTTAATTTTTTATAGTTTACAAAATATGAAAATTTATCAATTTCAGTCATTATTCTATTACCAATATTCTCGATCGTTTCATTTTCAAATACGAAAATAATGTGAGCTAAAATTAGAATATCGTAATGAAACCACTCATCTTGTTTTTCGAGTCTTTCCCATATAAATAAAACTTCTTTTCTTGCTAGCATAACATTATCCGTTTCAGTAAAAATTGTAATAGCTTTCAATATTGCTCTTAGTTCAGAAATTTGTAAATCATTATCATTTACTAAATAGGTTTCTAAATCACCTATTAACTTGTTGACAGCATCTTTGTAAATGGAATTTTGAAGATTTTTAAACTCATAAATTAGTCTCTCTTTTTCACTCACAGAATAACCATGTTGATAATAAATGACTTCTTCTAAGCTAATGCCAAGTTTATTACAGAAAATTAAAATTCGATTGTAAGTTGGATTAATCGAATTAGTCTCGATTTTTGCAATAGTTGAACGGCTGAGATTATTTGTTACAATATCTTGTTGTGTAAAACCTTTGATTTTTCTAATATCTCTTAATGCTTCACCAATTGTTTTTTTCTTCATTGTATGAATTCCTTTCTATAAAAAGTAATACCC
>NZ_JAARZJ010000025.1 GCF_014229245.1 Listeria farberi | reverse complement strand
AAAGTAAAATAAGACCAATAAAACCACTTCTAACAAAAAGATTAAAATTCATATGTATGTTCACCTCTGCTTTTATTTTTCTGTTCTAAATTACGTTAACATAAAATTGCTGAGATGAAAATAAAAAGAAGACTTTATATGCTAGAAAAAAATACTTAAAAATAGGTTTTCTATTAATTTTTACGGGATTATTGTTCTTTACAATTGAAATTCAGAAAGTTTCTGCTAATGAGAATGATTATAATGTTAATACAGAGGAAGAATATGTTGACAATGAGTATGTTGAGAACTTAGATGGTATTATTATTGATGGTGAAAGTTCTCAAGAGGTAACTGATGAAATAGTACCTCCGGAAAAAAGAATGTTATATGGCATATCATCATTTTGGGAAATTTACAGCAAAACAAAAAATGCAAATTCTTATGGGGCTTGGAATGTTGGGACATCAGCTAAAAAATCAAATGCATCTGGGACTTTGAGTTACTCCCGTTCTTTTACAAGCTCGAACTCTTATTCGGGCACATTAAAGGTCTCAAAAAGTAAACTAGATGCTTCAGTAGGTTTTAATGTTACGAAAAGTACAACTGAAACATCATCTTATTCTGTAAATGTTAAAAAGAATAAAAATTATACAATCTATTACAGAAGAGTTTACTCTAATTATACAGTTAAGCAAAGATATAAAAATATTAATACTTGGACAGGAAAAATATACTACAACAACTATGCCAATGTCTATCCAAAAAAATATTCGCATATACAATTTAAAGCAGTGGAAAAATAATAAAATATAAAACTTTCATCTTAGCAAGATACATAATTCATGTGTATCAGACTGTCGAAGAACGGAACTTCTCAGTGTTTAACATTTGAGAACTTCCGTTTTTTTGTTTATTGCATAATTAAAAATAAAAGTGTCTATCTACTTCAATAACAAACTGATTATGATAAAGCTCAGAATAAAATCCTTCCGCCTTCATCAGCTCATCATGATTACCTTGTTCAATCACTTCACCTTGATGTAGTACGACGATATGGTCGGCATCAAGGATAGTTTTTAAACGATGGGCGATGACGAAGTCGCTTGCTTCTGGTTTACCGAAAACAATGTTATCGCGAATAGTTCCTGTAAATAGAACGGAATCTTGTAGCACTATACCGACTTGTTTACGAAGAGAGTCAAGGCGAATATCGCGGATGTCGATATTATCAAAGAGAATCGCTCCACCATTTTATCTTTACTTGCATCAATGAACCTAAATTAAGCACTAAAGTTAAACTAAAAGAAAAAACAATAGAAGCACCAGTTAAAAAAGGTACGGAAGTCGGCAAAATGGAAGTATCTCTAAAAGATGGCGACAAGTTAGGCTATCTGGATGGAAAACAAACAGAAACAATTGACGTACTAACTGCTAGCGACGTCGAAAAAGCGAACTGGTTCATGCTTTCCGCTCAAGCAGTAGGTTCTTTCTTTAAAGGCATTGGAAGCTACGTTTCTAATGGTGTGCAAGGCTGGTTTAATTGAGAATTTATAGATAGCAGTAATTTTGTGAATTATAAGGCTAAGCAAAATGACATAATTCTAGTGATGAAATGATTTTTTATGATTTTAAATAGCTTTACTAATAGAAATGTTTCCATATTTTTTATGATGATATGGATGAGAAAGGTAGCATTCTACGGAGTGCTACCTTTTTTGTGCGTGCTGAAAAAGACTGCCAGCCAAGGGTTTTGAGGCATATTTACTTTGCTTCAACTGGTAGATTGACGAGCTTTTTTTGAGGGGAGCTATGGATGATTTAAAACGCAAATGTGACAGAAAATCGAACGTTGCTTCAAGCACATAAAATCAACTTGTTTTTATGATATACTTGCTGAGATTGTGAAAAACGGGAGGATATGGGATGAGAAATTTATCAAAAAAGAAGAAGCTATGGATAGTCTTGGCAATGCTTTTAGTGTTGATTGCGATACTTTTATTCGTGCTTCAAGATTGTGCACATGATGAAAAAGGAACAGGGCCGTTAAAAGTAGAACTAGACTTCAAACGAAATTACGCAAAATGGTCGGATTTAAAGTTGAATGGGGACATTTGTAATCCACTGTATTTAGCGGAGTTACGGGAGATGGAAAAGAGTTTCGGAACAATTTATGTAGAGGCTAAAAAACCGAAAATATGGGATGACTTATCTAAAAAAGATCAGACCATTTACACTGCATATGGTGATGTGGCTTCAGAGCTAAAAGTTATGAATGATGCGATTGAGGCCGAGGATTTTAAACAAGCCAAGCAAGTTCTGAAAAAGATTTTAGAGATAGAGAAAGGTGTAAAGAAAGAAACTGAGATATAAAAGGGAGACGGGGATTACATATGAAAAAGGGCATAAAAATTTTACTGGTGACGTTACTTTTATTTCCACTGCTACCGTGGCAATTTGTGCAAGGAGCGGTAAATGTTGAGAGTGAGTTTGGAAATTATTATGGAAAGCAACTTTCTACGCAAGATAAAGTGACTGTGGCGGACTTAAATGAGGATGCACAGGAGCAATTAAAGGATAAGAGTACACCGAAAGATACAACGCTTGATGAGGATTTAAGCGATAAGAATTCGGATGCTGTTCGTTTGTTTGAGGAAGAGACACCGAATGTGACAGATATTTTAGCGGAAGATGCATCAGCTGCTGGAATGACGGAGGTTGTTGCGGAGCGTACGGAAAACACGAAAACTTTTGTAAATGAAAATACGGGCGAGGGAGAGACGTATTATTTTACAGAACCAGTGCATTTTAAGGGTGAAGCGGGCAAGTGGACGGATTTTGATACAACGCTAGTGAAAGATGGCGAGAAGAATTGGACTGCAAGTGAGACAGCGAAAGAGATTACGACGCCAAAAGTGGTGACGGATGAGACGATGCCAACGCTTAGCTTAGACGGCGCGAATGTGGCTGTTCGTCCTAGTGGTGAGGCTGATTTGGCTCAGGTTGTAGCGAAAGATAACCGAATCATGTATGCGAGTGAAGATGATAAAACGGAGCCGCTCACGTTGCAAGCCGATAGCTTTGGTATGGAGCTAGGGCAGTATGTGAAGACGGGAGACGATACGGAACAACAGGTTACATTTGATTTGACGGTTCCAAGTGACGTGATTTTGAAAGACGATGCAAAGCGCGCGGCAACATTAATTTATCGTGGTGAAGATTTGATTGGCGCGATTCCAAGCCCTGTTTTAGAAGATGAGACGGGCTCAGTTATGGATACGTTAACTGCGAAAACGGTGAAGACGGAAACCGGGTATCAGTTGCAGGTCGCGAAGTTTAATACGACAAACCTTAAAGGTAATTTGGCCAAGGTGGCTGTTTCTTTTGTGAGCACAAAAATTACAAATGGAATTCAAGCTACAAGTTTACGTCAATATCGGGATGATGTGGCGTATTCTTTCCAACCATACATGTATATTGGTTACGATGATGGGAATAATTCAGGGACACTCGGAGCCGCTCATTTTATTACCTATGGTGTTGTGAAAGTGCCAGATAGCGAGATTAAAAAAATTGGTACAAACCGTGAAATTGAATCGGCAGAGTTGTCTCTTTTTAGAAGTGGCACGGAAGGCTTTTGGGGAGACCGGGCAAAAGATAGTAAAGGAAGCGTTGTGAAACGTTTATTTGAAGTGCATGGAATTACGAAAGACGTTGGTAATATTGCCGATTTAACATATGGTAAATTTAAAAATCTTGGTTTCCCGTATGGTCCGCCTGCAAATGTAGATGGAAAAGAAACGTATATTGGAAAAATTGATGATGCGAATCGCCGAGTTTCTTTTGATATTACAAATGTTGCGAAGGACTGGGTGAATGGCGGTAAAAACAACGGTGTAATTGTGAAAACAGCAAAAGTGAATGGGTTTGAACTACCATATTCGCAAGCTGATGTATTTGCTGCGCCTAAGTCTGGGGTGACGAGCGAGTCGCCGTATGTGGTATTTAAACACCGTGAGCGCCCGCCGATTGATGCGGACATGCCGCTTAAAGACACAAAGCTTTATTTGCGTCCGTTTGTAAGTGCGAATAATGATGGGAAATTGGATTTTACAGCGCTTGGAATGGACGGCGTTGGTCGCCCGGATGCGAAAATTAATTATAAAATTATCGATACATCGGATAAAAACAAGGTAGCATTTAGCGGAACGGATCCTTCAATTGGTCGAGATTATTTATTCCCGAATTATCCGAAGCTAAGTAATGAAACACAGGAATACCGTGAGTTAATGAGTAACTGGCAGACAAACACGCTACTTTTAAAAGGCGCTTTGAAAGAAAATCATTTATATCAAGTAGAAGCGGAGATTAAAGATGGAAACGAATCTGTAAGCAAGAAATACGATACGTTTCAGATTTATAAGGTGACAGGTCTAGACTCGTTGCCTCGTCTTTTGAAATTCTACGGGATTGCAAATAAACGATCGCAGTTTATGCTGGATAATAATATGAAGGATGAATTGCTCGTTCAAGGAAACGTCGTGTTCATTCGGAATCCACAAAAAAATGCTGGTAAAGCCTACCAATCGGGAAATTACGACACAGCGGAGAAAATGCGGCTTGATGCGCTTGCTATAGGGCGTGGCAAGCATTGTACATTCGGATATGAACCAATTAATTTTGATAGTGGGAACTTGCTTTATAACATGGAGGATGCGAAATGGTTTGACTTCGATGAGGAACAGACGATTACGCGGACTTATAATTCGATGGCACAAGGCAAAGATAGCCCTATCGGACGAAATTGGACCTTTAATTTAGCTGATCAGCTAGGTTTCTTAGAAGACGGCACCGTGATGTTGACGCGCTCAGATGGCGGGAGTGTGTTTTTTGAGAAGCAGCCGGATGGAACTTTTGAAATAGAAGAAGATGAGCCACTAGCACTTACAAAAAAAGTGAATAAAAACGGCGCGCGTGAATTTGAGATTGTGGATTCAAAAACAGGCAAAATCTCTCTTTTCGCTGCAAACGGCCTGCTTTTAAAAGTGACAAGTAAGGATGGAAATGTAACGAACTATACGTACAATACTGATGGTGAATTAGTGAAAATGGTCACTGGCTCCGGGAAGGTGTTGCAGTATACGTGGGATGCAGATGGGCACTTGAAAGAAATTGTGTTGCCTGATGGCGGGAAATTGGCTTATTCATATGATGACGATGGAAACCTGATAAAACTGGTGGATCAAACTGGAAAAGTAATTACATATCAGTATGATTCGGAACACCATATGACATCGTATAAAGACCATAACGGAAAATTATTGATTAAAAATACATTTGATGCAGAAGGACGTGTGACGGAACAAACGGACGGAGAAGGCAATACTGCCACACTGAAATATGAGAAAGGTAAAACAACGACAACAGACTTCAACGGTAATAAGAAGGTGGTTTATTTTAATGAGCGCTTCCAAACCACGAAGACTGAGTATGCCGACGATACAACGACTGAAAATAAATATGACGATAAACATCAATTAGTCGCTTCCATAGACCAATTGGGAAATACGACAACTTTTGAAAATGATGCAAACGGAAATCTGACAAAAACCGTATATCCAGATGGGACAATAGAAACGAACGAATTTGACGCGAAGAACCAATTGATACGCGTGACGGATAGCCGTGGAGGCGTAACGAGCTATACTTATGATTCTAATGGGAATGTCGTACAAATAACGGAGCCAAACGGTGGTGTGAAGAGATTTACGCATAATGCCGATGGTCAGGTGGTTACAGAGACTGATGCAAATGGCGCGGTAACAAAGTCCGCTTATGATCCGAACGGAAATCCGACAAAAGTAACGGACGGCCGCGGTAATGAGACAACCTACGCCTATGATAATTTGTCGATGTTGAGTAGTATTACAGATGCAAACGGTAAGTCGGAAAAATATGAACGAAACGCACGCGGTGAACTAGTGAGCGAATGGAATGCAAATGGAGCAGCGACAAAATATTCCTATGATTCAAATGGTAATAAGACAAGCGAAACCGATGAGAAAGGGAATAGCACTACTTTTGAATATGATGCCTTTGGTCGTTTGAGTGAGGAAACGAATCCACTTGGCGGCGTTACAAAGTATAAATATGACGGAAATGGCAATAAAATTAGCGAAACAGACCCACTCGGCAACACGGAGGAATTTAAGTATGACTCGCAAAATCGGATGATAGAAGCGATTGCGGCAGATGGCTCGGTCATTACGTATCGTTACGATGCACTTGGTCAAAAATTATCCGAGGAAACCGAAGATGGTCAAAAAACAAGCTATCTATATGATACAAAATCAGGCTATAAGACACAAGAAACAGACCCACTTGGCAACAAGACAAGCTATGCCTATGATGCAGACGGAAATGTCACGAAAATCACCTATCCAGACGGGACAACAGAAGAATTTAGCTATGATGCAATGGACAATATTACACGTTTTGTCGATCAAGCTGGTAACGTTCAGACGTATGAATTTGATGCGAACGGAAACACAACAAAATTAAAAGAATCCGGCCGTGTTTCGACATATAGCTACGATGAAAATGGTAGTGTGACCTCAGAACAAGATGCAGCTGGCGGCGTAAAGCGCTATAGTTTTGATAAAGTTGATCAAGTAGAAATCGAAACCGACGAGCTTGGTGAGAAAACCCACTATGTGTACGACGCAGACGGCAATGTCACGAAAATTACGGACGGCAATGGTCATACTATAACAATGGCGTATGATAACGCTGGTAATGTGATTCGCCAAACGGACGCAGAAGGTAATACCACAAAATATACCTATAATGCGCTCCATTTAGTCGAAACGGAAATTTCACCAACAAACGATATCACTCAATATCGCTATAACAAAAACGGTGATTTAATCAAAGAAATAGATCCATACGGTAATGAAACAAGCTATCGTTACACAAAAACAGGCGAAGTGTCTAAAATCATTGATGCCCTAGGTAACGAAACAACATATGACTACGATAAGCGTGGCAATTTGACAACAAGTACTGATCCACTCGGTCGAAAAACAACCTACAGTTATGATAAGGCGGACCGCGTTATCGAACAAAAAAATCCAGATGGCACAAAAGCAACGTATACTTATGACAAAATGGACAGACTGCTAGAACAACAAGACAATACAGGTCAAAAAGAGAGCTACACATACAACGCAACTGGCGACGTGACCCGTATTGCCGATCGTAAAGGTCGCACTGAATCCTACACCTATGACACATTCGGCAATGTCAGCAGTAAAACCGACATGCGAGGCAATAAAACAAGCTACGAATATGATGCAGCGAACCGCCTAGTGAAGCAACAAAACCCGACAGGCAAGGCGCAAAGCATCGCCTACAACAAACGTGGCGATATTACCTCGGAAGTTTTACCAAATACTGGGAAATATACTTATAATTACGATGCAGAAGGTAACTTGTTGTCAGAAACAAACCCGCTAGGTGAAACAACAAGCTATCAATACAACGGCAACGACGAGCTGATTACGACAACGAATCCAGCCGGCGCTAAATCTAGCGTAACTTACGATGCAAATGGCAATGTCACAGCAGTTACCGATGAAAATGGCGGCATAACAAAACAAACTTTTGACGCAACAGGTTTAGTCACAAGCCAGACAGATGCAGAAGGAAATAAAACACAATTCGGCTATGACCAATTAGGGCGCCTAACAACCGAAATAGATGCAGCAGGATTCAAACTCCTGAACAGCTATGACGCAGCGGGACGCCTTATCGCCGAAACAGATAAGCGTGGAAACACAACGAAATACACGTATGACAACGCAGATAACATTTTGACAGTCAAAGAGCCTTATGGTACCACATCGAAATTTAAATACGACCTACGTGGCAATGTGACCAAAGAAATAGATGCAAATGGCAATGCGACCACTTATAGCTACGATAAAGACGATCAACTTTTATCTGAAACGGACCCGATTGGCTATAAACAAAGCTACAAATATAACAAATACGGCGACCTTATCGAAGAAAGTGATAATCAGCAGAAAAAGGCGATTGCCAGCTATACGTATGACAAATTAGGTCAGCAAACGTCGAAAAAAGATATTCAAGGTCGAATCACGCGCTACACATATGATGATACCCAGCGCATGACGCAAATTACGTATCCAAATAAACTTGCGGTTGGCTATACGTACGATAAACTAGACCGTGTTACTACAATGCGAGATGTTCGGGGCAATGATACTAAAATTCAGTATGACAAAGTCGGCAACGTTACCTCCATGATTGATCCAGGTAACCAAGTCTACAAATACACCTACGACAAAAAAGGCAACATGACCAAAGAAATCGACCCACTCGCAGCAAGCACAGAGTATCGTTACAATAAAAACGATCAAGTTATCAGCATCAAAGACCCAACAAACGCAATAACTAAATACCAATATGATGCGCGTAACCTGCTAAGTTCTATTACAGATGCCAAAGGTCACACAACAAAAATGGCCTACGATGGTAACGAGAATCTTAGCGAAACAACAGATGCAAAAGGCAACAAAGAACGCTTCGAATACGACGCACTAGATCGCATGACAGCAGCACAAAACCGATTAGGACAAAAATCAACTTACACTTACGACAAAGTAGATAACGTTACAGCAATCAAAGACGCCAAAGGTTTTGTCACAAAATATAGCTACAACGATCGCAGTGACCTCGTCAAAGAAGTAACACCAGAAGGCAAAACCGAAAAATACGAATACCAATTAGATGGTTCTTTAAAGTCTAAAACGAAGCCAGATGGTGAAAAAACAACTTTCAAATACGATGAATTAAACAATTTAGTTGAGCAACAATTTGATGGTGGCAGCTACAAATACACTTATGACAGTAATGACGACGTAAAAACCGCCACATCAAAAGACGGAACATCCAAGTTTACCTACAATAAATTCGGTGACGTACTATCAGTCAAAGATGCAAACGGCGAAACGTTGAAATACGAATATGATACAATTGGCCGCAAAACCGCGCTCATTTATCCAGATAACACGCGCGTAACTTATCGCTACAATGACGCCAATCTGCTAACCGATGTCATCGAATCAGACGGTAAAAAAACCAGCTACACTTACGATGCGAATGGCCTGCCACTGAGCATTCATTACAGCAATGGCACGACGACTAGCTATAAATACACAGCAACTGGCGAAACCGAGCAAGTCATCACCAAAAATAAAGCCGGAGAAACCATCGCCTCATTTGACTACAACTACGACGAAAACGGTAACGTAGCCAAAGAAACCATCAATCAAAGTGGCGAAAAACAAACCAAGAGCCACACCTATGATGCTGATGATCAACTGATGGAAACAACAATAACCAAAGGCAACACCACCGAAAAAATCACGTATATCTATGATGCTAACGGCAACCGAAGTAAACTTTTACGTAATAAAAATGGTAAGAAAACCACGGAAAACTATCATTACGACGATGACAACGCGCTCACGATGATTAAAGCAGATGGTGATAAAGACACAACCTACACATACGACAAAAACGGTAACATTACCAAAAAAGCCTTACGAAGTGGTAAAGTAGAAACATACACGTACAATGGCGAAAACCAACTGATTCAATCCGCCGACAACGAAGGCAATCAGACGACATACACATATGACGCATTTGGTAATCGCATAGGCAAACAAACCATCACAGACAAAACCAAGTCCTTCAAAGGGTCGCTAAGTGAATGGATTACAGAATACGACAAAGATAGTCAAAAAGGCAAAACAGAAACACTAGCGGCACAATTAGAAACTCGCGCCAATGAAGCGTCTAAAGGTTGCTCAGCATATGCAGAAGCAAGTACGCAAAAAGTGACTAAAGATGGCATGCAAGGGAAAACCGAGCTTAAAGCAAGCGATAGCAGCGGAAGCAAAACCAGTCAGCGCACCACAAAAATGACCCAAACAGTTGGCTATCAAACGGTAAATACCATTCGCTATGTCAACGATTTAACGCAAGAGTACACCCAAGTTGCTCAGCTTAACGAGACGACAGAAGACGACGGCGAAACAAGCACTACCAAGACTGCTTTCCGTTTTGGTGACGACAATCAAATAATCGGCACCGAAGAAGAAAGCTATCACGAAAACGGCCTAACCGACATCACAACAACAACTGACGGCGAAACAAGTACCGACTATGATTACACAGACTATGGTACCGCACTTGCGGCAGCTCCAGTTGCGAATCAAATCGGTTATCGCGCGCAAATGCACGACACAAGCGACACACAAAACCTGCGTGCCCGAAATTATGATACAAACACCGGTCGTTTCCAACAAGCCGATAACTACAGAGGATCCCTAGAGGACCCACGTAGCCAAAACCGCTACATTTACGGCGTCAACAACCCGATGTCATTCGGCGATCCAAGCGGAAACGTACCAAAATGGCTTAAAAAAGCAACCAAAAAAGTCAAAAAAGCCGCGAAAAAAGTAAGCAAAGGCATCAAAAAAGCCAAAAAAGCCATCAAAAAAACCGTCAAAAAAGTAAAACGCGCCGTGAAAAAAGTCAAAAAAGCCATCAAGAAAACCACCAGAAAAATCAAGCGCGCCGTCAAAAAAGTAACCAAAAAAGTCAAAAAAACAGTGACGAAATTTAAGAAGGCAGCTAAGAAGTCGATTAAGCAAGTCACTAAAGCGGCGAAAAAAGTATACAAAAAAGCCAAAAAAGTGGTTAAGAAAACATATAACCAAGTCAAACGAACCGTGAAGAAAAAAGTACAAACAGTGAAAAAAGCCGGCAAAAAAGTCATAACCAAAGCAAAAAGTACAATCAAATCCATTTCAAAAACAACAAAAAAACAAGCCATTAAAGCTGGTATGAAACTAGCAGTATCTCAAGCAAACCATAGCATGCGCGTACAAAAAACAATGAAAGCAATTTGCGAAAATCTTGAACCAGTAGGCGCAGGTGCATTGGATAGTCTAGTAAATAATTTCACTTTCGGTTCCGTAGAAACCATTGGTAAAAATAAGGAAGTGTATGGCGATGATAACCGCTATTACGTTGGAAGACTAATAGCTGATTCAGCGGGTATCTATCTTGGCGTTGAGGGAATTATCCTTGGAGTCGGAACTGAAATCCTTGGTGGAGCACTGGACTTAACAGGGGCTGGAGCACCAATCGGAATTCAACTTAATGTAGCAGGAATTGGCATAATCACAGGAAGTGCAACCATTGTAGTAAACAGTGGCGCCAACTTTTTCCAAGACGCGAAGGATTTGTCTTCGAATATTGAGAAAGGGAGCAATAGTAGTGCCCCAGAAATAATAAAAACGGGTGAGAAGACTCCGAAAGGTAGATCATTCTCCGAGCACGGGGCTGAGAGAGCCAATGAAAGAGGGTTTTCTAAAGAGACTATAGATTCTATTATTGACAATAACCTAAAGACTAGGAAATCTAAGGTGGATGAAATGGGGAGGAAAACATGGGAATATACAGATGTTCGAGGAAACAAGGTTGTTACTAATGAGTCGGGAGGAATTGTTTCAGTACATTCCCCAGCACCAGGTGGAAATTATATTCCTAAAAAATAAAAAGAAGGTAATTATGCATGAATAAAACTGATGTATTTAATCTAGCAAAATCACTTAATTGTGAATATGAAGTTGGTCTATGGTCTGAAATAAATTCGTTTTTTGAGTATCAAGAAGATAATATCTCTAGCTTTGAATTGAAATTTCAAAAAGAAGGTAAAAAGATAAATAATTATTTTTCATTAGATGTGAACATGAAAAATTTTAGCTATCAAGCGGCACAAAGTTTGTTCCATCAATTGGTGCAGTTTATTGAGTACAAATCCGCAACTATTTATACCCAAGAAAAAAGAGCTACTGATATTACGATATATTTATTGTCCGCAACTTCTGAGAATAAAGGATTTCTGATACAGATGAAAATTCAATAAAGAACTTTTATAGGCAAATACATCTACAACTCGAATAAGGTTGCTCAGCGTATGCAGAAGCAAGTACACAAAAAGTGACTAAAGATGGCATGCAAGGGAAAACCGAGCTTAAAGCAAGCGATAGCAGCGGAAGCAAAACCAGTCAGCGCACCACAAAAATGACCCAAACAGTTGGCTATCAAACGGTAAATACCATTCGCTATGTCAACGATTTAACGCAAGAGTACACCCAAGTCGCTCAGCTTAACGAGACGACAGAAGACGACGGCGAAACAAGCACTACCAAGACCGCTTTCCGTTTTGGTGACGACAATCAAATAATCGGCACCGAAGAAGAAAGCTATCACGAAAACGGCCTAACCGACATCACAACAACAACTGACGGCGAAACAAGTACCGACTATGATTACACAGACTATGGTACCGCACTTGCGGCAGCTCCAGTTGCGAATCAAATCGGTTATCGCGCGCAAATGCACGACACAAGCGACACACAAAACCTGCGTGCCCGAAATTATGATACAAACACCGGTCGTTTCCAACAAGCCGATAACTACAGAGGGTCCCTAGAGGACCCACGTAGCCAAAACCGCTACATTTACGGCGTCAACAACCCGATGTCATTCGGCGATCCAAGCGGAAACATACCAAAATGGCTTAAAAAAGCAACCAAAAAAGTCAAAAAAGCCGCGAAAAAAGTAAGCAAAGGCATCAAAAAGCCAAAAAAGCCATCAAGAAAACCACCAGAAAAATCAAGCGCGCCGTCAAAAAAGTAACCAAAAAAGTCCAAAAAACAGTGACGAAATTTAAGAAGGCAGCTAAGAAGTCGATTAAACAAGCTCGAAAAACAGTCAAGAAGGTCTATAAAAAAGCCAAACAGACTGTCGTGAAAAAAGTAAATAAAATCAAGAAAACTACTAAAAAAGTTGTTAAAACAGTCAAAAAAGCCGGAACCAAAGTAATAAATAAAGCTACCAGCAAAATCAAAACAGTCGGCAAAAAAGCCAATGCAAAAATAGCCGCAAGTAAAGAAGCCGCAGCTAAAGCAAAAAAAGAAAAAGCTGATCGAAAAGCCGCAGCCAAAGAAGCCTTATGTAAAAACCAAGAATTCTTAGAAAGTCAAAAGAAAGGCTATAGCGATCCAACCTACGACTACAAAGCGGGCTATCCAAAACCAGATGAAGTATGGGCTTTTGATGCGAACGGAAATATTGATAAGGAAAAAAGCGCAGAACTTGCTGAAAAAATGGGCTTTTGGAGCTCTATTGCAGTTGGATTTATTCCAGGACCACTAGAAATAGTATTAGGTAAGGTTGCAGGCACAATTGTAGTTAAAGTTGGAGGGAAGATTGGTTCGAAAATAACTTCTTAGGGAGCGACTAAGTTTGGAGCTAAGGGAGCCAGTGTAGCCGATGATATTTTTAAACAAGGCAAAAAGGTAGTTGATAAATTTAATATTGATGACGCATATGTCAAACCAAAGCATTTATCAACAACTAAAGGTAATGGAGCTAAATTTTTAGGAGATTCTAAAGCTGAAGCTGAAGTGATTTTGAAGGATGCAATGAAAAATGGGACAGTCCAGTCAATAACAGATAATGGATTAACTAAAATGGGACAACAGAGTTATTCAGTAATAGTTGACGCTAGAAAAACTATAGGAACCAAGGGAGAAAACTTAATTAAAGTTGTATTATCAGAAGATGGAGGTATGTTATCATCTTATCCAGTAAAATAGAAAGGTGAGATTATTATGGATGTTTTAGAAGGATTTTTGCAGGCAGAAATTAATACACAGGAATTATATGAAGATATAATGTCTTTTATAACTTCATATCATATCAGATGTGGAGAATTTGAAGGAAATGAATATATAATAAAAAAAATGGATCAAACCAATTTTATTTTATTTCCGGAATATATAGATACATATGGTGAAAGAGAAATACATGGAGCAAGATCAGTTTATAGAAACAATTTAATCAAAGAGATTAATGACTGTGCTCAGGTTAAAGGAATACAAGTAATTGATGTAAATTAGTAGTTATTAAGAAATGATTACAGTTCGAAAATGTAGCCTCATTGAAAAGAGAGATTCTCTTAGATAAACTTTCATAAGTGTACCCTATAGGGTGAATTTTCCCTGTGGAGTATACTTGTGGGAGTTTAAGAGGGTGGAGGCTCGTTCAATTAGGAAACGGCTTTTGCAATCGGATGAATGATTATATATGAATCCACTTTGAATATTAACGACATTGTGGATTTTCTTTTTTATTATCTTTCAACAGTTGACTATTAGTTTTATTTTCAAGCATTAAGCAGAGTCAACTGTTTCCAAGACGCGAATGATTGGATAGTGATATCATGCAAAATGAATTTCAACTTTTAAAAGACAAGAAAAGTATAGATCAACTCATGTTAACGTATTTTTCAATAATAAGTGGAAGATATTTGAAAAAGGCTTTGTCTGCTTTTAAAGAAAAAGAAGGATACGGGAAAGAAATAGTTTTTGTTTCCTTTAAAAATGACTTAGATGACTACGACATGGCGCAATTGCCAAGACTGTTAGCTGATAAACATATTTTAGTTGAATTAGGATCCCCTGCTGTCAAGTTTGACCAAATAGCGTATTTAGATTTTAAAACATTTTATGATTATTTAGATGAAAATGTAAAAAAAGAGGCGGAAAGAAATCTAGAAGGAAGAGAGCTTATAGAACTGCTAAAAAAGTTAAAAGTAGTTTGGAAATATAGTTTTATAAAATAAATAATGCACTTCTATAACAATAAAATCATGGATGTTAACTTGTTTCGTAGCGTTAATCACTTCGTCGCTTGCTTCCGAAGAGAATCGCGCCACCATTTTGCCTTTACTTACATCAATGAACCTAGATTAAGAACTAAAGTTAAATTTAAAGAAAAATCTTAGAAGCACCAGTTAAAAAGAATACGGAAGTTGGCGAAATGGAAGTATCCATAAAAGATGGCGGCAAATTAGGTTATATTGATGGAAAACAAACAGAAAATATTAAAGTTCTAACTGCTGGCGTAAAATGTTGGTTTAATTAACATAAAAAAATCGATTTCCTTAACTAGGAAATCGACTTTTTTTATTGGTTTGATAGTCTCTATAAAACCATAATAAGAAAAAAACAATACTAATAGTAAAAAATATAATTGGCAC
>NZ_JAARZJ010000024.1 GCF_014229245.1 Listeria farberi | reverse complement strand
CTCTAATACAACATCTACCAGCAGGAATCTCTTTTATTTTGCATTTTCAATACTGCTTAAAATATGGAAATAGTTATATCCATTAAAATATCATTTTCTGCATCAAAACCACATGCGAAATTATAATCATTAATTCGCCAGCCAACTGAATTAAACATAGTATTAACAAGATATGGTTCACCTAAAATATTCAAAAGTTCCTCTTTAGTTGATTTATTAATCTTTATAGAAACAGGTAGATGGTATCCTAATTCAAATAAAGAATTATTGTTTATGAGTATCGCTTCGAGAAACAACATATTGTTTGGTTCTTCTAACATTTGATTTATTAACGGATTAAATGTTTCTTGTATATATTTACTTTCATCCTCTAAGTACAATTGTATAATTGTTGCTTTTTGAAAATGTAATTCAACGTATTTGCTAATACCAAATGTAGTAAAAGCATGAACACTTCGTTGTAATTTTTCTTCAGGAATATTAGTAATGTTCAATAATCTTTGTGTTTCAGGACTGTTTAATGCTTTTCCAATACAATTTAATAAGTTAAATTCCTTCATATTTTCTCCTTTTTATTTATAATAAAAGGTCTTCTCTTGCAAATCCCCATTTATTTTCTCCATCTTTGCTAGTTACAAATGAAACGAAATTACCTTTCCTCTCCCAACAACACTTGCACCCTTCATAACTAAAAACGATAGATTAGGTTGAATTTTACTATAATTGACAACATCCTGCTCGTATAGAGGAGCAACTATTGCATAGCCCACTGAGTCAAGTGTATCTACTTCTATATCGTAAATTTCAACGCCTAAATATTCTTGCGCCTTATCCGTTTCCATCACAAGATGCGGACGATAACCTTCTTTCGGAACTGTTCTTCTTGTCCTAGAATAGAAGATAACCTCTACCAAAAATTTTTGCTCTGACTTCATGGTATTCCTCCTGATCTATTGACTTAAGTATAAATAATTAGGTTAACACACCATTAGCGACATTATAGAAAACTAGTCCAACTATAATAGTACTGTCAATAAACTACTTCTTGCTCCTACAACTTGTATGTTGGTATCTGTCACCAATACATCTGAAAAAGGAAATTGGAATGCTACAGAATAAGGATTAGCCTTAAATATAATTCTTTCTTCAACTAGCTTCTTTTTGTTCAGTATTCGAAGCTTTAGGCTACATTCTTTTTCGGTAAAGTTAACCCAAACTTCAAAAGTCCCATTAGTATTTTTTAGTTTTCCTTTTTTTAATAGATAAGTAGTTTGATAGTTATTGCATCTGTACTCCTCTGTAATTTTCTGAGAAAAATGAATAGGCAGCTCTGTTTCCAAAATAAACGGTTTTAGATTCACTTCAACCTTACTTTTCAGCATTGAAAAAGTAGCTTTAAATAATGCACAAAGATATTCTTGCCTTTGCTTCATTGTTGGAAAAGATACATAGGCTTGTTCATCAAACGGTATGGTCAGAGATAAGATATTAGATGAATTTATTCCTTGATTAATGGTATCACTAACTTTAACCCCAGTAATTACTAATCTTGTGAAATTACCTTTAATTTTTTCTTTTTTTAGCATTCTTTCATAAGCTACTGATAAAGCCCTAGACTCTGTATTTACTTTTTGGATAATTTCATTGTTAAATTGTGTTCGTTCCAATTTTAGAAATACACTTTTAAATAGCACAGACGACCTCCGAATGAAATTTTGTTATTTTAAAATATTATAAGTACTTTTTACTCTTCTTCATTAAAAAAGCCTCCCAATCTTTATACATTTCAGCTACATTCAATTCTATACTCCCCATGTCTTTGTGTTTCATAGGCATATATCGAACTAAATGATCAATTTCACTTGGATAACCTAAATCAGCATATAGATTTTCTATAACTTCCAATGGATCTGTATAATCATTCTTATTTTCCCAAACTAGCTTTAATAATACATATAAAAACTTATCTTTTACTGTTTCGGTATTAACATTACTTTTGCGTAGATAATTATAGATATAATCATCAATATCATTTTTATCTCCCCATGCCAAATTTATAATTTCATCTTGTAAATCCTCATCATTTTTCTCAAGTAGATACATAGCATATTCGCTAACAGAAAGAGAAACTAAATATTCATTTTTCACTCCAAAAATAATATCATCCCAAGTGACGTTTACAGATGTTAATAAAAATTTAAGTGGGATTTTTATTTTTAATGTGTTCATTTGCTCTCTCCTTGTATTAAAGTTTTTTTGTGTGTCATCAGGATATATGAGTAACATATGACGAATAATACTTTCATATTGGTAGTATACCATAATGGCTTTGGGGTTATTTTTATACGATATTAAGTCATCTTCCTAGTTTGATATAGTGGTTGCGCAAATTTCAATCGCGTAAGAACTATTTTCCCTCTAGATAAAGCTATATATTTTAATTATTGTCCTTCAAACTTTTGCATTACATGTGAAAAGTTTTTTTATTTTAGATATGTAGCAATTAAATTTGTGGAACTAATGTAGTTGTCCCATTAATCTGTATTAACGGGGCAAAAGTTCACGTTCAATAATACTCTTCTCCAAATTCGAAACAAATTCTTTATTATCATAATCACTTAATGTTTCACCCATTAGTAATTCTTGAAAATGATTATTAAATCCTCTTTCGCAGATTATTAATTCATTAATTATTTTCTCGTAAATTGTTGTACTGGGAAGTATCCCTTCTCGTTCGATTTTAGTTAGCTTTCTGTTTAATAAATTATCCAAACTAAATTTACAGAGCTTCAAATTATCTAGTGTGAAATAATGCAAATCAATCCCGTCCATGCTCCATCCTATACCTAAAGCATAATTTTCTCCGATGAAAGCAACTTCATTATTATCTATTTTAGTTAGCTTTAATTGATGCTTTTGCTCGTATCCTTTGAATGTTTTTTCAACTTCTTTATAAAAATCCAATTGATTACAGTCCTTTTTTTACTATAATCCCAGTCATTATTCTTTTAAGAAGCCTTCTACCATTTCTCTACTTTCTTGGCAAAATTGTAAGTTAGTAACTTTAGCATAATTTTTTTCAGCATAATCAAGTAACGCTAATATATTATCTAATTTATTCTGAGGAAGCGGCGTCTGATTTCTTCTTACAAAAGCAATCCATCCAAGATTAAACATTTCATTTTCTTCCAAAAACTTTATATTAATATTACTTACATTATCATATCTTTCATAACCGATGACAAAAGCAATTTTCTTGTTGGAGAATGTGATAGTAGCGTCCGTTATTTCTATTAATTTAAAATTATTATGGAGTAGAAATTCACTTTTTTTAAGGATTATTTCTTTTGAATTATTATTTGTTTTCATGGTTGAACTCCTCTTTGCTGTTACATTCTCAACATTTCTTGGTTAAATATATAAACTCAAACTATCATTTAAGTCCCCGATTACTTCTCTAGGAACACTAGCTATTCATATTCCTTATAATCTTCCAACCACTTGTCATCTCCATTAAGCACACTACTCCAATGACGCGGAAGACCTCTTGCAAGTATTAAAAACGAAATATCAACCCGTTCCTGCACAGAATTATATTTTGGCAAATTCTCCCTATCTTTATCATCAAAGACATGCAAAAAATAAGACCATACATCATAACTAACAAGTGAATTATCTTTATCACGGCATACATAATTCAAAGAAACTTCATCAAAATGAATCAAAAAAACAAGCGCAAAATTAGAACCAAAAAGTGCTAGCTCCTCTTCAGATATAACTTTATAATTTAACTGGAATTCTTCTATTAATGATTTGAATCTATTTATAAAATCAGCTTCATATTTCATTTTGAAATCCTTCAATTTTTTTGCCATTGATATTAGTTTGATAGGCTGAATACTCGTCTTTGTTAATAGCTCTCGGCTCATTATAAAACTTATTCTCTTTAAACTCCTTTACCCAGTCATTTTGACCAGATAACAATTCAGGGAAATATTTACTTAAACCTCTCGCATGAATAAGTAAACTGTTAGAAATTTGGTCGGTCAAATTATTTGCAGGAGTTATATTGGCTAACAAATCTTTTTCATAATTTGAAAATAAGAAATTGGTTATTTTCACTTTTTCTAAGCTATGAAGAAACAGGTAATAAATATCAATACCTTCTCTACTTTTCCAAATAGTTAGAGCATAATTAGGATGTAATAACATTATTTCGTCTTCATTTACTTTAATTAAGTTAAATCGATATTCTTGAATTATATTCGCAAAGTTATTCTCTACTTCGTGCTTAAACTCCATTAATTTCACCAACTTTGTTATTTTTTATATTTCATTTCAGATGTTTTAGAATCAAATTCATAACCATGTTCTTTTAAATAAAAATATTCTTTACCAAAACCAGTCAATTCCTGTTCAAAAGTTTTTTCATTAAATCTATATAAGTTATCATTTATGGGCCTTGTAGCAATTTTTACAGGATCTCTTCTTTTAATAACCTCATCTAACCAAGGTTGATTATATTCATCCCAAAATTGCAAAGGAGTTATGTAAAACTCGTCAGGAGTATTCAATAAATTTAGCTTTCCTTTATTCATTCCGAAGTTCACGCTTTTCTTATTTCCAAGCTCAGTTAGTATATTTCGAGTATCTTCGGTATATGTGCCTAAAACAGTTGTAGTCTCCCATGGGTTTCCTTTTAGTTTAACTCCAGTGGTAGTTATATATTTTAATTTTTCCACTTGCCCAAACTCAGCATAAAAACCACTCACTCCAAAAGCTCCTGCATATTGTAAAAACACAGTTGAACCATCTACTAGCCTCTGTCCGCCACCGATTCTTTCAGCAGTAACTGCATCTAAACCATAAACCGCGCGATAAAAAGCTCCAACGCCAAACAACTCGCGCATACCGGTTTCATTTTGCCAATAAATCATTTGTTGGTTAACTAAATCTAATGTGGCTTCCGTATTTAGTTTGCCGTTAGTCGTAACATAACCGGCACGATTTCCCTCTGGAATATAGGGAAGCATTCCAATATCTTCCATAGCCTTTACTTTGTCATCTATTGCTTTTTGAGAAGCGTATAAATCCACAAGTCGTTCAAAATTTGAAGCATTTAATTTATCTACTTTGTACATCCCAGTTTGGCTATTAAAAGAAATGTTCGCCTGAATATCACGCACACCACGATTGATTGCTCGAGCTAAGTCACTTAATTCTTGAAAAAAATGACTATGAGCACGTTCAAAATCAAGAAATTTTTCTAAAAGTTGTTCTTTTTTATAACTGGCAAATATTTGCGTTTGAAGCACATTAATTTCGCCCTGCCTAGAAACTGCTGTCATCGAACTTAATTCTAATTGAATGTGTTCTAATTTATTTTCTAAACGATTTATTTTCTGATCCAATTCATACAGACCTTCTGCATCAATTTTTGCACTTGGAGAACTATCTACTTGACTGTGAAAGTCGGTAATATATTTCCTTAAAGATTCTTCGCTGACTTGTAGCGCTTGTTTGATAGAAGCGCAAAGCGGCAAATAAGTCGCTACATAATATCCTTTAGACGCACTAATTGCTTCCCCAGAGAGCGAATCATCTTGTAAATAAGCAGTGATAGCATTAGGGATTGCCGTAATTTGTGTTTTAGCCTGTTGATTGGCTATTTTTAATTCATGTGAAAAATGGTTTACTTCAGCAATATCTATTCGAGTCATAAACGCATCTCCTTTGTGATATCCTGTTGTTTAGTTTCGAGCGCATGAAGATTTTGTCGATGCTTTTTTTGCTCATTATTTAGTTCGGTTTGAATATCGTTAGTCATGCAAGCAGTTTTCCGGTTGTAATGATTTACCTCGTCTTCTATTTGCCAAAAAGTATCCTCTGCGTTTTCTCCTCGCCAAACTTCTTTCATATGATAAAGGATGTCATCCATTTCACGTCTAGCTTGATGAATATCTTCTTCCATATCCTCTAAATGTCTAATTTTATTTTTAATAGCGTATAGAGCGTCATCTTCTCGCTCTATTTCTTTTTTTATTTCACCTAATTCTTGGGTACGTTTATCCACTTAACGCACCTCCAAATTCATCTTCTGGCTGATGGATTTATCTTGTTTTGCAAAAGCTTCTCCCATTTGCTTGATTCGAGTAGCATCATCTTGCGCAACAGATCCTAAATTTTCGATGCCTTCAAGTAGTTCAAGTAATGATTCTCGAAAAAGACGGATAGAATTAGTTTGCGTATAACTCATGTTTCCATTTTTAAGGGGATAGTAATCTAACTTTCCCGCACTATCACCTAGGGTTGTAGCATGTTTACTCATTTTTTCTTTATTAATACGAATTTTTGTCATGGTTGTTTTCCCTTTCTGTATGTGAATTTTGTATCATGGTTATAGTATAATGATATTTACACGAGCTGTCATTTAGTAACATTAAAAATGGCATTGTAAATAATTGATGTCAAAGAATATTCTTTATGATCTGAAATGCAAAAATCAATATCATTTAGTTAAAATCAACTTTTCTCTGACGGATAGAAATGAGAATTTTATTATGACTTAGAAGTAGACTTGTTAAATCTATTAAATAATATTGATTTAAAAGAGGTAAAAACTAATTAATGATATATAATTAAAATTAATATAAAAATTTATTCAATAAAAATGAGTAATTGTTGTATGATTGAATCTTGGATATACTTTATATATCCAAGATTATTTTTGTTAATAGAATAATCTTATATTTTATTGGGTGGGGTGAAAAAACTGAGTGCAAACAACTACAATGATGTTTTAAGAATGGTGGCAAAGAATCTCATAGAACAAGATGGATTAACGCTAGTTGACTTACTGATAAATGCTAACGATAGCGTAATAAGCTTATCTTTAATTCCTTTTTGTGCTCTTTACTGTAAGTCTGCAAAAGAATTTCTAAATATTAATTCAAATAACAATGAAGCCAACAAGGAGGTAACTGACATACGTAATGGTTTAAAAATATTCACTGAAAAATTTTCTAAAGGTAAAAAAATGGCGTATAATTCAGACAATCAAGAAAATGAATATTTTAAAAGCTTGTTAAGATTTCGTTTTACAAAAAAATTAAATACTCATTTAAATCTTGGAGTATACTTTGATAAATATGGCAAAGTAATATTTAACACACAACTTGCAAATTTTTATCTAAATATCCCGAAAAATAAGAGTGTTTCAATGAATGAACATACATTTATGGTTGGAAAAAGGCTAGGTGAAGAAACTGCAGAAATTCTTGTGCACCACTGTTACTCCAACATTGAAAAAAACAACAAAATTAATCATAATGATATTCCTAAATATGGTTATATTGATTTTAATACTAATAAAGAAAATGTTTTTTTTAGTGATCAATTTAATAAAGAAACTAACCTTATATTCTTACATATGCTTTCAACAGTAGGTTTTACAAATAATATGCTTATCCCTATTTTGAAGAAAAGGGAAACTTGGCTTTTAAGGATAATGTATATCAATGTTCATAACACCATCCTTGGAATAAAAAAAGTGATACAACATTTAAAACAAAATAGCACAAAAGATTTTAATATCCCTGAAATTGATGATTACCTTACTAACAATGACGGTTTCAAGGTTTTCTCATCTTCTTTTAGAAATTGTATGATGCATTATGATTTAATCGATAAAAAAGGTTCTCCTGTAATTTTGCAGAAATTTTACAATCCTTCTTTACCAATGTATGGACTTATAGAAAGTTGTTATGATGGTATGAATTACAATCAATATTTTGATGAACTTTATAAAACCTCACAGAAGTTGGAGGATTATTTACTATCTTTATTTACTATAAATTACAATAGTATATGTTGGGATTGGGATTAATAAAGTGCACTCCTAATAAAAAAGTCAAAAACCCTTGAAAGATAAGGGTTTCTGACTCACCTATTATTGTTACCACTCAGCAAGATAATTAATTTATTGAACATTTTAGGTTAATTTTAACTCTATCTTATACATTTAAAATTCGTATCTTCCATATTATTTGACTCTTATAAAATTTCTGTTATCAAAAAGTTATCACTTTAATCTAAAAATATTGCCTCTAGAATATTAAATTTCAACTTTTCAACAAGGCGAATTAACTAACCATTCATAACAAAATATATAAATACGCTAATTCTATTAAAATCCATAATGTTATATCTTACCCCACTTAAGCATTATTTCTAACATCAAAAAACGACGAATCATACATCCGTCGTTTTAGCGTTATCGTTCATCATATAATACTGATCAAATCTATTCCTGATCATACAACCAATAGAATGACAGCTTATTACCATCAGGATCAGAAAAGTCAAAATATCGAATAATACCAGGTGCATCTTCTATCACCTCGTCAGTTATTACTCCAAGTGTTTTTAAACGTTCAAATTCTACTTCTAAATCTTCTACTTCTAAGCGTAAAACCTTTTCTGAAACATTTATTTTTTCTTCAAAAAGTTGAATCCAAACCAAACCAATTGGATATTCAATAACACCTTCAACTGGTATTAATTTTTCATCACTCATAAGTATTTTTTCGTACCAACTAGCAGATTTCTCCAAATCACTTACTGGTAGCCCTACAGTGATACTCTTTGCATTTAAAGCCATAACTATTCCCTCCATTTCACTTGTCTACAATTATTTTATCACTTCATAATCAAACAATATTGTTCTAGATTGTGTTCTTTAGACAAGAGATTAAAAGTTTCCCCACATTAGCTAATATTGGTGGATCTTCTGGTATTGGTTCTCTCAGCTTAATCGCGTAATGATTGCCAGAACATTTAGGAAAAGATAGCTTTTCATCTTCTTTCCCTCTCAAACTATTACTTAAGTTAAAATAAGATAGAATGTTATTAGACTGGCTTATCGCACAAGCTAATAAATAATAGTCTCCGCTTGGAATATTTTTCAATTGATTTCCTATTAAATTTTTAGTAGCTAGTCCCGATATAGGCATATGATTCGGTATAAGAGTACGGAAAAGCCCAATAAATATGATACCCTTCTCAAATTCATCAGGTACATCAATAGTTACCGTACAAAAAGAATCATTCTTTTCTTGAAAATGCGCTATCGACTTATCCTTATTATCATTTTCAAAACGTTTCATATCATAAAAAATATCATTCATTTCCGTTTTGTATTTTCGTGGAGAACTACCTGTATATTTTTTAAAAGTATTCGTGAAACTACCACTACTTTCAAAACCTGAATATTCCTGTAGGTCGAGTACTTTCTTTTCTTCATCAAGTCCAATAATTGCCTTTTCCACTTTTAAACTAGAGAGGAATTCAACCACACTGAATCCATTAATTTCTTTAAATTTCCGACTAAAGTGATATTTATCATAACCAAAGTGAGCAGCAATTTCCTCACTTGTCATTTTTCTACTAACAGCTTCTTCTGAAATGAAAGAAAGCATTTCAGGCATCTTCGTTTTCATTGTTCCCCCTCCTTTTTAGAGCAGTATTTTCTAAAAATCATATAAATAAATTATATTACAATTTAGTATTAAAATGTAAGCTCTCAAAAAAACAAATCCCTGTCAAGATGATGCTTGACAGAGATTTTTGGTAGATAAATATATCATTTTTAATGAGAACCAAGCAATTCATAAGTTGAAAAATGTTGATTTGTTAGCATTCCCATACTTTAACAGCTAAATTAATATAATACTGCCAGCTTACCAACTATGGTGGTTCTCATATTTACTAGTTCGAACTATATAAACTAAAAAGTTGAAGATACAGTGAATTATTATTGTCACAAATATATTTAGTGTTAATAAAAATAATATACTTAATATAACAGAAAATAGTATTTTGACAATTGAAGACACACCTTGATAAAAAATATGTGCAATCACAAATGAAAAAGTAGCTAGTAATATATACTGGATATTACTGAAATCAAATAACTCACAGTATTGGTAAATAAAAAAACGGAAAATTATTTCTTCTAAAACAGGAAACCATACAATAGATTGGATAATAATTCTATTTTTTTTATAAATAGTAAGCAACTTTTTCCATTGTCTCTCAACAAGTATATATTCTACAAAAAACAGAATAAATGGTAAAGAAAAAATACATATCAGAGAGAAAACTACCGCCAAATGTTGACGAAAAAACAAACAATTCATAATTGTAATCAAGAATAAACAAAGTAAATATTGAAAAAAAGTACTCTTTCTACTTAGAACAGGAATCCATTTCGTCAATAAAAGAAGAATACCTGGAAATAACGTGATTAAAAATAAAATGTTATGCAATTGGATGTGGAATATTATTTATCACACCTCCAATATCTTCATATCTTACATGGTAGTAAGGAGGATATGAAGGAAGATGAATGGATAACAATTCTGGAAGTATCACCCTGCTTATTTCACAATTCATATATCTAAACTCTGAAGGTGTGATAGGCAAGAATGCAGCATACTGACTAATTGTGGGCAACTTTTCTAAAAGCGCCTTCAGATTTGTAACTTTTTCTGTATCATTCTTTAATTGATTAGCATTGTATTGCAATTCAGGTTTTCCATACTTTGAATAATAAATAACATTATCATCCAAATTATCTATAATACTTTTTTCCTGTGTGACTGAAAGAAATTTCTCTTTATCTGTCCAAGTGACATTCATATTATATTCTAGTACTGTTAGGCATTCCATAAATGCACGATATATTGATTTATCTAATGAATATCCACCCTGAACGCCAACCGTATATTTAGGAAAGGCATCGCTTGGATTTTTTGCCTCTATTTCGCATAGTACAATATAAATTGATTTATCAAAACTTATATCTGAAAAATGTACATTAAACTTTGATAAAAATTTTTTCACAGCTACTTGATTGTCGAACCAGCTTGATATATTTCGAGTGATATCTATTTCTATATCTCTCGCACGAAACCCTCCATACCACCATAAATTAAAGGAATCAATTTGGAGATATTCAATTAGGGCATTTTCTATACTTTTTTCTATAGTTTCATGACAAGCAGTGCCTGTTGATACAGCGCTAGTTACATATCTTTTTTCATTAGAAAACATTTCTTCTGTATACATAGTAACAAATTGCAAAGGCATCCATACTTTTTTATCAGAATGAATAAGAGAATTCATTGCTATCCATTGAATAGTATCATTTGGAGTAACATAATTTTCGCATACTTCAGAAGAGTAATACGAATTTATGTATTTAAGTTCACATATTAAGTCAGTTTTATATTCTTTTGTCATTTCTTCATAGGATCTAAAAATAATCCTGTCCTTAATAATAGTAGGTAGTAAGGAATATGTATATCGCTCTGCACTTTCACCAATAAAACTAACAAGCGCTTCATTAAAATTAACACCATATCCACTTAAATGGTAACTTATTTTAGGCATATTTTCAGAAATATGTTTTTCAAAATTAACAAAATTAGCTGTAATGTAATGATACTTCATAATAGGGTAAGAACTAGAGCCTAGAAAGAACTTATTATTCTCCCATATTCCTGTTACATTTCCACTCAAAGTTTCCCAACGTAACTTGTTATATTCCAAATTATTTTGTATGTTAATCACTACTCATCAGCTCCTTTAGTATATTCACTGACCGAATATTTTGCTCTTCAAATAATATATTATTGAAAGTAGCACAGGTAGAGCAACAACTTTGGATTCTATTTGTATTAAAGGTATACTCGTAGTTATTAAAATTAAAGTGGAGAAGATTGCCTAACAGAGAAGATTGACCATAAATAGAGGTATTTTCGATTTCTTTTTTTATGATTGAAAGAACAAACATTAATTCAGCTGTGGACACATTATTTTCTGACTGTACTAAATAATCCGTAACAACACCATCAAAATGAGAGAGTATTTGCTGCTCTAAACACTCATAGCACCCAGTTTCGCCATGGTCTATACAAGTAACAAAGACATTTTCATTATCAAAAAATGCGATGGTATTAATGCAGTTAGTCTCTTTCATTAACTTGTTAAATCCACGTAATAAGGAAATATTGGGAATGTTTGTGATTAAATAAATATAATTATAATTTTTCAAAAATTCTTTTTTTTCTTCTACTAGTTTAGTAAGTTGCAATATGTCTTTGTTCTCAGTAAGTAACCGAATATCTTTTTTTAAAAGAAATTCAGAGGATGATAAAATCTCAATTTCTTCCTGAAAATAGCTCTTCATGTCATCAAACAAAGCATCTTCAACTACCAAAAGAGGTTTTAGGGTTTGGTTTTTAGAAATTGTCAAAAAACCAAATTTTGTAAGTGTTTCAAAATCATTGTAGATTGCATCTTCTGAAGATATAGCAATAGTTTTTTTCTTGATCAATTCTTTAAATGTTGAAACAAATTCTTTTGAACTTTCCTCTTTATTGATAACAAGCTCGTTCTTATGAATGACCCCTCTTTTTAAAATGATTTCCGTTTCATTGTCAATTGTCTGCGTTCCTATTCTAATATCAAAATTTTTCATAAAAATATCATTCCTTTCCACAAATATTAGTAAATACAATGTGATCATTTATTCCATCTAAATATAAAAGCTTCTCCAAATATGATTTGTTAAAACCTGCAATAGGACAACTTGTATAGTGAACCGAATGACAAACTAAATCAAAGTTGTGCGATATTCCTCCCAGTTCCACAAACGTATTCAGTAAAGATAGTTCTCCATATTTCACATAGTTTTTATTAATAGAGTACCCAAAGAAAACACAAAAATTCATATTAGAAGTGTCAATATTATCACCTACGAAAAATGACTCTACATCAATTTTATCTACCTCTAGAGGATGTAAGCTATGCGTGTATGGCTGATATTTATAAATACCCTTGGCAATTCCAGAAATATTATTTATATACAAATAAACATCAATTGGATATAAACCGCCCCCAGAAGAATAATGTCTGGTGGTTGATTGTAAGTCATTGTAAACCAACTTTCTTGTACTAAGACCAAAAGAAAACTGTATGATATTTGAGAATGTTGAAAAATCCATAGTTTCGTATACAAAATTTCTTGTACTATGTCTTTGCTCAAGCACTTTAGAAAAATGGGTTTTAATTTTTTTATTTGTTTTACTTAAAAAAAGAGTTGAGCTATCTATTAATTCTTCCATTTCTCTTGCCTCGTTAATTAATGAAGCTAGATTAGATTCATTATAAAACATGATACTTTTGAAATCATTCAAGTTTTGTTTATTCATATTTAATAAATAACCTAACATCGGTGAATTGCCATCACCAGACATCAGCTGGGAATAAACATGTTTATTATCACTATTAGAAATATTAGCATTATCTTTATTTACCAATGTATGGATGTTAAAAAAGCCTTTTTTCTCATAGTCAATCATTTTGCTGTTTCCTTCCTATGTTTATTTTTAAACGAAACAATAATTTCTACAACAATAGCTAGTATCATAGAAATAATAACCCCTATAAACATCATGCTAGTGTTATTAGGTGTTCCCAACATCTCACTACCAACTCTTTTAATATCAAAAATAGTTAGCCCGAAAATTTTCACACTATACTCTTTTAATGTGCCATCATTCATGTGAATATAACCTAAACCAATAGCCACAAAACAAATAAGAACACCTATTAAAATCCCTATGATAATTGATGCAATAATTCTAAACGTGGGATTGCTAAATTTTTTTTTCATAGATTACAAACAATCCTTTCTATACCTTGAGTATAATAAATTATGATTTAATTTTTATGCGTCTCAACAAAAAAGCAACTAGTGCGAATGATAGGATAATTCCATATAACGTGTTTAAAGCTAAAAACTTAGATATGAACAACTTATTTTGTGTCCAAACATTAAATAAATCATTCATTATATATTTCATAGGTAAAAAATCCCCAATTGCTTGAAATGATTTAGGAAGTTCCGAAAAAGATGAAAATGTTCCTGTAAAAATATAAAACATAAATAATAAACACATTCCTACTGGCATCAATATCCGGGGACTTTTAATAATTAAAGCAAGCAAGGCACCAAAAATCAAAAGTACTAAATTACAATAGAGACATTGCAAAACATAAGCAATAAAATATTGCCAGTCTGGGATATTTAGTCCATATACAAAGTAGCCAAACAGTATATTGACAAAAATACTTAAGGCTGTTAGCAAAATATAAGAACATACATCTGAAACAATTATTTTCTGTGCACTCAATCCAAAATATTCTAATCTTTTATAGCTTTTATTTTGAACACTTTCACCAAGCCAAATTGGAAAACTGATTAATGCTATTGGTAACATTCCCATCCCTGTACTAATCAAAAAATATTTATCTACAAAATGATAACCTTCACCAATATCAAAATTCCCATAAGAAGTAACCATAGCGAACATCATGATTAGTGGAAATAATAATGAGAAAAATACAGATACTGGAATTCTAAATTGCATTTTAATACTTGTCCATAAATAACTCATTATATCAGTACCTCCTGTTCACTGCTTGGTGCTCCGCGCAAATATGCAACTAAATAAGTTGTATATATATTTTGTTTTATTGTATTGTACGTGACGTTTTTTTTATCCAAAATTTTCTTTGTCTCTTCCTGGATTTGCAAATCCGAACAAATAACTGCTATTCCGTCACCAGTATCTGTGCTTTTCATAAAAGCCATATCTGTATCATCTATCTTTGTTAGTTCGGTTTGATCTACTTTAATAACAGAATAATGAGGAAAACTAGAGAAAAATTCTGATATTGTTCCCCAAAAAAGTAATTTTCCTTTTTGAAGAATCAAAACTTTCGTTGCCCAGTTTTCAACTTCCTCAAAGTAATGCGTTATATTTATCACCGTCGCATCCTTAGTTTTTTCTTTCATCAAAGCAAGCAAGCCCAGCCTCTTCCTATAATCTAACCCTGAAGTTAACTCATCAAAGATATATAATTTCTTATAACTTTCTAATACTAAACATAGTGTTAGCCGTTGTTTTTCTCCGCCAGATAAGTCTTTAATAAACTTTTTTTTCAAGCTTTCAAGTTCATATTTGTGTAAAAACTGTGCTCTCTCTTTTTTCTTTAGATGTGGCAGAACTAATGTAATCAATTCATACACCTTCATCAAATCATTATATGCATTTTCTTGAAATACTACACCACAATCATTTTTTTTAAACTTTTTGGTAATTTCTCCAGAGGAGTTCTTTTCACCAAGAATACTGTTTACTAATGTGGTTTTCCCAGCTCCATTGTCTCCTAAAATCGCAACTTTGTCTTTTTCTGAAATACAAACTTCTTTATCTAAATATAGAATTACTTTATTATTTATTGTAACTTTCAAATTTTTCGCTTCCAAAATATTATTCATATGCACATGCACCTCATAACTTATTGAAAAGGGACACAAATGCATCCCTTTTTCATTCTAAAATTTACATTTTGGTTGTAGCAGATGATGCGCATGTACATGTACATGTGCAAGTTGAACAAGAACATGAGCAACATCCAGCTGCATAGTTCATTGCTTCAGAGCCTACAGCATTATTACTGTAGCCATTTGACGATTGTGATTTAATATTCATTCAAATGCCTCCTTTATATTTTTGGAATAAGTTATCCCTTAGTTCATCTTATCACATTGTGAAATCGTTTTCAATGTAATTATCAAAATAAATAAATTCTTTGTTTATTTCAGAAAATTGAATGGTTTTTTAATTATTTTTATAAAAATATATGCCCATCTTTGATAATGTGCAAAATTCAAGAAAATATTATCCGTAAAAATACTACAATACTAAAAAATTGTTATCACTCAACATAGAAAAAGCCCTAAAACCTCAGCATTACTGAGATTTTAGGGCATTGTTTTTTATTCCCACTCTGTAGATTGCTTGAGAGAGGAACAAGCGATATAAAAGGATTTCACGTCTTTTCGTTTTTTTGAATTATATTGATTTTTGTCCGGTTGGTTGCAAATTGGTTGCATTGAAACTACATGAAATTTTAGATTATTTCTCTTTCAAATATTGCTTCAATGTCTTCAACACTATTTTTAGAATCCCTATATTCATAGTCATCTGGTGTACAAAGGTTGTCAAGATGGTGTTGAATTATCTCATCAGTATCAATATCAAGATTTTCATAAAAGCCTTGAATAATATATTCTGAATTGATATCAAAAATACTCTCAATTCTTCGAAGATCCTCATTTATTTTTTGTTCAAGAAATTCTTCGCCTAGTGTATCAAGTAATTTTTGTGGAAGTTCATCTTCATGAATATTCCCATATGAGTCTATTGAATATTCTATAGTAT
>NZ_JAARZJ010000023.1 GCF_014229245.1 Listeria farberi | reverse complement strand
GAGTCTGAATCAGAGGCAAGTACATCGGAATCCGAATCCATTAGTGAGTCCGAATCCATTAGCGAGTCTGAATCAGAGGCAAGTACATCGGAATCCGAATCCATTAGTGAGTCTGAATCCATTAGTGAGTCTGAATCAGAGGCAAGTACATCGGAATCCGAATCCATTAGTGAGTCTGAATCCATTAGCGAGTCTGAATCAGAGGCAAGTACATCGGAATCCGAATCCATTAGTGAGTCTGAATCCATTAGCGAGTCTGAATCAGAGGCAAGTACATCGGAATCCGAATCCATTAGTGAGTCTGAATCCATTAGTGAGTCTGAATCAGAGGCAAGTACATCGGAATCCGAATCCATTAGTGAGTCTGAATCCATTAGCGAGTCTGAATCAGAGGCAAGTACATCGGAAAATGGGATGCTTGTAAAAACAGGAGATGTAAATATGCTGTCTCTTCAAGGGATAGGAGCAGTTTTAATAGCCTCTCTATCTAGTATATGGGTATGGTCAAGAAGGAAAAAGAAAGAATAAAGAGGTAAAGTAATAGGGAAAATCAACAAAAGAGGTTATGCGAAAACGAATGGTTCTTTGTTGATTTTTATTTAGAGGGCATTAAATTATAACCAAAAATAGGAAGAAAACGACCAAGTAACTTAGAAAGTTGCTTGGTCGTTTGTCAATGCCAATCTTAAAACGTAATTTTTCGCCAATATAAAAATGTTAGTTTTTGCCGGTTTCTTTTGCTTGCCCTTTCTCTTCGATAGGAGATTGGTGAACATCTTTATCCAAGGCAATTGACTTACCTACTGTTTCTTGCATAAATCTATAGCCTGGAATAATATGTTTTTCAGATGAAAAATTGATCATTTACCTAAAGATGAAAATAGGTTTACTAGAATAAGTGGCTGCAGTACTTGCCTTTATTATTAATGGGTCCTTTTCTTCTGGTCCATAAATCCGATTCGGGGGGGGGTGCAAAAACACCCTTCCTAGAGTATTACTTAGTTTAGAGTGTTGTTTTAGATTACAGGAGATTTATCTAGTTTTGAGGGTCTGGAACATTGCTAGGTATTGGAGTTTTTATGGGGAAGTTATACCACAAAAAAAGCCTCTACGATTGAACCTGGTAGGGTATCAAAGCATAGAGACTATTTTAGGTATATATCGGCTGTGTCTTTGTATTAGCTCAAAGTATCACAAAGACAGTATAGCAAAAGAGTCTAGTTTTGTAAATGCTTAAATTTTAGACAAGAGTCTATTTATCTAGCTAAATTAGTGTGCTGAAGTGTAGTACGAATTTTTGGAAATGGTCCTATTTTTAAATGCGTCGGCTATTGGAATAGATAAAGATACTACATGGCAGAAGTAACCTATTAATTTCAATAACCAAATACTTGCTAGGGGTATGAGTGTACAGTGAATATCGAGTGAATATTCACACAAAGAAGAAAGATTTATTGCATGATATATTTGTATGGCAAATAATATGAGTAATCAGGAAGCTTATTTGATTATGGGGATTTCTGATGCTTCTGATGCTATGGATATTGTGGGAGTTGAGGCCTATCAGGGAAGATGGAAGCAAGAAAATTATCTAGATTTTCTTCAGAGTAAGCATTGGGCTGGGGATACTATTCCTTCTATTGAGCTAAGAACTATTAGGGATAGGGGGGACTAAAGAATTAGATATTTTAGTAATCCATAAGTCTTCTAATGTGCCTTTCTATATTAAGGAAAAGTTTCTGGGCGTACAGTCTAATCAAATATATCTACGTAAGGGTGCAAAGAATACGGCGATTAATAAAGAAGCAGAAATTCAGGATATTGAAAAGTTATGGGAGTATAGGCTTGGATTAATTCCTTATCCAAAAGAAAGAGCCTTAAACTATATGAAAGATATTGAGTCCTGGGAGAAAATGAGAAGTAGTGATGAAAGTATATCGTGGTACTATAGAAAATTTCCAGAATATACGCTCGAATTGTCTGATGATCCCGAAGATGAGTATTTACATACACCACCTTTTGCCTTGATGCAGACAAATGCTAGAAGTTCTTGGCAGATTTTAAGGTTGAAGTATCATCATCAAACAATACTTTTAGAATTTGCAGCACATTACGTTGATGAGGCGCGAGGTGTAGTAATACATCCTATGAAAGCTTACTTAGAACTTTTTGAAAGTGAATATGTAAACGCTTATTACTATTACATTGCGGATTCAGTGGAAATCGATTTAATGTATTTGTTAAAATATTTACTGAAGCATGAGGATGGAGCGTGGTTTAAACATTTAAGTATGATTCCGGTATTTGATAATATCCAACAAAAAGAAGCGATTGAAAAATTGATTATGGAGAATGCTGAAAAAAATCGAAAAAAAATAGTAGATAGTAAAAAGAACTACCATATAGGTTATAATAGTGGATTAACTGCTGAAGATGAAGAGTTCGCTATATTAGATATGGCGACTACTGTGCTGGTTAAGGAAACTTTGAAGGAAAATCGGATATAAGTTCACTTTTAATATTAAGGGTTGTTTGTTAAGGATAATATAGCAAAAAATCTGAACTGTATTTTACGCAAAGGTTTTACGTAGGTTATAAATGAAGTGTAACAGAGTTTATGGTGGTGTCCAGCCTTTTTCTCGTCGGTTTACCGATAGAAAGTAGGTGGTGCTTATGTTGTTTTCAAGTGTTGTCTGGAAAGGTTAAACGTGTGACTGTTTTTGAAAGTCTTACACTGATGATTGCTTTTGCAGTCTTAGTCGTAACGATCATGAACAGCAAAAATGACAAAAATTAAAACCACGCATAAACCTGGCAGCTTCGTGGTTTTTAAAACAAATCATTATAGAAGGCTGGGCATCATAACACAATTAGAGCTGTTTTGACAATTTTTCAGAACGTTTTTTCGTGAATAATTGATAAAATTGCTTCGGTTTGTGCAGTGGGTACATGGAACATCTGTGTGAAATAGTGAGGTAGTTAAATCATATGAACATTTTCGTATGATAGTTCCAGCTAAAAATACTAAATAGTGGAATATCAAAATACAGAAATACTATTAAATCAATGATTGTTATGACTTTGCAGTTATTCTAAAGCACTATTTCATTTCGTTGTTCCATTACCCATACAACTAGATCTTATCCGTTATATGTAAATATTAATTCAGATTATGGAATGGAGACGATAGGAAAAGTGTTGTTAGATTAACTAACGACAATTGATTATGAGGCCAGAGCATGTACTTTTGGGGGAAAAGCTCACGAGAGTTTAATTGAGAAGTTATTGACAAAGAGCTGTTTTTTCAGGTAATCTCAATACTTTTGTGTTCACTTGATTCGCTGGATTTATGAGCGTATTTCTTTGATTAAATCGATGACTTTCTTTACTTTTCTTCGAGATATCAAACAAATATGATCGTTTTCAAAAGAAACGATATTTTCAGATCGGTTAACTGATTCTACATTAACTAGATTGATAACAAAAGATCGATGGCATTTAAAAAAACGATAATCCAACATCTCGATCTCATCTAAGGTTGCGTAGAACTCAATAATTTTTGTCTTGCCAATTAAGCGCATCTTATGAGAGATTTCACTAGTTTCAAAATAAAGGATATCATGAAACGGAATTTGGAAATGACTGTGTTTGTTTTCGAAAATGAGGGCCTCATCAGAAATCAATTGTTTTTTTTGATTAAACAACAAAGCCATACATTCCATGACTTGATTTCTAAATTCAGGTTCATTTGATTCCTTGTCAATGAAATCTAGTGCAGATACTTTGTATTTATAAGTCAATGGTGCAAATTCAGAGTGAGTAGTTACAAATACAATCATTCCATAAGGATCAAATTTGCGAATATCTTGTGCAACTTCCAACCCCTTTTTTTCGACATCTTTTATTTCGATATCAAGAAAATAAATACTTTTCCCTTGTGATTTTTCCGCTTTTTCAAGTAAACGCTGCGGCTTGGATGTTGTACTAATCGATCGAGGAATCCACTTATATTCGGAAAGAAGTTCTCTAATCAGTTGCTCCAAACGTTGTTGCTGCATCAGGTCATCTTCCAGAATAAAGATATTCATCGTTCTTTCTCCCCTTTTATAGTTATCAATTGTCGAAATACATAGTTTGTACATTCTGTTTCTAGTGATAAAAAGTTGTAGCGTTTAAAAATATTTTTGAGCGTGGACAAACCGATTCCTCTATTAGCTCCTTTAGTTGAGTGTCCCAATTCATAAATTTTTGAAAGATTCATTTGCTTATCCAAACAAGAATTTTCAATAATGATTTTGTGTTCCTCTTTTTCTTGATCTACTAGAAAAACAATTGAAATAGAAGGATCCGATGTAGAAGCTGCAGCTTCGATGGCATTATCCAACAGAATAGACAGAATTCGAACATAGTCTAGGATATCTATACTAGTATTTGTAATAGGATCGGTGATTTCAAGAGATACATGGATATTTTCCTGCAAGGCCTTAATTGTTTTAGTGGAAATAATCCCTTTTATCGGTAGTATTTTCAGGTTGTTCAATTTGGTTAAGTGATACGTATTTTCTTGTAGTGTAATTTTTTCATTAGCCAGAATTGATTCATATGTTTCTTCAATGGCATTTACATCCTGGGTTTTTATACTTTCTTTGAGACTAATCAGCATATTATGATAATCATGCCGAAAACTTCGGATATCGTTATACAACACCTCGATATGTTCCACATAATTCGTCAAGTCAGTTATTTGCTCATCTTTGAGTCGTTGAAGTTGCAGGTTATTTAGTTCCCGAGTTTTAACACTTAGGTAACTTAACAGAGCAACGATGGTAGCAACAAAAATGAGCGTTAAGTAATTACGTAGTGGATTGACACCAATATATTTTTCAAACCAGAAGTTAGAAAATAGGATGATACTGCACATACTTAATATGGTATTGATTGTTGAAAAAAAGACAGTGTTAATCAAATCACTATTTTTCCTTAGAAAATCAACATTTGGCTTCAACAGTTTCAGTAAATAATGATTAACGAGTATAGGGAATATTGGAGCAATTAGATTTATTAATAAAATACTAAAATTGACCTCGTTTTTCAATCCCAGTAGAAATGTTGCTGCGTTAAGAAATACATATCCTAACAATGATGTGACTAGAACAGTATAAATACTGTAGAACCACAGCAAGTTTTTATTTTCTTGTTTATTCTTTCTATAACTATGAAGATATAGAAAGAGAAAAATAAGGATTGTTCCAAAATAGTTAAGCAGAAACGTTGCTGCATCAAATAACACAAGGAAAGAAAAGAATTCCAAGTAAGATAGCTTATTTTTGCTTATGCTTTGATAAATAATACTGTAAGCAATTGCTTGACCTGTATGAACCAGAAAGATAAGAAGTTCAATCAACATTTTTTCTGTAGTCGTTTAATCATTGGATTAACAGGCTCATAAAAAATAGAAATCAAGCAGGATCTGTTTGAAATACTTGATACAGCCTGTTTTGTCAAAGTTTCTGTCAATCTTTCTTTCCAAAGTTTTTCATTGTTCTTCTTCGTAGTATTCATAGTTTTATAGCCCCTTCTTGTTAGTTTATAAAAGAATGGTGTAATCACCAGATTTTCAATAAATAGGCCTGTCAGTAGTAATGCCTGAATCTTAGGGATAGGCTGAACAAAGCCGATGATGAGTAAAAGTAAAGAGTAGTACCTTTTTCTCCGACTTTTCTTTTCAGAAATACTTACCAATGGATTTTTTCTGTATTGGTAGGTTGCGTATAGATAAATGAACAAGATGCTAATTATCGAAAGAACAATCAGTAAATATTCTTAAATAAAAACGTGTTTGTTTCATTAGCAAAAGCATACCGACAAAACAAAAAGGCTAATCAGCGCGCACAATTGAATGGGGATAGTGCATGCCAAACTCCGGCATATTTTCGGATCATTCGATAGCTACAGGTTACAACCAGGCTCTCTTTAAGAACGCCTGAGAAATAAGAAATGACATAAATTTTTATAAGCTAAAAATTTCGATACAAAAAGCCTCTATATAGTAAGAGACATACTCATACTTCTCGTTCGTCATATATTCCCCAAACTTAAGCATATCCAAAAAACGAAGTGCTAATCTATACCCTATACCCCATATATCTACGCTCTCATTTCCAGTTTTATTGACGTAACTATAAAATGCACAGTAATATTCCACAATATAAAACTCCTGAAAGGTTCTTTGGGGACTTTGAACGGTAGTTCATTTATTTTTCTTTCTTTTATTATAATTTATTTCCATTCTTTTGTTAAATCATTTTTCCATCTTCTTGAAAAAAACAACTTCCTTCATTGTTTTTTAATATCTGCCTGCCTGAAATATCAATTGCAATGATTTGCTTCAGGCTCACTAAAATTGAGCGATGACACCTGTACAAAAACGGATAATGTTCTTCAAAGTGTCGTAAGTTTCCTACACAAAAGTATTTTTGTTTATTTGTTACTACTCAAAGTTTGTGTGTGCTATTTGGAACAGTAGCAATGTAGAGTAATTCGTTAGAGGCTATCAATATTTTTCGACGTTTCGCTTCAATAATGATTGACATATGACTTCTCTTATCTCATTCTATTCTAAAGAAGTAAAAGAAGTAAAAGAAGTAAAAGAAGTAAAAGAAGTAAAAGAAGTAAAAGAAGTAAAAGAAGTAAAAGAAGTAAAAGAAGTAAAAGAAGTAAAAGAAGTAAAAGAAGTAAAAAAGTTTATTATGTTTCACACAACTGAAAAGTGCACTACGTGATGGTTGAAAACTGAACCAGTTAGTTTATCCAATTTTTTAATTCTTGCTTCTTTCTGATTTTGATCAATCCATTCAAGCACTAGTTGAACGCTACTATATAGACTTCCTTAACATATTTCTGCATAAGTGTTTCTCAGTAGTAATCAACTACTACTAATCAACCACAAAAATAATCCCTATACCAATCTATTTGGCTCACTTTATTACGTAGCCTCTTTGCCCACTCCAACAGCTTTGGAATTCCCTTCATTTGGCGAATCCTCGCTGTTGCCTTTAATTCTGCTTTATTATTTGGCGTCCTGTATACAAGCTTATGGCATTACTTCACTTTACCTGCTAGTGCGAATATCTTGATTTCTGCTACTTTAAATCTAGTTGGCGGATTAGCTGTCATTTGGCTATTATCTCCGGAGATGTTCCATCGAGTCTTTCCCTGGATCTTCGGAATGCTTTTCCTTTCATTAATTGGTCATATTTTAGGTTTTTTCGTCTATGCAAAAAAAAAAATGACCATGAAGTGGACCGCTTAAATAAGCTGTTGAAATAATTCAACTAGAACAACATAGGATAAAAAGAGGGTGGCCGTTTGGTACTGACCCACGAATGTGGGTCAAAATAAAAAAGCACCTCTTGTTGAATTCGGTAAAATGAATTTAACAGGAGGTGCTTTTTGAATGGGAACAAGAGCCATGTAACCCAATAGAAGTGAAGAAAATGGCAATTCAGATGAAAAAAGAAAATATAGTAGTCCGTCTCATTATGGATGAACTAGGTAGTAAAAATAAGACCATGAATACTTTTTGTTTATGCGTACCCAACTTCTTTGTTTTTTCACTACTGTCAATGCCAATCTGAAAATGTGATTTTGGGGGTGTAGATATTTTTCTGGACTATTTTCAATAAATATCCTCATGTGAACTATACCATTTAAGGTGATAAACGAACCAAACGTGGTATCAGTATTCTTAAATTCATTTATTCATCGTATAATTTTCTCAAGAGGGAAGCTAAAGATAGCAATTCCTTGAACCATGAGTTAATCAGACGTCTTTAACTTATAAACAGAAAGGAGGGAAAAAGCGGCTTCATTTGATTAAGAAAGCTTTAATGTGCTTACTTTGAAGATAAAAGAAGAAATGGGCTTAAAGATACATATCCAGGAAGACCTGCTTGATTTTGCAAAACAGAATCCAGAGCGTTATGAAGGATTTACAGCGAAGATAAAATCAGCTTTGGGTAGTCGGTAGTAGGTGGTCCTTTGAGGAACTGGATATGGAAGAGACGACAGCAAAATTTAATGTAGAGCAGTTTGCGGAGTTGGCAAAACAAATAAAATAAGAACTACAGCTTGATATCCACATCAAAGAAGAGTTAGAACAGTTTGCAAAAGAAAATCCTAAGAAATATCAAATGCTGTTGGATAAAGTCAAAGCTGCGTTAAATGATTCAGTAGTAGATGGTATATTCGAAGAGCTGGATATGGAACAAATGGAGATTTTGAAAGGAGCCGGCCGGAGATGTGAATGCGAAAACATCACCAGGATGTATCACTGAAGGCATTGCGATGGGCATTTGGGTTAGTGGAAAAATTCACTTTGTTAATAGGAAGAGGAGGAAAATCTAATGAAAAAAAACATAAAATTAAAAATCGATCATATATCGAAGCAATTCAAAGAATATACAGCATTAAATGATATTAACTTTGAAATTGAACAGGGACAGATTGTTGGCTTTTTAGGTCCGTCTGGTGCTGGAAAGACGACAACTATCAAAATTGTAACAGGACAATTGAAACAGACATCAGGAAATGCCACGATTTTGGGTATGGATTCCAGAAAAATCAATCAAGAAATTTATAAACGTATAGGGATTGTATCTGACAATAGTGGATTTTATGAGAAGTTAAGTGTCTATGAGAATTTGCGATTTTTTGCAAGATTATTGGATGTGCCAATTTCTCGTGTGGATGAGTTACTGGAGCAAGTTGGACTGTCTGAGCACAAAAAGAAGAAAGCAAGTAAGCTTTCTCGTGGACAGGGGCAGCGGCTGATTTTAGCAAGAGCTATCTTACATAAACCAGAGATTCTTTTTTTAGATGAACCGACTAGCGGGATGGATCCGGCAATAGCAGAAGGAATTCATAAATTATTACTAGCCTTGAAAGAAGAAGGCATGGCAGTTTTCTTAACGACGCATAACATGAATGAAGCAACTAAATTGTGTGATAAGGTCGCTTTAATTAACAAGGGAAAAGTGGTTGAATTCGGAAGTCCGGATCAGCTTTGTCTTAAATACAACCAGGATCTTAGTTACGATGTGTTACTGAGGAATGGTGAATTTCATCGTGTGTCACAACAATCCAAATCAATCACGCAGGTAAGGGAATGGTTGGACTCTGATCAGATAGAGACGATTCATTCCAACGAGCCTTCACTAGAGAAAGTATTCTTAGCAGTTACAGGGGAGGAATTAATATGAATGGCTTATCAATAAAACGTGTCTGGGTATTATCAGAAGCTAAACTTAAAAGTTTTTATTATAACAAGTTGATCGGCAGCTATTTGATTTTTCCAATGGGAATTGCTTTGGCTATTCAGTTTCTTAATGAACGGATCAACAACAGACCATTATCTTTGGAAGAATTAACGATGTGTATCAACATCGGTGCAGTTCTAAACGTATCTTATGTTGCTTATGTGACACCAGCAACTTTACTTGCTGAAGAAAAAGAAAAAAATACTTTACGTGTTTTGATGGTATCAAGTATAAGCGGTTTGGAGTTTTTTCTTGGTAATTTGTTGCCTATAGTGGTAGTTAGTTCAATTGTTCAGGCGGTGATTGTTCCGTTGCTTGGTATTCAGTTTTCTGTTGGACCATTCGCGATGTATTTACTGGTCAGTCTTGTCGGAATTGTAAGTAGTGCTGTTTTGGGTATGTGCTTTGGTATTCTCTCTAAAAATCAGATAAGCGCTACATTAATCACGATACCCTTGACGATGCTGTTGATGTTTATTCCAATGCTAAAAAATCTATCGCCGATGATGACGACAATATCGGATAATTTATACACTGGGGTCCTAATGAAAGCTATTCCAATCTTAGTAGCTAATCAACCATTCAGCTTAAGCTTCCAAAATTGGGCGGTGCTGATGGGAGAGTTACTATTATCAGTTGGCTGGTTTTTATGGCTGTATTCACGAAATGGTTTCGATAAAGATTGATTTAGCTAAAAAGTGGAGGAGAAAGGTATGGAAGACAAAAATTCAGTATATGGGGTACATGGAACATAAAAACGAAATAGTGCGGTAGAAAAACGAATGAATGTAGAGTAGTTCTACAAATCATTCGTTTTTTTAATTTTATAAATAGTAGGTCTGGAAAGTCCATTTTCTTTTGCAATCTCTGCAACAGGAATTCCTTGTTGCAACATGTCTACTACAGTTTTAAAGACTAACCGTTTTTGGGAATCAGTAGAGTTAGCAGAGTGCGCTACTTACTGGTCGCTCTTTATATCGACCAGCTTTTTGGGCTAATAAAACTCCTTGTCGCTGCCGTTCACGGATTTTCTCATGCTCGTTTTGTGCAATAGTTATGGGAGTAATTGCAAAGAACTTTGGACCTTTTTAGATGCCCGATTTCCAAAACCAAGTACTGCTCAAATGGTTGGTAGTATTGAACAGATACTCCGAAGAAGTGGCTATATTATATTCGAGGGCATCCGGAACAAATAAATGTGTTTTGATTGCAACAATCGAGTTCTTAATCCAATCTTTAAAACACCATGATATTTATCTCCCTTAGAGTATTCTCTATAACAATCCTATGAATTGTCTGATCGATGAAAAAATTGGACTCAACAAAAAGATATTTTGGTGGAGCAGCTAGCTCTTCCCTCCTCAGCAAATGAAATGGCTTCATGGCTAAATCGTTGGCCTTTTTCTAAAATGGCCAGAATAGAAAATACAGATCGTCTGATTGTTTCTAGGCTTAAAAAAGCATACAAAAAAAGATGAGAAAGCCTTTAGACGTCGCATTCAACAATTAATTCCTAAAATTGATTTATCAGATTTGTTATTGGAGGTAAACCAACAGTTGAACCTTACTCGATCATTTAACCATTTAAGTGACAAGGATACTAAAATGAATGATTTGGATATCAGTTTATTAGCGGTTTTCTCCGGTTTCAAAAGAAGGGTTTGATTCTTTAAAATATAATCGACTTGTCTACATCAATCACCATTATATTAGAGTTGACACACTTTCAGGTGCTAATCAAAAAATCATACATGAAACACAGAAAACTTGCCACTTCAAAAGTATGAGGAGATGGTCATATGGCTTCAGCTGATGGCATTCGTTATGTTGCTCCGTAGCCGTTCTCTTTATTCTAGAAGTAACCAAAAATACTTTGGGCGCGGCCGAGGTGTTACATTCTATAATTTTGTTTCTGATCAATATATAAGTTTTCATGGCATGGTCGTTTCAGGAACACTTCGAGACTCGCTATATCTTTTAGAAGGATTCTTAAATCAACCTAGTGATTTAACTCCTAATCAGATCATGACTGACACAGCTGGTTATAGTGATATGATTTTTGGGCTCTTTGGCTTATTAGGTTTTCAATTTAGCCCAAGAATTGCCAATATTAAAGGAACTAAACTTTGGAGAATCGATGCTAACGCCCACTACGGGGAGCCTGATGCATTATTTTAAAATTTAATTAATATAGATCTGATTTATACTCATTGGGAGGACATCTTTTGAGTTGCGGGTTCATTGAAATTTGGAAAAGTAAATGCGAAATCCCTTCAGAGAAATGGAAAACCAAACTCCTTAGGAAAAGCGATAACTCACTATATCTAGAAAAAGTCTTTGCACAAATGAAAGCAAAAGGATACGACTGTTCTGAAGAAGTGATACATAAACAATCTCCATTTTGTTTTTTCTAAATATTTATATGATAAAATGAACAAAAATAAAAAATGAAGAGGTGAAACGAGATGAATATCTTAAAAAAATGCTTTAAACGGGAAAATAAACAAGAAAAAGAAACAAGTTTTGAAGAGGAAATGGCTGATTTAACGAAGCGTATGCGTCATTTACAGGAGTCAATCGAAGAACAACAGAAGAGAGCAAGAAGGATTTTCAGCTTATATGTTGAGACCTTAATGTAGAACTGTTTTTATGGTTTTAATTTTTTTGTGCTATTATTGGAATAATGATGATTCTTTCATTATATATTATTAAGTAAGGTAGTTATTTGAGAGGTGGTATAGACAATGGAATTTGAGAGGCTATTCTTAACGCCAAAATATGAGTTTTATAGATTTTCACTTAATTATGATGATGTCGCTTATTTGTTAATTACAGATAATTTTAATCCGGCACCACCAGAATTTGGAACACCATTTTTTGATAATACATTTGAGCCAAATGAAAATCAAATTAGCGTACAATGTGGTGTATTGCGAAAACTTAGTGAGAACGAGGATAACTATTTACAATCATTTATAGAAGGATTACTTGGCTTTAAACCTAGTATAGATTATATTATTGATTATTTAAAAACTGAAAAAGAGTTGGAATTCGATTATCCAACGGAGGAGGGTTTTAAGGAGTTACTAGCACAAATAAATACACTCTTTAGCAGTAATGTGATTATTAATGATTTTTCATCATTTAATAATATTATACAAAAATAGAATGGAGTGGAAATATGAAAAAGGGAATAAAAGGAGTTATATTTTTTAATTGTATTATTGTTTGCATTTTCAATAGCTATGCCAGCAAAAGCGGCAACAAATACAACAGTGGACTTGGGAGATGGATACAAAGCAAGAATTGATTGTCCTCATAATACGAAAACAGGGAAATGGCATGGTCATGTGTATAAAAAAGGGAAACAAATCGGCGCTGAAAATGTAGATGGTACGAAACATGATGGAAAATTTTAAAAAATATACCTAAAAAGAAAATTAGTAAACTCAAAAGCTCTAAAAAATGGAAAGAAGCCAAGGGGAAAAATGATAAGTTAGAGAAAGAGAGAAGTAAATCCTCTTTTTCGAATTATATAAAATGGCTTAATAAGCACTTAGTTTTATTGAGTATTTAAGAAAGTGAGACCTCATCTATCTCACATTTCTATTTTTTGAACAGACCTAAAAGAATGGTTTTGTAAATGATTGTTCTATTATGAGCAATAAGCTATTTAAGCATCTGTTTTTGAAGATAATAATTTATTTTAACTTTAAATACTGTTAAAATATCATTGTGATAAAATACACATAGAACTAGAGGTGAATATTTAGATAAAGTATTATAAGTGAATTTTGTATATATACAAAATTAAAAAAACATCAAAAAAGGAGCTAACTATGAATAGAAAAAGACTAATCATTATCGGGAGTGTTATTTTAGCGTGTTTTTTCATTTTTTTAATTATAGGAAAATCTACAGCAACAACCTACGAAAGCTTAGAAAAAGAACTCATTAGTGCAATTGAAGAAAAAGATAGTACTAAATTTTTAAATTTATTTGACAGTTCTAAGAAAAAATTGAATTATTCATCTATAGGTGCTAAATCAATTTTAGAAGACTGGAATGGAAAGCTAAAAGGAAACACTGCTTTAATAATGGAAATTCTAGATCCTAAAGGGTCTCAATATGCTGAAATTGATGCAGATGCTAAATACCATGTAACCATAAAAACAAAAACACATTGGTTATTCTTTAAGAATTATTATTTAGATACAAATGCAAGTAAAATTAAATTAGATAAAACAGCAAAGGAAGAGACAATTTATTTAAAAGGGAAAAAATTGTCTGCAGATGAATTTAAAAATGAATTTTTTCCTGGAATATACGAATTTTCTGCTAGCAAAAAATTTGAATATACAACAGTTGAAGATAGTAAGAGTATTAAAGTGGATGGAAAGGGCGAGGAAAAAGAGTTAGCATTTTTATTTGAAGGGACGACAGTTAAAATTCCTGAAGGTCCTGAAAGCTTATTTGTAACTTTTAATGGAAAAGAAACAAAGATGCATTTAAAACCTAAGGAAACGCAAGATTTTGGCCCCATTTCAGAAGATGACTTGGATAAAGTGGCGATTTCTGGAAAACTTCCATTAATTTCTGAAGTCGGAAAAACAGCAATAGGTGATGAAAACAGTATCTACACATATTATAATAGGACTGAATTTGAGAACACGAAATTTGATAGTCAAAAACTTAGTGATGAAATGAATAGCTTTATTAAAAGTGAATTTACAGCTTTTAAATCTCGGAAAATCTCGGACATTAAAAATGTTACTAATAATTTTATAACTAATAATAAAGAGAAATATACGGAAGAGATAGCCTTTTTTTCGCCTGAACATCGTGAAAATACTTTAAAAGCAGTTTATTACGATAAAGAAACTCCTAAATTATATATTAATGATGATGGGGAGTTAGAAATGACTATAGAAGGTATTATTCTATCCAATAATAGTAAGGAGTCAGATGAATTGGTAGAAGATTTAATAATGGAATTGTTATATGTTGAAAAAGAGGATAAGTGGTTAATTAATGACTATAGTTGTGGCGGAAGCATTTATAGAGATATGCCTTCCGAAAATGCAATAGATAGTTATATAGTTACTAAGTATTAATAATAAAATAACAGGTATTTTCTATGAATTAAATAGAGAATTTCTGTTTTTTATTATATCAAGTTCCTAAAAAAGTAAATTCTTCCGTTTTTTGATATTTTTTTCTAAATCTATCCTCAACTTTTTTATGGTATAATATAAGAGTCGTCTACCTTCAGACGAACATCTGGTCTGGAGGGAGGTGAACAGAATGGATTTGCTATTTTCAGCAATTATTGCTCCGGTTGTGGTTGGATGCGCAATTGCGTTTTTCAAGTACATGTTAGAAAATCGGCGTAATAACAATAAGTAGACGACACTTTATTCTAACCCCAAATAAACACCCTAGCTGTTACCGCAGCTAGGGTGTTTGGGTGTCCAGATGGACTTGCTATTTTCTACTCCATTATAGCAACAAAATAAAGAAAAGTAAACTAACCCATTTTAGCAATGAATAACTGAAGCGCAGCGAAGAAATTAGTTCTTTGTAAATGTTTGTTATATCATGAGCAATAAACTATTTAAGCCTCTGTTTTTGAGGATAAAAAAGTATGAATATCTTGCTCTAAATCTTCTGAATATTTTGGTTCTTGAATCACTTTTAGTATCTGTTTTGCTTAATCTATGTATAAATCTCCATTAGTGTAATGAAGTGTTTTTTCTAAAAGGCCTTTTTTAGCAATCGCATTTACCCAATGAAGATACATTTTTTTGTTTTTTGCGAAAGTGATCGCTTTATCGACGAGAGAGTATGCTTTATGATAGTTTTCATTTAACATTAAGACCTGAATATAATTGAGTATAGAGCAATGTCTAGGCGTTCTGCATTGTTAAAAGAGTCATATTTATTTACACGTTCTAATAATAATTCTACAATCGATTCTGCTTCTTTCATGGGGAAAATATAAAAAATATTGGATAAAATTTGAAGGTCAGCATAATACTAAGTATCTAATTTTTCAAGAGAAGACCAGATATGCTCGACGAGAGGCGTTCCTTGTGTTAAGTCCTTTGTTTGATTGATAACTAATAGCGCTTTAAGAAAATATAATCGATTACTGATTTCTTTATCATCGAAGTTTTGTAGATAGGTTTTATATTTTGAAATGAGTGATTCAATATGTTTTCTGTCAACGGAAATTGCCATTCGTAAAGGCGTTAAATTTGGTAGAGCTAAAATTAACTTACCGGCCAACTTTTCATCCGTTTATAATGACTGGAGAGCACAAAAAAACAACTGCATTAGAAGCCATGCAGCATGTTGGAATGAAGCGGAATACATTTTATCGAAGTGGAAAAGAATATGAGAAGACTCTCTGATTGACCAACTCATTCTTCCTTATTACACCTTTTCGGGGGGGATATGCAAAAACACCCAATCTGTAGATATCAGTGGTATAGGGCATTTGCGGAATCTGAGTAGCTTGGTGATAGATGAGTATGGTGTTGGCTGGAGCGAGTTAAGTACTTTACCCAATTTGACTCGATTGTTCTTCAAAAGATTGTCTACACTTTTTTAAATGGATAAAGCTAAGATTTTTTGAGGTCCTTTTGGTCCTAAAAATGTTCTGTTGGTGTTTTTGAAACCAGCTTTTTCATATAAATGAATTGCTGGTTGATTTTTTTTATTTACGCCTAGAATGATATTAGTTACTGAAGGGAAATGATTTTTAGTGAAAGAAGGTAGCAGTTTTAATGCTAGAGTAGCATAGCCTTTTCTAGTTTCAGCAGAATTTGTTGAAAAAGCCCGGAGTAGTAAACTGTTGACATTTTTTGTGTATTTAAATTTATCTCTCCCTTGATCTAAAACAAAGAAGCACACTACTTGTTTTTTCTCGAAACAGAGTACTGGAAAATAGGTTTTAGGCATGTTTTGAAGTACATCTTTTGGTAATGCGGTATAAGTCAAATCTTCTAAAAAATAATTTTCTATAGAAGCCTGAAATGATGGATTCCATAAAGATAATTCCATTATTATTCCTCCTTGTAAAATCTGTTTTAGAAAGATAAATTTACTCTTTCTCATCTTTTAATCTAATTTTTATAAAACAAATCTTTGTTAATGTCAAAAACTTTTCTTTCGATAGAAACAGCATTTAGCACGCAAGGAAATCCTATATATAGGTAGGCGGTAGTTAAATGTCTCGATTATTTCTTCTGTATTTAATCCAAAATGTAATGCTACTTGAATATGTATTGTAGTTGTCCTTATGCTTGTACATCTCCTTGGATTAAAGACTAGTGATTGTTATTATTTTGCTCTGTTTCATAGAAAGTTAGGGCTATATATTCGTCCAAAACAAGTGCGATTTTTCCAAGGCTAGCTGATATAAGTTGTTTGGTTGTTTTTCTGATTACTTGTTTGTTTCTAATTTTCAATCTGGTTTCATAGTTGTTCATGTTAATGCCTCCTTCTAAATGTTAACATAATGTCTGGTAATTACAAAATACAAGAACTATACCTCACAACTTTACGCTACTATAAACGATTGGGGGTACTTAAGCCGAAACGTAATCGAAATAACTATCGTATTTTTACAAATAATGACTTGAAATGGATTAAATTTATTCAAAGAGTTAAAGCAACAGGGAGGAGTCTTTCGAAAATAGTTGACTATTCTGTGTTACGAGCACAGGGATGTAAAACTATAAATGAAAGAATTGAGATTTTAGAAAAGCAAGAACAGATCTTGTGCATTGAAAAGAATATAATCACGCATTGATTTTTTATGAGTACAAGAATAATGTACCTAGCAGAAATAAAAGAAGAAGCAATCAAGGTTCGGTTTATACATCTTATGAGTATTATCAATGTTGTAAAAAAATGTTATCCGTAGTATGTCCCGAAAAGGGATAGCCGCAGACGACGCTCCCATAGAATGTTTCCATTCCTCGCTAAAGTGTGAAACGAAACATTCTACCATAATAAAGCGTATAAATACACTAAATCTATTGTAATCCAGATCGTAAAAGACTACATTAAATATTATAACGAAAAAAGAATTTAACAAAAATTAGGCTATCAGTCTCCCATTAATTTCTGGAAACGAGCAGCCTAATTTCAAGTGTTTTTATTCCATTCCCATTTTTTCCATGTCAGTACATCTTAAGCAGATGTGATGTGTTCTTTTTTATACTTTCTTCTGTATTCATTAGGCAGCAAAAGAAAGAACTGGGATACTTCTTTTTTGAAGAAATACTCCCAGTTCTTTCTCTGTGCATCTACTGTATTTCTTTATGCTTTCTTTTTCCTTCTAGTCCATGCTAATAAACCTGATAAGGAGGCTAATAATCCTACACCCACTCCTTGCAGAGACAACATACTTATATCTCCTGTTTTGGCTAATTTCCCGTTTTGCGCTGAGATTGGTCCAACGGAGGTGCCTCCTTGGCTATTTGCTGTATCTGTTTCCGACGTAGTTATTCCAGTTGTTGTAGACTCCGATTCGCTCATCGAATTAGATTCGGAAGTACTTGCTTCAGATTCAGACAAAAGAAAATCAAAATATGAAATAGCTTGTTCCTCATCCGTTAAAGTAATCTGTACGCCTGGAGTATTTGCATCTGTATCTACACTTGAATCTACGACATATTCTCTTCCATCTGATCCGGTAATCGTATCAGGTAAAGTAATAAGGTCGCCTTCTACCGCATCTTCCGGAATAGAAATGGAGCCTCCTGGAATTTGACTTCCACCTGGGGTAGTGGGATTTAATGCACCTGCTCTTTGGTACTGCACTACGGTATAATCTTCTTGCCATTGCGGTTTTCCGTTACTATTTGTATCTGTGAGTGGGATGGTGACAGGGGTCCTAGAAGTAAAACGTACTTCTTGTGTTGTCCCTTTTCCATAGATATATACATATCCTGTTGGTGGCGCATCCACCGATACTTCGTAGGAAGCAACCAGTTCTGCATCATCCCCTGTCCCTGTAACGGTGTAGGTCGGTGTATAAGGAACGGACGTTCCTAATGAACTTCCATTAGAATCTACTTTTTTCAGTGTACCTACTTGGGACACTAGAATAACACAATCGCCATGACTATCTGTTTCAATACTTATCAATCCATAGCCTGTTCCATTTAGTTGATTTTTTCCGTAATTATACATGGCTTCTAATGAATCCAAACCACTTGATTGTTCTGCAAATAATGCTTGATCTTCAGTGGTGTTCCTATTGCCATCATTATCTATCAGTATTTTTACAGCAACAGGTTCTACACGTATGGAAACGGTTCCCGAAAACTGCCTGTTTGCAGTACTATATCTATTCCAACTATAACTGAGCTGTTGTGCATTGTTTGATAGGCCGTTCCAGGTAATTACATCATCTATAAATTGGCCATTGTTAGAAATGCTACTTGGAGTTATTTCATTATTATCTTCCGTATCATTTACTGTAAACGGTATCTCTAGTTGATTAGACCATTTTATTCCAGATAAGTTAATTTGTTGATTTATTGCACTCAAAATTGTAAATTGAGATGCGTTTAATACACTTATATCGCTTATTTGATTGTTGGTCATATGCAAGCTAGTTAGGTTTGTTAGGTCACTTAATGCAGTTATATCGCTTATCTGGTTACGACTAAAATTCAAGGTAGTCAAATTGGTTAGACCACTTAACGCACTTATATCGCTTATTTGGTTATTACTAAGGCTCAAGCTAATCAGATTTGTCATGTCAGACAATACACTTATATCATTTATCTGGTTATAACTAAGGCTTAAGTTAATCAGATTTGTCATACCACTTAGCATGCTTATATCGTTTATCTGATTAGAAATAAGAGTCAAATTCGTCAGATTTGTCATGCCATTTAGTGCACTTACATCATTTATCTGGTTATAGCCAAGATTCAAGCTCGTCAAATTTGTTATACCAGATAATGCAGTTATATCGCTTATCTGGTTTCTGCTCAAGCTTAAGTGAGTCAGGTTGGTCATACTAGATAAGGCACTTATATCATTTATCTGATTGCTGTCTAAGGTCAAATTCGTCAGATTTGTCATACCACTTAGCGCGCTTATATCGCTTATTTGATTGTTATCTATTCTAAGGTTGGTCAGATTGGTTAGAGCACTTAACACACTTATATCACTTATCTGGTCATTGTATAAAGTCAAGTTAGTTAAATTGGTCAAGTGTTCCAGTCCGCTAATAGTAGCAAAATTATTCCCATTTGAAGACAAAGTAGTAATACCATTCAACTCATTTTGAGTAACCATGTCGCTAACAGAAGCTTTGTTTAATCGAACGCGCATTACTTCAGCTAAATTAGCATCTGGAAAGAGATCACTGATTGCTGTTGGTTGCGTGATGGTTCTTCCAGTCTTAGACTTTGCCTTCTTCCCTTCAACAATCTTCGTTTTATTTCCCTTCACTGTATTCTCTTCTTGTTGAGTTGAATCCATAATTTCTGTTGAAGACATTGCATCTGCTCCTGCTGTTACCGTCGTTGAATTACCAGTATTTACTTCATCTGCTAAAACAAGCATTCCTGGTGATGCAACTACAGTGAAAAATAAAGCTGCTCCACAAATCCATTGTTTTCCTTTTTTCCACATTCGCCAATTTTTCTGTTTTTCTTCCCTCGGAAATTTCAAATGTTATCTCACTCCTATTTTTTAGAATAATAGCCTATATATTAAAATTATCGTATACATAGATATAATAAAAATACATTTCGTGTACCTTTTAGGACATCTGAGGCTATTATAGGGATGAGATACATTGATAGAATATGAGAATACCTGTGTTGAAAATACACTACTCAATAAGCTTTTATACAGAAAATACCTAGTATTATCCTCTAAATTTAGAGTTGTTAGGCTGTGGAGAAATATAAAAAGTAACTGGAATCATTGAATTTAAGAACTCAAACAATAGTACTACACTTTTTGATATATCAAAAAGTATTACTTTAACATTTATCGTTTTGAAGTTGATATTAATTATTAGAGACTTCTGTATCAACGGAACAGAAATAGCCATAGGAATTTGAACGTTTTAAAGGATAGTTTTTTATGGTTGGATTGGGTACCCGTGTCACAATGAATATGGAAGTAACAATAAAAGGAAATGACCAGGTGTTTAAAAAAATTATTGCTGTAACAAGGGATGATACTATTTCGTTTGAGTTTAAGAACATCAGTGAAATTCGTGAAAATGCTAATTACAACGGTTATCGGGTTCACCTAGTTGGTAATTTTACTCAATGTCAGTCTCTTTAAAGTTAGATATTGCGACTAGTGATAAAATTATGCTTAAAGAAATTCAATATGAATATAAAACAATGTTAGACGAAAAATCACCTCAAACGCTGGATGTAGTTCGTAAAAGCGAGTTTATGCATGAATTGGTTCAATCGATTCATCGATTTTGATTATCAGCAAAGGTCTAAGTATTTTAATTTTAAAGTAACTTAGGATGTTATGAGTGAAGTTATGGGACGGGATTGGTCGATGAAAAGGAAATAGCTGGATATCGACATCAACTGTAGAATCAAAAATTACGCACTTATTGTCTTAATGTCTGAAAGCGAGTAATAGAAATATCTTTTCTACATGGAAGGGAGTTGCTTACTAAGTAGAAAATTATGCAGAAAAAGACGCCAAGCGAAAGCTTGGCGCTGGCTATTTGACTAAGAGACGCCAAAAGAACATGGGGGAAAAGCAACTGATAGTCAAATAACTAGGAGATTGATGTACATGCATATGAATAATAAATTATTCACAGAGGAAGTGTAACAAAAAATAATTGATTTGTAAATAAAATTTAGAAAAGACAAGATTTAGTAACAATTTAATTTTTTTAGCTGGTTTATATAAAAACTGAACGAAAATAAAAAAGACATCTAAAAAATGGTTTGAAGGGGATTTTCGGTTTGTGTAGACCATAAACAGTTTTGTATACAGAGTGTGATGGGATTTGAATTTGGATAATATTTGTCTCCTGTTAGTAGGCTGAATATAGTGCATATATACTCATGTTCTGAGCTAGCCTTTTTCTTCATCGGATACTCTGATAGAAAGCAAGTGATGTGTATGATTTTATTATTTGTCCTGTAGCTTCTTATTTACCAGAATATAAAAATAAAACATATGCTGATAATACGTATTTATGACTGGTTACCAATCGCCAAAATGAATTGATTGATTTTTCAATTATTCATGGCGGTGAAGGTACAATTCAAACTGCTCGCATGTCAGGAAAACCATCTCTCGGTTTAGGTTTACAAATGGAGTAAAAATATAATATCCGAGAATGTCAAAATTATGGTAACGCTCTTAGCTTAAGGAGAACAGAAATCTTATTTGCTAAATTAGAGGAATATTGCCTCCGTTTATTAACTGATTCCAAACTTCTAGCTAAAGCAGAAGAGTTGAGGGACTTGATGAGCGATCAACTATCTAGCGCTTATGGATAAGAAATTGTTCAATGAATTGTCTTGGTATTTTGTACAATGCAGAAAAGCTTGAGGAAATTAAACATAGAAAAGGAGAAAGTCATCAAATGCTGATATTATAGGGATTTATAGTTCTATTGATACAAATTTCTCATAGGGGTTCAGCACTTTTATCAGCTTATTATTTTTGCTTTGAGTCCCCGGGGAATCTATTTAGTGTTGAGGGATTATTGTCAGACTATAGAAGGTTTTTGTGGGGAATTATAATAAAAAGTAGCCTCTATACTTGAACCTGATAAGGTATCATGGCATAGAGGCTATTTTGGGATATATCGGCTGTGCCTTTGAGTTAGTTCAAAGTATCACAAAAATTAGTATAGCAAAAGGGTATGGTTTTGTAAATGCCTAGAACTTAGAAAAAACAAGATTTAGTAGTAATTTAGTTTTTTCAGCTTATATGTGGCGATCTTAATATAGAGAAAATGATATAGTGTGTTTTACGTAAAGATTTTACCTATGCTATAAGGAGTAAGCAAGTTTATGGTTGTGGCTAGCTCTTTAGACAGGAAAGGGTGGTGTTTATGAAAATTTTTGTTGGGATTCCTGGAAAGGATAACCCATGACCGTTTATGAAGCACTGTCTTTTGCAACCTTGGTGTCGCTATTGAATTAATACTCCTGGAGAAATCCCTTTTTATTTTCCGACAATTATTTTATACTAACTATTTTTTGCGAATAAATGATAAAGAAGGCACATTCCTTTTAATAAAAAATAATAGTTTTTACACTGAAAGTAGGAAAACAGTGTAAAGACTATTATTTTTTAATGGAATGTGTCATCAAGTTAGTTCAATGAATCACAAAGTCAGTATAGCAAAAAAGAATAGATTTGTAAATGAAATTTAGAAAAAACAAGATTTAGTAATAATTTAGTTGTTTAAGATTTTTTATGTGTTGAAATTAACGAAATTGAAAAAATGGATAAAAGTATTTCTGGCGTATCGTATTGGGGATTTTCGGATTATTGCGGAAATCAAAGACCAAGATTGATAAACCTTCTACTAGTAGCAAGTGAATGAATAAACTGGTGATTCTTTGGCAAAATATGAGTAGTCTTATTTGTGAAAAAAGTAGTGAACTAGAAAAAGCTTTAGTACTTATTTTTTAGGGCAAGTAACAATCTTGGATTGGCTATATCAATGGATCAGAGAATTTGATAAGGATCCATTTTTTATAAAAACTCTGAAAAATCTTAAGTGAGTTTGTTGTGATAGAATGAAGTAGTTATCTAATTGTTATTTTGTGCTTACATGCAACTAGGTTGTCGAACAAAAAGGGAGTGTAAAAGTCCTTTTTTCTAGGCATTGTTTTTCTTACTATGAAAAAGTGCCAGATAAAAGCTTGTCCCTAGTTATTTGGCTAGAAATTATCAAAAACAACGGGATAAAGTAGCGCTAGGAGCAAATAACCTGAAACCGATATACGAATGATGGATAATAAATTATTAACAAAAACAGTATGTTTTGGAGATACGAGTGAGTTGATAGAACATTTGAAAGCAAAACAAGCATTTTCTACTTACCATTAATTGGGCGCAAAAAGTAGAAAATACTTGTTTTGTTCTTTTATAAGCAGTTCGGGGATGTGTGAGCCTATGTGTAACTACTCACAAAAAGAGTGTACCAAAAAAGAATAGATTTGTAAATAAAATTTAGAAAAGACAAGATTTAGTAATAATTTAGTTTTTTTACTTATTATTGTGATAAGGTGAATAATAATAAAGAAGATGAAAGATTTAAAAATACCTTTATTTGGAAAGTAAAATAATTTGGAAGCAAAGATAGTAGATTTAGTTAAGCATCTGCGCAATTTATAATGCTCGATTGAAGAATAGTGAGGAGGGAAATAGGGTAATGTTTTTATAGGTGTTGAGTATTTCTGAATGTTTTAAACCGATCATTATTTGAAGTAACCTTCAAATAATGATCGGTTTTTTACTAAATAGAAGTTCACTAAAAGGAGGAAGGTAGATGTTTGAAAGACCTAGTTACCTTAAGTGGCTTATTCAATTCAAGGATTCTGATTTTGTAAAAGTTATAACAGGTGTATGTCGTTCTGGGAAATCAACCTTATTAATGCTTTATAAGGATTATTTACTGCAAGAGGGAATATTAGAGGAGCTACTCCAAAAAGATACTAAGAAGGTATACTTGTTATTGGATGAGATTCGAATGGTGGAAGGATGGCAACGCGTTGTTAATAGTATTCGTGTTAGTTTCAATAGTGACATTATTATTACGGGCTTAAACACTAATATGTATGCTTTCGGAGGAGACAGGTACACTTTTAAGTGGTCGATACATCGAAATTCTTGGTTATCCTATTCATTTTCTTTTTTTGAATTTTTAAATGCAAAGGAAATTGAAGTGGTATCTCGGAAAGTAGATGACGCTTATGATAAATATGGTAGATTTCCAAGTGTAGTTATTGATGAAGAATCTATTAAAGATACCATGTGATCTGGAATTTTTGATACTATTGCTTTAAAAGATATTGCGCTAAGAGCTAGGATAAAAGATACAGCTACTTTAAAATCGATTATCTGTTTTATAGAGCAGAAGAATATGATATACGAAAGCGAGAATATCTTAGGATTAACAGGAAATATTTTATAATAGACCCGGTTTACGAAGAAATGTAGTTGGTAAACTCGATAGTAAAGAAATATATTTTGTTGCTAGAAAACTAGATGAAACAATATACATTCAAGTGACTTATGGATTGCCAAATAATAGGCACGAAACGGAGGGTCTTTTAAATATCAAGGATAATTATAAAAAAATAGTTGTTACCGGTAGATACTATGAAAAACTCAAATAGATGGAACTCCTATTGTTGATTGGTTATTATCGGATAGGTAAAGGCGGTAGATATAAAAGCATGGCTTTACAGGATATATGCTTTTGGTTTCAGATTTTCAAATAGTCCCAATCGTTTCCAGTCTTACAAGAAATGATTAATTGTAAATGAATAATTAAGTAAAGATTAGATATACAAAAACTCTATCCTGTTTGCGCTAGGATAGAGTTTTTGTATTTCGTTTCAGGACTTTGTTAAATTAATCACACTCTTACGTAAGTAATATAACAAGAAATACTTAGAATGTAAATGAATTTTAGAATAGAAGTTAGAAAGATTGGTTTTTTGATTGAAAAAACAAGAAAAGTAGTTAGTCAAAAAGGAATAAATTTTATGATGAAATACTTTGGTTTTTATCGTGAGTTTAGTGGTTAAACCGACAAGTTGCCATTATAAGTTAGTGAGTAAAAATGATTCAACTTATCAAGAGGTTGATAGAAACAGATATCGATAGTTTTCTTTTGTGATGAGTGGGAGGTCATCTTTTTTTATGTAAATGAAAATTAGCATCTTTAGAGATTTTTTAGGAGAGAGAATACGATAGTTAAGTAATAGGACTAATTAAGAAGGAGTCTTTTTTAAAATTGTATACAAAAAAGCAATTTAACGTTTTAAATGTATAGAAAGGCATAGGAAATGTATTTTTGAAAAAGTGAAATAGACGATAATAATGCTTATGAAGAACAGTTAATTAAACAGCGTAATTATAAAGGATAGGAGAGGGAAAAATGAGTTATTTGAGAAATAGCAAGCAACAAAAAAATTGGCGAATGTGGAAGAAGGGGAAACAATGGATTTGTGGGGCTATTCTATTTTTAACTGTCATGTCATTCTCCGCAGGAGAAACATTAGCCACAGAAATGAATGCAGCTGATTCACAAGCAATAGGGGCAAGTGAGTCAGGGGAAGAAGTACCAGAGAATGTAGTGGAAGCCGAGGGGGAAATAAAGGCAACAGAGGAAGAGGAAATTGTT
>NZ_JAARZJ010000022.1 GCF_014229245.1 Listeria farberi | reverse complement strand
GTGCCAATTATATTTTTTACTATTAGTATTGTTTTTTTCTTATTATGGTTTTATAGAGACTATCAAACCAATAAAAAAAGTCGATTTCCTAGTTAAGGAAATCGATTTTTTTATGTTAATTAAACCAGCCTTTTACGCCATCAGATACGTAATTGCCAATGCCTTTAAAGAAAGAACCTGCTGCTTGAGCGGAAAGCATGAACCAGTTTGCTTTTTCGACGTCGCTAGCAGTTAGTACGTCGATTGTTTCTGTTTGTTTTCCATCAAGATAGCCTAACTTGTCGCCATCTTTTAGAGATACTTCCATTTTGCCGACTTCTGTACCTTTTTTAACTGGTGCTTCTATTGTTTTTTCTTTTAGTGTTACATCGATATTTAACTTAGGAGCGTTTCCGTTCTTCGGTACAACTAGCTTCACTGCATCTTTTGTAACGAGTCCGACTGTATCTTCTTTTCCTTTATCTACAGCGATACTAGCTGGCTTTTTCACTTTCGAACCTGCTTTTTGTACTTCTTTTACTTTGAAATTATTAAATGCATAATCTAGCATTTTGTTTGTTTCGTCAAAACGAGCACTTGTATGTTCACCTTTACCACCACCATTAGCATGAAGCACTACAGTAATAACTCGCATGCCGTCTTGTACCGCTGTTGCAGTCAAACACATTCCAGCATAATCAGTAGTTCCAGTTTTCAAGCCATCAACACCTTGACGACCGTAAATTAATCCTGGTAGTAACCAGTTCCAGTTTGACATGTCAATTTGGTCAGGTGTGCCTTTACGGAATTCTTTTTTCGTTGTACTAGCTGTTTTAAGAACATCAGGATAATCATCAATTAAGTGTTTCGCAAGCTTTGCCATCCCGCGAGCTGTCATCTTATTCTCATCTGTTGGACCGCCCACTTGCTGGCCACCTTTTAAATCTTCATTGTTAAGCCCAGTCGAGTTAACAAATTGGTGTTCGCCTAGTTTTAGTTCTTCTGCTTTTTTATTCATCAAATCAACAAATTCTTTTTCAGAACCCGCTATTTTTTCAGAAATGGCAATTGCAGCCCCATTCGCGGAATAAATTGCCATCGCTTCATATAATTCTTGAACACTATACTCTTCACCTAATCTAAGTGGAACATTCGATAAGGAAGTGTCTTGAGAAACTTTGTAGGCATATTCAGAAATAGTTACTTTATCGTCCCATTTCAATTGTCCTTTATCAATAGCTTCAAGTAATAAGTATTCATCCATCATTTTCGTCATGGATGCGATTCCCATTAGCTTATCAGCATCTTTTGAATATAAAATTTTACCAGTACTCTCTTCAATCGCGATTGCTGCATTTGCATTGACGTTTGGTGCTTCCGCGGCTTGTGCTGCTTTCGGACTTACTAAAAAGCCACTTACTGCAAGGGATGCTGCCATGATTAAGATCCCTGTTTTTTTAATTATATTTTTCACTGCAACTTCTCCTTCATTTTGAGCAAACAGTTAGCTCAGTTTATCTATATTTTAATCAAGAAACCTATTTTAAAATTCCCTTTTTGAATAAGTTTCATTTTTTGACGGATACTTTCATATTTTACCATGATTTAATAGTGTCGTATATAAAACTTTTCGCCCAAAAAGCCAAACTTCTAGCGAATAATTGGTAGAAGAATATGGGACGGGTATTCTGGGCTATGGTAAATCGTTTGGCTCGCAATTTGACTTTCGGTTGAATGAATAAAACTACTGCCCGTATTTGGGTTAGGATCAAATCTCGGAAAGTTACTAGAAGATATTTCGACGCGGATTCGATGGCCTTTTTGAAATAAATTACTTGTTGCCCATAAATCAATTGTATATTCATTAATATTATTTTGCACATTATCGCTATGTTGTTTGTTCGCCCGGATGATACCATCTGCTAAGTTAAAAGCAGTTCCATCTGGAAATACATCTACTAATTTCGCTGTAAAATCTGTATTAGGGGCGTTTGTTTTTGCCCAAAGTTTTACTTGAATTGATCCAGTAACTTCGATTGCTTCTTCTAGTGGGTCTGTCGAGTAACAAAGAACGTCTTCGCGAAGTTCGATTGTTTGTTGATCACGAGGTCCATCTGCATGCAGTGCTTTATGTAAGGTGCCACCACCATTTGATGGTACTGGTTTTTCTGGATTATAATTGAATTTTGCTTCAGAAGAGGTAGTCGGCGGTGTGAATTCTGCACTTACTTTTTCCTTTTTAAAATATAGTGGTGTCATATTTGCATTTTGTGGCGGCCAGTTTTCAGCTGTTTTCCAGTCGTTCAAACCCATCACAAAATAATTAACCGGCGCCGATGCTGGTAATGGCTCTTTTTTCAACCAATGATTGAACCATTCTATATGTCTTGCGTGCATATTCGCCTCGCCCCATTTAGTGGCCGCCATTCCAAAATCACGGTCACCAATCATCTGTGTAAAATTAGCATGCGTCCATGGTCCAATGATGAGCTTATCTCCAAGACCGCGCAAGTGACCATTTTGAAAATTAGCGATTGTTTTATCTAAAAAGCAGTCATACCAACCAGCAACATGAAGTCCTGGCACATTAATTTTATTATAATTGCTTTTCGCGTCGATTTTTTGCCAGTGATTATGTTCCGGTTCATAATTTAGCAACTCAGAGAAATAAGGCATTTCATTTTGCCCGATTGCTGGCCAGTCTTTATAAGGTTTAAATTGATAAAGTACATCTAAATGGTCGAGGTTTTTCATTAATGCCTTTGTTGCTGCCTCTAATTCATCCCTTGTTTTATACGTACGCGCTAGCATGTTTGGAAGCATAGACTCTAGATTCCACGTTTCCCACATCCCTAGCTCTAACGCACCGTCATGGTCGTTAAATACATCTGTCATACTATTTTGCGCCATGATTGGTGCGATTACTTTCAAATGTTTATTACCGCTTATCGCAGCTAATATTTGTGTATAACCGTAATACGACAACCCGAACATGCCGACATCCCCATTAGAATAAGGCAAATTAGCTGCCCATTCAATTGTGTCATATCCATCATCTACTTCTGCTATGTAAGGTACAAATTCGCCTTCTGAAGTGTATCTACCGCGAACATCTTGAACTATCACAATATAACCTTGCTCTGCCAAAATATTAGGACGGATAAAATGGAGACCGTATGATTTACTATAAGGTAATCTTGTAAGCAAAACTGGATATTTCCCTTCACCGGCCGGACGATATATATCTGCATAGAGTGTCACTCCATCGCGCATTTTAGCTGGGATATCTGTTTCAATAATTAATTGATTATGTTTCACGTGAAACATCTCCTTTTCAGTGTGGATTGCTCTTTTATTGTTTCGTATACGACAGACTATGTCAAACAAAGTGACCCACTCAATATGAGTGGGTCACTTTGTTCCATCTTATTTATCCAGCTTCAATTTAGCAAGCGCTTCAGCCATTGGATTGTTAAATGGCTCATCTTCTTGCTTGTTTTGTTTTTTCATAAATTTAGCTACATCTGTTTTGGATACATTTTTATTTTTCTCCTTATCGCGACGCTGTTGGAACGCAGATAATTTCTCCCGGTGTCCGCAAACACATACAAAAATTTGTTTATCTCCTTCGCCCCGCATTTCCATACGTTTGTGGCAATTAGGACAACGTGCATTAGTCGTTCTCGAAACTGATTCACGATGACCACATTCACGGTCCTGACAAACCAGCATTGTTCCGCGTTTACCTTTGACTTTTAGCATCGGCTTACCACAGTCTGGGCATTTTTGTGAGGTAATATTATCGTGACGGAATTTTTTATCGTTTTGTTTTATTTCAGTTACTGCTTTTTTGGCGTAATCACGCATTTCTGCAGTGAATTTCCGGTAATCTAGCTCACCTTTTGCGATTTTCGATAATTTTTGTTCCCAACGAGCCGTTAGTTCTGGGGATTTTAAATCTTCCGGAACTAATTCTAATAACTGGCGCCCTTTAGAAGTAATTAGAATGTCCTTACCTTGCTTTTCTAAAGAGAAACTATTGAACAATTTTTCAATAATATCAGCGCGTGTTGCCACTGTTCCAAGTCCTCCTGTATCACCAAGAGTTTTGGCTAAAGCTTTGCTCGTTGATTCCATATATTTAGACGGGTTTTCCATAGCTGAAAGTAAGGTTGCTTCATTAAATCTCGCTGGCGGCTTTGTTTTTCCAGTCTCTAAATTGATTCGTTTAACTGGAATTGTATCGCCTTTTTTCATTTTAGTTAACTGATCTGGTTCGCGCGACTCTCCATAAATACTTTTCCAACCAAGTGATTTAACAACTTTACCTTTTAAAGCGAATTCTTCTTGACCTATTTTGGCTTTAACAGAGGTTTCTTCGTAAATATATGGCTCTGAAAGCACTGCTAAAAAGCGTTTGACAACAAGGTCATAAATTTTCCGTTCTTTATCGCTTAAATCTCCAAGTGATACAGGCTGCTCAGTTGGAATAATTGCGTGATGGTCACTTACTTTGCTATTATCTACAAACGATTTGTTCGCTTTGATCGGTTTTCCGCTGATTTGGCGGGCTGCTTTTGCATTTTCACCCACACCACATGCCACTAAACGTTCTTTAAGTGTTGGAACGATATCTGTCGAAATAAAGCGTGAGTCTGTTCGTGGGTATGTTAGTACTTTGTGTCGCTCGTATAAAGTTTGCATAATATTAAGCGTTTCTTTCGCTGAAAAATCATATCTATTATTAGCATCGCGTTGTAATTCGGTTAAATCATATAAACCTGGTGAGAAAGTTTTCTTTTCTTTCATAGTGACTTCTGTAATTATCGCATTTTCGCCTTGTAAAGATTTTACTAGTTTTTCCGCTAAAGCTTTATCAAAAGTTTGGCCATTGTTCCACGTGAAACTTTCTCGTTCAGTTAACGCGGTAATTCCATAGTATTCACGCGGTTTAAAGTTGCGAATCTCTTCCTCACGATGTTGAATCATTGCAAGGGTTGGCGTTTGCACTCGACCACATGAAAGTTGAGCGTTGTATTTTGTTGTTAACGCACGTGTGGCATTGATCCCTACCACCCAGTCAGCTTCAGAACGAGCGACAGCAGAGTGATACAGATTTTCATAAGCTTTCCCTGGTTTTAAGTGTTCAAATCCTTCACGTATCGCTTTATCCGTTACAGAGGAGATCCATAGTCTTTTTAGAGGCTTCTTGATTTTCGCATAGTCAATAATCCAGCGAGCTACAAGTTCTCCCTCTCTGCCTGCATCTGTTGCAATGACAATGGTTGTTATATCTGGACGATTCATTAATTTCTTAACCGTTTCGTATTGTTTTCTCGTTTGTTTGATTGGTTCTAATTTCATTTTTTCTGGAAGCATTGGTAAGTCTTCCATATTCCAGCTTTTGTACTTTGCATCGTAGCGTTCTGGGTCAGCCAGTGTTACAAGGTGCCCAAGTGCCCAAGTTACTACATATTTTCCACCTTCTAAATAGCCATTCTTACCTTGCTTAGCTCCGAGTACCCGACCAATATCTTTACCGACAGACGGTTTTTCTGCCAGCACTAATGTTTTTGTCATCTGTCAAAACCCTCTCTTCTATCTTATTTTGTTGCCTCTTGTTGCAATACTGCCAAGAATTCAGCACCATATTTATCGCGTTTCATCGCACCAATGCCTTTGACTTCAAGCAGTGCATCTTCCGTTTGTGGCATATATGCACACATGTCACGTAACGTTTCATCTGAAAAAATGATATATGGCGGCACCTTGTGTTTTGCTGCCAGTTCCCGCCGCACTTCCCGCAATTTCTCGAAAAGGTCACTGTTTACATCTATTTTAACTTTTTCAGCACGTTTCGCTTGTTTTCTTTCCACTTTTAGTTCCCCTCGCAACACTGATATTGCTCGTTCTGTAAGTTTGAGTGAGGGAAATTGGCTATCAGTTGGTTGTAAATATTTTTCTGCTGTGAGGTAATCAATTAGTTGCAATACATCTTTTTGAGATGCATCTTTCATTAAGCCATAGGTACTAAGTTCTTCAAAGTGCCAATCCTTCACTTTTTGATCAGCAGATCCGGTCAAAACCTTAGCAATCAATACTTTTCCGAAACGTTCCCCCATTCGTTTTATACAAGAAAAAACTTGTTGCGCTAAAATCGTAATATCTGTGGCTTCTCGTGTATCTAAACAATTACTACATTTTCCGCAGTTTTCTTCGTCGTCACCAAAATATTGGACGATATATTTCTGCAAACAAATTTCTGTATAACCATAACCCGTCATTTGACGTAGCTTGACGAATTCATTTTGTTTACGTTCATCATCCATTTCGGATTGCTCAATTAAAAACTGTTGAATACGACTATCTTGTGGAGAAAAGAGCAGAATACAATCACTTGGAACACCGTCTCGACCAGCTCTCCCTGCTTCTTGATAATATGCCTCAATGTTACGCGGAATATTATAATGAATAACAAAGCGCACATTGGATTTGTTAATGCCCATTCCAAAAGCATTCGTTGCTACAATTACGCGAATATCATCATATAGAAACTTCTCCTGCCAATCTTTTCGGGCTATATCAGTCATTCCGCCGTGATACATACCTGATTCCACACCTTTTTTAAGCAAAAAACTGTGGATTCGCTCCACTTCTTTTCGTGTAGACGCATAAATAATACCTGATTCCGTCGAATTTTTCGTTAAATAATCAATTAAATACTTGTCTTTATCTTGACCTTTTACTACTTGAAATGCTAAATTATCTCTGGAAAATCCAGTTTTGATAACAGAATTTGGTTTTATTTCTAAAAGACGACAAATATCGTCTGAAACAGCTTGGGTTGCTGTAGCAGTAAGCGCGATAACAAGCGGACGCCGGGTCATTTTATTTAAGCTATCGCAAAGGCTCAAATAGCTTGGTCTAAAGTCATGCCCCCACTGCGAAATACAGTGTGCTTCATCAATTGCAAATAGCGCAATAGGTACTTGTTCGATTAAGCGCTGGAATCCGGAAGTTTCAATTCGTTCCGGGGCAATATATAGCAGCTTTATCTCTCCAGAAAACGCAGCTTCAAGGCGAATATCTATTTCTCTATTAGTAAGCGTACTATTAATAAAAGTAGCTGCAATACCTTCTGAGATTAGCGCATCTACTTGATCCTTCATAAGTGAAATTAGCGGAGAAACAACTATGGTTAAACCATTAAAAAGAAGTGCTGGGATTTGGTAGCAAAGTGACTTTCCGCCGCCAGTTGGCATGATTGCTAGCGTATCTTCACCCGCGCAAAGTTTCGAAATGACATCTACTTGCCCATCTCGAAAATCTTGATAACCAAAATTTTGCTGTAAAATAGCTCTGGCTTGTTCTATCATTATCTTTTTTCACGCCTCCTCTATAGAAACAGTATAGCGGTTTTACGCATTTAATTGAAGCTTTTTGAGGAAATTCATTTTTTCTTAGTATTATCTTGTTTTATAAAAGAAATTAAAAAGCAGAAACCTCTTTTGGAAGAGATTCCTGCTTTTTCGACCTTAAGAAATGCTATAATTTGGTGCTTCTTTTGTAATTTGAATATCATGTGGATGGCTCTCGCGTAGCCCGGCACCAGTCATACGAACAAACGCTGCCTCTTCACGAAGATGTCTTAAATCAGGGGAACCAGTGTAGCCCATACCTGAACGAATACCACCAACTAATTGGAAGATAATATCGGCAACGGAACCTTTATAAGGAACGCGACCTTCAATACCTTCAGGAACGAGTTTTTTCGCGTCTGCTTGGAAGTAACGATCTTTAGAACCGTGCTCCATTGCTGCCAAACTACCCATACCACGGTAAGTTTTAAATTGACGGCCTTGGAAAATTTCTGTTTCACCAGGGCTTTCGTCCGTTCCAGCCAGCATACTTCCTAGCATAACTGCATTTCCTCCAGCAGCCAGCGCCTTCACGATATCACCAGAGTATTTAATACCACCGTCCGCGATAATTGTTTTACTAAACTCACGTGCAACAGTCGCACAATCATAAATGGCTGTGATTTGCGGAACTCCGACACCCGCAACAACACGTGTCGTACAGATGGAACCTGGTCCAATACCAACTTTCACAATATCAACACCAACTTCAAAAAGAGCACGTGCTCCTTCAGCTGTCGCAACGTTTCCAGCCACAATCACGACATCTTTGAATGTTTGACGAATTTCAGAAATTTTATTAATAACGCCTGCTGAATGTCCGTGCGCAGTATCAATTACAATCGCATCTACACCCGCTTCGATTAATTTCTCTACGCGTACAAACGTATCATTCGTAATCCCAACAGCTGCTGCAGCAAGTAGTCTACCGTGCTTATCTTTAGCAGAGTTCGGAAATTCAATTACTTTTTCAATATCTTTAATAGTGATAAGACCTTTTAGAATGCCCGCTTCATCCACAAGTGGCAATTTCTCGATGCGGTGTTTTTGCAAAATCTGCTCCGCTTGTTTTAAAGTAGTTCCAACTGGTGCTGTCACTAGGTTTTCTTTGGTCATAACATCTTTAATTACTGTAGAGTAGTCTGAAATAAAACGTAAATCGCGGTTAGTTAAAATCCCAACTAGTTTGCGCTCCTTCTCGTTATTGACGATTGGAACACCTGAGATACGATATTTACCCATCAAATGCTCTGCAGCAAAAACTTGGTGGTCTGGAGTCAGATAAAATGGATCAATAATAACGCCGCTTTCAGAGCGTTTCACTTTTTCGATTTCTTCTGCTTGTTGTTCAATACTCATATTTTTATGAACAACACCGATTCCACCTTGGCGCGCAATCGCTATTGCCATTTTAGCTTCCGTTATTGTGTCCATTCCGGCACTCCAAATTGGTACATTTAATTTGAGTGATGGAGCCATTTCTACACTTAAATCTACATCATTGGGTAATACGTCCGATTTCGCTGGAACAAGTAAAACATCATCAAATGTTAAGCCTTCTTTTGCAAATTTTGTTTCCCACATGGGTCGCAAACACTCCTTTTTTATTGGTACTCGCTTTTTTATATAGAAAAAACGCATCATCTTATCCTTATTTTCATAAAGAAAAAATGGTGGAAAATCTCCACATCATGCGACTTGTCTTCTATAATCATGCTGAAATAGCCAATGTATATTTTTAGTTATTGAATATGATGTTACAAGAAGCTAGGAGCTATGTCAAGAAGGTTTTCCGTTGTTGTTTAATTCAGAAAATATAGTAAAAAATGTTTCACGTGAAACATTTGAAAAAGCCGTCTAAGATTGTTATCTTAAACGACTTCACTGTTTATTAATTTATTGTATAACTTCAAGTTTTCTTCATCGAAACAAACGAAACGTATTTCTTTAATACTTGCATCATACTCTTCTTCCATCCATTTGCGAACGGTATAAAGCGCTACCTCTGCTGCTAGTTTTTTAGGAAAACCATATACACCGGTAGAAATATTAGGAAAGGCAATCGAAGTTAAGTCTTTTCCAGCCGCTAAATCCAAAGCTTTCCAATAACAAGACGCCAGTTTGTTCGCTTCCTGATGCTCTCCGTCCTTCCAAATCGGACCCACAGCATGAATAATGTAATTTGCTTTTAAATCACCTGCAGAAGTAATTACTGCTTCACCCGCTGGACAAGAACCAATGCGATTAATAACCTCTTGACATTCTTTTAATAAATCAGGACCAGCTGCTTGATGGATAGCACCATCCACTCCGCCACCACCCAGGAGTCCTGGATTAGCAGCGTTCACAATGACGTCCACATTTTGTTCTGTAATATCACCTTTTACAACTGTTATCTCCATACCATCACCTCTTTTCTTCATTCTAATTTATTTAGAGAATGATTTCCAGCAAGGTGATTATCCTCGTTTACTAATGGCATAGCTGTAGTTACCTTCATACACAGCTAATTGTTTATTTTCAAGCCAAATTACTTTTGAACAGAGCTGATCAATAAAATAACGATCATGTGATACAGTAATGATTGTCCCGGTAAAAGTCCGGATTGCTTCTTCCAATACTTCACGAGACGCAATGTCCAAGTGGTTGGTCGGTTCATCAAGAATAAGTGTATTCACAGGCATATTAATAAATTGAGCTAATCTAAGTCGCATTCGCTCGCCACCGCTAATATTTGCTACTTTCCGGAAAACCATCTCCCCGTAAAACATGAAGCCAGCTAGCATTTGCCTCGCTTCTCCCTCTGTCACAGCAACCTTATCTCGAAACGCTTCAAGTACTGTCATTTTTTCATTCAACTCTTCCATTTGTTGTGACAGCGAGGCGATTTTCACACTTGCTCCGACTTTCACCGTCCCGTTATCCGGCTCCACTTTTCCTTCTATTATTTTTAATAAAGTGGATTTTCCGGTACCATTTTTACCAATAATTGCCACTCGCTCGCCTTGTCTAATTTGTAAAGAAACATCCTGCATAATTTCTTTTTCGCTAAAAGATTTATTTAAATTCTCCATCACAACTACGTCTTGCCCGCTTCTGCTAGCCTCGTCAAATTGTAATTGCATTTGTTTTTGTGTTAATACAGGGCGCTTCACTTTTTCCATACGTTCTAATGCTCGTTCCATATTTTTTGCCCGACGGAACATTGCATCATTTGGCGGATTGGCTTGCATAGCCCACTGGCGCAATCTTTTTATAGCTTGCTGCATCTTTTTGATTTTCTTTTGTTGGTCTTTATAATCTTGAAATTCGCGTAATAGTCGTTCTTCCCGCTCTTTTAAATATCCGGAAAAATTCGTATGATAAATGATTAACTCGCGGTTCTCAAGCTCCACCATTTTCTGGACTACCTCATCTAAAAAGTAGCGATCGTGAGACACAACTAACACGGTTCCAGCGTAATGTTGTAAAAACGAGGTCAACCATTCTACTGCCATCAAGTCTAAGTGATTTGTTGGCTCATCCAAAAGTAACAAGTCCGTTTTCTGCAATAATAAATGAGCTAATGCTGCTTTTGTTTTCTCACCGCCACTTAAATCGCCCCATTTTTGAGGCAGTAATGCTCCAATACCAAGTCCATTGACCACTTTGCTCAAGTTAGCATCCATTTCATATCCACCGAGCTCACCGAATAAAGCCATTTTATCTCCGTAGCGGTTCATTAGCTTTTCGCTTGGGTTTGTTGCCATTTCTTCTTCTAATGCCCGTAATTCTTTTTCTAACTCCTCTAACTCACCAAAACTAGTTCGTAAATATTGTTCAACTATTATATTGGGATTTACTGTAGATAGTTGTTCTAAAAGTCCTATTTTAGCGCCTTTTTTACTGGTTACAATCCCACTATCAACGCCCTCTAACCCTTTTAAAACCTTCAAAATTGTACTTTTCCCTTCACCATTACGACCAATTAAACCGACGCGCTCGCCTTCTTCTAATTGAAGAGATACTTTCTCTAAAATAATATCTCCAGTAAAACTTTTAACTACATCATTCATTGCTACTATTGTCATTTTATCCTCCATTATCCAAGGAAGCATGGCAAAATGTTTCACGTGAAACATTTTTTTAGACAACAAAAAAGCGTCAGACAAGCGCCCGACGCCAATTATAAGTATAATACTAATTTAGCACTATACAAACCGATTGCGTGACTCCATGCTTCTCTCATTTTTTCTAGTTATACAGTTTTTTGGGCAGACTTCACCAATGTAACTGCAATACCGGAAAAAATTGCACGGACAATATACAAAAATTCAACTATACTATTGCGTGCACTCAAAAGAAACATGTCATCTCACCTCTTTTCATTAATACATATAGAATAAGGGATGCTGCCTCAAATGTCAATTGTTCTCCGTATCACATACACGAAACACAACGTTTCAGTTTAGAAACTTATACCATTGATATGAAACACGAACCCAAAGCAGCAAAAACTATTTACCAATCAGTCGAAACCGTTTACATTAATAAAGCAAGCAAAACTAAAACAGACTAATCGCACATAATTTTTGGAGGTGCCATAATGGAACATAATAAGTTGAAACCTTTCCCAAAAGATTTTCTATGGGGATCAGCTTCTGCAGCGTACCAAGTAGAAGGTGCCTGGGATGAGGATGGCAAAGGACCATCTGTATGGGATGAATTTGTTCGTATTCCTGGAACAACATTCAAAGAAACAAACGGAGATGTAGCGGTGGATAATTATCATCGCTACAAAGAAGATGTCGCGCTAATGGCTGAACAGGGCCTAAAAGCATATCGTTTCTCTGTCGCATGGAGTCGCGTTATCCCGCATGGTAACGGGGAAGTTAACGAAGCTGGACTGAAATTCTATGATAACTTGATTGATGAACTTCTTTCTTATGGAATTGAACCAGTCGTTACACTTTACCACTGGGATATTCCGCAAGGGCTTCAAGACGAATATGGTGGATGGGAGTCACGCAAAGTCGTAGAAGATTTCACTAACTATGCTGCCCTTCTATTCGAACGCTTTAACGGACGAGTTAAATACTGGGTTACACTTAATGAACAAAATGTATTTATCTCACACGGTTACAAATTAGCATATCACCCACCTGGCGTTTCTGACGACAAGCGTATGTTTGCTGCAAATCACAATGCGAACTTGGCGAATGCTTCTGCAATTGCTAAATTCCGCGAGCTAGGTACCTCTGGAAAAATTGGACCAAGTTTCGCTTACGGACCAAGTTATTCCATTGATGCTAATCCAGCGAATGTGCTCGCTTCTGAAAACTCTGAGGAATTCAATGCCCATTTCTGGATGGATGTTTACACATGGGGTGAATATCCGACTGCTACTTGGAATTGGCTGGAAGAGCACGGTCTTGCGCCGGAAATCTTACCAGGCGATACCGAACTTCTGAAAAAAGGAAAACCTGATTTCATGGGAGTTAACTATTACCGCTCAATGACTCATGCCTTTAATGGGAAAGACGGCGTTGGTTCTGGGAAAATGAATACAACTGGCGAAAAAGGCACTTCCGAGGAAACTGGTGTACCGGGGTTATACAAAAACACCAACAATCCTTACTTAGAGAAAACGAATTGGGACTGGGATATTGATCCAACAGGCTTGCGCATTGGCTTACGTAGAATTACTAACCGCTATAAATTACCAATCATGATTACAGAAAATGGTCTTGGTGAGTATGATAGCTTGACGGAAGACCACAAAATCCACGATGAGTACCGAATTGAATATATTCGCGCCCATGCTCTAGCAATCCAAGAAGCAATCACGGATGGTGTAGAGATGCTTGGATACTGCACTTGGAGCTTCACAGATTTACTAAGCTGGCTAAACGGCTACCAAAAACGTTACGGTTTCGTATATGTTGACCGCGACGAAAACGATGAAAAAGAATTGAAACGCTATAAAAAAGACAGTTTTTACTGGTATAAAAAGACAATCGAAGCAAACGGAGCTAATTTAGTAGAGGAACAGGGCAAATAAGCCTTGTTCTCTCTCTGCTTCAACCATTTTGGGAGGGAAATTTTAATGAAAAAAATATTACTTGTATGTGCGGCTGGAATGTCGACAAGCTTACTCGTTACTAAAATGAAAGCGCACGCAACCTCTATTGGGGAAGAAATTGAAATTGAAGCATTGCCAGTATCAGAAGCTAGCAGTGTGGTAGATAAAATGGATATTGTTATGCTTGGACCTCAAGTCCGTTACCAAAAACCGCAAGTAGATGAACTCGTACAGGGACGTATTCCAGTTATTGTTATTGATATGAAAGATTATGGTATGTTAAATGGGAAAGCCGTTCTTGAAAAAGCTTTCGCGGAGATTGGGTAAGGAATTTTCATTTAAAAATAGGGAGGTTTTAAAATGAGTATAATGTCAAAATTCGAACACGGCATGGAACGTGTTTTAGTACCAGTAGCGAATAAATTGAACTCACAGCGCCATATTGCAGCAATTCGTGATGCATTTATTTTAGTTTTCCCATTAATTATGGCCGGTTCAATTATCACTTTGATTAACTTTGCAGTGTTATCTCCGGATGGCTTTATTGCAAAAATCTTATTCCTAGGGAAAATCTTCCCTAATTTAGCAGATGCACAGGCTGTATTTTCGCCGGTAATGCAAGGTTCGACCAATATTATGGCGATTCTGATTGTATTTCTAGTCGCGCGGAACCTCGCCATCTTCTTTAAACAGGATGATTTGCTCTGTGGGCTTACCTCGATAGGTGCATTCTTTATCGTCTATACGCCTTACACAGTTGTTGATAACGCATCTTACATGACAATCAAATTCTTAGGCGCACAAGGTCTTTTCGTTGCTATTATCGTAGCAATTATTACTGGGGAAGTATTTAGCCGTCTAGCTAGATCCCCTCGTTTAATGATTAAAATGCCTGACCAAGTACCACCAGCAGTTGCTCGTTCTTTTAAAGTATTAATTCCAGTTATCATCATCACTATTCTTTTCTCTGTCATTAACTACTTAATCACATTAATCGCTCCAGAAGGTTTAAACGACCTTGTTTACACAGTTATTCAAGCTCCACTTAAAGACATGGGAACTAACGTATTCTCTGTTATCATCATCGGGCTTGTTTCTAATTTACTTTGGGTACTTGGTATTCACGGGCCTAACACTGTTGCGGCTATTCGTGACACCATCTTCACTGAACCAAACTTAGACAACTTATCTTACGTAGCACAGCACGGTTCTGCTTGGGGAGCTCCATACCCAGCAACATGGGCTGGCCTAAATGACGGATTTGCAAACTACGGTGGATCTGGTATGACTCTAGGTTTACTGATTGCTATCTTTATCGCTTCTCGTCGTGCAGACTACCGAGATATCGCGAAACTTTCTCTTGCACCAGGGATTTTCAACATCAATGAACCAGTTATTTTCGGTTTACCAATCGTATTAAACCCAATTATGGTTATTCCTTTTATCATTACACCAGCAATCAATACATTAATTGGTTACTTCTTTATCTCAACAAAACTTATTCCACCTGTCGCCTATCAAGTGCCTTGGACAACTCCAGGACCACTGATTCCATTCCTTGGTACAGGAGGAAACTGGCTCGCGCTTCTGGTCGGCTTGCTCTGTCTAGCCGTCGCGACAGTCATTTATCTACCATTCGTACTTGTATCTAACAAAATTGCCGCGAGTGATGCAGCAATGGACAAAAATGCAACAGCCTCGACAGAACAATAGGATGTGACAAAATGAAAATTGCAGCTTTTGATATCGGTGGAACGGCCCTTAAAATGGGGGTCGTTTTGCCGCATGGTGAAATTATTTTAACAAAATCAGCCGAAATAATCGCGAGTGATGGCGACCATATTTTAGCAGAAATGAAGCTATTTCTTGCTGAAAATACAGACGTGACAGGGATTGCTGTCAGCGCACCAGGCTACGTTAATCCGAAAACCGGGCTTATCACAATGGGCGGCGCTATCCGCAGATTTGATAACTTTAATTTAAAAGAATGGCTCGAAGCGGAAACCAGCCTTCCTGTTGCCATCGAAAATGACGCCAACTGCGCCCTACTTGCTGAAAAATGGCTTGGAAAAGGACAAGATTTGGATGATTTTCTTTGTTTAACTATCGGAACTGGAATTGGTGGCGGTATTTTTTCTAATGGCGCATTGGTTCGCGGCGGCCGTTTCCGAGCTGGCGAGTTTGGTTATATGTTTAGCCAACGCCCAGGTGCATTTCGTCCTGGAAAATATACGCTGAATGAAACTACTACTATGCTCGTTCTTCGCAGACAATACGCAGAGCTAACCGGTCGCCCTTTGAAAGAAATAACTGGTGAAGAGATTTTTGCCAATTATGATGCACATGATCCCATCTCAGAACGACTTATTACTGAGTTTTATACAGGGATTTGTACAGGGCTTTATAATTTGATTTATCTTTTCGATCCAACCCATATTTTTATCGGTGGCGGAATTACAAGTCGTCCTACTTTTATCACGGAACTAAAGCATCACATGGCGAGCTTTGGGCTGCGTGACACGATTATCGAAACAGCCACACATAAAAACCAAGCTGGCCTACTCGGCGCAGTGTATCACTTTTTACAGGAGGAAAATAGACATGAATGAAATGGAAACAGTCATTTTTGGCATGATTAGTCAAGTTGGCTCAGCGAGAAGTAGTTACTTAGAAGGACTTCGCGCAGCTCGTGATGGGAATTTTGAAGAAGCCGAGGCAAAACTAAAAGAAGGTGGCGAAACACTTGCTAATGGTCACCACGAGCATCATAAGCTAATTCAAAAAGAAGCTTCCGGTGAAAAAGTGGAAATTCAGTTACTGCTAATTCATGCAGAGGACTTACTCATCACAACAGAAACATTAAGAGAAGTTGTCACTGAGTTTGTTCACGTATACAAGAAAATAAGTTAATAAAAAAGCGTGTAGACGACAAAATCTACACGCTTTTTATTATTCTAGCTGTTCTTGATTATAATTTTTCTTCGCCATCGCTTCTAACAGAAACAGCACCGGAATTTGCGTCGTAATATTCGTCTTATCCACCATTTCTTGCGTGACGTAATACGGGATATTGACATCAGATAGCTCGGCAAGCGTATTATGGCTCGTATTGGTGATACTAATAATCCGGCTACCATATTGTTGCATATTTTGCGCTTGTTCAAGCACTTGATCCGTCTCACCAGACACAGATAATATAATCATTACTGCTTTATTTTTAAATTGTTCTCCCGGATTAGGATAAAATGGATCTTTAATATAAAATGTTCGCTTCTTCATATTGGAGAAAAAACGACTGCCATATTCTGCTAAAATCCCTGAGGTTCCGATTCCAAAAAAGACGACTAAATCTGCTTCATTAATGATCTCTGCCGCTGCATCTAATACTTGATCATAATCACGATTCATTGTCCGTTCAAAGAATTCCTCTAAAACTTCTACAGTATCCGCCGTTTTTTTCTTTACCTTACGTGTTGCTTCTTGTTTTAGCTTCACCTTAAATTCTGAGAAGCCTTCACAACCCAACTTTCTAGTAAAACGAACAATTGATGCTGGTGAAACATGCGTTACCTCCGAAAGTTCGCGCACTCTCATAAACATAACTTTGTCCCGATTGTCCATTATGTAGCGGTATAAATGGTGTTCTGTCTCTGTAAATTGCCTAATCACTTCATACGAAAACATAAATTTATTCACCTCGTCTGTATCAGTATTTCCCGGGAAATAAAAACAGGTGACCACCTCGCAATATGCAATTTAGGTCACCTATCCGTGTCCATCTTCTTATAAGGATGGAATATTTTTCTTTTTCTTCACATAGAAACGTAGGGCAATAATAATTGCACCACCAACTGTGTTAACAATCGGACTTAACGCTACATTGATATTTGGAGGAATTGTCACTTGCACAATTGTCATTACAAACATCCATACTGCAATGACTCCAACTGCTACTAGTAAGTATTTTATCGTTCCACCTTTTTGTCCTGCACGCATGTTAGATGCGTATTTACGTAAGATAAGCATTGCAAAACCACCGACAACAGCAGTGATTACTAAGACAATAATTCCTAGAGTTTGTGCATTTTTTTGGAAATAAGCACTAATTCCAGAAATCAACATCATCGCTCCAAGTACAAGGAGTCCGCCGTCAAGTACAAGCCACCATTTCTCTGTATTTTGCTCAACTGGTGCAGCTTTCACATCTAAAGAAACAACATATTCTGTTGGTGTTAAATTAAATAATTTTCTTGCTGTGATACCTTTTTTCTGTTCGGCTAAAATCTTTTCACACATTTCGTAAATAATAATTTCTTGTTGCTCTTCAGCGTAATGAGTTCCTCGCAAATGCTTTTCAACTTCCATTACGTATTGCAAATTCCGCTTTGTTAGATTAGCCTTTAAATCAGCTACTGGCGGTTTATTCATTTCTGTGGTCAATGCTAAATCCTCCCTCACTTATTCTATCCTCTATTATACCGGACTTACCTACTATAAAAAAGCTATTTTTTTAATTCGTTTTAGACATTTGGAAAAGTCCGCGCATTTTGTTTAAAATATAAAGTGCTAAAATAAAACTAGCAATCGTCGACCCGATTCCCCAAGAAAGATAACCAATAAAACTTAATTCGGTATCCCCCACTGCTAGATTGGCTATTACCATTCCAATAAACAGTGAAAATAAGATAAGAAAAGGCCATTTCACCCATGAAAAAGCAAATAAATAACCATTACGTTCGATATGTTGCTTTTTGTATAAAACTAAAATAGCAACTACCATACAAGCACTTAATAATGCACTAAAAATAACTGCTCCAAGCGAGGCCGATTCAAAAGAAAATGGGGAAAATACATTTACATAATCCTCAAACTTAAGTAGATTAGTCATTCCAGCCTCTCCACCATCTGGCCAAATATATTTATATAAATTATCTAGTGTAGGATTCAATACATTTGGGACTAACATTACACCAAATGCTACCACAGCTGCTGCAATAGGCGATCCAATTAGCAATCCAATCAAAATAGCGACTAAAAAGATGAGAATATAAGTAAATAAACCACCCGCAATATCTGTCCAAAATTTCGCCATTTCTAATTGTATATAATTTGTCGGTATATGTCTGAAGAAGTAAGTCAGTCCAATTCCAATAGATACAAGATAACTCAACGTAATCGTAGCTATACCCATAATCATTTTAACCCCAATAATATGTGTCCGCTTATAAGGAAGCGATGCTGTAAACCGATTTGCTCGTGTGTAACGCTCAAATATAACCGCCAACACTCCTAAAACAAAAACACTTGCTTTAATTAAAGTGAAAAACATCTCTAATTGAAAATAAAACATGAAAGGCATGTACTCTACATATTCTGCCTGAATAAAATTCGTGTACATCGGGATAGCTAAATAAGCTACAGTCAAACTAGTGTTCATTTCTTCATCGGAAGTTTTATATTCTGGGTTTTCTTTTTGTTGTTTTATAAACTCACTTGATTCATAAAAATCCTTTTGACTTTGCCAACGCTCTGCATCTGAAACGAGACCTAAAGTAATTCCTAGAAAAAACAATACCGCTACGCCCAGAAGCATCCATCTCATATTACGCCACTCTCGATACCATAACCCTCGATTAAACATTATTCGCTTCATCCTCATTTTTATGTCTTTAAATCTCGTAATAATCTATCTTGTCATTCGTTAAATGAACCGTAAAAATATCCTCTATAGTAATAGCCATTTCTTCAAATAAAATTGGTTCCTCTAGTCGCAATTGCCTAACAAATTCGTTAGCATTTTCTGTGACTAAAAGCGTGTAAATTCTCCCATTTCGATATAATAATTGAGCATTGTTTTTCACAAAATCAGGTATTTTCTTAGTTTTAAATGCTACCTGGATTTTCACTGCATCATCTCGCATATCATCTAAATAATAATCAAGCTCCAAATGGGCCCCTTTTAAAACAATGACCCGATTAGCAATAGTTTCTAGTTCATCCAGACGATGAGAAGCAATGACAACACTCATTCCACGTTTTTTCACCGTGTCTTTTATAATTGCTAAAATTTGCTTTTTAATAATAACATCTAGCCCATCCATCGGTTCATCTAGCAATAAATAACGAACATCTAAAGAAAAAGCTAAAATAATGAAAAATAATGCTTTTCTTCCTTTTGAAAATGACATTAATTTTGCTTTCATTGGTAATTCAAATTGCTGCATTAAATCATTAAAGAACGTTTCATCAAAAGTAGGATAAATTTTCCTATAAATTTTCACAACCGCCTGTACATTATATGTATTAAAGTGATTCATATTATCTTCCAATAAAAACAACTGCTGTTTGACTTCAGGATGTTCAAAAATACTCTTCCCGTCTATGAAAACATCTCCTTCAACAGGCAAATAAATCCCTGTCATCGTCGAAAAAAGCGTCGTTTTCCCAACACCATTTCTTCCAATAAGTGCCGTTATTTCTCCTGCTTTCAAATCAAATGAAATATCCTTCAAAACCATGTTGTCTTCCATCTTTTTAGTTAAATTCCGAATCTCCATTTTTTCACCTCTTCCACCCATTATATAAGTTCAGTAGTATTTTTTCTACATTTTTTAAAATTTTCTACACTACTGTAAATCACAAACCAATCATTATACTAATTTCACATATTGCGGTAAAATATCTCTATATGAACTTATTTAAAACCCCTGAGGTGAAAACATGATAAAACTTGATATAACGATGCTTGATTCTTTTAAAGAAAACGAAGCTCTCCGGAAACACTTATTTTCTGGTCATTTTGGTTTGGAAAAAGAGAATATACGCGTAACTTCTGATGGAAAGTTGGCTCTTACGCCTCATCCACCAATTTTTGGTCCAAAAGAAGATAATCCATATATTAAAACCGATTTTTCGGAAAGCCAAATTGAAATGATTACACCTGTAACTGACTCAATTGACGCTGTATATGAATGGCTTGAAAATCTTCATAATATCGTTTCATTACGATCAGAAAACGAACTGCTTTGGCCTTCTAGCAATCCGCCCATTTTGCCCTCGGAAGAAGATATTCCGATTGCAGAATATAAAACGCCAGATAGCCCTGATAGAAAATATCGTGAGCACTTAGCTAAAGGTTACGGTAAAAAAATCCAATTATTATCCGGAATTCATTATAATTTCTCTTTTCCTGAAGCGCTAATTGACGGGCTTCATGCTGAAATCAGCCTTCCTAACGAATCAAAACGTGATTTTAAAAATCGATTATATTTAAAAGTAGCTAAATATTTTATGAAAAATCGTTGGTTGCTTATTTATTTAACTGGTGCGAGTCCAGTCTATCTGGCTGATTTTACAAAAACTGACTATGAAGAGGTACTGCAAGATGGTAGCAAGGCTCTTGATGGTGGAATTTCCCTTCGTAATAGCAACGCTGGCTATAAAAACAAAGAATCACTTTACGTTGATTACAATTCATTTGACGCCTATATTTCGAGTATTTCCAACTACATTGAAGCTGGTAAAATCGAAAGTATGCGCGAGTTTTACAACCCAATCCGCTTAAAAAATGCACATACTGACCAAACTGTCGAAGGTTTAGCAAAACATGGTGTGGAATATTTAGAAATTCGCTCGATTGACTTAAATCCACTTGAACCAAATGGAATTTCCAAGGATGAACTTATTTTTATCCATCTATTTTTAATTAAAGGTTTGCTTTCGGAAGATCGTGAGTTATGCGCGAACAACCAACAACTAGCTGATGAAAACGAAAATAATATCGCTTTAAACGGCCTCGCACAGCCCGCAATTAAAAACTGTGATAACGAGGAAATGTCCCTTGCTGATGCAGGACTTTTAGAATTAAACAAAATGAGCGACTTCATCCAAAGCCTAATTCCTAATGACAACCATTTCCAAACAATTATCGAAAAACAAAAAGAACGCCTGCTACACCCTGAAAAAACGATTGCTGCACAAGTACAAGCACAATCAGCTAAAGAAGGTTACGTCGAATTCCATTTAAACCAAGCTAAAACTTATATGGGAGAAACCGAAGCTTTGGCCTATAAACTTGTTGGCGCAGAAGACATGGAACTTTCCACACAAATCATTTGGAAAGACGCTATCGCACGCGGCATCAAAGTTGACGTATTAGACCGAGCCGAAAACTTCCTTCGTTTCCAAAAAGGCGACCAGCTGGAGTATGTGAAACAAGCTAGCAAAACTTCTAAAGACAACTATGTATCTGTGTTAATGATGGAAAATAAAGTTGTCACCAAGCTTGTACTAGCAGAGCACGGCATTCGCGTTCCATTTGGCGATAGTTTTAGCGACCAAGCTCTTGCACTTGAAGCATTCACTTTATTTGAAGATAAACAAATTGTCGTTAAACCTAAGTCTACCAACTACGGATGGGGAATTAGTATTTTCAAAAACAAATTTACGCTAGAAGATTATCAAGAAGCTTTAAATATCGCATTCAGTTACGATAGCTCTGTTATTATTGAAGAATTTATTCCTGGCGACGAGTTCCGTTTCTTAGTCATTAACGACAAAGTTGAGGCTGTTTTAAAACGCGTACCCGCTAATGTAACAGGAGATGGAATTCACACTATACACGAACTAGTCGATGAAAAAAACGCTGATCCATTGCGCGGAACGGACCATTTGAAACCACTTGAAAAAATCCGTACTGGTCCCGAAGAAACTCTAATGCTATCCATGCAAAATCTTTCTTGGGATAGTATTCCTAAAGCAGAAGAAATCATCTACCTTCGCGAAAATTCCAACGTCAGCACAGGCGGCGACAGCATTGACTATACCGAAGAAATGGACGATTACTTCAAAGAAATAGCTATTCGTGCCACCCAAGTCCTTGACGCCAAAATTTGCGGCGTAGACATAATTGTTCCACGTGAAACAATGGACCGCGACAAACACGCTATTATCGAGCTAAACTTCAATCCAGCAATGCATATGCACTGCTTCCCTTATCAAGGTGAGAAGAAGAAAATTGGAGATAAGATTTTAGATTTCTTGTTTGAATAAAAAGGACTCCTAGTCAAGGCTAGGAGTCCTTTTTACTTTATTTATATACTTTTTAGCATAAAATCTTTCTGGTGTAGCTTTTTCCTTTTCAGCAAGAACTTTTATTTTTTCATACTGTGATACATCCTTCATTTTTGTAAATGCCGAAATTACTTGAATAGTAACTTCTGAGTCATCTAACAAAACTCCTAACGATGGAGCATATGTCTTTAATCCATATTCTCCAATTAAAATTATTAATGACTGCCGACCTTTACCATATTTAGGTGACAAGCATAATGATAGAAGCCCCTCCATTAGTTTGTTTTCGTCTTTAAATTTTTTTACTTTTAAAATTGGTTCGATATACTTAAAATTAGCTTTCCATATCATATACTCATATCCACACCAATTTGGCGCCCCATCAACACCTTTTATTGATAAACCTTTTCTTTTCGCTACTAATTCATCACAATATTCTTCATACGCTTTAAGAAAAACAGCTAAAAATTCTTGCTCACTAATTCCCTCTTTATCACATTTATCCTTCTCAAAGAAAGCTATAATATCCTCAAATTCTGTCATGGAACTTAAAGTTATTAAATTCTTTTTTCTTTCTAGTTTTACCTTCAACAACTCTAAAAATGTCATAATAACTCTTCCCATCTTATTTTAGGCATAAATCTTTTAGTAAAATTATAACATCTAATGTAGCTTTATTAGTTGTAGACTTTGTGAACTTTCCAACCTCCAATTACTTTTCTCTATATTAGGCTCTATACCATGAAAAAGAGGGATTGTTGTTCAATATCTAGATAATAGAAGCTTATTTGTAGCTAAATTCAAAATAAAATAAATTAATACAAAGGAGCCCCAGTAGAAAAACAAATTTTCATATCCAAGAAGCAAAACTCTAAATAATATTTTATGAATAAGTACTACTAAGAGTATTAATATGCTGTTTACAAAAGAAATACCAACTATTTTCATCTTATCTCTCCTTTTTCAATATGAATAACACGGTCTGCTTTTCCGGATATTTCCGGGTCATGCGTAACACAAATGATGGTTTTTCCTTGCTTTTTTAACTCTAAAAACAATTCTATGATTTTCTGCTTATTTTTATTATCTAAATTTCCTGTTGGCTCGTCCGCAAGTAATAACTGGAAAGGCTTAAGTAATATTCTCACTATTGCAATCCGTTGTTTTTCTCCACCGCTTAATTGATAAACTTTTTTTAGCAAATAACTTTCATCTAAACCCACATAATCAAGATATTTTATCATTAGATTGCGATCTGTTCCTTTTGAAATAGATAAATTATCTTGAACAGTTTCATTTTCCATTAACAAGTAGTTTTGGAATATAAAACCTAATATTTCTTTTTTTAATACCATAATCTCTTTTTTTGAGTGATATTCCGTGTGGTTAATTTTAATTTGCCCACTATCTTTTGCCTCTAAGTGACCTATTATATTTAATAATGTTGTTTTTCCACTTCCACTTTCTCCGACAATTGCAATAAATTCACCAGTTCCAATTGATAGAGAGACTTTTTTCAATATTAATTTATCTTTTATTTTCTTACTAACATTAACTAACTCAATCATATTTTTCACCTTTTAATATGGCTTTAAAATCTTTATTAATTACTTTTTCTTTTAAGAAATAAATAGCAATTAGCTCTATTAAGAGAATAACTACACTAAAATATAAGGCAACTAGTTCTTTACTAATAATAAAAGTGACAACTCCAGAAAAAGCACACACAAACAGATTACTTATAATAAACCATTTACTACTTTGCCAAAACGAATATCCAAACACATGATAAATTAGTTGTTTATATAGATTCTCTCTATAGTAGGACAGTATAAGCAATAACATAAAAGAACATGTGCATATCGCTAGAATTATCGTACCTATCATTTGCTGATATATTTGCCATTTTAAAGCTGTTATTTCACTTGATACTTCTTGGTAAACACTCGTTACATGGGTAATTTCTCTTGCATTTGAATTATTAATAAGTGGCAAAATAGAATTAAACGCATCGCCCTTCGTTTTATCCACAAAATATACAGAAGAAGTTACACGAGCACCAATATTAGATGAATCAATGTTTCCTGTATAGATAATCGCTATTGGATCTGTGATATTCCCCGTTTTCAAATTCCCAGTATTACTGTCATAGGAAAAATAGTCTTGGTTATTTTCCGCATAAATAATATTAACACTTAAGTCTTCCTTACTTAACGCTAAATCAGGCCGATTTAAAGCTTCGTTGTAAATGTTAGCAACCTCTACTTTTTGAAAATAGAAGTAATCAAGAAAAGTATTTTCTATATCTTTCTCGTATTTCCGCTTACTCTTAGGAACAATAATATTCAAAATTTTATCACTGATTATTGCTTCTTTTTCCGCATTCTGACCTTTTACGCTTTTAATTGGATTTAATTTTAAATAATTAAAATCAACCTCTACACTATTCCCATCAGGTGAGTTTATTTCAGTATCTTTTTTCAAATAGGTTTCATAGAAGAAAGTATCATTTTCACTCCGCTGGAAATTATTCGAATACATTAAAAACATCTCTTTTGTAGACGTACCTTCTTCATAAAAAGCTCTTAAATTATCGTTTAATTTTCTATCAGCTTTTAAATCATCTTGAATATTCTCTGGCAAAACTCCTACTTTCACTTTAAAAATGTTTTTTGTAGAATCCCATACGTTAATATTAGCTAGCCTAGTATTTAAAGTCTGAAGCGATTGATACGAAGTTATAAAAGTACTAATAAATAAACAGAGCAGCGCAAACTTAATAACCAGATTAATAGTTAATTGCTGTTTTGCTGATTGCACACGCTGGCCTGATTTTGATTGATCAATTTTCTTTATTCTAAGAAATCCAAAAAAACACATCAGAAATAGGATAAAAATAAATAAAAGTACATTAAACAAAAGCAACTTCCACACTATTTCCACTAAGTATATAGATAATCCCTTTGCTAAAACAATACTAACAAAAACTATCAGAATTAATACTATAATAAACAAAGTAAATATAATAGTTTTATTGAATAAAGACTTTAATGTAACTAATTCAGAGTTCCCCCAAACACGATTAACAAACAATCTCTCCTTGGAGTATCTTAAATTGTAGTATATGGCAACAGATAAAATAACGAAACATAAAATCAAAGTCATAAGTAACGGGATATTAATATAATTCCACCAACTTACATTAGCGTTTTCCATAATTATTTCCCCGTACTGCTTGAATTCCTTTAAAAAGGCCTGATAAGTAGCCTTATTATCTAAGCCACTTACATAAAAAGTATTACTTATACCTACATTTTTAATCTGTTCAAAGTCATAAACTTTTATAGACCAATACTTAGAAGGATGATAAATTACACCCGATTGTTTTTTATCACTATTTTCTTCATTAGCCAAAAACTGGTTATTATTGGGATAATCTCCTTTTTTAAGTTTTATATTTGGGGAATATTGACAATTAGAAGCATAAATATTTAAATCGTGTTCACCTAAAAATGTATACTGAGCTATGTTAATATTTTTAGCTTTTGAAAAAGTCTTTATAGAACTATTAAAATCTGAAACCGGATAATTATCGTTATATTTAATTTGAACTTCTGTTTGTTCTTTAAAAAGAAAATCACGCGACAAGATATTAGTAATAAAATTAAAAAACATTACATTACCAACAACAAGCGTGACTAATATGATAATAGAAAGAAATTTTTTCATTAAATCATCCTTAGTTTAATTCTATTCTTTTAATGTAACATGAATGAACAATGTATAACCAAGATTGTAACGAAATGCCCTATTCTCGCCATTAACAACTTAAATAAAAGCTATTTATTATTATTTCTACTCAAATTATGTAAAAAAACAACTTAATTTTTACAGATTCACTTCAAATCAACTCATTATTCACTTTTCTAATCATCATTAAACTAATTAGTCACAAAAATTTCGTTTTAGATACCTTTAAAC
>NZ_JAARZJ010000021.1 GCF_014229245.1 Listeria farberi | reverse complement strand
AATATAGTATTATATACATCTTATAATAAATAGAACATTTGAAGAACTAATGCTAGATACTTTACGAAAAGCAGTAGAAAAAGGTGATACAAACGATGGTTTTGTCTTGGTCAGCCAAATTGCTGCTTTAATTACAGAAATCAAACCTTGTAAAGAGATTTTTGAAGAGATAATATATGTTGATATAAAGCGAAATTTGTTGTGAGAGAAACGAATCCAAAAAATTAGCTGATAAAAAAATAAATAGTACAAAAGAGAAGATAATTTTCTATCTTCTCTTTTTAAATGGAGGTTTTTATAGTTGAAAAACCTGGAAGATGTTACAAAAAGATGAAGGTGATTTACTAAAAACACATGATTTAGTTGTAAATGATTATTTGAATTTGCGTTGATTTCTATCATAATTACAATATAGTTTGCTAAAAGAAAAATATATAAACTCTATAAAACAAGCTGGAAAAACTTTTTTAGCTTCAACAATTAACTTAATACCTGCAATAATTTTTTTATTACCCACGTATTAACATACATCAAAAATGAGAAGGAGACACGCATATATGACTATTAAAACGACCGGTATAAAACGTTCTTTGCTTTTATTTTTAACAACCATATTAGTACTAAGTCAACTGAACCTCGCATCATTCACAGTATTTGCTGCAGAGACTGATAATGAGGTAATTTCCTATGAGGTTCAAAAAGACATTTCTAGTGATAAAAAGAAAGCAAACCTCAAAATCAAAACGGCACCAAAAGATAATAAAATCGAAATTTTAACAATCGAAACACCTGATGGAAAAATAGTAAAAGGCCAAGAAGCGGAATATACAGCTGAAAAAAATGGTTCTATTGATTTTCTAATCACTTATAAAGAAATTAATTCAGATAAAGAAGCACAAACCTTCACCGCATCTTATGAAGTTAGTGGTATTTCTACTGAAAAAGAAGTAAGTCCAGCAGAGCAAGAAGCTCCAAAACAAGAACAAACTTCTGAACCAGAAAATGAAACTACTAAAAACACGCTGAAAAGCTTAAAAACCGAAAACTCTACCGTAACTTTAAATATCCCTGACTATGATAAGAAAGCCTGGGCTAATGGTGCTATTAAAGATGTTACTGTAACAGCAGTATTTAATGACGATAATTCTAATGATAAGAAAGTGAATTTTACTTTACCAGATGGCATGCGTTTTGTTACAATCCCAGTTCCAACAAGTTACCAAGCACCGAAAACTGTTGATGCTGGAATATTAAGTACTTTAAGCTCAGGAGATCCGCTGGGAAGTGCAATTAATTCTGTCACAATTCCTAATAAGGAAACAAACTATAATAGCGGGACTTATGGAACGGTAAGTTATAATTTAGACCCAGGAACTGAAAGAGTTACCTTTACTTTTTCTGTACGCGTGGACGGGGCTAAATACTATGGAGCGACTGATATAAAAGATCCTATTAAAGTAGAAACTTTCATGGGTGAAGGAGACACACCTGTAGCAACTGCTGAACAAAGTATTCATGCTGAAGGAAAAAAAGTTATTGGTTATGCAGAACAGGATAGCCTCCAAACGATGTTCCGTAACTACTATACACAAAAAGTTCTACCAGAGGTTTTACCTAGTACTGATGATGTAGCTTCATATAATTATACAAAATTTTATTCAGTAATAAATGGTATAAATCAAGAAGACGGTCGTGGAGCAAGATATTTTGTTCCTAAAAATGTTACCACTACACTTTATTATCCAGAAGGTATGGAGTATGTAGGAGTTGTTAACCAGTCAGGGAGCTTAATTAGTAGTAGTGATAAGAGAACAGTAACTCATTATCCTGAGGAAAATAAAGTAGTCGTTGATTTTAATCAAATGTCTTACAATGGTGTAGCTGACTCTGTATTTGCAGTAAAATATAAAGTACCTAAAGGGACGAACCCAGGTGTATATTCGGCGCCAAAAGTACCTCATGCAGTTATGACGGCATATGATGGAACAGTATTTGAATCAGATGCATTATCAAATATTGCGGCTGATTTAACTACACTTGCCCCAGTAGATACTTGTAAAGTTGTAGATTCAACAGAAAATAAAATGACTATAACAACAAATGGCAGAAATATTAATCCTAATAACGAAACTTGGGCTGGCAGTGTAATAGTAAGCAATAAAGCTACAGCAGGAGTTAAAACAAATCAAATTTACGATATTAAGTTTGACGACAACTGGCAAGCTTATATTGTCAATTTACCTTGTGATGGGACTATTTCAGGGAATAAAGTAACTGATATCCAATATAAAACAAATTTAAATTCAGAGTTTCGAACGTACAATGGTACACTTCCAAAAACTAATGGTAATAAAATGGCTCAACTTCATGCAGATGCAGTAGGACTAAAAGATGGAGAGTATTTTACAGAAGTAAAAGCAAATGTAGGTGATTTCTCTGTAGGTTTTACAAATGTAGAAGAGTCAGGCTATTTCCGCTCGTTATCTACTGCTTCTTATGGACTCGTTAAACCAGGTATTCAATCTGTTCAATTTAAAGCGAGCATTTGGGATGCAGAAGATGAAGAAAGTACAAAAGTTAATGGAACATCAACATATTCAGTTGCAAATATTAGTACTTCAGCTGCGAATGGAACTGCTAATTTCTACAACCAGGACGGAGCGCCAACTAAAACAGCTCGTGCTGGAGATAAAATAACTACAAAAGCAACATTACGCTTGTTTGATTATCCTTATGGTACTAGAACAGTTCTTAGTGACCCTGAGATATATTTACGTCAAATAGAGGGTTCAAGAATACAACCAACTTCTATTAAATTAACAGATCAGGATGGAAAAGATGTTGATTTTACGGTTACACAAGAAACAGCTAAAAATGGAGACAAAGTTTATGTTTTAAAAACTACTGATGTATTAGTAGGCGAATTTATTGGTTATCCATATAAAGCGCAGTATTTGAATATTAGCTATGATACTTCATTTGATGTTACTTTAAATAAAAGTATTCATACAGATATTCAAGAATTACTTGCTTGGGGTGGACCTAATGTAACATCTGCTTTAGCTACAAATAAATTTTCGGATATTGGTCTAGATGTTAATAATAATGGTAAGGACAATGAAAACTTACTTTCTACTAATGCTAGTGCTTTAAGCGTACCGAAACAAGACACAGTATCAGTAGAAACGTTCTTGAATATTGCTGGAGAAGGAGAGAAATCACCTTATGTAGAAGGGGATGATAGTACTGTATCCTATTTTACTCCGGGAACTGATGCTGATTACACCGTTAAAGTTACTAATACTTCTAATGATAGTGCTAGAACTTTTGAGCTCTACATTCCGATTCCAAAAACAGGACAAAATTTTGGATCAAAATTCCAACCAGAAGCATTTAAATGGGATATGAAATTAAATGATGCTATTCAACTGACAGCTTTACAACAAGAACAATTTGATGTTAGTTATACAACAGAAGCGAATGCGGATAACTATGATTCATCTAGTATTTACCAAAGTTCTCTTTCCAGTTATGAGAAAGTTAATATGGTTAAAATTAAAGTTAAAACGGAAATTGCTTCTGGAGAGACACAAGTGTTTAAGATTCCATTAAGAGTTGATGAAACTTTTGAATCTGCGACAACTGACAATAAAATTAGTGAACGCGATGTTTATAACCCATATTATCGTGTTATAACTAATACTTACTCTGGATCACTATCCGGTACAAGAGTAGGAGCAGAACTAGTTATCGTAGAACTAGCTGGTGTATTATTTGAAGATAAAAATGTTAATGGATTATATGAAGAATCAAAAGGTGATAAACCATTAGCCAATGAAACAGTTGAACTATACAAATGGAACAATTCAACTTCAACATATGAACCTGCTAAAAATAATGGAGAAAATGTAACAACAAAAACAAACGCTAATGGAAAATATAAATTTGATTATACTTTAGGCGTTGATTATGGAAATTATGCTGTTAAATTCCCTGAAAAGGAAGGTTATCAATATACCTTACAAAACATAGGTAAAGATGGTACGATTGATAGCAATCCACCAAATACGGGCGCAGACAAAGGTTGGGTTAAAAATATTGACCCGGTCCAACCATCTGCTCAAAACATTAATGCTGGTTACTTTGCTTATTCTCCAGAACAAGATTTAAAAGTAAATTTAGACAATAAACTTGTTCAAACCGGAAGTAGTTTAACAGTAACTTTACCCAAAGTAACATCTACAAGCGGGGAAGCAGCTGAAAACACGATTGAACCAGAATTCTTCCAAAATATTCAAGCGAAAACAGATGGCTACAAATGGACAACTGCAAATACTGGAATTGCTACTGTACAAACTTTAAGTGATGGGTCTGGCGCAATTGTCGGAGGCTCTACTAATGGAAAAACTTTAGCAGCAACAGATTTAAATGTTGAAATTCAAGATATATTTGGAACTAAAAAAACTTCTACTGCGCCAGTTTATGTAAAAACAGCTGATGGTAAAGTAGTGCAGAAAAATCAGTTCACTTTAGGGGCGACAGATTTCTCCATAGAATATAAAGACGCTCAAAAACTGACAGAAACTGAATCACTTGATTTAGCTAAAACAGCTGCTTTTGAAGAAGTGAAAGATGGCGTGAATTCAAGTGCACAAGCTGTTACAGTTCAAGCAGATACAACACAACTAAATGCAATTCAAAAAGGTTCAAAAAATGGCGGAATTTACCCGCTAACTTACAAAGTAAACAAAGATGGCAAAGAAGCAGAAGTTACTATTCAAGTAACAGTTGCAAAAGACTTAACTACAATTAATGCCCATGATTCCACGATTTATATAGGTGATAATTGGACAGCATCAGACAACTTTGATAGTGCAGTAGACAAAGAAGGAAATCCAGTAGCGTTTAAAGATGTAGAAGTTACAGGTACTGTAGATACTAATACAGCAGGAATATATCCAGTAACTTACACATATAATGGAGTTTCAACTACTATTAATGTCAAGGTAAAAGCTATTTTAACAGCAGTAAATGCCCATGATTCCACTATTTATACGACTGACAGCTGGACACCAGCAGATAATTTTGATAGTGCGCTAGATAAAGACGGGAATCCAGTAAATTTAGCAGATATCACTGTTACTGGTAGTGTGAATACAAAACAACCTGGTAATTATAATGTCACTTATTCCTATAAAGGGGCTTCGATGACTATTACCGTTACTGTAAAGGAAAATAAAGAGGGTATCAATGTTCATGATTCTTCCATTTACGTAGGAGAAGATTGGTCTAGAGAAGATAATTTTGATAGTGCTGTAGACAAAGACGGCAATACTATTAAATTTGAAGATGTAAAGGTAACCGAAAATCCAACTGTGAACGTAAATAAAGCAGGAACATACAAAATCACATATAGCTATGATGGAATTTCTAAAACGATTACGCTTACTATCAAAGAAATTAAAACAGCAGTAAATGCCCATGATTCCGTTGTATATTTAGACGAAGCATGGGATGCGGAGGATAATTTTGATAGTGCTCGTGATAAAGATGGTAATCCAGTAGCGTTTACGGATGTTCAAGTAAGCGGGACTGTGGATACTAGTAAAGCAGGAACATATCCAATAACTTATACGTATGATAATGTTTCTATTACTGTTCAAGTTAAGGTCGAAAATCCTAAAACAGCAGTAATTGCTCACGATTCTATCATCTATGTAGGTGATGACTGGTCTGCTAAAGATAATTTTGATAAAGCTGTAGATAAGGCAGGAAATCCAGTAGCATTTAAAGATATTACTGTAAAAGAATCACCAGAAGTAAATCCAAATACGCCAGGTGAATACACAGTGACATATAGTTATGAAGGTGTGTCTACCACTATTCTTGTAACTGTCAAAACAAGAGAAACAACGGTGAAAGCCCATGACAGCACAATTTACGCTGGTGAAAAATGGAATGCTCAAGACAACTTTGACGGAGCAAAAGATAAACGAGGAGATAAGGTTTCATTTGCTGATATTACAGTAATTGGAACAGTAGAAAGTAAAACACCCGGAACGTATGAAGTGAGTTATCTTTATGATGGTGTTAAAGCAATAGCTCATATCACTGTTCTAAAAAATAAAGCTGAAATTATTGTAAAAGACAGCATTATTAAAACTAGTGAAAAATGGAGTGCAAAAGATAATTTTGTTCGAGCAACATCAAGAGATGGACAATCTATACCATTTTCAAAAGTAAAAGTAAGTGGTACTGTTAATACTAAAAAAGTAGGAACATACAAAGTAGAATATACTATTGATCCGAATGAAGGAACCGCTGATGCTGGTAAAGAACAATTAACTGTTACAGCTACTGTAAAAGTAGTTGAACAAAATGAAACGCCTAGCAAGAGTTCAAATAGTAATAGCTCAAGTAATTTAACAATTTCTAGTAACGCACAGCACTCAGCAACCTACGAAGAATCAAAAGCTATACCAAAAACTGGAGATCAAAGTAATCCATGGATAATTTGGTTAGGGATTAGCTTAATAGGATTAGGCGTGTTGCTATGGTTAAATGCACAAAGAAAGAAGAAACATGAATAATAAAGAAATACCAGTAGAGGAAGAATATGCAGTTTTATTCTACTCTCGTTAAGTGCTGAAAGTGAGCTCGATTTTGTACTTGCTTTCATTCAGGTGTGATTGTAGAATGACTACAATCACACTTTTTTTATTTTCATCTCAGTTTTTTGAGATAGTTCTTTTTTGAGTGATGAAATTATTCAGGTGCTGATTATATGTTCATTCCTATACTAACGCTATTATATTGTTAAAAACTAAGTATGGAACTGCAAAGGGCATGAAATTTTTTGAGATTAATAGTTTAAGTATAAGCTTAATCTGCTAGTAAGCTACATTTTTAACAAGAAAAAATAGTGAATAAAAACAAATTACTTGTAAATAAATGTGATATATTATACACTTAGTATGAGAAATAGAACATATTAAATATTTTTTTGCAATAAAATAAAGTAAGTACTTGCTTTTAGTAGTAGGTGCGTAGGAGGTAGATGTATGCTTTGGGTAAAAGAGTCAATTGAGCAACTTCTCAGCAAACTACACACGAATTTAGACACAGGATTAACGAAAGAACAAGTGAAACAAAAGCATGGAGAATTTGGGACGAACGAATTTGAAGAGGGCAAGAAAGAATCACTACTTCAAAAAATCGGTCATCATTTGATTGAGATTACGACGATTGTCTTACTTTTTGCAGCAGCAATTTCTGCGTATTTAGCAATTACAACTGGATATGGTTGGGCGAAAGTTGTGGTTATTTTAGGAATTGTAGTTTTAAATATGGTGTTAGGAATTTATCAAGAAAACAGCGCCGAAAAAGCACTCGCGGCACTTCAAAGTATGAATGCACATTTAACGACGGTTGTTCGTGATGGTGTGCGGATGCAGGTAGATGCAACCGAATTAGTGCCAGGTGATATTATTGAAATCATAGCGGGAGATATGATTCCAGCTGACGCGCGGATTATTTCAAGCAGCAGTTTACAAGTCGAGGAATCTGCGCTAACCGGCGAGAGTGTCCCTGTTGAAAAGGATGCAAATGCGGTTATTTCTGAAAAAGCACCCATTGGCGACCGGTTGAATATGCTTTACTCAGGTTGTCTTGTAACGAATGGTCGTGCTACAGCGGTTGTCGTAGAAATTGGTATGGAAACAGAGATGGGGAAAATTGCTGGACTTCTAAACAGCACCTCAAAACTGATGACGCCTTTACAACTTCGCTTAAAAGAACTAGCTAAACGACTTAGTATTGTAGCGCTTTTAGCGGGTATTTTAATTTTTATTATTGATGTATATGTGTATGGTGAAACGATTATTGAAACATTAATGATTGCGATTTCTCTTGCTGTAGCAGCGGTTCCTGAGACATTGCCGGTTATTGTAACCTTAACACTTGCTTACGGGGTTCAAAATATGGTGCGGAAAAATACGATTATCCGCCGAATTCCTGCAGTAGAAACAATCGGAAATACGTCTGTAATTTGTTCTGATAAAACAGGAACATTAACACAAAATAAAATGATTATCCAACAAATTTGGGCAGCAGACCATACGCCAATAAAAGCGACTAATGAGTTTGATACAGCAGAACAAAAAGTATTAGAGATGCTCAGTCTTTCTAGTAACGCAACTATTGATATGACAGATGGCGAGGAGACTATCATTGGCGATCCAACTGAAAGTGCGATTATTCGTCTACTAGAAGAAAAAGGAACAACGAAAAAAGCATTAGAAGCTAAATATCCACGTGTATTCGAACTTCCTTTTGATTCAGATAGAAAGCTCATGACAACGATTCATCAAGTAGAAGACGGATTTCTATCCATTACAAAAGGTGCTTTTGACCGCATTCCGGTAAATTTTTCAGCGGAGTTTTTAAAAGAGGCAGAGCAAGTGCATGACAGTTTTGCAGAAGAGGCATTACGGGTGTTAGTTGTTGCTTATAAAAAATATTCGGAAATGCCGACTGACTTGTCTAGTAAGGTGCTGGAGACTGACTTAACGTTTGCGGGAATGGTTGGAATGATTGATCCACCAAGACCAGAAAGTAAATCAGCTGTGTTAGCGGCTAAAAAAGCGGGTATTAAGACTGTAATGATAACTGGTGACCATATTGTAACGGCATCAGCAATTGCAAAAGAAATTGGGATTTTAACAGATGGAGACAAAGCCATTACTGGTGCAGAGCTTGCGGACATGTCAGAGGAAGACTTGGAGCAAAACATTAGAAATTACGCGGTATACGCTCGTGTTAGTCCAGAAGATAAGATTCGGATTGTCAAAGCTTGCCAGAAAAATGGGGAAATCGTCACAATGACAGGTGACGGCGTAAATGATGCGCCAGCTCTAAAAGCAGCAGATGTCGGCGCTGCAATGGGTATCACTGGAACAGATGTATCTAAAAATGCTGCAGATATGGTTATAACTGACGATAATTTTGCAACGATTGTAGATGCTGTCAAAGAAGGTCGTACAGCCTATGAGAATATCCGCAAAACGATTTACTTTTTACTAAGTACAAACTTTTCACAAATTTTCATTATGTTAATTGCGATTATTCTTGGCTGGGGCGCGCCGGTTGTAGCTGTTCAGTTGCTACTAATCAACGTCGTATCTGACGGGATTCCAGGTTTTTTCCTTAGTCGTGAAAAAGCAGATGATTCGATTATGGAGCGTAAGCCAATACCGAAAAACGCTGGGATTTTTGCGAATGGACTTGGAAAGAAAATGGCGACACAAGCAGTTGTTTTCACAATTGTGACACTTGCTGGATTTTATATTGGACAGTTTGTAACGATTAATCATTCAATTGGTGCAAGTTATGAAGTTGGAATGACAATGGCGTTTGTTATTCTAGCATGGTCATCTGTTGCGCATATTTTCAATGTAAGAAGTGATAAATCAATTTTCACTATCGGATTTTTATCTAACCGTGGCTTGTTCTTTAGCGCGATTTGTTCGATGTTGATTATTTTAGGACTTGCGATCATCCCACCACTTGCGAATATGTTCTTCTTAGTAGAAATGAGCTTAACGCACTGGATTCTCGCATTCATCCTATCGATGTTCCCACTTTTATTTGTAGAAATTCAAAAGCTTATTCAGCGCAAAAGAGCTAAAGCTTAAAGGAGGGCAATTAAATGAATAAAACTCAACAATTAGTAGCAGCTTCGTTAGAACGTAACTTTGGTAAAGATATCGGTGCGCGTTATGAAGGAAATGAAGAAGCGAAGTTGCTTGCCGAAGAAGTTATTGAGGAGATTGCTATCGTTATCGCCCCACTCGTGGAAAAATTAGGAATGGAAAGTAAAACGGTGAAAAAGACGATTCCATTTTTATATGAACTTCAAAAAAATCAATTTTGTGATATGAGCGCTTATCCGTATCCGCTTCTTCTCGTTAATGGAACGAGCACTGAAACAGAAAAATATTGGCGTGATTTACCAACTTACTGGACAGATGATGCAAATAAAATTGTGCTTCCGTATGTTTTGGAACATATTAAAAATAATAAAGTACGTCAAAAACTACTAGCTTTTCATGCTTGGCTTTTAGGTAAAATAGTAGAAATGAACGAAGAGCTTGAAGCGGATTTTCGCGTAAAATTAGTCTTCGAGTCAGATATGCGTATTCGTTTGCGGGTGTATGAAGTGGAACAAATTGCCATCGAAGTACATTTTTTAGACAATCATGATACCGAACAACAACATTTAGGCTATGATGTGAGTTTGGATGCAGAATTAACCGAGAAAGCAAGACTACTACTACGTCAAGGTATTTTGACTGAAAATCTAGGTTTGGAAGCGCTGAAAGCATACATGAAATCAGTTTTACCAATAGCGCACAGCTTGAAAAATTTGGAACAGTTAACGGAAGAAGAGACGAAGAAACTGACTAAACTATTAACGCAAGAAGAGCCTAAAATCATGGAAGATACAGATTTAACAAGTAAAGCACTCGACTTCTTACAAAAAGTAGCACAGCAATAAGAATAAAATGCTATTTAGAGGAAATGGATCCTAAATAGCATTTTATTTTTGCAAGTGAGATGGAAACAATAGTAAAATGATACAATGAAATTAGAAAAGAGGATGTAAAAATTGATTCGACAAGCCAAAAAATCAGACGCGCCAAAAATTGCGCCACTTTTACTCGTAATATGGAAAGATATGGAGTTACCAATTTTAGAAGTAGAAACGGAAGATGCGATTTCAAATGCACTAATCGAAGCGATTCAAACAGACGATTACCGTTATAGCTATAGACACCTTCATGTATTTGAAAAAGATGGAGATATTGCTGGAGTTTTAGCTGGCTATCCCGGGAAAATGGAACCAGAAATCGACCATGCTTGGAATCAGATTGCGAAAAAACATGGAATTACTTACGATGCACCAATTTTTGTGGATAAAGAAACATTTCCAGGTGAATGGTATTTAGATTCAATTGTAACAAATGAAAAATACCGCGGTCACGGCGTTGGAACAGCATTACTAGCTAAATTAACAGAAATTGCTGCAAACGATGGTGAAAAAGTAGTCGGTTTAAATTGCGATAAAGGAAATCCACATGCGAAACGCCTCTATGAACGGTTAGGATTTCATGTAACTGGTGAAATTAAACTGAGCGGTCACGAGTATGAGCACATGCAAAAATAAGAAATGAGGCAAACTAATGAAAAAAATTGTTTTCGCGTTACTACTTAGTTTGATATTAATTCTTGCAGGGTGTGCCGATGTGACCAATACGGTAAAGGTAGACAAAACAGGGGAGGCAACAGTTTCCTTTGACATCGATATTTCATCTGTAGCAGGAATTTTCGCATCAAGTTATTCAAATCAAGTGGAAACTAAACTAAAAGAAGCTGGCTTTACTGTAGATAAGAAATCAAATACAAGTTATCATATCGAAAAGAAATTAGCGAAGAACGAAACGAAGCAAAGCGATATGAACCCAGAAGATTTTGGTGTGAAAATTACTAATACGAAAAGTTTCTTCACACAAAAAATTAAAGTGGATGCTGATATTGATATCGAGAAAATTTGGCAAAAAGAAGTAGCTAATGTTCCTTTTCCTAAAGAAATATTAAGTCAGGTCGATTATACTTTTATTTTAGATTTACCAGTGTCTTCAATTGGTGATAATAATGCTAAGAGCGTCGATGGCGGAAAGCTAACTTGGGACGTTCCACTTGATCAAAAATCCGAAATGTATTTTGAAGTTACTGTACCAAACGTAAAAAATATTGCGATAGTTGGTGGAATTCTTCTTGTAGCGATTATTGGTTTATTGATTTATTTTATTAGAAAACGTCACAAAAAGAAAAGAATCCACTAAAAAAGTGTGAATCAGCCTAGCTAAGCTGATTCACACTTTTTTTTACTTCTTTTTCTAATTCTTCGTAGCAAGCTAGTTTTTTCTCGATTTTTTTGAATGCTCGGTCCAGTTCGGCTTGCCGGCGATACATATCTTGTTGATGTTCTTTAAGTACAGCAATTCGTTCTGATACCGTTTTGTCACCACATTTAGTTAATTCGACGATTTCTTTTTGTTTCGCAAGTGGCATTCCAGTGACACGTAAACATGTTAGTAATTCAAGCCAGTGCAGGGCATCATTATCGAAAATCCGGTTATTATTTTTATCGCGAGCTAAAAAGGGAATTAATCCTTCGCGTTCATAGTAGCGAATCGTATGGGCGCTTAAACCTGTGTGCTCGGATGCTTCTTTGATTGTTTGTTGCACTAAAATCACCTCTTTTTTTCTTAATAATAGCACCTTGAAAATCGAAAAGCCAAATGTTTGCCTTTGAGTATACTCTAAGGTGTATAGTAAACGTGTTAATACTTTTAGGAGGCGGATAAATTGAACTTAAAAGATACAGTAAAACTTGCAAATGGTGTAGAAATGCCCCGTTTAGGATTTGGCGTATGGAAAGTGCAAGACGGCGACGAAGCAGTAAATTCTGTTAAATGGGCAATCGAAGCTGGTTACATTAGCATTGATACAGCTGCTGCTTACAAAAATGAAGAAGGCGTTGGTCAAGCAATTAAAGAGTCTGGCGTTAAAAGAGAAGACTTATTCGTAACTACCAAACTTTGGAACGCTGAGCAAGGTTATGAATCCACTCTCGCTGCGTTTGATGAAAGCCTACGTAAATTAGAACTTGATTATGTGGACTTATATTTAATTCATTGGCCGGTTGAAGGTAAATTCAAAGACACTTGGCGCGCTTTTGAAAAATTATATAATGATAAACGCGTTCGTGCAATTGGTGTATGTAACTTCCATGAACATCATTTAAAAGAATTAATGGAAGACGCAGAAATTGCTCCAATGGTGAATCAAATTGAATTACACCCACAATTAACGCAAGAACCTTTACGTAAATTCTGTGCGGATAACAATATTGTTGTTGAAGCTTGGTCCCCACTTGGTAACGGCAAACTTCTTACTAACCCAGAAATTAAAGCCATTGCAGATGCACACGGTAAATCAGTTGCGCAAGTTATTCTTCGCTGGGACTTACAAATTGGGGTAGTCACTATTCCAAAATCAGTTCACCAAGAACGTATTATCCAAAATGCCGATATTTTCGACTTTGAATTAAGTGATGAAGAAGTTGCAAAAATCAGTGGATTGAACAAAGATGAAAGAACTGGTCCAGATCCAGATAATTTTAATTTCTAAAAAAAGTAGCTGCTAAATTATTTAGCAGCTACTTTTGTGCTGTTAAGATTTAGTGGAGAAACTTCCGCATTATTTAGTTTATTGTGACGAATCAATGTAGTTTGTCTTAAAAGTATTCTCATACCAAGGTTTTTGGTGTATTCTTGCCTATGATAAAGACTTAAATTTTCTAGGGGGAATACAACATGAAGTTAAAAAGAGGTTTAAAATTAATAACTATTTTAACACTGATTTTTACAATGGTAGTTCCATTTTTTCAAAGTGGAACAAAAGCACGGGCTGCTGAATTAAATAATGTAATTGATTCGGTAACTGTAACGCATAACGATGGAACATCAACTGGAAACTATGATTTTTATGAAGAATTCACCTCCACTTTTAAATGGTCTGCAAAGACAAATAATCTTAAAAGTGGCGATACTTTTACCGTAAAATTAGGCAAAACCATTTACGTCGCTGATAGTATTACTTTTCCATTAAAGACGGAAGATGATCAAGTGGCTGGTGAAGTTGTAGTGGATGCAGCACACAATATAATGACCGTTACATTTAATAGCTATGTGGAAGGTAGAGCTAATGTAAAAGGAACTATCCAACTACAAGATTATTTTAACTTAGAAACAATTAAAGAAGAAACGGTTGTTCCACTTACTTATACTTTTAATGGGGAATCAACAACAATTAATGTAAATGTGAATCCGACGCCTGTCGTTAACCCAGAAGAAATTCTTATTAAAGGTGGGACAATTTCACAAGATGAAACAAATATTATTAATTGGAATGCACGAATAAATTTTGCGAATAAAGCAATTAATAATGCGGTAATAGTTGACACGCTAGGGCCTGGCCAAGAATTTGTACCAAATAGCGTTGTGTTAACGAAACAAGCATTTAATGAGTACGGGGCTTTGGTACCGCCATCTTCTGTCGTACCAAGTTCGGACTATACAGTAACATTTGATAGTCCAACAAAAATGAAGATTTCGCTTGGTGATATTAATCAAAGTTACCGGCTTACATACCAAACGAAAATTACAGATAGCTCTTTGCAACAGTATCGGAATACGATTGCAATATCTGGTGATAATATTGAAACAAAAAGCTTGGATGTAGTAAGTGATTCAACTAGCGGAAGTGGAACAGCAGATGGAGATTACGGCTCTTTTGAACTAACAAAAGTAGATAAAAATGATCATAATGTTACGTTAGAAGGAGCAGAATTCACATTAGTTTCAGATACTACAGGAACCTCCTATCAGCTGACTACTAATATTTCTGGTAAAGCGAATTTAGATAATCTTCCATTAGGAGACTATACTTTAACAGAAACGAAAGCACCAGTTGGTTACAAGATTAGTAATTCACCAGTCAAAGTTACGATAAATAGTTCCATACTAACAAATTTTATGTTCGAAAATGAGAAAATGCCCCCAGCAAAAGGAACATTAGAGATAACGAAAGTAGATGGTCAAGATACCTCACTTCAATTAGCAGATGCAGAGTTTAAGTTAGTTGATATGGACGGAAATATTATTACCAGAATAGTAACGGATGCTAGTGGTAAAGCGAACTTAAGTAATCTTACACCTGGCGAATACCAATTGATTGAAACAAAAGCGCCAACCGGTTACAAGCTAGATGAAACCCCCATTTCTTTAACAATTAAAACTGATGAAGTTACAAAGATTACGGTAGAAAACACAAGAACGCCGTTAACACCATTAACACCACCAATTCCTGCGCCACCAACACCATTACCAAATACACCAATACCTATTCAACCCAATATAAAAACAGACATTGGGAAGAAAATTACTGTAAATGAAAGAAATGTCGAAAAAGCTAAAAATTTACCAAAAACAGGTGACACTCAAAAAACAGTGATGTTTGTATTATTAGGAACTATATTATTAATAGTTGCTTACCGTGTAATAAAAGTTAAAAAAGTAAACTAATGTAAAATCCCTTTCGTCTTTTCAAAGCGGAAGGGATTTTTGCTATGTTTTTGTGCTACAATAAACTAAAAAAAGAGGTTAATATGGAGCGGAAAACGATTATTCAAAACCGGTTTATAAACCAAAAATTAGCTGAAACCACATGGCTTGAATCCCCTGAAGAAGTAGTATTTCATTTTGGGGCCATGCAATCCCAAAGTTATGGTCAATCACTTTGGGCAGTTGGAAGTAGATTAATTACTCCAAACGAGCAAACTGTAAAAAAAGCAATTGATGAAGGTGAAATTATCCGAACGTGGCTTTTGCGAGGAACAATTCATCTTTTTTCGGCACGTGATTATCACTGGTTGATGGACTTAATTGCCCCTAGAATAGATAAAATTTGTAAGCCATATCGGACTAAATTAGGTTTAACAGAAGATATTCTGAACAAGTCTACGGCTATTGTACAAACTCTGGTAGACGAGAATATTGTTACTAGAAAAGACTTAGCAGAGCACTTAGCTAAACATCAGTTACCAAGCACCGGCATTCCGTTTGCACAATTATTGGTCTATTTAAGCTCACGGAAAGTTATATGCTCTGGCGCAGACGAAACTTTTAGAGATACGAAGCACATACCAACCCCAGAGTACATTTATACACGAGAAGAAGCATTGAAAGAATTGGCAAAGCGCTACATACAAAGCCACGCACCAGCTACTTTAAAGGACTTTTGCTTTTGGTCTGGATTAACCGTTACCGATGCAAAAATAGCTTTAGAAGATTTCACTAAAGAAAGCGACTTATATTTGTCCAATACAATTGAAAAAAATAGTCCAGTACATACAGTTCCACTTGCAGGTTTTGATGAGTGGATTATTGGATACATGGACCGTTCCATTATTTTACCTAAAAAGTGGCAGGAATCAATCATAACAAAGAACGGGATCTTTAGACCGTCGATTATTTCAGATGGACAAGTTGTGGGGAAATGGGAAAAACCTAAGAATAAAGCAGAACTAAGTGGAGATTACTGGCATCGTTACATTCAGTTTCGGAATATGCTATAGTCAATTAAGTGCAGAAAATTTAATTTGAGGTGATTAGAGCAATGGAAGCTTTTGATAAATTTTATAAAAAAACAGTAGAGGAACGTCGCGCAGTTTTAGCTGAATATGCAAATTTAAATGAGGAAGAACAAGCATTTTTAGCTTCAACAGGAGCACTTTCACTTGATAAAGCAAACCACATGATAGAAAATACAATAGGTATCTATTCGCTTCCGCTCGGTCTAGGAATGAATATGCTTTTAAATGAAAAAAAATATGTTGTTCCAATGGCAATGGAAGAGCCTTCTGTTGTTGCTGCTCAAAGCTCGGGAGCAAAACTAATTGCGCAAAACGGTGGAATGAAAGGCACTGCAACTGACCGAAAAATGATTGGGCAAGTGGAGTTAATCAACGTACCAGATGTGCATGTTGCGAAAGAGAAAGTAATTGCTAGCCGAGAAAAGCTCATTGCAATTGCAAATGGTGCGCACCCATCTTTACAAAAAAGAGGTGGAGGAGCTGTAGATTTACAGGTGCGCACAGCCAAAACTGTGAGTGAAGAAACGTTATTTATTGTCCATTTACTCGTTGATACCAAAGAAGCAATGGGAGCTAACATGGTAAATACAATGGTAGAAACATTAGCGCCAGAATTAGAGATTTTAACGGATGGTACTGCAAATATGCGGATTTTATCTAATCTAGTAGATGAAGCAACCGCAACTGTTACTTGTCGACTTTCCCCTCTAAGCTTAGCCACGAAAACGCAAAGTGGCGAATGGGTACGTGACCGAATTATTGCCGCTTATGAATTTGCAGATGCTGACATTTACCGAGCAGCCACACACAACAAAGGAATCATGAATGGTATCGATGCAGTTATTATGGCTTTTGGAAATGATTGGCGTGCAGTAGAAGCCGCAAGTCATGCCTATGCTGCCCGTACAGGAAGCTATAAGCCGATGTCTAAGTGGTCAAAAGATCGACAAGGGTACTTAGTTGGTGAATTAACTTTACCAATGCCAGTAGCCTTTGTAGGAGGTTCTATCGGGATTCATCCGATTGCCAGCCTTTCGAAAAAGATTGCGCGCGTAGAATCAGCAAAAGAATTAGCTATGTTAGTATGTGCAGTTGGTTTAACGCAAAATTTAGCGGCTTTAAAAGCACTCGTTACGGAAGGCATCCAGCGGGGGCATATGTCGTTACAAGCAAAATCTCTGGCCATGACAGCAGGAGCAAATGCACATGAAATTGAACAAGTAGCTCAATTTTTACAAGAAAGCAAACAATTAAATGTAATGGCAGCGAAAGCGTATATTGCTACTTTACGATCTAAAAAATAAAAGTCTATGTAAATGACCTTTACAAAAACTTAACAATACATTCGGAACGCATTAAATCCTTTATTTTCAATGTGTTACACTCTTTTCCATAGAACTTCCTTTACAAAATGAAAAAAATCTATTTACCTCGCTTTTACTTTCTTTTATGATGAAAAAAGAGTGAAATTACAAGATTACAAACAAAAAGGAGATTTTCATGGGAGACATAAATATTCAGCAGATGATTTTTCAATTTGTCGGAGGACTTGGAATTTTTCTTTTCGGCATTAAATACATGGGAGACGGACTGCAAATGGCGGCCGGAGATAGACTCCGTGATATTTTAGATAAGTACACGACGAATCCTTTTATGGGTGTACTTGCCGGAATTTTAGTTACCGTATTAATTCAAAGTAGCTCAGGTACAACTGTTTTGACGGTCGGGTTAGTAAGTGCCGGTTTTATGACCTTAAAACAAGCAATTGGTGTTATCATGGGGGCAAACATTGGGACAACCGTGACTGCCTTTATTATTGGTATTAAGTTATCCGAGTATTCTTTACCAATAATTGCTGTAGGAGCAGTACTTTTATTCTTCTTTAAAAATCATAAAGTGAAAAATATTGGACAAGTATTCTTTGGATTTGGTGCGTTATTTTATGGACTGGATCTGATGGGTCAAGGGATGAAGCCTCTTGCTAGTATGGAAGCCTTTCATGAATTAACTGCTCAAATGAGTACGAATCCATTCTTAGGTTTGTTAATCGGAACAATCTTTACAGCGGTAGTACAGTCCTCAAGTGCGACTATCGGGATTTTACAAGAATTATATGGGCAAGGTGCGATAGATCTTCAAGCAGCTTTACCAGTTCTATTTGGAGACAATATTGGAACGACGATTACAGCTGTTCTTGCAGCGATTGGTGCGAGTGTTGCAGCAAAACGAGCAGCAGCGACTCATGTGATTTTTAACTTATTAGGCGCAATCATATTTATGCTGATTTTGCCACTTTTCACATCGCTTGTGACATATATGCAAGGCTTATTTGGACTAAATCCTGAGATGACCATTGCGGTCGCTCACGGAACGTTTAATGTGACAAATACATTCATTCAATTCTGGTTTATTGGTGCCTTTGCTTGGCTAGTAACAAAACTCATACCAGGAGACGATTCGCGCATTGATTATAAAGTGAAACATCTAGATACAAATTTAATCGATCAGTCGCCAGGTATTGCACTTGAAATGGCACGCGAGGAAACACTTCGCATGGCAGATTATGCTAAATTAGGCTTACAAGAGGCAAAAAATTATCTCGTTAACCAGGAGCCAAAATATGCCGAGTCAACTGTTCAAGTCGAAGAAGCAGTGAATAATTTAGACCGGAAAATTACCGAATACTTAACTAAAATTTCTTCGGTTGCTTTAACAAACAATGAAACAGAAGAACATGCGCTGATGCTTGATACCGTTCGTGATATTGAACGGGTTGGCGATCACATGGAGAACATCGTAGAAAATATCGACCAACTGATTAAAAACAAAGCGAAAATGTCCGAAGAAGCTTCCACACAGCTAATCGAAATGTTTGAACTGACAACATCTAATTTCGAACGTGCAGTAAAAGCAATGCACAAAAAAGATCGCGCACTCGCAGAAGAAACTATTTTAGTAGAAAAAGATATTGATAAAGCAGAGCGTCGATTACGTAAAAATCATATTCGTCGCTTAAACGAAGGCAAATGCCAAGTCGTTAGCGGAATTTTATATATTGATATCGTCAGTGATTTAGAACGAATTGGTGACCACGCGAACAACATTGCTGAATCTGTTTTAGAATTAAACGAATAAAAGAAACTATCTTGGTTGATGAGTTCTCATGAGAATAAATTTATTGAAAGTGGCATCAATTAAGTGAGTAATTTAAAAAAAGAATTCAAGATGTTTTTATGAGTGATCACTCCCGTTTTTTACAAGCAAAAAACAAGCAAAATTTATCTTTTTCAAGATGTTTTGCTTGTTTTTTTCGGGAATTTTGATTATTTAAGTATTAATTATGTTCTTATTTATTAAGATAATAAAGTTCTAATAGCTTTCGAAATGATACTTAATAATTTTTTATAATCTTCCAGACTATCCAAAACATAAATTCCACAAGTATCAGATTCGCTGTCAGTTCCAACTTTGGAAGAAAAATCGGAGTAATTCTTCTGAATGAATTCAGAAAAATAGTCTTCCCAACCATATCCATTAACTTCATATCCATTATTTTCTAATATGTTATTAAGTTCTTTCATGTCTTCCGATTCATCATTAAAAGGATCGAGTGCACATTCGTAATTAGTTCCTCGTGTAGTCTCAATTATATTTAAATCAAATGCACTAAAAATAGTTGCCTCTTCGTAAAACCATTCCCCAGTTTCTGATACAATATTTTTGTAGTTGTCGGGTATTATTATATTTTCAAGATGTAATTCCAAATACTTATTCATTCGTAGCCACTCCCATACAATAACTAAATTGATACCACTTAAATAACCTAAATTATAAGTGGAAATGAATCGTAAGCTAAATATATCATAGTCACTTGATGGAATCAATGGTACTTCGAGTTTTTGCGGTCAGTGTTCGCATGTAGATAAGCTAAAAATTTTTCTTTCAAACATGGTTCCAATTTTAATTTTATATCATTATTCAGTTGACTTGCAAAATGTAGATGGAAGCTTAATAAACCTGAAAGCACGTTTCTATATGTGCAACAGTTAAGAAAGCTTTCTTTTTTTGTTAAAAATCTACACTTTTTCTAGTCCTTGTGAAGCATTGAGTATAAGCGAATTGTGGTGTAGAATAAGAATGATTATAAAACTAGAATGACTGGAAGTGTTAAGTCTCATGCGAAATAGAAAAACGATGGATGGAAACACCGCCGCAGCTTATATTTCTTATGCATTTACTGAAGTTGCAGCAATCTATCCGATTACCCCTTCCTCCACCATGGCGGAACTTGTGGATGAATGGTCTTCAAAAAACAAGAAAAATTTATTCAATGAACCCGTAAAAGTAGTAGAAATGCAATCAGAAGCAGGCGCAGCAGGAACTGTTCATGGCTCACTTCAAGCAGGAGCCTTAACTAGCACATATACAGCGAGTCAAGGTTTACTTTTAATGATTCCGAATATGTACAAAATTGCCGGCGAACTATTACCAACTGTTTTCCATGTTTCTGCAAGAACGATTTCGGCAGCCTCGCTGAATATTTTTGGCGATCATAGTGATGTGATGGCAGCACGCCAAACTGGATTTGCAATGCTCGCAGAAGGTTCCGTGCAAGAAGTAATGGACTTATCTGCTGTTGCCCATCTAGCATCGTTAAAAGGGAGTTTACCATTTTTAAACTTTTTTGACGGATTCCGGACGAGCCATGAATTACAAAAAGTTGAAGTGCTCGAATATAACGAATTAGAAAATTTACTTGATAAAGAGGCTTTACAACAATTCAGAAATCGCGCAATGACACCAAATAATCCTAAAACACTAGGCTCCAACCAAAATCCAGATATCTTTTTCCAACAAAGGGAAACAGTGAATCGTTATTACGAGGAAATTCCTAGTATCGTTCAAAATTACATGCAAGAAATTAATCAGCTTCGTGGCACAGACTATGACTTAGTAAATTATTACGGAGCAGAAGATGCAACAGACGTAATTGTGGCGATGGGTTCTGTAACACCTGTCATCGAGCAAGTCATTGATTACTTAACAATCCAAGGCAAAAAAGTAGGCTTACTAAATATTCGTTTATATCGTCCTTTCCCAGCAGAAAACTTTTTAGCGAAACTGCCGAAAACAGTAGAACGTGTAGCTGTGTTAGATCGGACGAAAGAACCCGGCTCAGGCGGCGAACCACTTTTACTTGATGTACAAAGTGTGCTTTATGATAGTGAGACTCGTCCGCTAGTTATTGGCGGTAGATACGGCTTAGGTTCAAAAGATGTTACACCAGACCAGATTCTTGGTGTTTATTCGCACCTAATGACCGAAAAACCAAAATCACGCTTTACAATTGGGATTACAGACGATATTACTAACCTTTCTATTGAAAATACTGGACCAAGTGATCTGACTTCAGCCAAAACATTCCAATGCAAATTCTGGGGCTTTGGCTCGGACGGTACAGTTGGCGCAAATAAAGCTGCGATTAAAATCATTGGAGATAATACCGATTTATATGCGCAAGGCTATTTCTCGTATGATTCCAAAAAATCCGGCGGGTTGACCGTTTCACATTTGCGTTTTGGTGAAAATCGGATTCGTTCTGCCTATTTAATCCAACAAGCTGATTTTGTTTCCTGCTCCACCTCTGCCTATTTACGTTCCTATGATTTATTAAAAGGCTTAAAACCAGGCGGAACTTTCTTACTCAATACGATTTGGGAAGGCGAGCAGTTAGAACGTCATTTACCAGCCGTAATGCGCGAATATATTGCGAAAAATAATATTCAATTCTACACATTAAATGCGATGAGAATTGCTGGAGAAGCAGGGCTTGGAAGACGAATCAACACAGTTATGCAAACGGCCTTTTTCCGCGTGACCAATATTTTACCGTTTGAAAAAGCACTGGCTGGCTTAAAAGAATCGGCTATTGCGACTTATGGAAAAAAAGATATGACAGTTGCAGAGAAAAATATTCTGGCAATGGACCAAACAGTTGCTAATTTGCATAAAGTCAATGTTCCTGAAAGCTGGGCACACCGAGAATTAACAGTGGAAACAAATGCCACCACCGAAAAACCTGCGTATATTAAAAATATTCTTGAGCCAGTAAATCGCTTAGAAGGTGATAACTTGACCGTGGGTGACTTGATTTCTAATGGCATGGTCAGTGGCGCTTATCCTCCAGGAACTGCAGCTTATGAAAAACGTGGCATAGCGCTTGAAGTTCCCGAATGGATTTCGGAAAATTGCACAATGTGTAATGAATGCGCCTTTGTTTGCCCCCATGCAGCGATTCGTCCAATTTTAACAGATGAAGAAGAAATGGAATCTGCACCGGAAGGCTTTATGACACGTGAAATGCGCGGCAAAGATGGTCTTCGTTACCGTATTCAAGTTTCCCCGATGGATTGCACTGGTTGCAACTTATGTGCGGAAACTTGTCCAGCGAAAGACAAAGCGCTCGTAATGAAACCATTTGAAGAAGTTGCTGCCAAAGAAAATCCGAATTGGTCGTTTGCAATTAATGTCAAACCGAAGAAAAATCCTGGTAAGAAAAATACCGTTCCGGGTAGTCAATTTGAACAACCGTTACTTGAGTTCTCTGGAGCTTGTGCTGGCTGTGGTGAAACCCCTTATGTTAAATTATTAACGCAAATGTTTGGTGACCGGATGATGATAGCGAATGCGACTGGCTGTTCCTCGATTTGGGGCGCATCTGCACCGGCAACTCCCTATACCGTTAATGATAAAGGACATGGTCCAGCATGGGGAAATTCACTTTTAGAAGATAACGCGGAATATGGTTATGGTATGTATTTGGCGAACCAAACCATGCGAAAAGCTTTAAACAATAAAGTGACGAAAGCGCTTAGAGAAGAAGCTATGTCAGAAGTTTTACGCGAGAACCTAGTTGACTGGCAAACGCACATAGATGTTTCAGAAGATACGCGCGAACGAGCAGAAGCCTTACAACTTGCGCTTCTTAGTGAGATGGAAGGGAATCCTTCACTAGAATCTATTTATAATGACCGTGAGTTATTTATTAAACGTTCACAGTGGATGCTTGGTGGCGATGGATGGGCTTATGATATTGGCTTCGGCGGAATTGATCATGTTTTAGCATCGGGTGAAGATGTGAATATTTTCGTAATGGATAATGAAGTATATTCAAATACTGGCGGACAATCATCGAAAGCCACACCAACAGCAGCTATTGCCAAATTTGCTTCTGGTGGAAAATCTGTTGGTAAAAAAGACCTTGGTATTATGGCGATGAGTTACGGGAATATCTATGTAGCACAAATTGCGATGGGGGCGAACAAACGTCAAACCTTAAAAGCGATTGAAGAAGCGGAAGTATATCCAGGTCCATCTCTAATTATTGCTTATACTCCGTGCATTAATCACGGTATTTCAAGCGGTATGAAAACCATGTTAAGCGAAACTCAAAAAGCAGTTGAATGCGGCTACTGGAGCTTATATCGTTATAATCCCGCTTTAGAAGAAAAAGGAAAAAATCCCATGACAATGGATTATAAAAAAGTCGATTTCGATCAATTTGAAGATTTCCTGAAACGCGAAACACGATACTCGGCGCTCTATAAAGCAAATCCGGAAGTGGCTACAAAACTATCTGAGAAAACCCGCTTAGATGCAGAAAAACGCTTTAAACGCTATGCAACAATGGCTGGGCTTGATCTAGAGAAAATATGGAAGAAAAAAGAAGTAGCCGAAGAAGTGTCGTCTTCTGTTGATGATGAACGAGCAGTAAGAAAAGCGGCACGTGAAGCAAGAAGATTGGCGCGCGAACAAGGTAAATAAAAAAGAAGGTCCAGACAATGCTGGACCTTCTTTTTTTGCTTTTGATCTGTGGGAATCAAAAAGCGAAGTGGGAATGAATAGATATTCTTTAAGGAACTGTATAAAGAAATAACTACTATTTTAATATAACTTTTTTTATTAAAACATGCACTAGGAAAATTAGGTCATAAATATACATTTCACGATATGTTGTTGCAGTTAAGCCAATTACTGACTTGTGAAAGTTTTATGACAATTACTTTTTAGGATATTAGCGCCCTTCATTGAATAGCCCATTACGATAAGCGCCAAGTAATAGTTTTAAGTCTTCTGCTTGCTCATTAAGTTTTTCACCAATATCAGTGTCCCTCACACGCTTTCGATTAATTTCCATCTCGATAACTTGGCGTGTTGATAGAATATCAGTTTCGTTTGCAATCGCATCTTCTTTACTTGTAAAAGGTTGGTGACTAACTAGTTGAAGACCATAACTATTGAAAAGTAGAGTATAACCAGCCAAATTAGTCTTTTTATGATACGCTTTTGCAAAACCTCCATCAATTACAAGCATTTTTCCATTTGCTTTAATAGGGCTTTCCCCTTTGCCTTCTTTTACAGGTGTATGGCCATTAATAATATGTCCACAATCGCCATCAAGCCCAAACTCTTCCAAAATTTGCTGACAAATTATCTCGTTATTACGCAAATTATAATAAGGGTTTTTTTCTTCAATATGTGTTTTCTTATCAGCAACAAAATAACGCTCAAAAGTGGTCATTTCACTTTTCCCAAATAGAGAAGAAACGGCACCAGTCCATAAATACCAAACGATATCACAAGCATATTTCTTTTCTTCTGTTCCTGGTTGTCGTACATAAGCTTCCCGCGTAAGTATTTCAAATTGCTCTAAAAGCTCCCGCCCTGCGTATTTGTTTCCTCGCAGAGTCATCTCCATAAAAGTTCCGTCCTCATGAAGCGGTATACAACCGTGATAAAGCAAGTTTCCATTATAAGTTAAAAACATACTACCTTTTGCATATAAAAATTGCACATGCTTTTGTAATCGATGACAATTTTTGAATGAAGCCGTAATTTTTTCAATAAGTTCTTTTTCTGCTTCTGTAAGTTTGTAGGGATGTTCTGGATCAATCGTTGGAAAATAAGTATCTAGTAATTTATAGTCTTTTCCTTTTAAATGAATAGTTCCATTTTTGTAATCAATAAAATTAAGAAGAAGGCGATGATTCATATTAAACTCTTTGCGCCGGTTGATAATTTCGCCTTCTAGTTTAAATTGGATAATGGCGATAGCTTTATGCATCCGAGCAATCTGGGTGATTTCTGCTTTTTTGTAATCAATATTATCTTCATTTTTGGGTTGGAAATAAGTACAAGGATCATTTTTATAAACTTCATCTGCGAACAGAGCGAGGGAGCGAAGTGAAATACCATAGCTATCTTCTAGAATATCTAAATTTAAGTAACGTGCAGAGATTCGAATAACATTAGCAGCACAAACACGAGAACCACTAGCAGCACCCATCCATAAAATATCATGATTACCCCACTGGAAATCAAGTGAATGATAATTCATAAGGGTATCCATAATTTTGTCAGGATAAGGACCACGATCATAGACATCCCCAACAATATGCAAATGATCGACTACTAATTGCTGAATAAGATGTGATAAGGCACTAATAAACTCTTCGGCACGTCCAAGTGAAATGATATGTTGTAAAATTTCTTCATAATACATTTTTTTATCATCTTCATTATAATTTTCGTGAAGTAGCTCTTCTAATATGTATGCAAAATCTTCTGGCATTGCTTTTCTAACTTTAGAACGGGTGTATTTAGAAGCAACATATTGGCAAAGTTCAATTAAGCGAAAAAGTGTTATGCGATACCAGTCTTGCATGTTTTCCGTTTCTTCTGCAATCAAATCCATTTTTTCTTCTGGATAATAAATTAGCGTACTAAGAGAATTAATTTCGGCATCATCTAACTCTGTTCCGAAAATATCACGGATTTTTCGCTTAACAACTCCAGAGCCATTACGCAAAACTTGTTCAAAAGCACTATATTCACCATGAACATCACTTAAAAAATGCTCTGTTCCTTTTGGAAGGTTCATAATTGCTTCTAGATTAATAATTTCTGTAGCAGTCTTAGCGATAGTAGGGTATTCTTTTGCTAATAATTGTAAATATTTCATATCAATTTTTCCCACTAGATGTTGCCTCCTTATTTTAATTGGTATAGTAATTATATTTCTTAAAATAAAGCAAGGCAAACGTTTTGTTTTTATATTGGTCTATACAAAAAATGGCCTAAACCTGAATTAGAAAATTGGATGGAGAAAATAGAGCACAATTGGTAAAGTAATAATACTTAAAACAGTACTGATAAAAGTGGCACTAGAAACCAAATCTGGTTTCGTATCGAATTGAACTGCCATCAAAGTTGTATTGGCTGCAGTTGGCATTGCCGCTAGCAAAATCATAATTTGTTTAGTCATTTCGTCAACTGGAAGAATTAATGTTAAACAAAAAGCAATAATGGGTGCAATGAGTAATTTCAGTACTAAGGCAATTCCAACTTTCGCAAGTTCAATTCTTCTAAACGAAATAACAGCAAGTTGCATCCCAAGAACAATCATAATCGTTGGAATAGCTGCATCACCAACCAGTTTCACACAAGTCATTAATGCAGAGGGTAACGAAACATGAAGTAATTGAAGAAGAAGGCCAAGCAAAGCCCCGTAAGCAATAGGCATTCGCACAACCCGTTTTATGACGGTTTTCATTCCGTTTGAATCCTTGCTTCCTTTTGCCGCAAAATAAATACCAATCGTACTCATGGCAAGTTGTTGTAAAACCATTAAAACAACTGCAATATCAAGTCCTACCGCACCAAAAACTAGCAGGACTACAGGTGTTCCGTAGTTACCATTATTCATAAAAGCGCTAGCCAAAATAAGTGCGCAACGATCTTGCAAATTATAACTTAGCAAAAAGCTAATAAAGCTAACCAGCAAAATTAAACTCAAGCACAGCACAAAAATGTAAATCGCCAAATAAACGTAATCCATGGACAAAGGATTAGTATAAAAAGTATTAAATGCAAGGAACGGTGACATCAGATAAAGTGTCAGTTTAGATAAATTTGGAATATCAAATTTTAAGGTTTTCTGCCCAATAAAACCAATAGCAAAAATTCCAAAAACCGGAAGTAAAATAAGTAAAAACTCCATAGTAACACCCTTTTTTATGTATTTTGTAAATTATTGTACCATAAAATGGGTTATCATTAGCCCATTTCCATCTTATCGTTATTAGTATAAGAATCTAAAATCCTAACTATTTTGCTATCTTAAAAGGATAATGATCATGCAAGTGTATTTAGATAACCCATGTATGGATATTTTGTGTTTTTATTGTTTGAAATAAGCAATATTTTGTCACAAAATAGCCATTTTTCAAGAAAAAACACTGTTAAAAAGTATCTTTCGGAGTAGCGAATCTGTCGAGTTGTCGTATATAATTTAAATATCAAATCAGGAGTATAGATATACCATCAAAAGAGACATATCTATCAACATCTATATTTACTAAAAATATAAGGAAGTGAGCTAGGGAAAAGATAATATCAAAGAACTAATTAACCTCTAGGACCAAAAGAAATCTTATTATTTAAACTACGCAAAATTGAAACAAAAAGAATTATAGAATTGTAAAAGAAACACGGGATATTAAAAAATAAATATTGTATCTTGAAATTGTCGAAATAGTTTATCTGCTAGAAACTCAAACAGCAGGGAACTTTAAAATCAAATGTTATATAAACAGTTATCTGAGCCAATACTATACTATGAAAAATGCACTAGAAAGGAACTGTTCATGCCGAAAAAATTATATAATGAAAAATTTAAAAGAAGCCTAGTATATTTATATCACCAAGGAATACCCAAACTAACGTTATGTGAGGATTTTGGTGTCTCCATAGCATCTCTTGCACGATGGATTAAATTTTATAACATGGAAAGTATTGACTTAAATGAAGCTACGAACATTCTACAAATGTATGAATTAAAGAAACAAAAAGCTATATTAGAAGCGGAAGTTTCTGCTTTGTCAGAAGCTATCATGATTTTTAATATGGAAACGAGTAGTGTCGAAAATTAAGTTAAATCCACTCATATATTATTATGGGTGGATTTTTTATGATGGAATAATCATACATTTCATTTTTAGAGTAAAAGCAACAAACTGCTAAGTATTCTTAAAAAAAATGTAGAAATTTACTTTTTTCAATTGGTCTTGAAGTCACTTGGAAAATATAAACACTATACTTG
>NZ_JAARZJ010000020.1 GCF_014229245.1 Listeria farberi | reverse complement strand
CGCTAGCAATTAAATTACTAGTTTGTTTTTGTTGAAAACAGCTTTCTGTTTTCTGCCCTGCGATTACCAGTGAGACTTTACGTCTCATTGCTTTTCGTCTTCTTCTTTGTTCAGTTTTCAAAGGTCAATTTCTTTTGCTGCTAAAGCGTTTGTCCGTATCAGCAACGTTTATAAATATACCAAGATTTTTGCCTTTCGTCAATACTTTTTACAAAGTTTTTTAAATAAAGATGAAAAAAGATTAATTTAGTGTATAAATTGATGTTAGAACTATGTTTTATAGTCAATCCTAGAAGACATTAGGTTGTATAAATTTGCATTCCTTTTTCTTCAAATTGTTCTTTCAAGACTGGATCTATTTCTTTTCCAGTGATGATAGAGGATATTTCATCTAAGGCTGCGTATTTGTATAAAGAAATGCGGCCGAACTTGGTGTGATCGGTTACTAGAATGACTTCATCAGCTGAGTGGAGCATTTGTTGTTTGGCTGGGATTAGATATTCATCATAGTGCATTAACCCTTTATCAATATCAAGAGCTGGTGTGGTTACGAAGGCTTTATGCACATGAATACTTTGTAAAGTTCCACTCGTTATCATACCGTTAAGGATGAATGTTTCCGGATAGATGACTCCACCTGTCACGATTACTTTGGACGGGGAAAAGCGCATTATGGAAGCTACATTAATATCATTTGTTATCACGGTTAATTTGGAGCGGTCTTTTAATGCTGTTGCGATATGTCCAGTTGTTGTTCCGGCATCTAGTATGATTGTATCCCCGTCTTTGACCATTGTCGCTGCTAAAGTGGCGATGCGTTGTTTTTCTTCGTAGCGTACTTCGCTTCGTTTTTTCCAGTTAGGTTCAGAAACTACTTTTTCTTCTATCATAACTCCGCCGTGGGTTCTTTTTAGTTTTTTGTCTTTTTCTAAAGAGGTTAAATCGCGGCGAATGGTTGCTTCATGAACTTCGAAATGTTTAGCTAGTTCACTAACGGTTGCTATTTTACGACTTTTAACATATTGGACAATGGCGCGCTTTCGTTCGATAGATAGCACTTCTTCCCCTCCTTTTGTTTAACTATATGGTAACTCCAATAGAAAAAAATCGCAAACAATCAAAAAACCTTGGAGCAATTGGCTCCAAGGTTTGGAAATGAAAATTAATTGTTTAAGCGTTTTTCTAGTTCTGCTTTTTTATCTTCGAAGCCTGGTTTGCCAAGTAATGCGAACATGTTGGCTTTATATGCTTCTACTCCAGGTTGGTCAAATGGATTTACGCCATTTAGGTAACCACTGATAGCTACAGCTTTTTCAAAGAAGTATACTAGGTAGCCGAAAGTATAAGCATCTAGTTCTGGTACTTCTACAACAAAGTTTGGAACTTCGCCGTCTGTATGTGCTAAAAGCGTTCCTTCGAATGCTTTTGTGTTAACGAAATCAACTGTTTCGCCAGCAAGGTAATTTAAGCCATCTAAATCTACTTCTTCTTTATTGATAGTTAAATTGTGGCGTGGTTTGTCCACTTTGATAACTGTTTCAAAAAGGTTACGACGGCCATCTTGGATATATTGACCGATGGAATGTAAATCTGTAGAGAAGTTAGCGCTCGATGGGTAAATTCCTTTTTTATCTTTACCTTCACTTTCGCCGAATAATTGTTTCCACCATTCGTTGAAATATTGTAAACCTGGTTCGTAGCTGATTAGAAGTTCAGTTACTTTGCCTTTACGGTAAAGGACATTACGAGCTGCTGCATATTGGTATGCAATGTTATTTTTAAGTTCTGGTTTGTCGAAATCTTTGCTTGCTGCTGCCGCTCCGTTCATAAGTGCATCAATATCTACACCGCTCACTGCGATTGGAAGTAAACCTACTGCGGTTAAAACAGAAAAACGTCCGCCAACATCGTCTGGTACAACAAAAGTTTCATAGCCTTCGTTGTCAGCTAATGTTTTTAGCGCGCCTTTTGCTTTATCAGTTGTAGCGTAAATGCGTTTTTTCGCGCCTTCTTCACCGTATTTTTTGATTAAAAGTTCTTTGAAAACACGGAAAGCAATTGCTGGTTCTGTAGTTGTTCCGGATTTAGAAATAACGTTAACAGAGAAATCACGGTCGCCAACTACTTCAATTAAGTCATGTAAGTAGGAAGAACTAATGCTATTTCCTGCAAAGAATACTTGAGGTGTTTTACGCGTACCTTTTTCAAGTACATTATAGAAGGAATGATTCAAAGTTTCGATTGCAGCACGTGCCCCGAGGTAAGAACCACCGATACCGATAACGATTAATACGTCGGAGTCGCTGTGGATTTTTTCTGTTGCTTTTTTGATACGAGCAAATTCTTCTTTGTCGTAATCTGTTGGTAGGTTAATCCAACCAAGTGCATCATTACCAGCACCTGTACCGTTATGTAAAGAATCATGAGCTGCTTTTACTGCTGGTTCAAGATAATCAAGTTCGCGTTCTTCAAAAAAACGGAGCGCTTTGGAATAATCAAATTTAATATGTGTCATTGTTTTCCCTCCAAATTTTAAAAAAGTTTCTTTATTAACTTTATATCAATCAATGCTTTTTAGCAAGGATAGACCATGTGAAATTTAAGCCTTTTTGAAAAATCAGGTATAGTTTTCATATAAGACTCCCTCGCTTCTAACTAGTTCATTTAAAGATAATTGGTCTATGGCTAATAAATCGTCAGCAAGCGGAATCGGTATCCATTTTACTCGAAAGACATTGTCGTCGTTTGAAAGAGCCACCATCTCACCCACTGGTTTTGCTCGAAAAATAAATGTACAAACATGTTCCCAAGTAGCGCGTCTCTCTTTGCAGTGCAAAATAGACTCTATTTCTATATCGATATTTGTCTGTTCTTTTACTTTACTTGCGAGCGCTTCTTCCAACGTTTGATCTGTTTCGACATGTCCTCCTGGAAAGGCCCAGGCTAAGTTACGGTTTCGAACTATTAATATTTCGTCTTTCTTTTCATTGTATACAAATGCTTGCACATGAATAGATCTTTTCACGAAAATCCCCCTTTTTGACTATTTTATACAATTGAATAAATTGAAAATTACTACTAACTATTCCCTTTTTCTAAAATTTTAGTCAATTAAATTTATCAGCCTAGTAATTTACTCTAAATAGGGCATGATACTAAGCTGATGGAGATTTTTATTTATCTGCTTTATTAATCCATTCTTCTAATTTATCTCGTAATGTGTTGAACCCTTCATCATTTTCACCAGATGATACAGCTTTTCTCTTAGCTGGTTGTTCTTTTGGCGTTTCTTCAGTGGCTCTAATAGAAAGACTGATTTTGTTTTTTTCTTCATCAATGTCTAGTATTTTCACTTTCACCTCTTGGCCAACTTCAAGAAAATCATGGATATCTTTGACAAAACCATGTGTGATTTCTGAAATATGAACTAAACCTTGTGTAGAATTATCTAGTGCTACAAATGCACCGTAACTTTGGATTCCGGCAATTTTCCCAGAAACTACTTCTCCCACCTTGAATGTACTCATCCTCATTCCACCTACTTTCAACCTTACAATATTTTATAAATTATAACACTTAGACGAAACTTTAACAATTATTCTAAATCCTTCTATGGTGAGCTTTTAAGGGAGGATTTATGCTATAATTGAGACGAATGAAAGAGAAGGAGCGTGACATAATTGAGTCAATTTGATGAAGTCATTCCACGTATTGGAACTAATTCAGAAAAGTGGGATGGGGCAGAAGAATTATTTGGCAGAAAAGATATTATTCCAATGTGGGTAGCGGATATGGATTTTCGTGCGCCGCAGCCTGTACTTGATGCATTCAAGCGTCAAATCGATCACGGAATTTTTGGTTATTCAACAAAATCAGCGGCACTTGTCGAAGCTGTTATTGATTGGAACAAAGAACAACACCAGTTCGACATCGATCCGAGTACTTTGTTTTTCAACGGGGCTGTTGTTCCAACTATTTCGCTAGCAATTCGTTCGTTAACAAGTGAAGGTGATTCTGTTCTAATGGTTTCGCCGATTTACCCGCCTTTTTTCAACGTAACCAAAGCTACAGAACGAAAAGTAGTTATGTCACCACTTATATATGAGAACCACCAATATCGAATTGATTTTACTGATTTAGAAAAACGGATGAAAGAAGAAAAGGTAAAATTATTCCTTCTATGTAATCCGCAAAACCCTGGTGGCCGTTGTTTCACGACAGAAGAACTAGTGGAACTTGCTCATCTGTGTGAAAAATACCAAATTCCGATTGTTTCAGATGAAATTCACGCTGATTTAGTGATGAAAAACCATAAACATGTACCAATGATGGTTGCTGCGCCATTTTATAAAGATCAAATTATCACTTTGATGGCCGCTACAAAAACGTTTAATTTAGCTGCTATTAAAGCTTCCTACTATATTATTACGAATAAAGACTACCAAGCAAAATTCGCCGCGGAGCAAAAATATGCTACAACGAACGGGCTTAATGTTTTTGGGATTGTTGGTACAGAAGCAGCCTACCGGGATGGCGCTCCTTGGTTAAAAGAACTGAAAGAATATATTTATAGTAATTATGAATATGTAAAAGCTGAACTCGAAAAAGAACTACCAGAAGTTGGCGTAACGGACTTAGAGGCAACTTACTTGATGTGGCTTGATTGCCGCGCGCTTCCTAAAGACGAAAAAACGATTTACGCCGATTTAATTGAAGCTGGTGTTGGTGTCCAAATGGGATCTGGATTTGGACATTCTGGTAAAGGTTTTGTCCGTTTTAATATTGCCTGTCCAAAAGAAACTTTAGAAAAAGCCGTGAAACTCCTGATTCAAGGCTTAAAAAAATAGCTTATTTCGAGAAACTAAGTAGTAAATACTTAGTTTCTTTTTTTAGGAAATTGAATATAGCTTTGGTATACTATTCTGTGGAAAGTGAAATAGTGTTCATTTTCCGTTTACATAAATTTAAAGGAGTTGGTATAACCGATGTTTTTAGGGCTTCGTGAATTAGTTTATTCTAAGTTGCGCTATATTTTAGTAACAGGCATCATGGTCTTAATTATGTTACTATCACTTATTTTATCTGGGCTGGCAAATGGGCTTGCTTATGATAATGCTTCATCTGTCGCAGATAACGGGGTTCCATATTATGTTCTCAGCAAAGACGCCCAAGACAAATTATCTAGATCTCAGTTCCCAGAATCCAAACTCGCTGATGTGAAAAAAGATGCGAACGTGAAAGACGCTGCGGTTCTAGGACAATCTATGCAAACATTAAAACGGGAAAGTGACGATAAAAAGTTTAGTGTAGCACTTTTCGGTATTCAACCAGATAGCTTTCTCGCTCCAAAAATTTCTGATGGAGCTAACATACAAGTGACAAAGCCTGACGAAATCGTCGTCGATTCTTCTTTGAAATCAGACGGAATCAAAATTGGCGATGTTTTAATGGATGATATTTTAAATCGAGAATTAACGGTTGTCGGCTTTACGGAAAATCAAAAGTACAGCCATGCTCCAGTTGTTTATATTAATATCGCAACTTGGCAAGAGATCAACCCTGTTTTATATCACCAAAAAATCCCGCAAACAAGTACGATTGCGATTAAAACAGATAATCCAGATAAAGGTGTGACTCTTTCAGATAAAGATTTAACGACGATTGATCATAAAGGGTTTTTAAATCAAATTCCAGGTTATTCCGCGGAACAAATGACGCTTAACATGATGATTTTCTTCCTAATCATTATTGGTGGATTTATTTTAACAGCATTCTTCTATGTCATGACGCTTCAAAAAACAACGCAATTTGGTATTTTGAAAGCACTTGGAACGAAAACGAGTTACTTAGTTAAGAGCATTATTACTCAAGTGGTGATTATTTCGATTATTAGTATTTTAATTAGTGTCGGTGTAACGCTAATTTTACCAAGCATTATGCCAGCAGCTATGCCGTTTAGATTGAGCCCAATGACTATCGCGCTTTATAGTGGCTTGTTCTTCCTAGTTGCCCTATTTGGCGCACTTCTATCACTTAGACGAATCGCTAAAGTAGACGCATTAGATGCTATTCGAGGAGGTGATGAATAATGGAAACTCTATTATCTTTTGAAAATGTATACAAAGACTATCCTTCTGGCCCTTCAATTATTCATGCACTGAAGGAAACAAATTTCGAAGCGAAAAAAGGAGAATTGATTGCCATCGTTGGTCCAAGTGGTTCTGGGAAAAGTACGCTACTTTCTCTTGCCGGAGCGCTATTAACACCAACTGGCGGAACGATCTCCATAAACGGAAAATCTGTCGGAAACTTATCTTCTAAAGAACAAACGGCTCTTCGTTTAGAAGAAATTGGCTTTATTTTCCAAGCAGCTCACTTGGTTCCTTATTTACACGTCAAGGACCAAATAAGCTTTATTGGAAAAATGGCTGGGAAAAGTGCGGCGGAATTGGAAAAAGATACTGCTTCCCTTCTAAGCCAACTTGGAATTAGCGATCGCGCGAATTTCTATCCAAAAGATTTATCTGGCGGGCAAAAGCAACGTGTCGCTATTGCGCGAGCTCTGATCAACCAACCTTCCGTTATTTTAGCCGATGAACCAACTGCAAGTCTTGACACAGAAAGAAGTCGTGAAGTTGTCGAGCTCATCCGAAACGAGGTTGTGCAAACGAGTCGGACTGCGATTATGGTAACACATGATGAGCGTATGCTAGATTTAGTCAACCATGTGTATCGTATGGAAGACGGAATACTTACCCAAGAAAGCTAAAAAACCTGCGTGGCCTAACTGCCACACAGGTTTTTTTACTGTTTATTTTTGGAACCCATCAATTAAATCTAATGCTTGGCCTAGTACTTTTTCACCGTTCATTGTACCATAAGCTGCCATGTCGATAACATCTACTGGAATTTTCCCAGCAGCTAATTCATCCACTGTTTTTTTCTGATAACGCACTTGTGGTCCTAAAAGTACTACATCTGCATCATCAATTAAGTTACTTACTTCAGCAATGGAGTATGCTTCGATTTCACAAGTTTCTCCACGATCTTCAGCTGCTTTACGCATTTTTGTTACTAAAAGGCTTGTTGACATCCCTGCCGCACATACTAAAACAATATTTTTCATCGTAATCTTTCCTTTCAGATTAAGGCTGCTTTTTTTGTACACTCTTATTATAACTACCTTCACCATTTTAAACAAGTAAACTACTGGACCCGAGAGAAAATAATTAAAAATACGAAAAACCATTGCGATTTCACGTAAAAAGAGCGATAATAGACAATAACTTTATCCGAAAGCTCAGAAAATTTTGCATCATCCAAAAACAACACTTTCGGGAGATAAAAAATTCAGATCAGGAGTGTGTTGCATGAAAGTAATTAAATTTGGCGGAAGCTCTTTAGCATCGGGGATCCAATTAAATAAGGTTTTCCAACTTGTAGCGGAGGATCCTGATAGGAAAATCGTTGTTGTTTCTGCACCAGGTAAACGTTTCAAGGAAGATACAAAAGTGACTGACCTACTTATTGATTGCGCGGCAAAGGCACTTCTCGGCGAAGATACAAGCGAACTATTTGAGGCTGTCATTGCGAGATATGCTGGCATTGCCCTTGATACAGGAATGGATGACGCGATTATCACACAAATTCGCGCTGACTTACAAAAGACTATTTCGTCTGATAAAAGCGATCCTGATAAATTTTTAGATCGAATGAAGGCTAGTGGAGAAGACAATAATGCGAAATTAATCGCTGCTTATTTTAAATTCAAAGGCTTAAACGCCAACTATGTTAATCCAAAAGATGCCGGGTTATTTGTGACGGATGAACATGCTAGTGCTCAAGTTCTTCCTGAGTCTTATGACCGTTTATTTGCGCTTCGAGAGCGAGAAGGTATCATTGTTTTTCCGGGATTTTTCGGTTATACGAAAGACGGTGAAATTAGCACGTTTTCTAGAAGTGGCTCTGATATTACTGGAGCGATTGTCGCAAACGGGGCTCAAGCTGAGTTATACGAAAACTTTACTGATGTTGATGCAGTGTATGCGGTCAATCCCGCTATTGTGAAAAATCCGAAGAAAGTTCTTGAACTGACTTACCGGGAAATGCGTGAACTTTCTTATGCTGGCTTTTCTGTTTTTCATGATGAAGCGCTGATTCCGGCGTTCCATGCTGGTATTCCTGTGCATATTAAAAACACAAACAATCCTGATTCTTGTGGTACACGTGTCGTTCATGAACGCGAAAATAATAATGGCCCTGTCGTTGGTATTGCTAGTGATGATGGCTTTTGTAGCATTTATATTAGTAAATATTTGATGAACCGGGAAATCGGTTTTGGACGGAAAGTATTACAAATTCTGGAAGATGCTGGGTTGAACTACGAACATATGCCGTCTGGAATTGATGATTTAACGATTATTATTCGTGAAAATCAGTTTGGTGAGGATACCGAGCAGACGATTATGACGCGGTTAAAAGAAGAATTAAATGCCGATCAAGTGATTATGCAACATGGTATCTCCCTGATTATGGTCGTTGGTGAAGCTATGCGCCATAATGTTGGAATAACTTCGCGTGCTTCGAAAGCTTTATCTGACGCAAAAGTGAATATTGAAATGATTAATCAAGGTTCTTCTGAGGTGAGCATTATGTTTGGTGTGAAAGAAGAACAAGAAGATGCGGCCGTTCGCGCACTATACAATGAATTCTTTTCAGAAGTCTTAGTCTAAAAAAACAAGTTTTTCATCCTTAGCGATGAGAAACTTGTTTTTTGTTATTTAGTCACTTCTTTTAATTGATAGTCTTTGGCAATTACGTCAATAATATAATCATAAGTACTAACGCGGTAATGCTTAAAATCTTGAACGTTATAATCATTTCTTATTTTCACTCGTTCATGGATTAAATCAGAATGCTCGATTATTTCAAAATTGCTCTGACTTGTTAACCAACTTGTACTCCATTTGCTTTTTTCGTAGGTGTCGAGTTCGGTGGATGAGTAGAAGATAAGTCTGTTAAAAATCATATTTAGGAGTGTGCTTTCTTCTTCAAGGTCAACTTCTATGGATAGTGTGAGTTGGTTGTTTTTTTGGTGCAAGCTGGTGAGCCATATTTTATCTCTGCCGTATACTAGTTGATTGTTAATTTTTATTGGAGATGAAATTTCTATTTTTTTCACGACTCCTATCTGTATTTATTCTTCCACTTTCTGAAAAGAGCACTTTCCAAAATAGAAAGTGCTCTTCATTCATTATTTAATATTAATCTTCTCAATCACAACATCATTCACTGGTTTGTCTTGCATGCCAGTTGGTAGGTTGGCGATTTCGTCTACTACGTCCATGCCTTCGATTACGTGACCGAAAACTGTGTGGCGGCCGTCTAACCACGGGGTTCCACCTTGTTTGTAAGCTTCGATAATTTCTACTGGGAAGCCAGCTTGTTCCATTTGGCCAAGCATATCAGCAGGCATATCTGGTTTTTGAACGATGAAGAATTGGCTGCCGTTTGTGTTTGGACCAGCGTTTGCCATTGATAGAGCTCCGCGTAGGTTGAAAGCTTCTGTAGAGAATTCATCTTCAAAAGATTCGCCCCAAATACTTTCGCCACCAGTACCGCGGCCATCTGGATCTCCACCTTGGATCATGAATTCAGGAATAACACGGTGGAAAATAAGACCATCATAGTAGCCGTTTTTGGAATGTGTAACAAAATTTTCTACTGTTTTTGGAGCGATTTCAGGGAACAATTTGATGCGGATAGTTCCTCGGTTTGTAATCATTTCTGCTTCGATTTCATTAGGTGCCACTTCTTTTGATAATTGTGGGTAAGTCATATTGTAAAAACTCCTTCTTTTGTTTAAATTTATTGTTTACTAACGTAGCCAAATAATAAGTAAATTAACAACGACAGCAATCAGATACAGTACTAGTATAACAGCTGAAACCCAAATGACAATTTTTTTAACCAAAAAGGCACATCCTTCACTTTATTTTTCATTCACTATCTTTTATTCTATAATGAAAAGGACAGTTTTAACAATAATACGAATAGAGATGATTTTTTTATGACAACTCGAACACGGAATTTATACATCTTAATGCTGGCAAACTTATTGATGTCGGCCAGTATGACAATGATTATGCCTTTTTTATCTCTTTATATTGAAACATTTGGTGATTATAGCAATGCTTACGTGCAAAGGTGGGCTGGTTATATTTTTGGCGTAACATTTTTAGTTGCCTTTATCTTTTCGCCGATCTGGGGTCGAATTGGTGATAAGCATGGTTATAAAGGAATTTTGATTCTGACATCGGTTGGTTTATCGATTTGTATTTTTCTGATGGGATTTGCGCATTCTGTCACTTACTTGCTGATTTTACGAATTTTCATGGGGATTGTAACTGGTTTTATTGGTGTAAGTAATGCCTTTATTGCAAAGCAAACTCCTCGTAATGAAGCCGGAAAAATTCTCGGCACATTGCAACTTGGAGGTGTGACTGGCATGCTGTTTGGCCCACTGATTGGTGGTGCGATGGCGGATTTATTTGGTTTTAAAGACACTTTTACCATTACTGGGATTGCAATGATGGTAGCGGCCCTACTTGTTGCTTTTGGTGTAAAGGAAATTCGAACAGACGAACAAAAAGAAGCTGCCAAAGTAGTCTATTCTCGTCGTGCGGTGTTAAAACAAATTTTTACGCTCCGAGTACTTTTCACTGTGATGGTTATTACTGCTCTTATTCAAATAGCGAATTTTAGTGTACAACCGCTTCTCGCACTGTATGTAGGAGATATGACAAAATCGGATAATATTGCGTTTTTATCTGGATTAGCGTTTTCTGCAACGGGGTTCGGGAACTTGGTGATGACGCGAAAATGGGGACAGCTTGGTGATAAATATGGATATGAGAAAATTTTAAATATCCTATTGATCATGGCAGCGGTTTTCGTTATTCCGCAAGCATTCGCGACGAATCTTTGGGTCTTTATCTTCTTCCGCTTTTTATTCGGTATTGCAATTGGTGGAATGGTGCCATGTACGACAGCTTATATTCGGCTTGCGGCGCCCGGAGTTATGCAAGGAGAAATGCTTGGATATAATCAGAGTGCTCGCTTCTTAGGAAATGTTATTGGACCTATTCTTGGTGGAACACTTGCTGGTTTTACTGGGATTCCAAGTGTTTTCTTATTTATGAGTTTTATGTTCCTCGTAGCATTTTTCATTTTACTTTATGCGCTTCACTCCGACCGAAAACGGCATGTGAACGTCGATTAATCTTTACAAACCTAAGATTTTTTCTTAGGTTTGTTTTTGTTGTTCTTCCTATTTAATTGTTTTTTAATTTACGTAAATTGATTTATAAAGTTAAGTTTCCTGCCTTTTTTTCAGATAAAAAAGTATGTTATAATAAAAAATATAAAAAGTACGGCGTTTATTTCGGTACTTCGTGAATAGTAAGGTTGTTGAAATTTGATGAGTTAGCACGATTTTCTAAAATTTTCGTTATAACTATGTTTCATTAAATGTAAGTACTTGCTTAAAAAAGTAATGATTTCCTGTTCTTATTTCACATTTCCAGGATGAGTTTCCGTATAAAAATTCTTCGAGGAGGAGCCGATATTGTCATTTCTTCATCTAGCAATTGTTCTGCCATTTATTGTGGCACTCTTAATCCCACTTTTTTACAGGTGGACGAAACAAGTTCATACTGGCTGGTTAGTACTTCCGATTCCAGTGATTTTGTTTATTTATTTCTTAACATTTATTCCCAAAACAATGGACGGGGCAACGATTATTTCCATGCCTTGGATCCCGCGACTTGGGATTAATTTTACAGTAGTAGTAGATGGGCTTAGTTTACTATTTGCACTACTTATTACTGGAATTGGTTCACTCGTTACATTTTACTCTATTTATTATTTAGGGAAAAAGAAAGAACGACTTAGCAATTTCTATACATTTTTATTTATTTTTATGACGGCAATGCTTGGGGTTGTCTTGAGTGATAACTTGATTGTGCTTTATCTTTTCTGGGAATTAACTTCGATTAGTTCATTTTTATTGATTGGGTACTGGTATCATCGTGAGCGTTCACGGTATGGCGCTCGTAAATCGATGATGATTACAGTCTTCGGTGGATTAATGATGCTCGGCGGATTTATTTTGCTTCATATTATGAGCGATTCTTTCTCCATTCGCGAGATTATTAGTAACGCGGATGTGATCAGTAATAATAGTTTATTCATTCCCGCGATGATTCTTGTGTTGCTCGGTGCATTTACGAAATCTGCGCAAGTTCCATTTCATATTTGGCTACCTGACGCAATGGAAGCACCTACTCCGGTTAGTGCCTATCTCCACTCTGCTACGATGGTCAAAGCAGGGATTTATATTGTAGCTCGCTTTACGCCTCTATTCGCAAGTTCGGGTGTCTGGTTTTGGACGGTATCACTCGTTGGGATTACGACGCTTTTCTGGGGTTCACTAAATGCCACAAAGAAAAACGATTTAAAAGCGATTTTGGCTTACTCGACAATTAGTCAACTTGGACTTATTATGTCACTTCTCGGTGTGGGAGCGGCCTCGCTTCACTTTGACACGCTAAGTGATGATATTTATGTGATGGCGATTGTAGCGGCCGTGTTCCACTTATTTAATCATGCGACATTTAAAGGTAGCTTATTTATGATGGTTGGGATTGTCGACCACGAAACTGGCACGCGCGATATTAGACGACTTGGCGGTTTAATGCGAATTATGCCTATTACAGCGACGATAGCGTTTATTGGAACATTCGCGATGGCCGGGATTCCACCGTTTAATGGATTTTTAAGTAAAGAAATGTTTTTTGAAAGTATGGTAAATATTACGCAGTTACAATTGTTTGATGCAAGTACTTGGGGTGTTCTTCTTCCTGTTGTAGCTTGGGTTGCGAGTGTATTTACGTTTGTTTATAGCATGATTATTTTCTTCAAAACATTTACTGGAAAAGTAAAACCTTACTTACTGCCGAAAAAACCACATGAAGCTCCGTTTGGACTCCTTTTACCTCCGATTATTTTATCCATTTTTGTGGTTGGAATTGGACTGTTTCCTAATATAATTGCAGAGCCGATTTTGGAGCCTGCTGTAAGAGCAATTGTTCCAGGGCTTACTACTGATTTTTCGATTCATATTGGTTTGTGGCATGGCTTTACACCAGCTTTACTAATGACGTTCGGCGTTGTTGCTGTTGGTATCGGGTTGTTCCTTACACATAAATATTGGAAACCTTGGATTACTACTCGGGTTCCAAAAGCACTTCGAATTGGAAAAACGTATGATAATGGGATGTATTATTTAGAACAAGGTTCCTACCGAATGACGATGTTTATTATGACTGGTTGGCTTAGGACTTACTTGAATTACATGTTATCCGCTTTTATTTTAATGATGGCTTCGGTCATGATTTTTACAAAAGCGCTTGATTTCAATTTTTCGAGTATGACGAAAGTGACGGTTGTTGATTTTGTTTTAGCAGCGGTTATTTTAGTGACGTTGGTTGGGATTGTCTTTTCCAAGTCGCGGATTACTTCAATTATTTTACTGGGAGCAATGGGATACACAATTAGTATTTTCTTTGTTATTTCAAGAGCTCCTGACCTTGCTTTGACGCAGCTTATTATTGAAACTATTTCAGTTGTGCTTTATCTACTTGTATTCTATCACCTTCCTCAGTTTAGTAATATTGAGGAAAAGCCGAAATGGTTATCAATGAAAACCTTTTTAAGTATCGGGGTTGGTGTGATTATCACACTGGTTTCCCTTTCAGCGTATAATACAACTTTTTATGATTCGATTTCGAAATACTATGTCGATAATGCATACGTGGAAGCGGCAGGACGAAATATTGTTAATGTTATCTTAGTTGATTTTCGTGGTTTTGATACGATGTTCGAAACAGCCGTACTATCTATTGCGGCGATTGGTATTTACGCGATGATTAAATTACGACTGACGAAACGAGGTGAGCATGATGAAAACGAATGACGTTCTACTGAGAAATGTAACGAAAGTAGTTGCTTTCATTATTTTCTTATTCTCACTCCATTTATTCTTTGCAGGACATTATAATCCTGGTGGCGGGTTTGTAGCCGGGCTTACAACGGCTGGTGCAATTACATTAACACTACTTGCTTATGATACAAAAACCGTGGCTAGTATGCTTAATATCAATACGATTATGCTTACTGGGATTGGTCTTGTTTTTGCTTTAGGTACAGGAATGATTGGGATTTTCACGGGCGATCCTTTCTTAACACATAAATTTGGTCATGTTGATTTGCCCATTTTAGGAGATACTGCATTACACACGGCGACTTTGTTTGACCTTGGTGTTTACTTAGTTGTTGTCGGTGTAACACTTACGATAATTCAAACGATTGGGGAGAGTGACTGATGGAACTATTAATGTCTATATTAATTGGCTTGATTTTTGCAGCTGCGGTCTACTTAATTCTCTCTAAAAGTTTGCTACGGATTATCATTGGAACAGCCGTCCTAAGTCACGGCGTCAACTTGCTTGTACTTACGATGGGAGGCCTTAAAAAAGGCCGTGTGCCAATTCTTGGTACACCGGGAGCTGGAACATACAATGATCCGCTTCCACAAGCACTTATTTTGACTGCGATTGTTATAAGCTTTGGTGTAACTGCCTTTTTCCTTGTTCTTGCTTATAGAGCGTATCAGGAGCTTGATAGCGAGAGTGTATCCAAGACGAGAGGACATGAAGCCGATGATGAATAATTTAATTTTAATGCCGATATTGATTCCATTCCTTGGCGCAATTACGCTAATGCTACTTCCAAAACGAGTCGTCGTCCAACGGATATTTGCCCTTATTTTTAGTGGCATCTTAGTTGTGGCAACACTTGGACTTGTATTTTATATTCATGAAAATGGTATTACAACTGTGAACATTGGTAACTGGGCTGCACCATTTGGGATTACGATGGTTGGCGATATGCTTGCTGTCTTGCTTACGGCAACAACGAGTATAGTGTTATTCTGCGTGATTCTTTATTCTTTTTATACGATAGGAAAACCACGTGAGAAATTTCTTTATTATCCAGCGATTCTTTTTATGATTGTTGGGGTTAATGGTTCATTTTTAACTGGTGATATTTTTAATATGTTTGTGTTTTTCGAAGTTATGTTGATGGCGTCTTATGTGCTACTGGTTATTGGTGGGACACAAGTTCAATTAAAAGCAACGATAAAATACTTACTGATTAATGTGGTCGGTTCTGGATTTTTCGTTGTGGCAATTGCGCTACTTTATTCGATGATTGGAACGCTTAACATGGCGGATATTTCGCAAAAAATTACGGACTTAAATGGTGCGAATACTGGAATGATTAGCGTTGTCGCTGTTCTGTTCTTATTTGTATTTGGACTGAAAGCAGGTCTATTCCCGCTTTACTTTTGGCTTCCGGGTTCATATTTTGCTCCACCTATTCCGGTACTTGCTTTGTTCGGGGGACTTCTTACAAAGGTTGGAGTTTATGCGATTATTCGGACGTACACACTATTTTTCAGTTCGTTAACAGATTTTGTGGTTCCGCTACTTGGAATACTCGCGATTGTGACAATTATTCTTGGTGTTATTGGGGCCATTAGTTACTATGATATGAAAACGATTGTGATTTACAACATTATGATTGCGATTGGTGTCATACTATTTAGTGTTTCGATTATGACACGCGAATCGATGACTGGGGCAGTGTTTTACTTGATTCACGATATGATTATCAAAGCCGCCCTCTTCCTCATTGTTGGAATTGTAATGGCAATTACAGGATACTCTAGTGTAAAAAAATTCAGCGGATTAATGAGCGTGAAGCCTTCGCTTGGTTGGATTTTCTTTATTGCTACATTAGGTCTTTCAGGAATTCCACCTCTTAGCGGATTTATAGGAAAACTTTTGATAGTCGAAGGTGCTTTCTCTGCTGGTCAAATAGTTGGAGGTATCATCATTTTATTATCCAGTTTATTCGTCCTCATGTCTTTAATCAAAGTCTTTACGAGAGGCTTTTGGGGCGAGAAAAAAGGCGTGTTTAATTTACAAATCCCCTATAAAAAAATGCTCGTACCAGTAGTTATTCTTCTTACGATTTCAATTGGTTATGGTGTGTTTAGTAACGCAATTTATCCGTTTATTGAACAGGCGGTTGACCCTCTTGTTGACCCTTCTGTTTATATACAAGCGGTGATAAAGGAGTGATAAAAGATGGCTTTTCAACTTATTCTTAATATAATACTTGCTTGTTTATGGATGTTTCTTGAGTCATCGTTTAGTTTTGCGACATTTATCATCGGTTTTATTATTGGGATATTTTTGCTCTTATTTATGCGACGCTTTCTCGGATCAAGATTTTACATTTTTAGGTTGTTCGCTCTTGTCAAATTAGTTTTCCGATTCTTACATGATTTAATTGTCTCCACAGTTCATGTAAGTCGAATTGTTTTGAAAAAAGATATGAATATTCGACCAGGGATTTTCAGATACGATACAACGCTTGAAACAGACTGGGAAGTAACTATGCTTGCGTTACTAATTACTTTAACCCCTGGTACACTTTCGATTGATATTTCGGATGATTATAAAGCAATCTATGTTCATTCTCTTCATGTACCTAATATTGAAGAGGAAATTGCGACGATTCGTAAGTCTTATGAAGGTGCGATTATGGAGGTGTTCCACGGATGATTATTCAAATCGCTTTATCCATTGGTTTACTACTCTATTCAATTTCAACTTTCTTGTATCTTTATCGTATTTTAAAAGGACCAACCACTTCTGACAAAGTAGTGGCGCTGGATTCTATTGGAATGAACTTAGTTGCCATCGTGGCCCTACTTTCAATGTTTTATGATACACATGCCTTTTTGGATGTTATTTTACTTATTGCGCTTCTTGCATTTATCGGAACAGTCTCTTTTGCCAAATTTATTGAGAAAGGGAAGGTGATTGACCGTGAACGTGATAATTGAGATTATTATTTCTATTATGATTTTAATCGGTGGCCTGCTTAGTATTTTGGCGGCAATTGGCGTTATCAGACTACCGGATGTCTATACAAGAACACATGCCGCTGGAATTAGTAATACTTTTGGAGTTAGTTTGCTTCTTTTTGCTACGGTTGGTTATTTTTTCCACTCAGGTGAAGGTTTTAATGCGCGAGTACTTCTGGCAGTACTGTTTATTTTCTTAACAACGCCAGTAGCTTCTCATCTTATTAACCGGGCTGCCTATGATACCGGGGTTCCGCTAGCTATTCGAATTCGTGACCAATTACGTTCGGTGAAAAAAGACGACATCAAGAAAAAGAAAAGCCTTATTATTCGCCAAGAACAAATTGAAAAAGCGCGACAAGAACGGGAAGAATTGGAAGAACGAATGGAATGGGAACGACGCGAAGAAAAAATCGATGAGCGTGAAGATCAAGAAGAACAAGAACGCGAACGCGAGGAACAAACGATTGAAGAGCAGTCCGACGATTCTGAGCATGAAATCATTGAACAAGATGAAAGTGAAACTGACTCAGACGAAGATAAGACTGATAAATAAAACAAGCATGGCAAGAGTTCATTAGTTGATCTCTGCCATGCTTTTTATTTTCGTTTCTTTTTAACAGCAATTGTACATCTGCTTATACATATTAATTTATCGGTCTCATCAATAATTTTAATTTCCCAGACTTGAGTACTTTTGCCGAGATGGACTGCTTTTGCGGTAGCGGTTACTATGCCTTCTTGCTTTGATGCTAGATGGTTAGCATTAATTTCTAAACCAAATACAATTTCATCTGGTTCTATTGATCTAGCAGCACCAATACTAGCTGCATGTTCCGCCAAAACAACAGAAACCCCGCCATGCAAATAGCCAAATGGTTGATGGACTTTTTCTGTTACTTCTAATTGAACAACGGCTTTTCCTTTTTCTACTGAAACAATTTCAATACCTATAGTTTCTTGAAGTCCCATATGTTCCCTTCTCTCCGAATTTGATTTATACTTTATTATATAAGAGTTAGAAGAAAAATTCTAGAATAGGTTTTTAATAAGCTCATTGTGGTAAAATAAAAATAGACTTTTTGACAGGAGAGATTTGATGTCGATATTTACGAATACACCATTAATTGCATCTATTATTGCGATAGTGTTTGCCCAAGTGGTCAAAGTGCCGATTCATATTTTAGTTTACCGGAAATTTAATCTCGGGCTCATGTTTTCCACTGGTGGTATGCCTAGCTCTCACTCGGCTGCGGTTACTGCACTTATGACAACACTCGCAATTGAATACGGGCTAGATTCACCTTATTTCGCGATTGCTGTTGTATTTGGCATTATCGTAATGTTCGATGCGACTGGCGTTAGAAGACAAGCTGGTGAACAAGCAGTTGTTTTAAACAAATTAGTGACTGATTTCCAAGACTTCGTGGAGCATGCAAAAGGGCTCGCGGCACCTGAACAAGAAGAAAAAACGAAGCACTTAAAAGAATTACTTGGTCATAAACCAATGGAAGTTTTCTTTGGGGCTTTGACCGGGATTGCGATTGGATTTATTTTAGAAATATTTATGTAAATAAAAAGCTGACTTATTGTAGTCAGCTTTTTTTGTTAGTTGTTTGTTTATAGCTTTATGTTAAAGGGAAAATTATGATATTAATGGATTTTTACAAAAGGGGCTGACTTCGGTGAAAAAGGTAACACTCATTTTCGGCATTTATACTTTTATTCTCGGAATCATAGTGGGGATTATTGCCGCTTTATTTTTAGCAATGGTTCATTTTGCAACGACTTTTTTATGGGATTATCTTCCCAATCAATTTGATTTTTCATGGTACTATCCTCTACTAATTGGCTTGATCGGTAGTTTTTTTGTAGGAATGGTTCAGCTGAAATTTGGTGACTATCCGCGGTCGATGCATGACAATGTTGCTGAGGCGAAGAAAACTGGTCGGATGGAGTATCGCAAAGTTCTGCTTCCTACGATACTTAGCGCTTGGATTATTTTAACATTTGGGGCGAGTGTTGGTCCGGAAGCCGCTTTAATTGGTATTGTAGGTGGTGCCACAACTTGGATTATTGACCATTTAAAATTATCTATGGCGCATAAAGAAGAACTTGTTAGTTTGAGTGTTGGCGCGATTATTTCCAGTATTTTCCATGCGCCATTTAGTGGGCTTGCTGAGGAAATTGATGACAGTAGTCAAGCGAAGAAAATTCCTAAAAACTCTAAATTAGTTTTATCGCTTCTTATTTCTTTTAGCGCACTCGGGTCCTTTCTCTGGCTCAAGTCGTTTTTACAAATGCCAGCGAGTATTTTTGCGATTCGTTTGCCTGATATGGGTTGGTCTTGGTGGTTTATTTTACTTTTTATTCCTACAATTATTCTCGGATGGCTCTTTAGTATTTATTTTCAGCAATTGCAAGTCTATATCGCGCAAGCTGCTTCTTTTATAAAAAACAGAATGATTAGAGCGATTATCGGTGGATTGAGCATTGGTTTATTTGGGATTATTTCCTCGTTTATGTTATTTTCCGGCGAACATCAGCTGATTGAATTGACTACAACTGTTCAAAATTATTCGATTCCCTTTTTACTTATTATCGCCTTGTTAAAGCCTGTTTTGGTCGCGATTTGTTTAGCTACTGGTTGGAATGGCGGGGCTATTTTCCCGGCGATTTTCACTAGTACGATTATGGGGTACATAGCAACATTTTGGATGGATGGATCGACTGGTTTCTTAATCACTATTTTTGTTACTGCAAGTTGTACAAAAATCATTGGAAAACCGGTTCTAACTGCATCTATTTTATTATTTATATTCCCACTTCAATTCTTTCCATTTATTTTATTAACTGCATTTATAGTGAATAAAAATTGGTTAGTTAACTTTAAAAAAGCATAAAAAACTAAAGATTTCTCCTTAGTTTTTTATGCTGCTTTTTTTATATAGAATCTTCCTTTTATCTCTTTTAATACTTTCTTATTCAGGAGAAGTATTATCTTTTCGTTTAATTGTTTGCGAGAAATTTTGCCATATTTCGCCATTTTTATTTTATTAATGTATCTAGGTATTTGTTGGTAGCCATTCTCACTTTCAATTTCCAATTTGTCGCATAGGTACTGGAGGGCATAGACTATTCTTTCTTCTGCGGACAAATCATACTTAATTAATTCATTATAAAGGTTCTTATTATTTATTAACGTTTCTTCTAAAAGCCATTCCATATAAGAAGGCTTATTGGTAGCATAGTTTAAGAAATATTCCCTATCAATAAAAATTAAGGAGACATCTGTATCACAAACTAATCTTAATTCATTTTCTCCGCTAATTTTGGCAACTTGTTGGTTAATTATATCCCCATTAGAAAAAAAATGAAGTATCTGGAATTTTTTATTTTCTACATGAAGAATTCCATTTGTGATAATAATAAATTCATCTTGAAAAGTTTCACTATCAATTTTCTTGTTTTTAGAAAGTTTTTCAAAGCGAACCCATTTATCTTGTAATTTATATTTATCTAATTCTCGGATCATTTCTTTTACTTTTTCATTAAACAAATGTATCTCCTCCTACTAGTTTTACTTAGTTTAGCAGGATTAGAGATAAGACCTATGTGGAAATTACACACTATTTCAATATCTTTATATAGATTTTATTACAGTGAAAATATCTATATTCAAAGAATGGTACTTATTTAGGAGCAATCCCAGTTATACATAATATTAGAAAAGTCCCGATTGATTAAATCTTGTTTATTAATAAAGAAATTCGCAACACCGCAGTCGCCCCACATAATCGCCATTCTATTTTCATCAAAATCTTCGGATGCTAATTGGAACAAAAGTGTGTCGTGATGGGGATTTTCTGCATACATACGCGGATCTTCTTGCGTGAAGAATGGATACCCGCCGAGCTGACTGCCCTCATTTGCTAGGTTGTATAACTCATCAGCTTTATCTTCCTCATCAGCAAAAATCTGATCAGCTAACTCATAAAAATTATTACCAAACTCATTTTCAAAATCAAAGCTATCTTGTAGCAAAATTTGATCCGATACTTGACCAGTTATTTTAAATTCTCCATTTACAACCGGATAAAAATCTGTTTTCGCTACATGTTCAAAAAACGCATCTTGCTCTTCGGCTGTTAGGCTCTCACTTCCTAAGTCATCAAAGAAAAACACCCGAAAACCTTCCTGGCTCGTCGGATTTTCAAAATTAAGTCCATAAAAATCATCTTGATAATCTACATAAAAAGCGAGCAATCCAAATTCTGGATAATTTTCCATTTGTGGCATTTCTGAAAAATTGATTTGTGCCAAAAGAGAAAGCGGCTTTCCTTCTTCTGTTACAGGATAACCTTGTTCTTTCGGCAAGTATCCGCGGCCACCAGCCTTGCTTTGAAGTAATGATAGTGTACCAGCTTCTTTAAAATGTATTTCCATGCGCTCTTTTTCTGTTTCCAAAAAGCGTTCGGCCCATTCACTTGGGAGTATATCAAAAAGTTCTTCCATGACGTACCTTCTTTCTTTTTTTATAATCTAGCACGATTCTTTAACAATCCCAGTTAAAAATAACATTGGAAAAATCCCGATTAATTAAATCCTGTTTATTAATAAAGAAGTTTCCGACGCCACTCATACCCCACATTATATCTATTTCACAACCTGGCTCTTCACTATACTCGCTATCTAATTGAAACAGCAATGTGTCGTGATACGAATTTTCCGTACGTATTCGCGGATCTTCTTGGGTGAAGAACGGAAAACCACCAATTTGACTACTATGTGTTGCAAGGTTAAATAGCTCTTTTGCTTTATCTTCATCATCACCAAAAATTTGCCCTATGATGTCATAAAAATTACTACCAAATTCCTTTTCAAACTCTAGACTATCATTCATCAAAAGTTCTTTCGTTACTCGACCAGTTAGTTTATACTCCCCTTCGACAACAGTATAAAGGTCTGATTTATCAACACCTTCAAAATAAACAGCTTGTTCTTCTGCAGTCATGCTCTCTCTATCTAAATTCTCAAAGAAAAACACACGAAAACCATGTTGTTCTGTCTGATCATCAAAATTAAGACCGTATAAATCATCATGGTAATCAACATAAAAAGCAAGTATTCCTGATTTTGGGTAATTCTCTATTTGCGGCATTTCCGCAAAATTTATTTGCGCTAAAAAGAAAAGCGGTTCTCCTTCTTCATTCACTGGATAGTCTTGTTCTTTCGGTAAATATCCTCGTCCACCAACCTTGCTTTCTACTAAAGAAATCACGTCTTCATTTTTAAAGCTTAACTCAATACGTTCTTTCATTGTTTTTGAAAATTTTTCTGCCCATTTACTTGGAAGTATCTCAAAAAGTTGTTTCATGAACTTACCTTCTTTCATTTTTCCTTCATTATAACATAACAAAAAAGCAATATCTGTTAGTGCAGATATTGCTTTTAGAGGTTTTATTTATAGAATTTAAACTTACCTTTACTAGCAAGGACGCCTGAACCACCAATTAGTAATAGCGCACGGTCATCAATAACTTTTTTCATAACGGAAGCTGGGTAGCCTTTTAGGTTTTTGCCGAAAACAACACCGATCGCGTCGTTATCACCTAGTGAGCAAACTGTTCCTTTTTCATGATAAACAAAGTCTTGTAGATCTGTTTCGCCTTTAACTAATTTAGCTAAGTTCACTGCAGCCACATCTGCTTGTTGCATTGCAATTTGAGCAGTTGGCGGGAATGGACGGTCGTTTGCAGGGTTGATGATTAGTGAGCAGTCACCAACAATTAAAATTTCTTCGTTACCAGGAACGGTTAAATTGTTGTTTACTTTCACACGACCACGGCCAGCTTCAAAACCAGACGCTTCAATAACACTATTACCACGAACTCCGGCAGCCCAAATAATTGTCGCTGCTTTAATTTCACGCACTTCTGTTTCACTTTCTGCATATTTAACGCCATCAGCTGTAGCTTCTTTGACTGGTTTACCAACATGGAATTCTACGCCGCGATCTTCAAGTACACCAACACCATAATCAACGAGTTTCGCATCAAATTGTGGTAATACTTTTGGAGCTGCTTCCATGCAATAAATGCGCACTTTTTCGCGTGGCACATCGTACTCTTTTACTAGTTCTGGAATACGATTAGTTAATTCCCCAAGAAACTCAATTCCAGTAAAGCCAGCGCCACCAACGATAATTGTTAATAATTCATCGCGTGGATCTGTTTTCCATTTAGCAAATTGCGCTTCAATATGCGCACGAATTTTTTTAACGGATTCTACACTTGTAATAGTGAATGCATATTCTTTCAAACCACTGATGCCAAATGTTTCTGCTTCTGACCCAAGAGCAATTAATAAATAGTCATAGCTGATATTGCCATTTGCATCTAATGCGACAGTTTTTTCGTCTTTATTAATTTTTACTACAGTATCTTGAATAAATGTCGTTTTCGTATTGTTTACAACTTTATCAAGTGGATACATTAGTTTTTCTGGTTCAATTGTTCCAGCTGCTGCCTCGTGTAACCAAGTCGTTTCATGGTGATAGTCATTCTTATTCACTAGAACGATGTCGGCTTCCAAGTTTCTTTGTTGTAACTTGCGTAAAGTTTTTAGTCCCCCGTATCCTGCTCCGAGAATGACAATTTTTGGTTTACTCATTTGTTATCACATCTACTTTCCCTTATATTTTTCTTCACAAAAAAAATTGCATTAAGAAATTCTTACTGCACCTATGTAGATTGCGCTAAAAATCTACTGTAAACAATGAAAAAAGTGAAAATGGTAAGTACCAATATATTCCCTCTTTCATAGCTTACAAACTATATCATAGACTTTTTAACTTTCATTTTCAAGAAAGCGAACTCAAGGGTTTAAGCTTCTTTGGAGCATGGTTAGAGTGGTATACGATTTTTTTCACAATAAAGCTTTGAGACGACTTGGTTTTCTTAAAAATCTTTTATTTGATTCGCAATTGGTCTAGTTCATTTTTTTCATATTATAATGAAGATAATCCCGTAAACATTCTTTTTCAAAAATATATGCTAAAATATGCTTATTGCAACTTTAGCGATTTCACAAGGAGATTAGTAACTAGGGGGTGATGTATTTTGGATGAAAAAACAAAAATTTATGATATCACGATCATTGGTGGCGGACCGGTTGGGCTATTTGCTGCTTTTTATGCCGGAATGCGCAGTGCGAGTGTGAAAATAATAGAAAGTTTACCACAATTAGGTGGACAGCTTTCAACGCTTTATCCTGAGAAGTATATTTATGATATTCCGGGCTACCCTGCTGTACGCGCACAGGAACTTGTTAACAATTTGATTCAGCAAATGAAACCATTTAATCCGACAATTGCGCTAGAAGAAGCAGTACAAAGTGTTGACAAGCAAGTTGACGGTACATTTGAAATCATCACGAAGAAAGATACACATTATAGTAAAGCGGTCATTATTACTGCTGGAAACGGCGCGTTTGAGCCAAGACGCTTAGACATCCCAGAAGTAGAACAATATGAAGGAACAAATATTCATTATTTCATTAATGATCTTAGTCGTTTTTCCGGTCGCCGAGTTGCTGTTTGCGGTGGCGGGGATTCTGCGGTTGATTGGGCACTCATGCTTGAAAAAGTCGCAAGTTCAGTCGCAATTGTTCATCGCCGTAATGCGTTCCGTGCACACGAACATAGCGTGAATAATTTAGAAAAATCTTCTATTGCCATCAAAACACCATTTATCCCAACCGAAGTACTCGGTAACGGAGATAAATTAACGCATATTACTTTGCAAGAAGTCAAAGGTGACACTACGGAAACACTTGAAATTGACGATTTCATCATTAACTACGGTTTTGTTTCTTCGCTTGGTCCGATTAAAAATTGGGGGCTAGAACTAGAACGCAATTCGATTATCGTTAATTCCAAAATGGAAACAAGCATACCAGGTATTTACTGCGCAGGTGATATTTGCACTTACGACGGCAAAGTAAAACTAATTGCGACCGGATTTGGAGAAGCTCCAACTGCTGTAAATAACGCGATGAATTTTATTGATCCAAAAACACGCGTACAACCAATGCACTCCACATCTTTATTCGAATAATAACAGAAACCACGAGGTAACTTGTGGTTTTATTTTTTACTCACCGGGAAAAGTTCTTTGTAGATATTTTTTAGGAGGAGATTAGCAATGAATGTACTCGTAATTGGCGCAAATGGTAAAATTGGTCGTCTTTTAGTAGAAAAGCTTGCCATGGAAAAAGGCTTTTTTGTCCGAGCAATGGTTAGAAAAGCCGAACAAGTAAGCGCACTTGAAAAACTTGGTGCAAAGCCAATTATCGCCGATTTAAAAAAAGATTTTCACTATGCCTATGATGAGATTGAAGCGGTTATTTTCACAGCTGGCTCCGGGGGTCATACGCCTGCTTCCGAAACGATTAACATTGATCAAAACGGAGCGATTAAGGCAATCGAGACCGCCAAAGAAAAAGGTGTACGACGTTTTATCATTGTTAGCTCTTATGGCGCCGACAACCCGGAAAACGGTCCTGAATCCCTCGTTCATTATTTAAAAGCCAAACAAGCAGCTGATGAAGCGCTAAAAAGAAGTGGGCTTGATTACACAATTGTCCGCCCTGTAGGCCTCTCTGATGATCCTGCCATTGGCAAAATCGCTGAAGTTTCCGAAAAACCTAAAACAAATATTCCACGAGCTGATGTTGCAGATTTTATTAGTGAAGCTTTATCCGAGAAATCTAGTTTCTATAAAACCTATACTATCGAAAGCGGCGACACCCCAATTAAGCATTTTTTTAACTAATAAAAAGCGATGAGTCCGATTATGAGCTCATCGCTTTCTTCTATATTAAAACGGATTCTCTTCCAAAAATGTATATATATTCGCAACTAATTCCTCTGCTGTTTCTCCGCGAACCACTTCCCCGTCCACTAAAGCAAACAAACTTGTCGCGCATAAATCACAATATGTCAGACAATCATATTCAATCACGTCTAAACTATCATCCGCATCTAATTTTGCAAACGCCGCATCTGCCCCGCTCGCCAAATTATTGACGCAAAATTCCACAATCGGATTCATTTCCACTTGCCTCCTAGCCTATTACATTGTTGCTAAGTATCCACGGTCAGTCATCACTTGATAAATATCTTTCAACCGAGGATTGCCTTCCGCAATAATTTCACCATCAACCACAATGACAGGGTACATATAATCTTCCTCGACAATTTTATTCGCCATATCCGCTAAACCAGTTTCATTTGGCGGATTAAAAATATCCACATACTCTACCACAAACGGCTGCCCAGAAAATTTCCGACCAATAGCTGCTCGAAGCCATTCCTCTGTTTCCTTCGAGGATGGCGCTCCGACACAACTCGCACAAATAGTCGTTGAACCATAAACATATAATTTTGCTTCATTTACCATCACGCTTCACCTCACTATTATTGTACAAAAACCTACCAAAAAAAGCGACTAAGCTGTTTCACGAAGCATAACTATTAAATTTTATGAATTTTTATAAAGATATGAATTGACACAAATTTACAGATATATTATAATATTTCCAATACATTGCTAATCTTTAAAGCAGTAGTGTATTAATATGATAAACTATCTCTAGGTTGTACCCGTGATTTCACGGTCAACATATAAGTAACACTCCCTTTAACAATTGGGCGCGCAACCCAATTGTCTTTCAACCTTACCAGTTGAAAGAGCACGTTCCTTTCTGAGCCTTAGGAACGTGTTTTTGTTTGGGCCGTTTGAGCAAAGCGAATTACGGACCAAATATACATGCGAGTGAAACGAGCATGTAATCCTTCCCGTAAAGTGCGCCCTCCACTCAAAAATTTCCTTCCAATTAAAATCCATCCACCATCCAATTGAAACCCTCTATCCCATTCGGCCCGTTTGAGCAAAGCGAATTACGGACCAAATATACATGCGAGTGAAACGAGCATGTAATCCTTCCCGTAAAGTGCGCCCTCCACTCAAAAATTTCCTTCCCATTAAAATCCCATCCACCATCCAATTGAAACTCTCCATCCCATTCGGCCCGTTCGAAGCAAAGCAAGTTATGGGCCAAATATACATTTACGTAAAGCGTGTGTCTGCCATACAAACAAAATCATCATCTAAAATAGTCGATTTTTTAATATTTTCAGAACAATACAAACACCATTCCTCATTTATATATTATATATATTGCAAATACCCTTTTCATTTCCCTCTATAACAAGAAAAAACCTACATATGCCTATGTTTTCTTCCTATAACACGCCTCAATACAAATATGACAATTTTTTGAATCCCATTATACTTGAAGAAAATTCTATCCAAAAGCCATTTTATCTAAATAATTTCTCTGATACAATAACATTGCTTTGAGACGTATTCGATTGAAACTACAACATTTTTGACAATTTTTATACTAAATTAGTCAATTTTGAAGAACAATTAATTATAGATACGTCCAAAAAATAAGGAGGAAATTAAATATATGCATAAATTAATTAAAATAATGTTAGTTTTATTTTTAACGACAACCGTATTTTTACCATTTAGTAATGTACGGGCAGCTTCAACAGATGTGGTAAACATACCAGATCCTTATTTAAATGAAGGTCTTAAAAGCATCGTAGGAAATCCATTCTTAACCGAATTGACTGAAGCGAATCTTGAAACCATTAGCGTCGCTGATATCTCTTATATGAATGGAGTACCTGGGTATGCTGTAACTGGTTTAATTAGGGATTTAACCGGCCTTGAAAAAGCGGTCAATATGACCAAATTATATCTTTCCAATCAAACACAAATTACAAATTTAAATCAGATTAAAGATTTACCTAAACTGAAAAAAATCGTTGGTGTTACTACTGGATTGAATGACATTAAAGCTCTTGGCGAAATGCCAGCACTAGAAGAAGTAGAATTAGGTGGAGATTATATTACTGATTTCACTCCATTACTTGAAAAAGACAATTTAAAATCATTTTCTTATAATTCATATGCTTGGCTAAATCCAGCATATCACCAAATCGATAATGAAGAATTTAAAAAATTTGCAAACCTTAAATCACTCGAGAACTTAGATGTAACTTGGAATAATATTACCGATTTATCAGCATTAACTGCAAATGATCATATTACAAACTTAAATCTAAGTTACAATAAGTTCACTAATGTAGCTCCAATTGCTACAATGAAAGAACTTAAAGTCCTTTATTTAAACAATAACAACCTAACTTCCATTGACTCATTAAATACACTAAGAGGATTAACTATTGCTTACGCTGATAATAATAACATTACTGACTTAAGTAATTTAAAAGACTTTTTTGAAGGCATGGATGTCATTGGGGATTATAAAGGCTTACAAGTTAACAATCAAACTATCACACTCCCAACTATCAATATCAAAGAAGGCGCAACAGCTATTTCAAATAATCCTACTTTGGATATTGACGGCGAAAAAATGCCTGTTTCTAGCATTTCTGATAATGGAACAGTATCCGCTGATAATAAGACTGTTTCTTTTTCTAACTTACCAGTTGGAAATAAGACTGTCACTTATAAAGCAACATTCACAGCAACTTCTGCTAAAGGAGTACCACTTAGCTATTCCATTAAAGTATCACAACCAATTCATGTATCTGCACAATCCGATTCAACTGTAAGCGTATTTTACAAAGATGAAAGTGGCAATGAACTAGCGCCAAGTGAAACAATTTCAGGTCAATCAGGCGAAGATTACCAAACAACAGAAAAAACAATTACAAACTACACTTTAAAAGAAATCGTGGGCCAAGCTTCTGGACAATTTGGCGACACCGATACAACCGTCACTTATGTTTATGAAAAAGCTGACGGCGCTCCTGTTACTGTTAAATATGTGGACGGCGACGGCAATGAATTAGCTACTTCTGATACACTTAACGGGAAAATCGATGCTCCTTACCAGTCTACAGCTAAAAGCATCGCAGGTTGGACAGTTAAAACTACTCCGGCCAATGCTTCAGGCGTATTCACGAGCACGAACCAAACCGTCACTTATGTTTACGAAAAAGCTGACGGCGCTCCTGTTACTGTTAAATATGTGGACGGCGACGGCAATGAATTAGCTACTTCTGATACACTTAACGGAAAAATCGATGCTCCTTACCAGTCTACAGCTAAAAGCATCGCAGGTTGGACAGTTAAAACTACTCCGGCCAATGCTTCAGGCGTATTCACGAGTACGAACCAAACCGTCACTTATGTTTATGAAAAAGCTGACGGCGCTCCTGTTACTGTTAAATATGTGGATGGCGACG